>NZ_JBHSKG010000009.1:0-233996 GCF_042657905.1 Actinomycetospora rhizophila | reverse complement strand
CGACATCCGCGCCTGGATCAAGGCCTGGAACGACGACCCCAAGCCCTACGTCTGGACCAAGACCGCCGACGAGATCCTCGACAGCATCGCCAACTACTGCCGGCGAATTTCTGACTCAGGACACTAGGCGGGAGCGAGCTCGACGAACGCGCGGGCGCCCTCGTCGCGGGCCACCACGGTCAGCCCGGCCTCGGCGGCCACCTCGTCGACCGCGTGCGGGCCGAGGACCGCCCACGGGAACCACGGCGCGTCACCGATGGTGTCGAGGACGGGCTCGTCCAGGCACTCGAGGTAGGCGACGCCGCACCACAGGCCCGCGTCGGGCTCGAGCTCGAGCAGGACCGTGCCGCCCTCGGCGAGCAGGGCGCGACATCGCCGCAGGAGCGTCACCGGGTCGCCGCCGATGCCGATGTTGCCGTCGGCGAGCACGACGTGCTGCCAGCGCCCCTCGCCGGGCAGGCGCTCGAAGGCGTCGCGGTGGAGCACCGCGGCGCCGCGCTCGAGGCAGCGCTGGACGGCCTGCACGGACACGTCGACGCCCAGCGCCGGCACGCCCCGGTCGGCGAGCGCGACGACGAGCCGGCCGGGCCCGCAGCCGAGGTCGAGCGTGGGCCCGGCGCAGCGGTCGAGCAGCCAGTCGTCCTCGGCGTCGGCGTCGTCGTGCCAGCGCTGCACGGCCAGGGGCAGCACGACCCCGTCGTGGCGCACGAGACGGTGGCTGCGCCCGGCGAGCGCCGCGTCGAACACCGTCCCGGTGTCGGGTGCCCCGGTGAGCATCTCGGCCGCGGGTGGGGCCGTCACGGGGCTCGACGTCATGCGGGTCATCGTGGGAGGCCTCCGGGGACGGGGAGACGGAGCGGACCGGTGCTCGACCCGTGGAGGGGGAGCACGTCCGCGACGGCGCGGGCGAAGCGGCCCGCGGGGACGAGGTCGGCGACGGCGACGGCGTCGTCGGGGGTGTCCACGTCGGACAGGGGCGGCAGCTCGAGCACGCGGCCCGGGGCCAGCCCCTCGTGCCCGGCGCGCAGCTCGGCGAGCGTGCGGACGCCGGTGTCGTCCCGCGAGGTCGGCACGTCGGCGATGAGCGCGGCCCGGCGCGGGTCGGCCAGCGCGAGCGCCCACCAGCCCCCGTCGAGCGCAAGCCCGAGCGCCGCGTCGGCGCCGGTGGTGACGAGGTCGAGCGCGTCGGCGAGCAGCGCCGGGTCGACCTGCGGGGTGTCCATGCCGATCTGCACGCTCACCGCGCCCGGGAACGCGTCGGCGACGTCCCGGTGCGCGGCGGTGATCCGCTCGCCCAGGGTGTCGCCGCGCTGCGGGACGACGACCGTGCCGGCCAGGGCCGCGAGGATCTCGTCCCGGCGCTCGGCGTCGGCCGGGTCGCCCTCGAGCGCGACCACGACCCGGGCGTCGCGGACGGCCCGCGCCGCGTCGAGGGTGTCGAGCAGGGCGGCGGCGGCGATGCCCGCCGCCCCGGTGGGGGTCGTGGCCGTCATCAACCGGGTCTTGACCCGCCCCGCGACGGGGGCCTTGGCGAGCACGAGGACGACCCTCGTGACCGGCGCACTGGTCCGCATGGTCCGCGCGTTCGTGCGGGGCGCCGTGATCGGTTCGACGCCGGACCTCATCGAGTGGTGTCGCGGTCGTCGAGTGCGGTGGACGGTGCCGTGGGCGTCGACGGGCGGGTGCGGGCGATCGCCTTCGACATGTCCCGGACGGCGCGCGCGGTGCCCTTGACCGAGCCCGAGACCTTGGAGCGGCCGCCGGCGCGCGGGCGGTAGGCGACGTCGACCTCGCGGATGCGCCACCCGGCGGCCCCGGCGCGGATGAGCAGCTCGAGGGGGTAGCCGAAGGCGCGGTCGGTGATCCCGAGGTCGAGCAGCGCCCGGCGGCGCGCCACCCGGATCGGGGCGATGTCGCGCACCGCCACGCCCCGGGTGCGCATGAGCCCGGACAGCACGAGGTTGCTGACCCGCGCGTGCCACGGCCACACCCCCCGGGCCGCCGGCACACGCCGGCCGACGACGAGGTCGGCGTCGGTGTCGAGCAGCAGGCGCACCATCGCGGGGAGCTCGGCGGGGTCGAGCGAGCCGTCCGCGTCGATCACCGCGACGACGTCGGTGCGCGTCGCCTCGAGACCGGTGTGCACCGCGGCGCCGTACCCGGGCTTCGCCTCGTGCACGACGAGCGCACCCAGCTGCGCCGCGAGGGCGGGGGTGCCGTCGGTCGAGCCGTTGTCGCACACGACGGCGTCGAACCCGTCGGGCAGTGCGGCGAGCACGCCGGGCAGGGCCTCGGCCTCGTCGAGACAGGGGAGCACGACGTCCACGCGACCTTCCACCCTGGTCACGCTATGAGGTCGGTCGTGTGCTCGCCGCCTGGGGCTGGTGCCCGCGTCGGGTGGCTGGTGGGCCGTCGGGGCGTGCCCGATCTGCCCCGTCCGGGCGACTCACAGCGGCTTCACGGACCTCCTCACCCCGAGATCACCGCGGCTCCGTACTGTCCGGCGGCGATGACCACCGTGCTGCGGGACCGCCCCGAACCCGCCGGCGAACCACCGTCGGCGACCCGCCCCCCGCTGCGCCTGCGCGGCGACCTCCTGGCCGTCCTGGCCGCCGCGCTGCTGGTCACGGCATCGTCCGTGGTCGGATGGCGGCTGATCGACGCCGGCGTCCCCGTGCTGGTGGGGTGGCCGCCGCTGTTGGCGTCGTGGCTGCCGCACGTCGGTCCGGGCACGGTGCCGGCGGTCCTCGTGGCCCTGCTCGTCGCTCTCGGTGGCCCCGCGGTGGCCCGCCGGCTGGCCTGGGGGCCGCTGCTCGGGGTGGCGTACGTCGCCTCGGCGGCGTGGACCTTCGCCCTCGCGACGATCGACGGGTGGATCGTCGGGGTCGCCGAACGGCTGGCGACGCCGACCGAGTACCTCGCGGAGATTCCCCGCACCGGCGACATCTCGGTCTTCCTGCAGACCTTCGCCGACCGCATCGCCGGGCTGACGCCCGACACCCTGGTCACGCACTCCTCGGGCCACCCGCCGGCCGCGACGCTCTTCTACGTCCTGCTCGACCGAGCCGGGTTCCCGGGCGGCGAGTACGCGGGCGCCGTGACCGCGGCGATCGGGGCCTCGGCGGTGGTCGCCGTCGCGATCACGCTCGCCGCGCTGGGCGACCGCGACCTCGCCCGCGCCTACCTGCCCTTCGGCGTGCTCTTCCCGGGCGCGGTGTGGGTCGGGGTGTCCGCGGACGGGATGTTCGCCGCGGTCCTCGCGTGGGGCGTGGCCCTGCTCGCGGTCGGCGCGGCCCGGCGCGGGCTGCTCGGGCACCTCGTGTGCGTCGCCGGCGGGGTGGTGCTCGGCCTGTCGCTGTACCTGTCCTACGGGCTCGTGCTCGCCGGGCTGCTGCCGGTCGCGGTCGCGCTGCTCACCCGCCGCGCCGCCCCGCTGCTGACCGGCGGGCTCGGCGCCGCGGCCGTCGTCGCCGCGTTCACGCTCGCCGGGTTCTGGTGGTACGAGGGGTACGAGCAGGTCAAGGTCCGCTACTACCAGGTGGGCGAGTACGGGCTCCTGCGTCCCTACGAGTACTGGGTGTGGGGCAACCTCGCGGCGCTCGTGCTCGTGCTCGGCCCCGCGGTGATCGCGGGCCTGCGCCGTGCCGCCTGGCGGCCCCGCGCGGCGCCCGTGGTGCTGGTGGCGCTCGGCGCGGCAGGGCTCGTCGCCGTGCTCGTCGCCGACCTCTCCGGGCTCTCGAAGTCCGAGGTCGAGCGCATCTGGCTGCCGTTCGCGGTGTGGATCGTGCCGCTCGCGGCCCTGCTGCCCCGGCCCTCGTGGCGCTGGTGGCTGCTCGCCCAGGCCGTCCTCGCGCTCGCGATCAACCACCTGCTGGCGACGGTCTGGTAGCCGGCGCGCCCGGCCCCTTCTGCAGCGAACGCGCGGTTCGCTGCTTCTACGCGCGCGAAGTCCCCGTTGATCACCGGGCGTTCAGCCGACGGCGTCGCGCAGCGGGTCGGTGGCGAACGCCGCGATCCCGTCGGCGAAGCTCGTGCGTGCGCGGAAGCCGAGGAGGTCGGCGGCGCGTGCGGGGTCGGCGGTGACGTGACGGACGTCGCCGGGCCGGGCGCCGCCGACGATCTCGGGCGCCGGGCCCTCCATCGTCGCGGCGAGGGTGGTCGCGAGGTCGCCGATCGTGCGGACCTCGCCCGAGCACACGTTGAGCGGCACGCAGCGGCCCGCGGCGGCCGGGGTCTCGAGGGCGGCGACGTTGGCGGCCGCGACGTCGCCGACGTGCACGAAGTCGCGCCGCTGGCGCCCGTCCTCCATGACCCGCGGGGCCTCGCCGCGCTCCAGCGACGACCGGAAGATCGACGCGACGCCCGCGTACGGCGTGTTCTGCGGCATCCGGGGGCCGTAGACGTTGTGGTAGCGCATCGCCCAGACCCGCCCGCCGGTCGCGCGCGCCCACGCCACCGCCAGGTGCTCCTGGGCGAGCTTGGTCGCCGCATAGGTGCTGCGCGGCTCGAGCGGCGCGTCCTCGGGGATGAGCTCGCCGTCGAGGTCGCGGCCGCAGTGCGGGCAGGGCAGGTCGTAGCGCCCGGCGTCGACGTCGGCCTGCGTGCGGGCCGGCGGCGGCACGACGCCGTGCTCCGGGCACAAGTAGCGGCCCTCGCCGTAGACGACCATCGAGCTCGCCATCACCAGCTCGCGGTGCCCGGAGCGGTACATCGCGGCGAGCAGCACGGCGGTGGCGAGGTCGTTGTTCTCGGCGAACGCGGGCGCGTCGTTCGGGTCGACGCCGTGGCCGACCATCGCCGCCTGGTGGCACACCGCGTCGACCTGGGGCAGCAGCCGGTCGAGCAGGTCGGCGTCGCGCACGTCACCGTGCACGAGCTGGTAGCGGTCGAGCCACTCCGGCGCCTTGCCGGCCGCGTGGGCCTGGGGGAGCAGGGCGTCGAGCAGCACGGGGGTGTGCCCGCGCTCGGCCAGCAGGTCGGCGATGTGCGAGCCGATGAAGCCGGCCCCGCCCGTCAGGAGTACGCGCACGCGGGCACGCTAGCCGCCCGGTGGCACGCGCCGTGACACGACCGTCGCCGCGCGTCCACCTCGTACCGTCGTGGCGGTGCCGACTACCTTGGTGACCATGGAGAACTCGCCGCTGCACGGCGGTACGGAGGAGCTGTTGGGACGCGCCCTCGTCGTCGTGGTCGACGACCGCGTCAGCCGGGGCGAGAGCGCGGACACGATCGGGCCGCTGGTCACCGAGCTCCTCGGTGAGGCCGGCCTCGTCGTCGACGGCACGATCGTCGTGCCGGGCGAGTCGGTGGCCATCCGCAACGCCCTCAACACCGCGGTGATCGGCGGCGTCGACCTCGTCGTCACCGTCGGCGGCACCGGGGTGTCGCCGCGCGCGGTCACCGCCGACGCGACCGCGGGCGTGCTCGACCGCCCCATCCCGGGCATCGCCGAGGCCATCCGCGCGTCCGGCCTGGCGGCGGGCGCCGTCGACGCGGGCCTCTCGCGCGGCCTGGTGGGCGTCTCGGGCAGCACCCTCGTCGTGAACCTCGCCTCCTCGCGCGCCGCCGTCCGCGACGGCATGGCCACCCTCACCCCGATGATCTCCCACGTGATCGCCGAGCTCTCGGGGATGGAGGAGCACTGAGCTCCGGTCCACCTGACCCGCAGCCCGACCCGCGCGCCGAGGCCCGGCGGCGGGCGGCGCTGCGGGCCGCGATCTTCGGGGACGAGGCGGTGGCGTCGTCCGACGAGCGCGAGCCCGGCGGCGCGGGGGACCCGGGTCGTGACGAGTCCGACCGCCGCCGCTACGACGACGAGCGCCCGCCGCACCACGACCGGCCCTGACCGACCCGTCCCGGGTGCCCGTCAGCGCAGCGTGACCGTCACCTCCTCCCGCAGCGACACCGTGGCCACCCGGGCCGCGAGCCCCGCCGGCAGGGCGACGACCACGACCGGTGCTGAGCCGGCCGTCCGCTGCGGGGGCGGCAGCACGGCGAGCACCACCGCGCCCGGGGCCAGCACGGCCGCCTCGCCCACCGGACCCCCGGCACCCTCCGCGGCGCCGGCCGCCACGAGGTCGACCCGGGTGCCGGGCGTCAGCAGCGCGGCGACGCCGGCGTCGGCGAGGCGTACCGGCACCCCGGCCGCGTCCGGGACCCCCGCGGCGGCGACCGCGGCGACCGGCCCGAGCAGCCGCACGTCGGTGAGCGCCTCGCCCGCCCGCACGCCGCCGACGACCTGACGCCCGGCGACCGCGGCCGGCTCGCCGAGCGCGCCCACCGGCACGAGGTCGGGCGGCAGCGACCGCACCGCCACATCGGCCGGGCCCAGCGCCACGCCCGGCGCGAGGTCGCGCGCGGCCACCAGCACGGGCGTCCCGGCCGGCGCGACCCCGGGCGCGGCGAGGAACGCGACCGCGAGCACCGCCAGCGCCCCGGCCGCGGCCCGGCGCAGCGCCACCACCCGTCGCCAGCCGGGCGCCGGGAGCCGCCACCCGGCCCGCCACCCGGCCCGCCACCGCCGGCCTCCGCCCGGGGGCCCGTCCCGTTCTCGCACGTCGTCGACGCTAGGGCGCCGCCCCGGCCGGGACCCGCAGGTCACCCGGACAGCCGTGGACGCATCCGGCCGATGGGGACGGCGTTCGGCGCAGCGCGATCGGTGCGTGCCCGCGGCCCGGCGCGGCGACCCCACCGGGTCGGGCGGTAGTTTGCGGCCGAGGGTCGCCGACGATCGGGAAGAGGGCGGGCGCAGGCATGGCCGTGGTGCTCGTGCTGCTCGCGACCATCGCCAACGCGACGGCCCTGGTGCTCCAGCGCAAGGCGGCGCAGGACAGCGCCCGCGCCCGCGGCATCAGCGCCGGGACCCTGCGGGACATGGTCCAGCGGCCCGCGTGGCTGATCGGGACCTCCATCTTCGCGGTCGCGGTGGCGCTGCAGGCCACGGCGCTGAGCCTCGGGTCGATCGCGCTCGTGCAGCCGGTGCTCGTCATGGAGCTGCCGTTCACGCTGCTGCTGGGCTGGTGGGTGCTCGGGGGAGCGCTGCGCCGCCGCGAGTGGATCGCCGTCGCGATCATGTCCGTGGGCCTGGTCGTCCTGCTCGTCACCCTGCAGCCCAGCGGCGGCGACGCGCTCGGGGCCGGCACGCTCACCTGGATCCTCGGCACGATCGTGACCATGGGCCTGCTCTGGCTCACCAGCTCCGTCGCGAAACGCTCGCGCACCGTCACCCGGGCCGCGTTCTACGGGATCGCCGCGGGCATCGGGTCCGGGTTCGTCGCCGTGATCGTCAAGGCGATGTCCGAGGCGCTCCAGCGCGAGGGTGTGGCCGGCGTCTTCACGACCTGGCAGAGCTACCTGCTGATCCCCGTCGCGCCGGCGGCGTTCCTGGTGCTCCAGCACTCGCTGCGGGCCGGGCGGCTGCTGGCCTCGCAGCCGGGGCTCATCCTCGGCAACCCGCTGCTCTCGTCGACCTGGGGCATCGCCCTGCTGGGCGAGGAGATCAACGGGGGCTTCGCGCTCCTGGGCGGGCTGGCCGGCGCCGTCCTGATGGTGATCGGGGTGTTCCTGCTGTCGCGCTCGCCCCTGCTGGCCGCGCAGGAGGGCGGGCCGCGGGACGGATCGGGCGCCGCGCGGCACAGCCCGGGGCAGCGCCGACGACCGCTGTGATTCGTGTCTCGGCCCACCGAAACCTCACCTCTGTCACCCGTTGGGGTGATGTGTGAGGGAATCGGCAACCTTTCTGTCTCCCGATCCGTCTTCCATGGTGTGAGGCCCTCGACGCCGACCGCTGGGGAGCGGGTGGGCGTCAGGTAGGTCCGGGACGCCGACTCGGGGTCGGCGTCCTGGACCACCCCTCGCTCTCCCGGCCGCTCAGGCCGACTTCGCCGAGGTGCTCGACGAGCTCGAGGAACCGGCCGTCGACGAGCTGGACGAGCCCGACGATCCCGAGTCCGCGGTGCTCTTGGACTCGCTCGACCCCTTCGCGTCCCCGGAGCCCGACGACTCGCCCGAGCCCGACGACGACTCCGACGAGGACGACGACGAGACCTTCTCCGACGACCCGGAGCCGTTGCGGGCGTCGTTGCGGTAGAAGCCGCTGCCCTTGAACACGATCCCGACCGACGAGAACACCTTGCGCAGCCGCCCGCCGCACACCGGGCACTCGGTCAGCGACGGGTCGGAGAACGCCTGGACCTGCTCGAAGCGGTGGTCGCAGGCGGTGCAGGCGTAGGGATAGGTCGGCACGTGCACTCCTGAAGTCGTCCGCCCCCGCGCGGGGGTCGTGATGTCCGCGCAGAGTGTAGATGGCACTCGCGCTATGAGAGTGCCAACACCGACAGCGTCACGGCTGTTCCGAAGTGGGACGGCTCCAGGAATCGCGGCCACGGGCCGGGATGGGGGCTTTCCTGACGTTGGACGTCAGCGTGGCCGCCAGGCTGACAACCACGTCACCCCGGACGACGGGCGCCAGACGGCGTGGACGCGGACGTCGTGGGGCTCGTCGGGGAGGTCGTCGGCGACGAGGCCGTCGTCGCCCACCAGGGCCACGAGGCGCGTGTGCGGGCCGGCGAGGGGCAGCGAGCGGTCGTAGTGCCCGCCGCCGCGGCCCAGGCGCACGCCCCGGTGGTCGACGGCGAGCGCCGGGACGACGACCAGGCCGGCCTGCGCGAGCACCGAGGGCCCCAGCCGCGGCCCGGTGGGCTCGCGCAACCCGTGCGGGCCGGGACCGAGCGACCCGGGGCCGTCGTAGGGCGCCCAGTCCAGGGGCGCGGCGCCGACCGTGACGGGCAGGAGCACCCGGCGCCCGAGCGCGCGAGCGGCCTCGAGCACCGGCGGCCCGCCGGGCTCCCCGCCGACCGCGACGAACAGGCAGACCGGGTCGTCCACGCCCTCCAGCACCGCCGGCAGCCCGGCGGCCAGCGCGGCGGCGTCGGCCCGGCGCGCCTCGGGCGACCGGGACCGGCGCGCGGCCAGCAACGAGCGCCGCAGCGCGGCCTTGGTGGTCATCCCCGCAGCGTCTCGCCGTCCCCGACGTGCCGCGGGCCCTCGACCGTCACGTCGCCCTCGACGACGACGCCCGCGCCGAACACGACGTCCCCGGAGACCGTCAGCGACGTCGCCCGCGCCAGCGACGGCGCCCCGCCGGCGAAGCGGCGCTCGAAGTCGCCGAGCATCCCGAACTCCGCCTTGTCCAGCTTCACCACCGGCGCCGTGCCAGTGGGCACCATGCGCCCGTCCTCGGTGAGGTCGTAGAGGTCCGAGCGCGCCACGAGCAGGTCGTCGGTGGTCTTGACCGGCGCGAACCGGGTGCGCGGCACCTCGAGCGCCCGCGCGCCCTCGACCGACCCGATCGCCGCGCCCATCGCCGTCTCGAGCTGCAGCACCGGCGTCGAGGACTTGTCGGTGGGGTCGACCGTCTTCTTGTTGACGATCAGTGGCAGGTACGGCGCCGCCGGGTCCGCCTCCTGCAGTGCGCGCAGGTGCTCGAGGTCGAACCACAGGTTGTTGGTGTTGAAGTACGAGAAGCGCTCGATGTCGGTGAACGAGTCGTCGCCCTCGGGGACCTGCGCGGTCTCGCGCAGCACCAGCGAGCCCGCCCGGGACGCCAGGTGCCCGCCCTTGCGGTCCATCGCCGTGCGCCGGGCGACCTCCAGCGCGAACGGCACCTGCTCGGCGGCCATCCACGCGGCGATCCGCACGTCGGGGATCGCCCCGAGGTTGTCGGAGTTCGACACGAAGCACCAGCGCACCCCGGCCGCGAGCAGCTTCTCGAGCGCGCCGGACGCGGCCAGCGCCGTGTACAGGTCGCCGTGGCCCGGCGGGCACCACTCGAGGCGGGGGTCGGCGGGCCACGACACCGGCCGCCGGTCGTCGGTGCGCAGCTTGGGCTCGGAGCCCTGCAGGAAGTCCAGCGGCAGGTCGTCGTCCTCGAGCCCCGCGTGCCGGCGCAGGGCGGCCAGCGACGGCTCGCGCGTGCCTTCCGAGTTCATGAGCAGCAGCGGCAGCCGGGCCCCGTGGCGCTCGCGCAGCGCCAGGGTCTGCACGGCCACGGCGTCGAGGAAGCTCGTGCCCGGCTTGATCTCGAGCAGCGACTTCGGCCCGTCGAGTCCCATGCTCGTGCCCAGCCCGCCGTTGAGCTTGATCACCGCGAGCCGGTCGAGAGCCCGGCGCGCGTCCTCGTCGGACGGCTCGGGCAGGCCGTCGAGCGTCGGCAGGTCGTCGACCGGCGCGAGCTCCTCGCCGGGCAGGACGGCGCTCTCCGGGTCGGCGAGCTGCTCGAGGCGGCGGCGGAAGGCCTCGACCTCGGCGGGGTGGGCGTCCCGCGCGGTGAGGGCGGCCAGGGCGTCGTCGACGTAGGACATGCCGCCATCGTCCCGAACGGCCGTGTCGGACCGACCCGCGGTGTCGGGCGCGTCGGTACCCGCCGCGGCACGCCCGGCGTAGGACGATGGGGCCATGTGGAGGCGAGCCCGATGAGGACGGTCGAGGCCCAGCTGCGCCGCGTGCTCGACGCCGCGGTCCGCCCGGCCCCCATCCGCGTCGACATCTCCTCCGCCCAGGGCCTGCTCTGCGCCGAGGAGGTCGTGGCCGACCGGGCCCTGCCCGGCTTCGACCAGGCGGCCGTCGACGGGTTCGCGGTCCGCAGCGTCGACGTGCTGGCGGCGGCCGACGAGCCGGTGGAGCTGCCCGTGGTCGGCGAGGTCGCCGTCGGGTCCCGCCAGGCGCACCGCCTGCAGCCCGGCCAGGCCGTGCGCGTGGCCACCGGTGCGCCGCTGCCGACGCTGGCCGACGCGGTCGCCCCGCACGACCACACCGACGCCGCCGACGACCCCGCGAGCCGGGCCACCGGGCACCGCGCGCGCCTGACCGTCAAGACCCCGGTGCCGTCGGCGGCCTGGGTGCGGCGGGTCGGCGAGGACGTGTCGCCGGGCGACGTGGCCGTCCGGCGGGGCGCCGCGGTCGGCCCCGCCCAGGTGGGCCTGCTGGCCGCGGTCGGGCGCACCAAGGTCCTCGTGCACCCGCGCCCGCGGGTGTCGGTGCTCGCCGTCGGCGACGAGCTGGTCGACCTGGACCGCACGCCCGGCACCGGCCAGGTCGTCGACGTCAACTCCTACGCCCTGGCCGCCGCGGCCGCCGACGCCGGCGCCGAGGTCACCCGCCTGGGCATCGCCTCGACCGAGCCGACGGCGCTGCGCGAGGCGGTCGCGTCGGCGCTGGCGCGCTCGGAGATCGTCGTGATCGCCGGCGGGGTCGGCGGGCAGCTGGGGGAGGACGTCCAGGACACGCTCGCCCAGCTCGGGCCCGTCGACATCTCGCGGGTCGCCATGCACCCCGGCTCCGTGCAGGGCTTCGGGCGCCTCGGCAGCGAGGAGATCCCGACGTTCCTGCTGCCGGCGAACCCCGTCTCGGCGCTCGTCGCGTTCGAGGTGCTCGTCCGCCCGCTCATCCGCCTGACCCTCGGCAAGCAGGACCTGCACCGCCGCGAGGTCACCGCCGCGCTGCTCTCGCCGGTCAGCTCGCCGCCCGGGCGGCGCAGCTACGTGCGCGGGCGCCTGCTGCGCGACCGCGCCACCGGCGAGTACCTCGCCCAGCCGCTGGGCAGCTCGGGCTCGCACCTGCTCTCGTCGCTCGCCGAGGCGAACGCGCTGATCGTCGTCGACGAGGAGACGACCGAGATCGGCATGGACGCCCCCGTGCGCGTGTCGTTCCTCGCGCCGCGTACCTGAGTGGGCGGCTGAGGTGGGCCGGCCCCCGTGGGGCGGCGCCCGTCCGACCGGTCGCCACCCCGGCTGGCCCGCCCGCACCCGCGCGCTGCGCGTCCCGGCGGGCGTCGTCGAGCTGCGCCCGATCCGCCTGCGGGACGGCGCGGCGTGGTCGCGGACGCGGCTGCGTGACGAGGAGCACCTCGCGCCGTGGGAGCCGACGCTGCCGGGGCCGTGGGCGGAGCGCAACGCGCTCGTCGAGTGGCCCGCGCGCTGGGCCGCGCTGCGCTCGATGGGCCGGGCGGGGCAGGCGCTGCCGTTCGCGCTGCTCGTCGACGGGGACTTCGCCGGCCAGGTCGTCATCGGCAACGTCGTGCGCGAACCCCTGCTGTCGGCCTACGTCGGCTACTGGATCGGCGCGCACGTCGCGGGCGGTGGCGCGGCGACCGCGGGCGTGGCGCTCGCCGTCGACCACTGCTTCGCCCGGGTCGGGCTGCACCGCGTCGAGGCGACCGTCCGGCCCGAGAACGCCCGCAGCCTGCGGGTGCTCGCCAAGCTCGGGTTCCGCGAGGAGGGGCTGCTGCGCCGCTACCTCGAGGTCGACGGCGACTGGCGCGACCACCTCGTCCTCGCGGTCACCGAGGAGGACGTGCTGCCCGACGGCCTCGTCGGGCGCCTGCTGCGGGCCGGTCGTGCCGAGCGCGCGTGAACTCGCACCCACACGGCCTAGAGGTCGAGCCTGGCGCGCCATCCGGTCGAGTGGTATCAGGCCCGAACGCCCGGGGTCAGGGTTCCCCTACTGGAGGGATCTCGTCACCGCTCGCACACGACACGCCGCGTCAACTGCGGGGCGCGCGGGACTCGTGTGACTAGCGTGGCGCCTGCGACGAGCCGGATCCGGCCGTCGCGGTCGTCCGGGGTGGGAGGTCTGCGGTGCCGAGCTCGGTCGTCTTCGCGGCCCTGGTCCTGGCGTGGCTGGTGGTGCTCGTCCCCGTCGTCGCCCGCCGCCGCCAGATGGTCCCGCGTCCCGCGGACGTCGATCTGAGTGCACGGGTGCTGCCGAGGACGGCCGGAGCATCCCTGATCGAGGAGGTCCCCGTGGCGACAGTGCAGACGGACGGACGCGCCCGCGGTGAGCGTGCGGCGGCGTCGACCGGCACCGGATCCGTGACGGGCGGTGGCACGGCCCTCGCCGAGCGCGCCGACGAGACGCAGGAGGCCCTCGACGCCGAGCTCGACCTCGACGCCGAGCGCGACGACCTGGACGAGTACGAGGACGACCGGGACGACCGGGCCCCCGCGGACGAGCCCACCCGCGTCGTCGGTCGCGAGCGGGTGCTGCGCCGACCCGCGCACGAGGAGCCCGAGGAGGTCGACGACCTCGAGGACGAGTACCTCGAGGACGAGGACCTCGACGAGCTCGAGGACCTCGAGGACCTCGACGAGCACGACCCCGAACCGTCCCGCGAGCTGCGGACCTACCGGCCCGGGCGGGGCGGGTTCGACCCCGACGCCGCGGCCGCCGCGGCGCACGCGCGCTACGCGTTCCGCCAGCGCGTGGCGATCGGGCTGATCGCGGTCGCGGTCCTGTCCGCGCTCGCGGCGCTCGTGGTGTCGAGCGCGATGTGGTGGCTGCACGCCGTCGCCGACGTCCTGCTCATCGGCTACCTCGTCTTCCTGCGCCGCCAGACCCGCATCGAGGAGGAGGTGCGGGCACGCCGCGCCGCCCGCCTGTCCGGCGAGCGCCGGGCGCTCGAGGCCCGACGGGAGCGCCAGGCCGCGCACGAGGAGCGCATGGCCGCCTACCGCGACGCCGACTGGATCGACGGGGAGTACGACGCCCACGACGACGAGCTCGCCGACGAGCACGACGAGGACGAGGACCGGGACGAGGCGCCCCGCTGGGCGGCGCCGCGCACGCCCCCGCCGCCGGTGCCGGAGGACATGGAGCTGGTCGACGACACCGACGACGACCCCGCGTTCCACGACCTCGACGGCGAGCGGACCTACGGGTACCGCCGGGCGGCGGGAGCCTGACCCGCTGTCCCGGACTGATCCGCGGCGTTGATAGAGTCGGCGTCGCACCAGGGGCTGTGGCGCAGTTGGTAGCGCGACTCGTTCGCATCGAGTAGGTCAGGGGTTCGATTCCCCTCAGCTCCACCCTTGCTCTCCGTCCGGCTTCTCTCTTCGGGCCCGGGCCTCACCAGTCCGCCCGCCGGGCGATCTCCTCCAGTTCACGCCGGTCGGCCACGGCCTCGCCCGGGTCCTCGGGCCAGGTCCCGATCTGCTCCTCGGCCCAGTCGGCCCAGCGCGCGACCATCGCGTAGAGATCGGTGAAGAACGCCCCGGCGATCATCCCCTGGGCGGCGCGGTGCTGGTAGGGGCCCTCGCCGGCCGCGTAGTCGCGGGCCGCCTCCCGGTTGACGACGTTGCGCTCGGCGGCCCAGGCGCGGGCCGCGGCCACCGTGCGCAGCGCGTCCTCCCGCGTGCCGTGCTCGGCGAACCCGAGCTTCACCAGCGCCTCGAACTCCAGCACCGGGCCCTCCCCGGGCTCGGCGAGCCAGCGCGCGAGGGCGGCCCGGCCCTCCTCGGTGATCGAGTACACGGTGCGCGGCCGGCGCCCGACGGTGTCGGTGGCGGCGGACGCGTAGCCGTGCGCGACCAGCTTCTTCGGCTCCTCGTAGAGCTTGCTCGCCGCGCGCGGCCACATCCGGCCGAGGCTGCGGTCCATCTGCCGGGTCAGCTCGTAGGTGCTCCAGGGCTGGACCCCGAGCAGTCCGAGGACGGCGTAGGACGTGCTGGTCAGGCGTGGGCTTGACATGTACTCCCCTGGGGACGACCGTAATACTCCCCAAGAGAGTATCGGAGAACCGCGATGACCACGACCACGACCGTCGACCCCACCAACGTCGACCCCAGCAACGAGGCCCAGGCGCAGGCCTGGGACGGGACCGAGGGCGCCTACTGGGCGGCCCACCCCGACCGCTTCGACACCGCGCTGGCCCGCTACCAGCCCGCGTTCCACGCGGCGGCCGACGTCGGACCGGGCGACCGCGTGCTCGACGTCGGGTGCGGCACCGGCCTGACCACCCGCGCGGCGGCCCGCGCGGCGGGGGACGGGGCGGCGCTCGGCGTCGACCTCTCCGCCCGCATGGTCGAGGTCGCCCGCGCCACGGCGGAGGCCGAGGGTCTCCCGAACGCGCGCTTCGCGCAGGCCGACGCCCAGGTGCACCCGTTCGCGACGGCGGGGTTCGACGGGGTGATCAGCCGGACCGGCGCGATGTTCTTCGGCCGCCCCGACGTCGCGTTCGCCAACCTGGCGCGGGCGCTGCGCCCCCGCGGGCGGCTGACCCTGCTGACCTGGCAGCCCGCGGACCGCAACGAGTGGATCCAGGTGTTCGCCCGCACGCTCGCGGGGCGCGAGCTGCCGCCGTCGCCGCCGGGACAGCCCGGCCCGTTCTCGCTCGGCGACCCCGACCACGTGCGCGAGCTGCTCACGGCCGCGGGGTTCACCGACGTCGCGTTCGACGGGCTCGCCGAGCCGGAGGTCTACGGACGCGACGCCGGGGAGGCGAGCGCGTTCGTGCTCGGCCTGCTCGGGTGGATGCTGGCGGACCTCCCGCCCGCCGAGCGCGACCGCCGCACCGAGGCCCTGCGCGCCATCCTGGCCGCGCACGAGGGCCCGGAGGGCGTGACGCTGGGGTCGGCGGCGTGGCTGGTCACGGCCCGCCGGCCGTGATCGCCGCTGCCCTCACCGCCACGACGGCAGCCACAGCTCCGCGTTCCAGCGGTCCGCGGTGATCCACGTCCCGACGAGGATCGGCCACAGCCACGCGAAGTTGGCGACGACGAGGCCGGTGTAGACGCCGACGACGAGCGTGCCCGTGCGCCGGCGTTCCAGCCCCTGCTCGCGGCGCCCGAGGAACTCGCCGAGGGCCAGCACCACCGCGAGCACCAGGAACGGCGCCACCGGGGTCATGTAGAAGAAGTACATCTGCCGGTCGAGGTTGGTGAACCACGGCAGGAAGCCCGCGCCGTAGCCGACGAGCACCGCGACGTGGCGCCAGTCGAAGGCCGTCACGACGCGCCAGATCGACCAGCCGAGCACCGGCACCGAGACCCACCACAGGGCGGGCGTGCCGATGAGCATCACCGCCGACACGCACGAGGGCGAGCCGCAGCCGAGCTCGGCGGTGCCCGACTCGTAGTAGTAGAGCATCGGTCGCAGGCCCATCGGCCACGTCCAGGGCTTCGACTCCCACGGATGCGGCGAGCCGCGCGGGGTGTCGAGCGTGGCGTGGAACTCGAGGACCTTGGTGCTGTAGTAGGCCAGGCCGCGCAGCCAGTCGGGCAGGAAGCCGAAGGGCCCGCCGACCGGCAGCTGCTGGCCGACGGCGTGGCGGTCGGTGCCCGTCTCGCTCGCGATCCACGGCAGCCAGCTCGCGAGGTAGCAGAGGACCGGCACGCCCAGGAAGGCCCAGGCGGCGGGGGCGACGTCGCGCACCAGCGTCCCGACGAAGGGGCGGGCGACGCCGGCCGCGCGCCGGGCCGCGGCGTCGAAGCCGAGGAGCAGGAGGCCGAAGAAGACGATGTAGTAGAGCCCCGACCACTTCGCCGCGAGCGACAGCCCCAGGCACGCGCCGGCGGCGAGGCGCCACCAGCGCACCCCGAGGCGGGGCCCGTAGACGGTCTCGGCGATGCGGCCCTCGGCGACGACGACCGCGAGGCGGGCCCGCACGTCGTCCCGGTCGACCAGCAGCGCCGCGAACGCGAGCAGCACGAACAGGGCCGGGAAGATGTCGATCATCCCGACGCGGGCGGAGACGTGGCTGACGCCGTCGGCGATGAGCAGCACGCCGGCCAGCCCGCCGAGCAGCGTGGAGCGGGTCATCCGCCGCGCCACGCGGATGATCACCAGGATGCACAGCGTGCCGACGAGCGCCGAGGCCGCGCGCCAGCCCACCGGGTCGTAGCCGAAGACCCACTGGCCCACCGCCATGAGCTGCTTGGACAGCGGCGGGTGGACGACGAGCTCGTAGCCGGGGTTGTCCTCGTACCCGCCGTTGCGCAGGACCTGCCACGCCTGGGGCACGTAGTGCTTCTCGTCGAAGATCGGCGTGCCCTGGTCGGTGGGCCAGCCGAGGTCCCAGAAGCGGACGATCCCGCCGACCACCGTGAGGACGAGCGCCACCACCCAGCCGCGGAGGCGGTCGGTGGGCATCGGCCGGCCGAGCAGCTGCGCGACGGCCGGGGCGTCCTGCGGCGCCGGCCGCGCGGGCCCGCCGGGCGGTGCGGGGCGCGCGATGGTGGCCGTCACGGGCACCGATCGTATGGTCTCGGTCGTGCCTGCGGTGTCATCCGGTGGTCCGGACGGGGTCCTCCTGCTGGGTGGTGTCCCGCTCGGCGACCCCGCGGACGCCTCGCCGCGCCTGCGCGACGCCCTGGCCGGCGCGGACGTGGTCGCCACCGAGGACACCCGGCGGCTCAAGCGCCTCGCCGCGGACCTCGGCGTCACGGTCGGCGGGCGCGTCGTGGTGTTCCGCGAGGACAACGAGACGGCGCGCACCCCCGGGCTGGTCGAGGACGTGCGCGGCGGCGCGACCGTGCTGCTCGTCACCGACGGCGGGATGCCGAGCGTGTCCGACCCCGGCTACCGGGCCGTCACTGCCTGCCTCGAGGCCGGGCTGGCCGTGCGGTGCCTGCCGGGCCCGTCGGCGGTGCTGACGGCCCTGGCGGTGTCCGGGCTGCCCACCGACCGGTTCTGCTTCGAGGGGTTCGCGCCGCGCAAGGACGGCGAGCGCCGGGCCTGGTTCGCCGAGCTCGCCACCGAGCGGCGGACCGTCGTGTTCTTCGAGTCGCCGCGGCGGCTGCGGTCGCTGCTGGAGGCCGCGGTGGCGCAGCTCGGCGGGGAGCGGCGCGGCGCCATCTGCCGCGAGCTCACCAAGACCCACGAGGAGGTCGTGCGCGGGACGCTCGCCGAGCTCCTCGCGTGGGCGACCGAGCCCCTGGGCGAGATCACCGTGGTGCTGGCGGGCGCGACCCCCGTGACGCCGGAGCCCGGGGACCTCGCGGCGGAGGTCCTCGGGCTGGTCGCCGACGGGCGCCGGCTCCGGGACGCCGCCCGCGAGGTGGGGGAGGCCCACGGCGTCTCGACGAAGGCGCTCTACGACGCGGCGGTGCGGGCCAAGGGGTGAGTCAGGGGACGAGCACCAGCTTCCCGGAGACGCGGCCGTGCTGGTTGTCGTCCTGGGCCCGCCCGGCCTCCTCGAGCGGGTAGGTGACGACGGCGGTGGTGCGGAAGCGGCCGTCGACGATGCGGGGGAGCGCGTCGGCGAGCCAGCGGCGCTCGTCGGCCGGGTCGCCCCCGGAGGTGAACACGACGCCGAGCTCCTGGGCGCCCGCGTAGTCGGCGATCGTGATGGCCCGCTCCGGGGAGCCCACCAGCGTGACGAGGTCGCGCAGCGCGCCCTTGCCCGCGGTCTCGAACGCGAGGTCGACGCCCTGCGGGGCCAGCTCGCGGACCCGCTGGACGAGGCCCTCGCCGTACACCACCGGGGTCGCCCCGAGCGCGCGGACGTCGTCCTGGTGGCCCGCGCTCGCGGTGCCGACCACGGTCGCGCCGCGGGCGACGGCGAGCTGCACGGCGTACACGCCGACCCCGCCCGACGCGCCGTCGACGACCAGCGTGGTGCCGGTGTGGTCGCCCTCGCCGAGCCCGAGCTGGTCGAGGGCCCGGTAGGCCGTGCTGACGACCACCGGGAGCGAGGCCGCCACCTCCCACGAGAGCCCCTCGGGCTTGCGGACCAGCGACCCGGCGTTCGCCACCGCCTTCTCGGCGTAGGCGCCGGGGGCCTTGCCGAGCACCTCGTCGCCCACGGCCAGGTCGGTGACACCCTCGCCGACCGCCTCGACGACGCCGGCCACGTCGTAGCCCGGCACCTGCGGCTCCGGCGGCGCGGGCGTGCCCGCCATCGCGCCGGTGCGCAGCTTCCAGTCCAGCGGGTTCACCGCCGCGGCGCGCACGGCGAGGCGCACCTGCCCCTCGCCGGGGACCGGGTCCTCGCGCTCGACGACCTCGAGGACCTCCGGCCCTCCGAAGTGGCGGTACTGCACGGCTCGCGACGTCATGCCTCGCCCAACGCTCTCGGGCGCCCGCCCATGCCCGTCCGTGGGGCAAGATCTCGGTCTGCGGAGCGAACGTTCCGCTCAGCGGAGCGTTCGCTCCTCGCATCAGGATCTCGAGCGCAGGGTCTCGACGAGCCGGGCCAGGAAGACCGCGGGCTGCCCGCGCAGCTCGTACCAGTGGGTGCGCAGGACGACCCAGCCGGCCGCGGCGAGCGCGGACTGGCGGGGGCCGTCGCGCAGGAAGGCGCGCAGGTCGCGGTGGTACGCCCAGCCGTCCACCTCGACGATCACCTTCTCCTCCTCGAACACCACGTCCCCGAGGGCGCGCCCGTAGCCCGGGAGGACGATCTCGGTGTTGGCCGACCAGCCGACGACGCCGGCCGCGCGCATCTCGGTGTGCAGCGTCCGCTCCGCCCACGACGCGGCGCCGCCCGCCGCGAGGGCGATGATCTCGCCGCCGATCGTGGTGCCGCGGCGTCCTGCCGTCCGTGTGTGCGTCTCGCGCAGCTTCTCGACGGTCACCATCTCCTTCTGCAGCGCCCGGTCGGCCACCTCGGCGCCCGCGTCGAGCCCGAGGACAGCGGCGGCGTCGAGCACCGTGAGGGCCCGGGCCGTCACGGCGATCCCGGACACACGGACCCGGTCGGCGGGAGCGATCGCGCGGCGGACGACGTCGACGTCATCGCGTGGACGCGGTCGGCGGTCCGGGGGCACGGCCGCCCGGGTCCGGGTGGGAGCGGTGTCGAGCAGGCCCCACCACCACGCCGCCGAGTCCCCGACGAGCGTCGCGTCCGGGCCCAGCGACAGCAGCGTGGCGACGGCGCACGATCGCGGCGTCCTGGCGTGCTCGGCGATCTGGTAGGTCCGCGGCCCGGCCGGGAACCACGCCTTCTGGGCGACCTTACGGGCCACGGCCTGCCGGGTGTAGCCGGCCGCCTTCGCCTGCTCGAGGCTCAGCACCCCGTGCTGGCGACGGATGAGCCGGCGGAACTCCGTGCGCTGTGTTTCGGTGGTCATGCGGGGTTCGACGCAGCGGTCGGCGCCACGGATCCATCGCGCCGACCGGCGAGATCCTGATTCGTGGAGCGAGCGCTCCGCTCAGCGGAGCATTCGCTCCGAAGTCTGAGATCTTGCTAGTCGGCGACCCGTTCCACGGCGCGGAGCGCGACCGTGGCGCCCAGCTCCCACGCCGCCTCGCGCTCGGCGGCGCCCACGGCCCCGGTGACCTCGCAGACCTCCGCCGCCTGCTCCCACCCCAGCGCGCCCGTGATCCTCAGGACGTCCCGGACGGCGCCCGCGGTGTCCGAGCCGCCGTGCACGTAGAGGCCGAAGGGCCGCCCGCCGGTCTGGTCGAGGCAGGGGTAGTAGGCCTGGTCGAAGAAGTGCTTGAGCGCCCCGGACATGGTGCCGATGTTCGCCGGCGTCCCCAGCACGATGCCGTCGCAGTCCAGGGCGTCGGCGGCGCCCGCGGTGAGCGCCGGGCGGCTGACGACCTCGATGTCCGCGTCGATCTCGTCGGTGCCCGCGCCCTCGAGCACCGCGGCGAGCAGCTCGTGCAGCGTCGGCGACGGCGTGTGGTGCACCACCAGCAGCCGGGTCACGGGGCCGGCGTCTCCTCCAGCGCGGCGCGCACGAGCCGGTGGAGCAGCTCCCCGGTGCGGGCAGCGGCGGCGTGCACCGCGTCGATGACCGCGAGGTGGTCGATCGCGTCGTCGGTGGTGCCCGCGGCGGGGTTGCTCACCAGCGCCACCCCGGCCACCCGCGCCCCCGCGGCGCGCGCGGCGATCGTCTCGAGCACGGTCGACATCCCGACGAGGTCGGCGCCGAGCGTGCGCAGCATCCGGATCTCGGCGGGCGTCTCGAAGTGCGGGCCCCGCAGGCCGGCGTAGACGCCCTCGGGCAGGTCGGGGTCGATCGCGCGGGCCAGGGCGCGCAGCCCCGGGTCGTAGGCGTCGGTCAGGTCGACGAACGCCGGCCCGACCAGCGGCGACGTCGCGGTGAGGTTGAGGTGGTCGGCGACGAGCACCGCCTGCCCGACCGCGTAGGACGGATCGATGCCCCCGGCGGCGTTGGTCAGCACCACCGTCCGGGCGCCGGCGGCGCAGGCGGTGCGCACCGGGTGCACGACCTGCGCGGGCCCGTGGCCCTCGTAGAGGTGGGTGCGCCCGAGCAGCACGAGCACGCGGCGCCCGCCGACGTCCACCGAGCGCGCGACGCCGGCGTGGTCGGGGGCGCCGGGCGGGGCGAAGCCGGGCAGGTCGGTGAACGGGACCTCGGTGACGGGCTCGCCGAACGCGTCCGCGGCCGGGCGCCAGCCCGAGCCGAGGACGACCGCGACGTCGTGGGTCAGGGCCCCGGTGCGGCGGGCGAGCTCGGCCGCGGCCTCCTCGGGCGAGGGCGGCGGCTCGGGGGCGAGGATCTCGGTGCCGGTCACCGCGGGCCCTCGGGCGGGGGCACGGCGAAGCTGTCGGCGACGGCGCGGAACTGCTCGGGGGCGCCGACCGGGTCGGTGCTCGGCGCGGTCAGGCGCACCACCCACAGGTCGGTGCCCGACGGCACCAGCCGCGTCCAGGTCGTGCGGTCGTCGGGGCCCGACGTCGTGCGGTAGACGGTCTGCTGCGGCGGCTCCGCGCCCGGGGCGGCGGCGCCGACGTCCTCGACCGGCCCGACGGAGCTGCCGTCGACGCCCAGGCTCGCGGGCCGTGCGAGCAGCGCGAGGTAGTCCGCGGCCTTCTGTGACGGGTAGAAGCCGGCGACCCGGTCGACGCGCAGCTCGCGCTGGGCGTCGGGCGACACGAAGCGCACGGTGACGTCGCCGCCCGCCTGCTCGAGGCGGAACTGCTGCCACCCGGCCGGCACGAGCGCGCTGAAGCCCAGGCCGGTGCCGCTGTAGCGCTCGTCGGTGTCGGCGTGGGCGATGAGGACCGTGCCCGCGACCTCCGGTCCCGACGGCGTCAGCGTCGTCGCCAGCGCGCCCTGGCCGGCCAGCGAGCGGGTGAGCGCGTAGGCCCCGACCGCCCCGAGCGCCGCCATGAGCACGAGCAGCGCGACCACGGCGGCGACCGCCCACGGCGACCGGCGCGGCGCCGGGGCCCGCGGCGTCGGGGTGAACGGCAGCGGGCCCGGGTCCGGCGCCAGCTGCCCGGGCGTGCCGGCGGTGCCCATCCCGGTCGCCGCGGGGCGCGGGGGTGCCGGTCGCCAGCCGGGCGCCGGCGCGCCGGCGGGCGGGGTCCAGCGGGCCCCGGTCGGCGGGCCGGTGCGCGGCGGCAGCGGCGGGCGGCGCACGGTGCGCGTGACGTCCTCGGACGTCGACAGCCGCGGCCCGACCATCGTCGTCTCGGCGTCCGACGGCGGCGGGAGACGCTTCGGGGACGACGACGGGGTGGTGGGGCCGCGCCCGTTCCCGCTGCTCGTGCCGGTCTCGGGCTTCTCGCCGGGCTCGTCCGCCGGCTCCTCGGCGGTGGGCTCCTCCCCGGCCGGCTTCCCGTCGGCCGGCTCCTCGGCGGGCTCGCCGTCGGCGGCCGTCTCCTCGGCGGGCTCCTCGTCGGCGGCCGTCTCCTCGGCGGCCGTCTCGACGGCGGACTGCTCGTCCGACGCCTCGCCGGTGGCCTCGTCCGGCCCCGCCCCGGCGTCCTCACCGGCGTCCTCACCGGCGGGCTCCGCGACCCCGTCGTCCTCGTTGCCGGCCCGGGACGCCTCGGGCGCCGTGTCCTCGCCGGCCTCGGCCTCCTCGTCGGCGGTCTCCTCCTCGGCGGCCTTCTCCTCGGTGACCTTCTCCTCGGCGGCCTCCTCGGCGGCCTCGGGCGCCGACTCCTCGACCGCGCTCTCCTCGGCGGCGTCGCCGTCGGTCGACGCCGCGGGGCCGCCGACGACGGCCTGCTCCTCGGCCTCGTCCTCGTCGCCGGGCTCGGCCGCGGCGGTGGACCCGGCCGCCGCCGCGGGCTCCTCGGTCGCCGTCGCGGACTCGCCGGTGGCGGGCTTCTCGTCGGCCCCGCCGGTCGAATCGGCAGACGTGGCGGCGGCGCCCGCGACGGCCGCGGCGGCGGCGACACCGGCGACCGGTCCCGAGGACGCGTCCGCTGACTTCCGGGGTTTCTCGGGCTCCGCCTCCTCCGGCGTCTCGACGGCGGGCGCCTCCGCGCTCGCCTTCTCCGGCGCCGCCGCCTTCTCCGGGGCCACCGGCGTCTCCGGGCCCGTCCGCGGACCCGGGGTCGGTCGGGGGCGGGGCGGCTGCTCGGGGGCGACCGGGGTGCCGTCGGCGAGCGTGCCCGTCGGGCCCCGGGAGGAGGAGGCGGGGATGAGCCCGGCCTGGTCGCTGGCGGGACCCGGGCGCGGCACGCGGAACGCCGCCGTGCGCGGGGCGGACGACACCGCGAGGACGGGGCCCTCGGGGTCGGAGAGCAGCGGGCGCAGGCGGCGGCGCACGGCGGCCAGCGGCATGCGCAGCGCCGGGTCCTTGACCATGAGCCCGCGGATGACGTCGACGACGGGGCCGCGGCCGGCGGGCACCGGCACGTCGCCGTGCACGACCTCGGTGACCGTGCCGACCGGGTCACCCGCGTCGTACGGCGGCCGCCCCTCGAGGCAGGCGAAGAGGGTGGCGCCCAGGCCCCACAGGTCGGCGGCCGGCCCGACGGCGCGCCCCATCGCCACCTCGGGCGCGATGTAGGGCGGCGAGCCGAGCACCGTGCCGGTCTGGGTCATCGACTGCTCGGCGGCGTTGCGCGCGATGCCGAAGTCGGTGAGCTTGATCTGCCCGTTCTCGCCGATCAGAACGTTGCCGGGCTTGACGTCACGGTGGGTGATGCCGGCGCGGTGCGCCGTGGTGAGCGCCGAGGCGACCGCCGACCCGATCTCGGCGGCCTCGGGCTGCGTCAGCCGGCCGCGCTCGCCGATGTAGCTGGCGAGGCTGCGCGAGGGCAGCAGCTCCATGACGACGTAGGGCTCGGAGGCGACCTCGACGACGTCGTAGAGGGTGACGACGTTGGGGTGGCTGAGCATCGCCGTGGCGCGGGCCTCGCGCAGCGTGCGCTCGCGGACGATCGCGCGCTCGTTGACCGGCACCGACGAGAGCCGCACCTCCTTCACCGCGACCGGGCGGTGCAGCACCTCGTCGTACGCCGACCACACCGTGCCCATGGCGCCGCGACCGAGCTCGTGCTCGAGGCGGTAGCGACCGACGATCCGGCGGGGGCCGGGCGCGTCGGTGGGTGCGGGGCTCACCCGACCATCATGGCAACGTCGACCGTTGGGCGGGTCGCCCCCGGGGTACCCGGTGTCAGATCGGCTGCGCCGGACGGCCAGCGAGCGCCGGGCAGCGGCCCGGCACGCCGGTGACCTGCGCAGACCGGCCGTTCGTCGGCTCAGGGGGTGACACAGGTCGCCGCCGACAGCGCGATCGCGACCCCTCGGCGCCGCGGGGGCTCGATCGTCCACAACCGCCGTCCGGCGCAGGCATGCTGGGCCGGACAGTCGGACTCATCACGGGCCCGACACGGGAGGTGTGTTCGATGACTCTGGCGGAGCCGCGCGTGACGTCTGCCCCCGTGGCCGACCTCGGCGCCGGCAACGGCCCGGAGTGGATCGACGGCTGGCTCGCCGCACACGCCGGGGACGTGGTGGGCTGGCGCCGGGCGCTGCACGCCCGGCCCGAGCTGGCCCGACGCGAGTTCGAGACCACCCGGCTCTGCGCCGAGGTGCTCACCGCCGCGGGCCTGGCGCCCCGGCTGCTGCCCGGCACCGGTCTGGTCTGCGACATCGGCCACGGGCCCCGCACGGTGGCCCTGCGCGCCGACCTCGACGCCCTGCCGCTCACCGAGCACACCGACGCGTCGTACGCCTCCCGCGTGCCCGGCGTCGCGCACATGTGCGGTCACGATGCGCACACGGCGATGCTGCTGGGCGCCGGCCTCGCGCTGGCCGCCGCGCCGTCGCTGCCCGGCCGGGTGCGGCTGATCTTCCAGCCCGCCGAGGAGGTGCAGCCCGGCGGCGCGCTCGACGTCATCGCCGCCGACGGGCTCGACGGTGTCGACCGCATCTTCGCGCTGCACTGCGACCCGCGCCTCGAGGTCGGCAAGGTCGGCACCCGCACCGGGGCGATCACCTCGGCGTGCGACATGCTCGAGCTGCGCCTGACCTCGCCGGGCGGGCACACCTCGCGCCCGCACCTCACCGCCGACCTCGTGCACGCGCTGGGCACCGTCATCACCGGCCTGCCCGACCTGCTCTCGCGCCGGGTCGACCCCCGCTCGGGCACCGTGCTCGTGTGGGGCACCGTCCAGGCCGGCCACGCGGCGAACGCGGTGCCCCAGCAGGGGATGCTCGCCGGCACCCTGCGCACGGCCGAGCACGCGACGTGGAACGATCTCGAGCCGCTGGTGCGCTCGCTGGTCACGGCGCTGCTCGCCCCCACCGGCGTCGGGTACGTCCTCGAGCACCGCCGCGGCGTGCCGCCGGTGGTCAACGACGCCGTGTCGGCCGACCTGCTCGCCCGCGCCGCGGAGCGCGCGGGCGGCCCGGCCGCCGCGGTCGACACCGCGCAGTCCAGCGGCGGCGAGGACTTCGGCTGGTACCTCGAGCACGTGCCGGGCGCGATGGGCCGGCTCGGCGTCTGGTCGGGGGTCGGTGAGATGTCCGACATCCACCAGCCCACGTTCGACCTCGACGAGCGTGCGCTGCCCGTCGGCGTGCGGACGCTGGTGCACGCTGCGCTCGCCTCGCTCGGCGGCTGACGACAGGATCGGGCGGCACGGAGCCTGCGGAGCTGCCGCGCCGGAGGCGGTATGCCGTCGCACGCCGTCGGGCCCGTCGGGCACGATGGCGCCCGTGAGCGATGCGACGGTGACCGCCACGGACGCGCCGGCCCCCGAGGGCGGACCCGCGGGCGAAGCGTCCCCTGTGTCCACTCCCGTGCTGCCCCCGGTCACGCGGCGCATCGCCGACGAGCTCGGGGTCGCCGAGGGCCGGGTGTCGGCCGCGGTCGAGCTGCTCGACGGCGGGGCCACCGTCCCGTTCGTCGCGCGCTACCGCAAGGAGGCCACCGGCGGGCTCGACGACGCGCAGCTGCGCACGCTCGAGGAGCGCCTGACCTACCTGCGCGAGCTCGAGGAGCGCCGCGCCGCCGTGCTCGAGTCGGTGCGCTCGCAGGGCAAGCTCGACGGCGAGCTCGAGGCGCGCATCCTGGGCGCGGAGACCAAGAGCCGCCTCGAGGACGTCTACCTGCCCTTCAAGCCCAAGCGGCGCACCAAGGCCGCGATCGCCCGCGAGGCGGGGCTCGAGCCGCTGGCCGACGCGCTGCTCACCGACCCGACGCACATCCCGCGCACCGCCGCGGGCGCCTACGTCGACCCCGACCACGGCGTGCCCGACCGTGACGCCGCCCTCGAGGGCGCCCGCGCGATCCTCGTCGAGCGCTGGGCCGAGGACGCCGACCTCGTCGGCGAGCTGCGCGAGCAGATGTGGCGCCGCGGGCGGCTCACCGCCACCTACCGCGAGGGCCGGGGCGGCGAGGGCGACACCGCGGCGGCGAAGTTCTCCGACTACGGCGCCTTCGACGAGAAGTTCACCCGCCTGCCCTCCCACCGGATCCTCGCCGTGCTGCGCGGCGAGACCGAGGAGGTCCTCGCGCTCACCCTCGACCCGCTGGCCGCCGACGACGACGAGAGCGCCATCAACGAGGTGTACCTCGCGCGCATCGCGAACGCGGTGGGCGTCGCCGACCGGGGGCGTCCCGCCGACCGCTGGCTGGGCGAGGCCGTGCGCTGGGCCTGGCGCACGCGCATCCTGTCCCGCCTGGTCGTCGACCTGCGGGTGCGCCTGCGCGAGGTCGCCGAGGAGGGCGCGGTGCTGGTGTTCGCCGGCAACCTGCGCGACCTCCTGCTGGCCGCCCCCGCCGGGGCGCGCCCGACGATGGGCCTCGACCCGGGGCTGCGCACCGGCGTGAAGGTCGCGGTGATCGACGGCACCGGCAAGGTCGTCGCCACCGACACCATCCACCCGCACGTCCCGCGCCGGCAGTGGGAGGCCTCTCGCACCCGCCTCGGCGAGCTGGCGCGCGAGCACGGCGTCGAGCTCGTCGCCATCGGCAACGGCACGGCCTCGCGCGAGACCCACGCGCTGGTCCGCGACCTCATCGCCCGCGAGCCCGGGCTCGGGCTCACCGCGGCGGTCGTGTCCGAGGCCGGCGCGTCCGTGTACTCCGCCTCCGAGCAGGCCTCCGCCGAGCTGCCCGACCTCGACGTGTCGCTGCGCGGCGCGGTGTCGATCGCCCGGCGCCTGCAGGACCCGCTGGCCGAGCTCGTCAAGATCGACCCCAAGTCGATCGGGGTCGGCCAGTACCAGCACGACATCGCCGGGACGGCCCTGTCGCGCTCGCTCGACGCGGTCGTCGAGGACTGCGTGAACGCGGTCGGCGTCGACGTCAACACCGCGTCGGCCCCGCTGCTGCGCCGCGTGTCGGGCATCAGCGCCGGGCTCGCGACCACGATCGTCGGCTACCGCGACGAGCACGGCCCGTTCGCGTCGCGCACCGCGCTGCGCGAGGTGCCGCGCCTGGGCGCCAAGGCCTTCGAGCAGAGCGCGGGCTTCCTGCGCATTCCCGGCGCCGACGACCCGCTCGACCGCTCGGCGGTGCACCCCGAGTCGTACCCGGTGGTGCACCGGATCGTGGAGTCCACCCACACCGACGTCGAGGGCCTCGTCGGCAACAGCGCGGTGCTGGCCGGGCTCGACCCGGACGCCTTCACCGACGAGCGCTTCGGGCGCCCGACGGTGATCGACATCATCGCCGAGCTCGACAAGCCGGGCCGCGACCCGCGCCCCGAGTTCACCACCGCGGAGTTCGCCGAGGGCGTCGAGCAGATCACCGACCTGACGCCGGGCATGGTCCTCGAGGGCCAGGTCACCAACGTGGCCGCGTTCGGCGCGTTCGTCGACGTCGGTGTGCACCAGGACGGCCTCGTGCACATCTCGGCGATGTCCAAGGACTTCGTCTCCGACCCCCGCGCGGTGGTCGGGCCGGGCGACGTCGTGCGCGTGCGGGTCCTGGACGTCGACGTGGAGCGCAAGCGGATCTCGCTGACGCTGCGGCTCGACGAGGAGGACACCGCGGGCGCCGGGCCGCGCGAGGGAGGACGGGCCGGCGGCCGCGGCGGGCGCGGGCGCGGCGGCCGGGGACGCGGCCCGAAGCAGGGGACGCCGAGCGAGGCCCCGGCGGCGGCCCCCGCGGCGGCGCCGGCGGCCGAGACGCCGCCGGCCGAGACCGGCGAGCGCCAGGGCGGGCGCGGTGGCCGTGGCGGGCGCGGGCGTGGCGGGCGTCCCGGGGAGGGCCAGGGACAGCGTGGCCAGGGACAGCGCGGCGAGGGCCAGGGCGGCCGCGGCGGCGGTCGTGGCGGACGCCCCCAGGACGGCGGCGAGCGCCAGGGCGGCGGACGTGGTCAGGACAAGCGTGGTCAGGACAAGCGCGGTCAGGACAAGCGCGGGGGCCAGGGCGGCCAGGGCGGTCGTCCGCAGGGCAACCGCGACCGGCGTCCCGCGCCCACCAACGACGCGATGGCCGAGGCGCTGCGCCGGGCGGGCTACCAGAGCTGAGCTCTCACGACGGCGACCCGTGTCCCCGGGACACGGGTCGCCGTCCGGGGCTCACAGCTCCGAGCCCGGCCCCGGCCCGACGGAGCGGCAGGGCCGCTCGCGCAGGGACTGCACGTAGTCGTCGGGCGCGCCGGCGGCCTCGGCGGCGTCGGAGAGCACGCCGATGTAGCGCGCCGAGGGCAGCCCGCCCTCGTAGGCGTCGAGGACGTAGACCCACGCGAGCTGCGGCCCGTCCATCGTCTGGATGCGCAGGCGCAGCTTCTTGTGCATCCCCAGCTCGCCGCCCTCCCAGCGGTCGAGCTGGTCGACGTCGAGCGGGCTGACGTCGTAGAGCACGACGAACACCCGCGACGACGGGTCCTCGACGACGGTGGACAGGGCCCCCTCGAGCCCGAAGTCCTCGCCGCCGAAGGTCAGGCGCCAGCCCTCGAGCCAGCCCGTGCCCGACATGGGCGAGTGGGGAGCCCGTTGCATCATCTGTGCGGGGTCCATGTTGGATCCGTACGCGGCGTAGAGCGGCACGGCGGACAGGGTAGCCAGGAGGAGCGGGCGTGGGCCCGGGCCCGCGCCCGGCGGTGCCCGGAACGCGATCGGCACGCGTGCGTCGTCCCCGTCGTGGACGATGGAGGACGACGACACAGGAGGGAACCACCACCATGACCCGCATCGTCATCCTCGGCGGAGGACCGGCGGGGTACGAGGCGGCGCTGGTCGCCGCCCAGCACGAGGCCGACGTCACGGTCGTCGAGCAGGACAGCCTCGGCGGCAACTGCGTGGCGTACGACTGCGTGCCGTCCAAGACCTTCATCGCCTCGGCCGGCGTCCGGGCCGGCTTCCGGCACACCGCCGACATGGGCGTCGACGTCGACGACCCGCGGGTCGACCTGCCGCGCGTCAACGGCCGCGTCCGCGGGCTCGCCCTCGCCCAGTCGGCCGACGTGCACGCGACGCTGCAGTCGGCAGGGGTGCGCGTCGTCCAGGCGCGCGCCTGGTTCAAGGAGAGCGACCGCAGCAGCGCCACCCACGACGTGTGCATCGCCCACCCCGACGGCAGCACCGAGACCGTCACCGCCGACGTCGCCCTCATCGCGACCGGCGCCTCCCCGCGCGTGCTGCCCGACGCCCAGCCCGACGGCGAGCGCATCCTCACCTGGCGCCAGATCTACGACCTGGAGACGCTGCCCGAGCACCTCGTGGTCATCGGGTCCGGTGTCACCGGGGCCGAGTTCGTGTCCGCATACGCCGAGCTCGGCGTCCCCGTGACGCTGATCTCCAGCCGCGACCGGGTGCTCCCGCACGAGGACCCCGACGCCGCGGCGACGCTCGAGGAGGTCTTCACCGAGCGCGGGGTGCGCATCGAGCCGCGCTCGCGCGCCGAGAAGGTGGTGGCCACCTCCGACGGCGTGCGCGTCACGCTCACCGACGGTCGCGACGTCGAGGGCTCGCACGCGCTGATGACCGTGGGGTCGGTGCCCAACACCGGCGACCTCGGCGCCGGGAACATCGGTCTGGCGCTGCAGGACAGCGGGCACATCGCGGTCGACCGCGTCTCGCGCACCGACGTCCCCGGCGTCTACGCCGCCGGCGACTGCACCGGGCTGCTCCCCCTCGCCTCGGTCGCGGCGATGCAGGGCCGCATCGCCATGTGGCACGCGCTGGGCGAGGGCGTGTCCCCGCTGCGGCTCAAGACGGTCGCCTCGGCGGTGTTCACCCGCCCCGAGGTGGCGACGGTCGGCATCAGCCACGCGCAGGTCGAGAGCGGCGAGTTCTCGGCCCGCGAGGTGATCATGCCGCTGGGCACCAACCCGCGCGCGAAGATGTCGGGGCTCCGCGAGGGCTTCGTGAAGATCTTCTGCCGGCCGGCGACGGGCGTCGTCATCGGCGGGGTGGTCGTGGCGCCGGTGGCCAGCGAGCTCATCCTCCCGCTGGCCATGGCGGTGCAGAACAACCTGACCGTCGGCGACCTCGCCCACACGTTCTCGATCTACCCGTCGCTGTCCGGGTCGGTCACCGAGGCCGGGCGGCGGCTGATGCAGCACGACGACCTGGACTGACCTGGACTGAGGGCGCCTACCCCGTCATCTGCACCCGGTCGCGCAGGGCACGGCGACCGCGGATGCCGAGCTTCCCGTAGACGTTGCGCAGGTGGTACTCGACGGTCTTCGCCGAGACGAACAGCTCGGCGGCGATCTCGGGGTTGGTCCAGCCGCGCCCGACGAGGCCGGCGATCTCGCGCTCGCGGTCGGACAGGGCGTCGGTCCAGCGGCCGGGGTCCTCGGCGGGGTCGCTGCCGGGGTCGCTGCCGGGGTCGCCGCCCGCGAGCTCCCCGTCGAGGCGGGCCCGGTCGAGGAAGGGCCGGGCGCCGAGGCGCGCGAAGGTGCGGCAGGCCTGGGCGAGCACCGCGCGCCCGACGGCGGGCTCGCCGACGCGCAGCATCAGGCACCCGTAGGCGTGCCGCAGCCGCGCCCGGTACCAGCCCGGCTCGCCGCCCTCGGCGGGGACCGCCAGCCCGTCCTCGAACAGGCGGCAGGCGAGCGTGACGTCCCCGCGGGCCGCGGCGAGGCGCCCGCCGACCCAGGCCCGCGCCACCGGCAGGCAGCTGCCCCGCACCGGCACGCGCGCCAGCTCGTCGAGCGAGCGCTGCGCCTCGTCCCACCACCCGAGGTCGATCTGGCTGTCGGCGATCGCGGGCAGCCACCACCCCGACAGCAGCCGGACGCGGTCGGCCTCGATGGCCCCGGGCGTCAGCGGGCTCAGGGCGGCGACCACCTCGGCGGGCCGTCCGGCGGCCTGCGCGATCGCGCCCCGGGCGAGGGCGAGGTGGACGCGCGGGCCCAGGAAGTCGGCGCCCTCGGCGTGCTCGGCGGCCGCCGCCAGGTCCGCCCGCGCCGCCTCCTCCTCGCCGCGCCCGGCGTGCAGGATCGCCGACAACGACCGCAGCGCGGCGTGGTCGAAGCTGCGCCCGTACTGGTCGGCGCCGGCGCGGGCGACCTCGAGCGCGCGGCCGGCCGCGTCCCACTCGCCGAGGAGGTAGTGGCACCACACGAGGTGCAGGTCGGCGGCCATCCCGAGGAACCGGGTGAACGGCGTGTGCCGGCGGGCGGCGACGGTGAGGTCGGCGACGGCGGGGTCGAGGCGACCGAGCAGGCCCGTGAGGATGCCGCGCTGGATGAGGGCCGGGAGCTGGGGCGGCGCGGCGTCGACGGGGCCCGCGGGCAGGAACGCCAGCTGGTCGAGGCCGGCCGGGGCGCCGTCGGTCAGCGCCGTCCCGGCGGCGAGGAAGGCGCGCGCGACCGCGCAGAGCCGGGGGAGGTCGGGCCGGTCGTGCAGGGCCCGGCGCGCGGCGGCCGTGGCGGCCTCGCCGGAGCCGAGCTGGGAGTGCACGTAGGCGAGCTCGACGTCGATGCGCGCCCGGAGCTCCGAGCCCGCGGGCGCCTCGTCGCGCGCCGCGAGCAGCAGGTCGCGCGCCGACGCCACCTCGTCGCGGGCGAACGCGAGCAGCCCGCGGATCTCCGTGCGTGCCGCCGAGTCGGGCAGGCACTCGATCGCCGCGGTGTGCTGCAGTGCGTCGCCCTCGCGCGCGGCGTAGACCAGCAGGCGCACCGCGTCGATCAGCCGCCGCCCGGCCAGGGCGTCGTCGTCGCTGCACTCCGACGCCCACTCCAGGTACTCCGCGGCGGGCACGAGGTCGCCCCGCGCGATCGCGTCCTGCGCGGCGGCGTCGAGCCCGTCGGCGAGGGCGCGGTCCGGGCCGTTCGTGGCGCCGACGAGGTGGCGCCAGCGCGCGCTCCCGCCGGTCAGGTCGGCGGCCGCGCGGTGCAGCGCGCGGCGGCGGGCCGCCGGCGTGCCGGTGTAGACCGCGTCGCGCAGCAGGGGGGAGGGGAACGCCAGGTGCTCGCCGGTCTCGTCGGCCTGCCGGACCGCGAGCCCCGCCTCCACGAGCGGCGTGGCGCACGCGGGGGCGTCGGGGCCGGTCAGCGCCGTGAGGTCGGTGAGCGAGGCCGGCTCGGCGAGCACCGCCATCGCCTCGAGCACCCCGCGCGGCGCGGCGGGGAGGGCGTCGAGGCGGGCGCGCAGGGCCGCGGTGAGCGTGCCCGGCGGCCGGGCGCGGCCGAGCCGGTAGCGCTCGGGGAGGTCCGACTCGGCGAGCACCGCGTGGACGTGCAGCGGGTTGCCCGCGGTCTCCTCGTGCAGGCGCCGCACCGTCCACGCCGTGCCCCGGCGCCCCGCCGCGCGCGTGAGGTCGTCGACGTCGGCGACGGTCAGCCCGTCCAGGTGCAGGCGGACCGCGTCGTCGCCCCACCCGCCGGCCGCGCCGACGAGGTCGAGCCAGCCGTCGGGGCGGTCGCGGCCGGTGAGCACCGCGAGCACGCGCAGCGGGGTCAGCCGGCGCAGGAGCAGCCGCAGCACCCCCAGCGACTCGGGGTCGGCGCGGTCGAGGTCGTCGACGACGAACAGGACCGGGCCGCGGCGGTCGAGGTCCTCCAGCGCCGCGAGCAGCGCGGTGCCGAGCAGGAGGGGGACCTCGGCGCTGCTCGCCCCGCCCGCCGCCCCCAGGCAGCGCGCCAGCACGGCGCCGGGCGGAGCCGCGCCGGCGCCGGGGGCCCGGGTGCGGACGAGGGTGAAGTCGGCGAGCCGCGCGGCGAGCCGGTCGACGAGCTCGGACTTGCCGACGCCGGGGGCGCCGTCGAGCAGCACCACGGTCGCGGCGCCGCCCCGCACGCGCTCGGCCAGCGCGTCGAGGCGCGCGATCTCGTCGCCGCGCCCGACGACCCCCGTTCCCCCCACCCCGCGATCGTCGCGTGTCGGCCCCGCCCGGGACCAGAGGATCTCAGGACTAGGGGATCTGCCTGGGGCACGCCCGGGCGGCGACGCCGAACCTGGAGCTCGTCGCCCGGACGGCGGGAGACAGGCGGTGGACGGACCCCGGGTCCGTGGGCGCCGGCGCGGCGCGCCCCCTCGGCGCCGCGTGCCGCCGTCCGGGCGACCCCGGCACGGGAGGGACCCCATGATCACGATCGTCGACCCGGTCGCGACCGGTCGCGAGCTCTCCGCGTCGTTCGTCGAGCGCGGGGTCCTCCCGCTGCACCTCTACCAGCGCCGGTGCGCGCCGGCCTTCGAGGCCGACACCCACCCGCACACCCTGCTCGTCGACGACCCGCGCGAGGCGCTCGGCGACCTGGCCGCCCGCGGGGTCACCGCGGTCGTGGCCGGCAGCCGCGGCGCCGTCGACGCGGCCGACGCCCTGTGCCACGCGCTCGGCCTGCCCCACCACGACGCGGCGACCGCGCCGGCCCGCAGCGACGACGGCGCCCGGGACGACGCCCTGCGCGCGGCCGGGCTGCCGGTGGCCCTGCCGGTGTCACGGGGCCGCACCGAGGGGCCGGTGTTCGTCGTGACCACCGTCAGCGCGGGCGGACGCCACGCGCTCGGCGACCTGCAGGCCGTGCGCGTCGACCGCCTCGCCGACGGGCCCGTCGAGCGGCACTCGGTGCTGATCCGCCGGGCCTCGCCGGTGCACATCGCCGCCGTCGCGCACGTCAGCCACTGCCTGGACGCCCTCGGCGTGCGGGAGGGGGCGGCCCACACCACGGTCCGGATGACCACCGACGGGCCGCGCCTCGTCGGCTTCGCCCCCACGCTCACCACGGCGTCGCAGGACCCCGCGCTGCACCGTCCCGCCCTGGGCTACAGCCACGCCGACCTCACCGCCGAGCGGTTCGCCGACCCGGCGGCGTTCGCGCTGCGGTTCACCGACCCCTACCGGCCCGACGCGTCGATCGCGACCGTCCCGCTCCACGTCCCGACCGACGGGATGGTTACCGACCGCCCCGGGCTCGCCGCGCTGCGCGCGCTGCCGGGCTTCCACCGCGCCGAGGGGCTGCTGGAGGTCGGTGACCCCGTACGACAGCACGGCCCCGCCGGGACGGCGTATCTCCGCCATCCCGACGAGGCCGTGCTGCGGCGGTCACTGAGGCGGCTGCACCACCTCGAGGACCGGGGCGAGCTCTACGCCCTGGCCCCTACGCCCAGTCGAACGTGCGGGTGACCGCCTTCTTCCACTCCGCGTAGGTCTCGTCGCGCAGCTTCTCGTCCATCGACGGCGACCAGACCTTGTCCTGCGCCCAGTTGTCGCGGATGTCCTGCTCGGAGTCCCAGAAGCCCACCGCGAGGCCCGCGGCGTACGCGGCGCCGAGGGCCGTGGTCTCCGAGACGACCGGGCGGATGACGTCCACGCCGAGCAGGTCGGCCTGGAACTGCATGAGGACCTCGTTGCCGACCATGCCGCCGTCGACCTTGAGCGCGGTCAGCGGCACGCCCGAGTCGGCGTTCATGGCGTCGATGACCTCGCGGGTCTGGAACGCCGTGGCCTCCAGCACCGCGCGGGCGATGTGGCCCTTGTTGACGTACCGGGTCAGACCCACGATCACGCCGCGGGCGTCGGAGCGCCAGTACGGGGCGAACAGGCCCGAGAACGCCGGGACGATGTAGGCGCCGCCGTTGTCGTCGACCGACTTCGCGAGGGTCTCGACCTCCGGTGCCGACGAGATCATCCCGAGGTTGTCGCGCAGCCACTGCACCAGCGAGCCGGTGACCGCGATCGACCCCTCGAGCGCGTACACCTGCGGCGCGTCCCCGATCTTGTAGCAGACCGTGGTGAGCAGGCCGTTCTTCGACTCGACCTTCTCCGTGCCCGTGTTGAGCAGCACGAAGTTGCCGGTGCCGTAGGTGTTCTTGGCCTCGCCGACGCTCAGGCAGGCCTGGCCGAAGGTAGCGGCCTGCTGGTCGCCGAGGATGCCGGACACCGGCACGTCGGCGAACGTGCCGCGGGCGCGGATCGGCCCGTAGGTCTCCGACGACGACCGGATCTCCGGCAGCATCGCCATCGGGACCCCGATCTCCTCGCAGAGCTGCGGGTCCCACTCGAGGGTGTCGATGTTCATGAGCAGGGTGCGGGAGGCGTTGGTCGGGTCGGTGACGTGCAGCCCGCCCTCGTTGCCCCCGGTGGCGTTCCACAGCACCCAGGTGTCCATCGTCCCGAACGCGAGCTCGCCGCGCTCGGCCCGCTCGCGGGCGCCCTCGACGTTGTCGAGGATCCAGCGGGCCTTGGGGCCGGCGAAGTAGGTGGCCAGCGGCAGCCCGGTCTTCGTCCGGTAGCGCTCGGCGCCACCGCCGAGCGCCCCCAGCTCGTCGCAGATCGCCTGGGTGCGGGTGTCCTGCCAGACGATCGCGTTGTGGATCGGCTCGCCGGTCGCCTTGTCCCAGATGACGGTGGTCTCGCGCTGGTTGGTGATGCCGACCGCCGCGACCTGGTCGGCGTTGATGTCGGCGCGGGCCAGGGCGCCGCCGCAGACCTGGCGGGTGTTGCCCCAGATCTCCGCGGCGTCGTGCTCGACCCACCCCGCCCGCGGGAAGATCTGCTGGTGCTCGAGCTGGTCGACGGCGACCACGTGGCCGGAGTGGTCGAAGATCATGCACCGGGTCGACGTCGTGCCCTGGTCGATCGCGGCGACGTACTGCGTCATGCCTGTACTCCTGGCGATGTCGGGAAACGGTGTCCGGGAGGTGTCGGGTGGCCGTCGCCCCGCGCCGGGGCGACGGTCCCGTCAGCCCGTCTTGACGGGCGCGACGATCGCGACGAGCGCCGCCAGCACGGCCCCGACCAGCGGAGCGATGACGGGCACCCAGGAGTAGCCCCAGTCGGGCCGGCCCTTGCCGCGGATCGGCAGCACCGCGTACGCGATGCGCGGCCCGAGGTCACGGGCCGGGTTGATGGCGTAGCCGGTCGACCCACCGAGCGCCTGGCCGATGCCCATGACGACCGCGGCCGCCGCACCGTAGATCGCCGGGCTGCTGCCGTAGGGGTTGACCAGCAGGAACAGCACCAGGGCGAACGTCGCGATGAGCTCGGTGACGAAGTTCCAGGCCGGCTTCTTGATCGGCGGATTGGTCGAGAAGATGTTCAGCGTGCCCGAGTTGTCCTCGTTGGCGTCGAACTGCAGCTTGTAGACGAGCCACGCGAGGACGGCGCCGACGAAGGCGCCCAGGAACTGGCCGATGAGATAGAACGGCACCTGGCCCCACGGCGTGCCGCCGTTGATGGCACTGGCCAGGGTGACTGCCGGGTTGATCGCGCCGCCCGAGGCGTCCGCGATGCTCGCCCCGGCGAACACGCCGAAGCCCCAGCCAAAGGTGATCAGCACCCACGACGCGGTGTCCCCGTCGGCATTGGTGCGGGTGAGCAGCACGTTGGCCACCACGCCACAGCCGAAGAGGAGCAGCACCATGGTGCCGAGGAACTCCGAGAGAATGATGCTTCCAGCGCCCACGAGGACTCCTGTCGACGGCGACCCGGCCCCTGCGACACGCTCGTCCGGTGATCCCCCCGCCGGGTCCTGGGCGCGCGTGATCGCGAACGTTAGTGGCGACGCTCACCGCCTGTCCATGATCCTGACGGATCTCGGGGGTGGCGGGGTGGATCCACGGGCATCCGGAGACCGGGACGGAGCAAGCGGCTGCCCCGCGTGCTCGGTGTGAGGGTCGGCGTTACCGCGTTAGCGTGAGCGGTAGCGCCCTCGGGACGCCGGACGCGGCAGGACCGGCACGCTGTGGTGACGAAGGACGAGACGAGAGGGGCTGGACGTGGGCGCAGCGCACGACGGGGGAGCGGCACAGGCCGAGGCGCTCGACGCGGCGGCCGAGCCGGCGCGACTGGGGCCAGCGTCGCGGGACGAGGCATGGGAGCGGCTCGCCTCGGAGAAGTTCGACGTCGTCGTGGTGGGCGGCGGCGTGGTCGGCACGGGCGCGGCGCTGGACGCGGCCACCCGGGGCCTGAAGGTCGCCCTCGTGGAGGCGCGCGACCTCGGCTCGGGGACGTCGAGCCGGTCGTCGAAGCTCTTCCACGGCGGGCTGCGCTACCTCGAGCAGCTCGACTTCGGGCTGGTCCGCGAGGCGCTGCGCGAGCGCGAGCTCAACCTGACGCGCCTCGCCCCGCACCTCATCAAGCCGGTCAGCTTCCTCTACCCGCTGACCAAGCACTGGGAGCGTCCCTACGTCACCGCCGGCGTGACGCTCTACGACACGATGGGCGGCAAGAGCTCGCTGCCCCACCAGAAGCAGCTCACGCGCTCCGGCGCGCTGCGCATGGCGCCGGCGCTCAAGCGCAGCGCCCTGGTCGGGGCCATCCGCTACTACGACGCCCAGGCCGACGACGCCCGCCACACCATGATGGTGGGGCGCACCGCGGCCCAGTACGGCGCGGTGGTCCGCACCTCCACCCAGGTCGTCGACTTCCTCCACGAGGTCGACCGGGTCGCCGGCGTGCGCGTCCGCGACGTCGAGTCCGGGCGCGAGACCGAGGTCCGCGCGTCGGTGGTCGTCAACTGCACCGGCGTCTGGACCGACCAGATGCAGCACGCCGCCGGCACCCGCGGGCGCTTCCGGGTCAAGGCGTCGAAGGGCGTGCACTTCCTCGTGGCGCGCGACAAGATCCCGTCGGACACCGGCATGATCCTGCGCACCGAGAAGTCGGTGCTCTTCGTCATCCCGTGGCGCAACCACTGGATCGTCGGCACCACCGACACCGACTGGAACCTCGACCTGGCCCACCCCGCGGCCACCCGCAAGGACCTCGACTACCTGCTCGAGCACGTCAACTCGGTGCTGGTCACGCCGCTGACCCACGACGACATCGAGGGCGTGTACGCGGGGCTGCGCCCGCTGCTCGCCGGCGAGAGCGAGGAGACCTCGAAGCTCTCCCGCGAGCACGCCGTCTCCCGCGTCATGCCGGGACTCGTCGCCATCGCGGGCGGCAAGTACACGACCTACCGGGTGATGGCCGCCGACGCGATCGACGCCGCGTCCGAGGACATCCCGACCCGCGTGGCGCCCTCGGTCACCGACCGGGTGCCGCTCGTCGGCGCCGACGGCTACTTCGCGCTGGTCAACCAGTCCGAGCAGCTGGGCCAGCGCCACGGGCTGCACCCGCACCGGGTGCGCCACCTGCTCGACCGCTACGGCTCGCTGCTGCACGGCCTGCTCGCCATGGCCGACGACGACCCGTCGCTGCTCGAGCCGGTGCCCGCCTCGCCGGACTACCTGCGCGTCGAGATCGCCTACGCGGTGGCCTACGAGGGCGCCCTGCACCTCGACGACGTCCTCACCCGGCGCACCCGCATCTCGATCGAGTACGCCCACCGCGGCGTCGACTCGGCCGAGGCCGTGGGCGCGCAGATGGCGCCGCTGCTGGGCTGGACCGACGAGCAGCGCGACCTCGAGGTCAGCTCCTACATCGAGCGCGTGCAGGCCGAGCGCCAGTCGCAGTCGGTCGACACCGACATCGAGGCCGACAAGCTCCGCGTCGCCGCGCCCGACCCGCGCGCCCCGCGGCTCGCGGCGCTCGGCACGGGCTGAGACGGGCCCTCCCGGGGGAGCGAGGGCGTCCCTGACTGCGTGGGACGCAGCGGGGGACGCCCTCGCACCCGGACGGGCGGGCAGGGACGCCGGACGCCCGGCACTGGTCGCGGGCGGAGCCGGGCGGTGGACTCGGGGACATGACGACCCCGGTCCCCGCGGTGACGCTGCTCGCCGGCGTGCTCTCGGCCCTGCTCGCGGGGCTCTACCTGGCGTTCTCGCTGGCGGTGATGCCGTCGCTGGCGCGGCTGCCCGACCCTGTGCTGGTGTCGGTCATGCGGGCGGTCAACCGGGTCATCGTGCGGCCCGGGTTCGTCGTGCTGTTCCTCGGCGCCCCGCTGGTCGCCGTGGCGGCGGTGGTGCTGGCGCGGGTGGCGGGTGCGCCCGTGATCGCCGCGGTGGTCGGGGCGGTGCTGCAGATCGCGTCCCTGGTGGTCACGGCCGTCGTGAACATCCCGCTGAACACCGCCCTCGACCGCGCCGACCCGGGCGACGCCGGTGACGTCGCCCGGGCCCGCGAGGCGTTCGAGCGTCCTTGGGTGCGCGCGCACGGCGTGCGCACCGCGGTCACCGTCCTCGGGGCCGTGGCCCTCCTGGCGGCGCCGCTGCTGTGAGGCGTCAGCGGCCCGCGACCGGGCTGGAGGGGGCGGACGGGGTGGTGTCGGTGTCCGCCGGCGCCTCGTCCCCGCTCGCGACGGCGTCGGGGGCTGGCTTGCGCCGCACCATGAACGACACCGCGACGGCGATCAGCCCGATGACGCCGGCGGCCATGAACGCGAGCCGCAGGCCGTCCGCGTCGGGCGTGCCCCCGGCGGTCGCCGACCCGATGGCCGCGATCGTCACGAACCCCGCCGTGCCGGCCGCGCCCGCGACCTGCTGCAGCGTGGTGAGGATCGCGCTGCCGTGCGAGTACAGGTTCTCCGGCAGCACCGCGAGGCCCTCGGTGAGCAGCGGCGTCATCATCAGGCCGAGCGACACCATGAGCAGGATGTGCACCGCGACGACCATCCACAGCGCCGCCCCGGCGCCGAGCGCCGCGAGCAGCCACATGGACGTCGCCAGCCCGATCGCGCCGGGGATGACCAGCGGGCGCGCGCCGACACGGTCGAACAACCGGCCCACCGGACGCCCCATGAACCCGAGCACGAGGCCGCCGGGCAGCACCGCGAGTCCCGTGGTCGCGGCGCTCACGCCGAGCACGTTCTGCAGGTAGATCGGCAGCAGGATCGCCCCGGCGCCGAGCAGCGACATGAACAGCAGGGCCGAGAGCACGATCGCGACGACGAACTGCCGGTGGCTGAACGGCCGCAGGTCGAGCAGCGCCGACTCGCTGCGCTGGAGCTGCATCTGGCGCAGGACGAACGTCAGCAGCGCGACGGCGCCGACGACCAGCGCGGCCCACGGCGGGATCGCGCCGCTGCCGCCGTGACCCAGCGTCGAGAGCCCGTAGACGATGCCGCCGAAGGCGAAGAACGACAGGACCACCGACAGCAGGTCGAGCGGCGTCCGGCGCGTCTCGCTGTCGAGCCGGAAGAGCACGACCCCGACCAGCAGCGCGGCCACCGACAGCGGCAGCACGCTCCAGAACATCCAGCGCCAGTCGAGCGTCGAGAGGATCAGCCCGCCGATCGTCGGGCCGATCGCGGGGGCCACGGCGATGACGATCGAGATCGTGCCCATCGTGGCGCCGCGGCGGTCGGCCGGGATCAGCCGCATGACCGAGGTCATGAGCAGCGGGATCATCACCGCGGTGCCCGACGCCTGCACGATGCGGCCGGCGAAGAGCATCGGGAAGCCCGGCGACAGCGCGCAGACGAGCGTGCCGAGGCTGAACAGCGTCATCGCGGCCAGGAACACCTGGCGCGGGGTGAAGCGGTTGAGGATGTAGCCCGTGGTCGGGATGACCACGCCCATCGTCAGCAGGAACCCGCTGGTCAGCCACTGCACCGTCGTGGCGGACACCCCGAGGTCGCCGGTGAGGTGCGGCAGCGCCACGCTGAGGATGGTCTCGTTGAGGATCATCACGAAGGCCGAGACGACCAGCGTCATGATGATCACCATGGGCCGCGTGGGCGCACCCTGGCCGGTTCCGGACGGGCCGGTCATCGTTCCCCCTCGTGGCGGCGGCCGTGACGGTCACGGGCCGGTCTCCAGAGCATCACACGCCCCCCTGACAGGCGAACGGGTTTCGCTCACGGGTGACCGGACACGCACCGGCCGACGAGGACGCCAACGCCCGGTCGGGGGTCCCTGTTCCCGGTCGTGACGCATCGCGCCGGGCGCAGCCCTCTCAGCGTTCGTGGCGGTGGGAGATGACGGCCACGCCGGCGATCACGATCGGCACGAGGATGAAGATCCACGGGAAGCGGCCGCCGCTGACTGCGAAGAGCAGCGCGGCGACCGCCGGCGTCAGCAGCGAGATCAGCCCGGCGTGCCGGGCGATCGTCGCGCCGGTGGGGGCGACGAGCTCGGGGAGCTCGGGCATCTCCGGTGCGGCGGGCGTGCCGGTGACGCGCCGGCCCGCCGCCGGGGCCTGCGGCGCCGGGAGGTCGGGGTGCGGCTCGGGGAGGTCGGTGAACAGCGCCTCGAGCTCGGCGCGCGACGTCGCCCGTGACGCGGTGGAGCAGCGCTCGGCGTGCTCGCCGCGCTCGAGGCGCCCGGCGCGGCGGTGCGCGTCGAGCGCCTCCATCGCGAGCTCCCGCTCGTGCGCCCCGACCTCCATGCCCCCAGTATGCGCGGCCTAGCTCGCGTCGGGGATCTCGCAGATCACCGCGCCCTGGTTGACGCTCGCGCCCGCATCGAGGGTCAGCCCGGTGACGACGCCGTCCTTGTGGGCGGTGACCGGGTTCTCCATCTTCATGGCCTCGACGACCACGACGAGGTCGCCCGCGGACACGGTGTCGCCCTCGGAGACGGCGACCTTCACCACGGTGCCCTGCATCGGCGCGGTGATCGCGTCGCCGGAGACCTTCGCCCCGCCGCCCGAGCGCTGGCGCTTCTTCTTGGGCGCCGCGGCGCGCGCGCCGCCCCCGCCACCACCGATCGCGAGGTCGCCCGGGAGGGAGACCTCGAGGCGCTTGCCGCCGACCTCGACGACCACGGTCTGGCGCGGTGCGGCCTCCTCGTCGTCCGGCGCGGGCTCGGCCGCGTACGGCTCGATCTGGTTGTCGAACTCGGTCTCGATCCAGCGCGTGTGCACGAGGAACGACTCGGCGCCGTCGGGGGCGACGAACGCGGGGTCGCGCAGGACGGCCTTGTGGAACGGGATGACGGTGGGCAGGCCCTCGACGACCAGCTCCTCCAGCGCGCGCTTCGAGCGCGCGATGGCCTGCTCGCGGTCCTCACCGGTGACGATCAGCTTGCCGACCATCGAGTCGAACTGCCCGCCGATGACCGTGCCGGTCTCGACGCCGGAGTCGACGCGCACGCCCGGGCCGTCGGGGGCGACGAAGCGGGTGACGGTGCCGGGGGCGGGCAGGAAGCCGCGGCCCGCGTCCTCGCCGTTGATCCGGTACTCGATCGCGTGGCCGCGCGGCTCGGGGTCGGCGGAGAACCGCAGGTGCTGGCCCGCGGCGATGCGGAACTGCTCGAGCACGAGGTCGATCCCGCTGGTCTCCTCGGAGACGGGGTGCTCGACCTGCAGGCGGGTGTTGACCTCGAGGAACGAGATCGTGCCGTCCTCGCCGACCAGGAACTCGACCGTGCCGGCGCCGGAGTAGCCGGCCTCGACGCAGATGTCGCGCGCCGAGGTGTGGATGCGCTTGCGCTGCTCGTCGGTCAGGAACGGCGCGGGCGCCTCCTCGACCAGCTTCTGGTGGCGGCGCTGCAGCGAGCAGTCGCGGGTGCCGACGACGATGCAGTTGCCGTGCTGGTCGGCCAGGACCTGGGCCTCGACGTGGCGGGGGCGGTCGAGGTAGCGCTCCACGAACGACTCGCCGCGCCCGAACGCGGACACCGCCTCGCGCACCGCGGCGTCGAACATCTCGGCGATCTCGTCGCGCTCGCGGGCGACGCGCATGCCGCGCCCGCCGCCGCCGAACGCGGCCTTGATGGCGACCGGGAGCCCGTGCTCGTCGGCGAAGGCGATGACCTCGTCGGCGTCCGCGACCGGGTCCTTGGTGCCCGGCACCAGCGGCGCGCCCGAGCGCTCGGCGATCTTGCGGGCGGTGACCTTGTCGCCGAGGTCGCGGATCGCCTGCGGACCCGGCCCGATCCAGATCAGCCCGGCGTCGATGACGGCCTGGGCGAAATCGGCGTTCTCCGAGAGGAACCCGTAGCCCGGGTGCACGGCGTTGGCGCCGGAGTCGCGCGCCGCCTTCAGCAGCTTCTCGATGTCCAGGTAGGACTCGGCGGCGGTCTCCCCGCCCAGCGCGAAGGCCTGGTCGGCGAGGCGCACGTGCGGTGCGTCGCGGTCCGGGTCGGCGTAGACCGCGACGCTCGCGAGGCCGGCGTCGGCGCACGCGCGCACCACGCGGACCGCGATCTCGCCACGGTTCGCCACCAGGACGGTGTGCAGCGGGTCGAACCCCGTCGGGGCGGACGCGGCCATCGGTTGACCTCCTGGGGGCGACGCTGAACCGGGGGCGGTCGGGGCAGTGTAGGGGCGGCCGGACGGGTGCCCGGTCGGGTCACTCTCTCGTACTCGACGCGCGGACGGCGCGGGCGCGGGCGTGGCCATGACCACACACCGACCCGAGGGTCCCACGCACCGTGACCGCTCGCCCGGCTGCGCCTCACCCGACGGACGCGGCTACGGTCGGCGACCGATGCAGCCTTGGTGGTGGCGGTCGGTGGCCGCGTGCGCGTCCGTGCTGGTGCTCGCCGGCCTCGTCGCGGTGATCGCCGGCGCGGTGGGGGCCGACCGGGCGACCGCCCTGCGCGCGGCCGGCGAGGACGTCGCGGCGGTGGAGCAGCCCTCGCCCGCGGCGGCCACGCCGACGGCGCCCGGGCCGGCGCCCGGGCCTGCTCCTGACGCGGCGGAGCCCGATCGGGGGCCCGACCGCGTGCCCGACGCCGTCACCGCCACCACGGTGGCCGTGCTCCCGGGCTGGCGGGTCGTGCCGACCCAGGACGTCGTCGAGATCCCGGCGGGCCGCTTCGAGGACGCCACGATCCTGCGGCGCGGCGCGGACGCGGTCGTGCTGGTCGGGGTCGCCGACCCCGCGCGCGTGCCCTCCCAGCCCGAGCCGAGGCCGTCGGCGGCGCTCGACGCGGAGGCGCGGCGCCTGGCCGACGCCTACGTCGAGCAGCTCGCCCCCGGCGCGGACACCGCCGCGCTCACCGACGACGGCGAGGAGATCGCGGACCTGCCGACGCGGACCTCGGTGCGCCGGATCGAGGGCGGCGCGCTCGACGGGGCACTGGTGCGCGTGAGCACGATCGCGGCGCCCGGCCGCACCCTGGCCGTGCTCGCCGTCGTCCGGCCCTCGCCGACCGTCGGCGCCGACGGGGACGCCGCGGACGCGGTGGTGCGCTCGCTGCGGCTCGACCCGGCCTGAGCGGGGTCAGCCCGCCCAGAGGGCGTCGATGCCGACGCCGATCTCCTCGAGCAGGCGGCGGGTCAGTGGCAGGCTCAGGCCGACGACGTTCGACGGGTCGCCCTCGATGCCCTCGACGAACCAGCCGCCCCGGCCGTCGAGGGTGAACGCGCCGGCGACGGCCAGCGGCTCGCCGCTCGCGAGGTAGGCCTCGAGCTCGGCGGTCGTCGGCTTCGCGAACGCGACGGCCGTCCTGGCGTGCCCGGCGACCTCGCGGCCCACGGCGCCGCCGACGATCTCGACGAGCGCGTGGCCCGTGAACAGCTCCGCGGTGCGCCCGGCCATCTGGTCCCAGCGCCCGCGCGCGGCGTCGACGGTGCCGGGCTTGCCGACCATCTCGCCCTCGAGGTGCAGCATCGAGTCGGCGCCGACGACGACGCCGTCCGGGACCGCCGCGGCGACCCGGGCGGCCACGGTCCGGGCCTTGGCCAGCGCGAGGGCGGACACCCGGTCGATCGGGGAGGCCTCCTCGCCCAGCTCGGCGAGGAGGGCGTCCTCGTCGACGTCGGAGACCTCGACGAGGGGTTCGACCCCGGCGGCCCGCAGGACGGCCAGGCGGGCGGGGGACGCGGACGCGAGCACCAGACGCACGGGGCGGCACACTACGTCGGTGGCTCCGGACCCACCCGACGGGCGACCCCCGCGAGGATCGAGAGGTGAGTGGGGCTCTCGAACCCGCGCCACCGGCCGACGTCGACGCCCCCGGGCTCGACGAGCTCGAAGCCCGCGAACAGGGCGGTGATCTCCTCGCGGGAGCGCAGGTGGCCGCCCTGCGGGGTGCGTGCGCGAGCACCACGGGGTCGTCGTCGACGTAGCCGACCCGCGCGTCGGGGTGGGTGCGGCGCGCCACCTCGTGCACGGTCGGCGCGGTCGGGATCCCGGTGCCGATGTCGACGAACTGGCGGATGCCGGCGTCGGCGAGATGCTCCACGGCGCGCACCAGGAACGCGCGGTTGTTGCGGGCGAGCTGGCGCTGGTCGGGGTGGCTCGCGATCACCGCCTCGGCGGCCTCGCGGTCGGCGGCGAAGTTGTCCTGCCCGCCGAGGTAGTAGTCGTACATCCGGGCGGGTGAGGGCACGTCGCTGTCGAACCCCTCGGTCACCGCCGGCCCCCGCGCACGGCGCCACGCTATCCGCGGCGTGCCCGGGGACCGGCGCGAGACGCGCGGGGTCGCTCAGAAGGGCGGGTCGTCCGTTCCCGGATCCTTCGCGGGCCGGGGTGGGGGTCTGCTGGGTGGGGCGGGGTAGGGGCCGTGGATCCAGACGGGGTCGTCGGTGGCGAACTCGTGGGGTGTGGTGCGGGAGCCGTGGCCTCCGGGTGCGGGGTCGGGGATGTCGGGCGCGACCGGTCGGGGTGGGCGGTCGTAGGTGTGGCCGGTGGGGCTGGTCCAGACGAACCGGCCGGGGGCGGGCTGGGCGAGGCGCCAGCCGGCGTCGTGCTTGAGGCGGTGGTCGTGGCGGCAGGCGGCGCCGAGGTTGGGCGCGAGGGTGGCGCCGCCGTGGGTGACCGCGCGGGTGTGGTCGATGTCGGTGACCAGCGCCGAGGCGCGGCAGGGCGGGAACACGCACGTGCGGTCGCGGGTGCGGATGAAGCGGGCCAGCGCGGCGTGCGGGAAGCGCCGGTGGGCGTCGTCGGGGCTCGATGACGGGCCCGTCCAGGCCCGGAACCGGGCACGCAGATCTGCGAGCACCCCGGTCCACGCGGCGGGCTCACGGAGACGCTTCAGCTCGGTCTCGGTGATGCGGAGCTCGAGGACCGGGCGGGCCGCGGGCGCGGTCTGCTCCGGGGTGGTCGCGTAGCCGTCAGGGCGTCGGCGGGTGACCAGCGCGGCGATCAGGTGGCCATGGTCGTCGGTGACCGCGACCCGCCAGTCGGCGTGGCAGAGCTGGCGGGCGAACCCGCGGGCGAAGGGGGCGTGCACGACGCCGTAGCCGGGCAAGGTGCCGGGCTTCTCGTCGTGGCCGAGCAGGGTCAGCAGCCCGACCCGCATCTCGATCCCCGCCCGCCGCGACGCGGTCACCCGCGCACCCGCCGCCGGCGACCCTGGCTCGTCGGGCTCGGGTGCGTCGGGCTCGGGTGCGTCGGGCTCGGGTGCCTCGGGCTCGGGCGGCTCGCCCGGCGCGGAGTCGTCGGGCCCAGGGCTGTCGGGCTCGCGGTCGTCCGCGCTGGTGTCGCCGCCGGGGCCGGGGCCGCGGGCGCCGACGTGGCGCGGGGTCACGCGCCCGCGGGGGTCGGCGGGGTCGGCGTGCGCGACCACGTGGGCGACCAGGGTGTCGTCGTCCCACCCGTGGGGGCGGGGGTGCAGCAGCGTGAGGTACACATCGGCGCGAATGGTGTCGAGCAGCCCCGGATGCCCGGCGGCCTTGGCCCGCAGCGCCAGGGTCTCCACGTGCGCCACCGACAACGCCCCGGCATCCAGCGGCAGATCCAGCCCGGACAGGTTGACCGTGCCGGACTCGGTGCGCCGGGCCCGCACCCGGCGTTGGCGGCGCGCCCGCTCGTAGAGCTTCGCGGCCCAGTCGGGGTCGAGACCGGTCGCGACCTGCTGGAGGCGCTCGATCAGCCCGGACAGCGTCAACCCGGCCGCTCCGGGCAGCACCGCCAGCACCGCCGCGCGGGCGTGCTCGGCCGACAGCGAGGCGGTCCAGGTGACACAGATGCGCACCCGGTCGGTGTCGAGGTGCCCGGCGTCCCAGGCCGCCCACAGCTCGGGGATCGCCGCGATCGCGGTGTCGGCGTGGTCGAGCAACTTGGCCACCCGGGTGCGGGACTCGACCAGCAGGGCCCGCAGCTCGTCGGTGGCGAACTCCCCGAGCTCGCCGAACCCCGCCCGGCGCCCGCCGGGACGGTCGGGGTCGGCCAGGGCGACCTCGCGGGCCGCGAGCGCGAACCGGGCCTCGTGGTGGGAGAGCTGACGGCGCCACGCCCCGGCCAGGGTCACCACGTCGTGCGGGGACACCGCGCGCGGGTCGACCTGCTCCAACAGGGCGCCCAGCGCCGCGCCGGGAGGGGTCGTGGCGACACCCTCCGGCAACGATGCGAACACCTGTTCGAACACGACACCAGGCTAGCGCCCACCTCCGACAACGACGGCCGCGTCACTCGCCGGCCGCCCCGGTCGCCAGCTCCACGACCACGTCGAGGTGACCCAGGTGCCGGGCGTACTCCTGCACGAGGTGCAGCAGGATGCGCTCCAGCGTCGCCGGCGGCGCCCCACGCCATCGGGGCCCGGGCTGCCCGACCTCCTCGAGCGCGTGCGCGGCGACGACCGCGCGGCTCCGCTCGCCCTGCGCCCGCAGCTCCGCGACGACGTCCTCGAGGCCCGCGCCGTCGGGCACCGCCCACCGGCCGTCGCGCTCGTCGGCCCACGGGTCGTCGATCGCGGCGCCGAGGAAGCCCCACTCGAGCCAGCGCCGCTCGACGTGGCGCAGGTGGTGCGCCAGCTCCAGCGGCGACCACCCCGACGGCACCCCGGACCGGGTCGTCCCGGCGGCGGGGAGTTCGCGGAGCTTCTCCACCACGCGCTCGCGGAAGAAGTCGAGGTAGCCGACGAGGACGTCGCCGCGGTCGCCGCGGGCGTCGGTGGGCTCGGGGAACTCAGACGGCATCGCGCCGTACCGGCAGCACGGCACCGATCCCAGCACACCGGACCCCGCTCTCACCCTCGGCAGGCGATCCCACCCCGGCCGCGGCGCCGCACGATGACCACCGTGGCGACCGCCCCGCACGAGACCGCCCCGCCCCGCGAGGGCGACATGAGCGGGTCCGCCCAGGCCCACCTCCGCGCGGCGCTCACCGGGTCGATCTTCGCGATGTCCGTGCTGGCCTACCTCGGCAGCCACGACACGACCCTGCTGAAGGCCGTCGCGACGGTCGCCGGCACCGGCCTGGTGGTCTTCTTCGGCGAGGTCTACGCGGGCCTGCTGTCGGCCTCCCTGGCCTCGGTGCGCAAGCTGCCCCGCGCGGAGATCCGCCACGAGGTCAGCGCCTGCTCCATGGCGGCCGCCCCGGGCCTGCTCGCGGGCGCCTTCCTCGTGCTCGCCGACGCGCTGGGCTCGACGACCGCGATCGCCGTCGACGTCGCGCTGTGGCTCGGCGTCCTGACGCTGACCGGCCTGAGCATCCTCGAGGCCCACGGGTCGCACCGGTCGCTGCTGGTGCGCATCGGCTCGGTGGCCGTGTCCGTGCTGATCGGGGTCGGGATCATCGTGCTCAAGGCCCTGCTCCACTGACCATGCACGGGGCGAGCGCGTTCGTCGAGGTGATGGAGGGGACCGCCCGGCTCTTCGAGCTCGTCGCGGTGGCCGTGCTCGTCCTCGGCCTGCTGTGGTCGCTCGGGCTGGCCGCCGTGACCTGGGTCCGCCGCCGCGCCGGGCACCTGGCCTTCCAGACCCTGCGGGAGGCGTTCGGCGGCACGCTCCTGCTCGCGGTCGAGGTCCTCGTGGCCGCCGACCTCATCCGCACGATCGCGGTCGAGCCGACGCTCGAGAACGTCGCGGTGCTCGGGCTCGTCGTGGTGATCCGGACGTTCCTGAGCTTCTCGCTGGAGGTCGAGATCGAGGGCGTCGCCCCGTGGCGCCGGGCGGCGACCACCGGGATCGCCCGCTCGGCGCGGGCGGCGCGGCGCGCGGTCGCGGACGATCAGCCGTGATCGCTCAGAGCTGCAGGACCGCCTGCACGTCGAGGTGGATCTGGATCGTCGAGCCGACCACCGGGATGCCGCGGGCGACCATCTGCTGCCAGTTGAGCGTGAAGTGCTCGCGGTGCAGCGAGGTGGTCGCCGTGGCGCCGATGCGCGTGCCGTTCCAGGACTGCGTGCCCAGGTAGGTCGTGTCGAGGCGGACGTCGTTGGTGCGCCCCCGGATCGACAGCTCGCCGTCGATCGTCCAGGAGTTGCCGGAGCGGATCGCGAACCGCGTGCTCGAGAACTGCAGCTGCGGGTGCTCGTCGACGGCGAGGAAGTCCTGCGAGCGCAGGTGGGCGTCGCGCTGGGCGTTGTGGGTCTCGATGCTCGCCGCGTCGATGACGACGTCGATGCTGGAGTCCTCGATGTCCTCGGCGATCTGGATCGACCCGCGGAACCGGGTGAACTGCCCGTACACGCGCGACAGGGCGATGTGGCGGGCGACGAACCCCAGCCGGCTGTGGGCGTCGTCGATCACCCACTCGCCCGGCGACGGCCGCGTGCTGCCCTGGTCGGCGGCCATCGTCAGCGCGCCCAGCGCCGCGTGGTCGCCGCGCCCGACGAGGATGTCGCGGGTCAGCGAGGTGTAGCCGCCGAGGGTGGCGCGCAGCGTGTACGAGCCGCTGGGCACGGCCGCGGTGTAGAAGCCGAACGGGTCGGTGACCGCCTCGGTGACCACCCGCCGCAGGCCCTCGGTCTCGATGACCGACACCGTGACCCCCGGCAGCGGCCGCCCCTCGACGTTGCGCATCTGCGCGCTGACCAGCCCGCCGGTGGGCGGGATCGGCATCAGCGCGTGGTCGGCGTCGCGATAGGTCTCGCCACCGATCGGTGTGCGACGTCGTCGGCGCAGCAGGGCCATCAGGGAGTCACCAGGGGGTTCGGGGGACGGTCAGCGGGGACGGGCGGAGGCCCGCCAGCCGCCGGGACCCGGGTGGACCGGGCCGCGGACGAGGTCGACGTGACGGGCCCAGCCCGACCGCGGCGTCGGGTCGGGAGCATCGTCGCCCCCGCCGCCGGCCGTGGCCAGCACGGCCGTCAGCGCCGCGATCTCCGCGGCGTCCGGCTCGCCGCGCACGATCCGCAGGGTCGGACGCGCCGGTGCGTCCTCCTCCTCGCTCACAGGGGCACGTTCCCGTGCTTGCGCGGCGGCAGCGTCTCGCGCTTGGTCTCCAGCATCCGCAGCGCCCGGGCGACGTAGCCGCGGGTGTGCGACGGCGGGACGACGGCGTCGACGTACCCGCGCTCGGCGGCGACGTAGGGGTTGGCGAGGGTGTCCTCGTACTCCTGCTGCAGCTCCGCACGGCGGGCCTCGACGTCGCCGCCGTCCTCCTCGACCTTCGCGAGCTCCTTGCGGTACAGGATGCTCACCGCGCCCGAGGCGCCGGTGACGGCGATCTGGGCGGTGGGCCAGGCGATGTTGACGTCGGCGCCGAGGTGCTTGGAGCCCATGACGTCGTACGCGCCGCCGTAGGCCTTGCGGCAGATGACCGTGACCAGCGGGACCGTCGCCTCGGCGTAGGCGTAGATCAGCTTGGCGCCGCGGCGGATGATGCCGTTGTACTCCTGGTCGGTGCCGGGCAGGAATCCCGGCACGTCGACGAAGGTCAGCACCGGGATGTTGAAGGTGTCGCACGTGCGCACGAACCGGGCGGCCTTCTCGCTGGCCCCGATGTCGAGGCAGCCGGCGAGCTGGGTGGGCTGGTTGGCCACGATGCCGACCGGCCGGCCCTCGACGCGGCCGTAGCCGGTGACGATGTTGGCGGCGTACAGCGCCTGGATCTCCAGGAACTCGCCGTCGTCGACGACCCGCGTGATCGCCTCGCGGATGTCGTAGGGCTGGTTCGGCGAGTCGGGCACCAGGGTGTCGAGCTCGAGGTCGACGTCGTTGATGCCGTCCGGGACCGAGCCGGACTCCTCCTCGCCGGGGATCCGCGGCGGGTCGGTGAGGTTGTTCGACGGCAGGTAGCCCAGCAGCTCCTGCACGTAGGAGATCGCGTCCTCCTCGTCGGAGGCCAGGTAGTGGGCGTTGCCGGAGGTCGCGTTGTGGGTGCGGGCGCCGCCCAGCTCCTCGAACCCGACGTCCTCGCCGGTCACCGTCTTGATCACGTCCGGGCCCGTGATGAACATGAACGACGTCTCGTCGACCATGACCGTGAAGTCGGTGAGCGCCGGCGAGTACACCGCCCCGCCCGCGGCCGGACCCATCACCAGCGAGATCTGGGGGACCACCCCCGAGGCGTGCACGTTGCGCTTGAAGATCTCGCCGTAGAGCCCGAGGGCGACGACGCCCTCCTGGATCCGCGCGCCGCCGCCGTCGTTGATGCCGACGACCGGGCAGCCGATCTTCATGGCCACGTCCATGACCTTGACGATCTTCTCGCCGTAGACCTCGCCGAGCGCCCCGCCGAACACCGTCGCGTCCTGCGAGAACACGCAGACCGGGCGCCCGTCGACGGTGCCCTGCCCGGTGACCACGCCGTCACCGTACGGGCGGTTGGCGTCGAGCCCGAAGTTGGTGGAGCGGTGGCGCGCCATCGCGTCGAACTCGAGGAAGCTGCCCTCGTCGAGCAGCAGGTCGATGCGCTCGCGCGCGGTCTTGCGGCCCTTGGCGTGCTGGCGCTCGACGGCCCGCTCGCTGCCGGCGTGGACCACGTCCTCCTGGCGGCGGTGCCAGTCGGCGAGCTTGCCCGCCGAGGTGTGGACGTCGGGCTCCTCCGATGCGTCATCGGGCTGCGGCAACGGCTCCGTCGCGGCGGTCATGATGCTCCAGCTCCGCTTCGCTTCGTGTCGCGCATGGCCCGGCACTGTAGCGATCGCCCCCGACACGGCCCGGGTCTGCGCCGGGAGGGTGACCAGCGGCACTACCGTGCGCGCTCGTGGCCGCACCCCTGGACGCCGACGCGCTGCGACGCACCCTCGGACCGCCGACGGGACCGTGGGCGTCGGTCGACGTCGTCGCGAGCACCGGCTCGACCAACGCCGACCTCCTGGCGCGCGCCACCGGCCCCGACCCGGCCCCCGACCGCACCGTGCTGGTCGCCGAGCACCAGGACGCGGGGCGCGGCCGCCGCGACCGCGTCTGGGAGGACCGCGCGTCCGAGGGCCTGACCTTCTCGGTGCTGCTGCGCCCGCGCGAGGTGGCCCCCGAGCGGTGGGGGTGGGCGCCGCTGCTCGCCGGGCTCGCGCTGGTGGAGGCGGTCGGGCGGGTCACCAGCGTGCCGGCCGCCCTGAAGTGGCCCAACGACCTGCTCCTGGGCGCCGAGCCCGCGGCCAAGGGCGCGGGCATCCTGGCCGAGGTCGGCGCGGGGTCGGGCGGTGACCGCGCGCTCGTCATCGGCATCGGCCTCAACGTCGCCACGCCGGTCGCCGACCTGCCCGCCGGCGCGACCTCGCTCGCCGCCGAGGGGGCCGACCCCGGACGCGACGCCGTGCTGGTCGCCGTGCTGCGCGCGCTGGCCGACCTCGACGCGCGGTGGCGCGACGCGCACGGCGACGTCGTCGCGGCCGGGATCGTCGACGACTACCGCGCGCGGTGCGCCACGCTGGGCCGCGAGGTGTCGGTGACCCTGCCCGGCGACCGCGTGCTCGCCGGGCGCGCCGTGGACGTCGACCGCGACGGCCGCCTCGCCGTGCGTGCCCCGGACGGGGGCACGACCGTCGTGTCGGCGGGCGACGTCGTCCACGTGCGGCCCGCGGCTCGCTAACCTCGGGGCCGGATCCCGGGGAGGGGGTGCGGTGTGGCGTACCCCGACGGCGTGCTGCGCCGCGGCGAGCACGTCCTCGCCCACCGGCGACCCCACTGGCGCATGCTCGTCGTGCCCGCGCTCGTGCCGCCGGTCGCGGTGTTCCTCGCGGCGCTGCTCGCGGGCCTCGCCGGCGGGATCGCCGAGGGCTCGACGCGCACGGCGGTGCGCCTCGCCCTCGTGCTGCTGGCGGTGCTCGCCGTCGTGTGGCTCGCGGTCCTGCCCCTCGTGCGCTGGCGCTGCACCCACCTCGTCGTCACCGACCGGCGGCTGCTCGTGCGCGAGGGGGTGCTCACCCGCGAGAGCGTCGACGTCGCCGGGGCGACCATCACCGGCGTGCGCACCCGCAGCAGCGGCGTCGAGCGCCTGCTCGGGGCGGGCACGCTCGTCGTGTCCACCGCGGGCACCGAGGAGCCGTGGGAGTTCTCCGGCCTCGGCGACGTCGAGCGTCTCGCCTCGCTGGTCGAGGGCGTCGCGGACGACCGCGGCGGGCTGGCGCCGGCCGCGGACCGGGACGCGTGGGACGACGACGACCCGCTCGACGAGGTCGACGAGCCCGAGGACGAGCCCGAGCCCGAACCGCCGGCGGTCAGCCGGTGGCGGCGCCGGGCTCGTGCTCGCGCCGCCCGAACATCCCGGTGAAGCGCGACCGGAACACCTCGGTCGAGCCGTCGCGGACCAGCGTGCCCCGCAGGGTGATCAGGCCCAGCTGGGGGCGGCTGGCGGAGACGCGCGCGGCGACGATCTCCATGCCCGCCTCGAGCCGGTCGCCCGGGAACACCGGCGCCGGCCAGGCGATCTCGTCGCCGCCCGGCGAGCCCATGGACGCCGAGCGCGACAGGACGCTGTCCACGTAGCAGCGCATCCACAGCGAGGCGGTGAACCACCCCGACGCGCACAGCCCGCCGAAGAGCGACGCGCGCGCCGCCTCGTCGTCGACGTGGAAGGGCTGCGGGTCGAAGCGGCGGTTGAACGCCAGCATCTCGTCGCGGTCGACGACCACCGTGCCCAGCACGATGCGCCGACCGGCGGGCAGATCCTCGAACCAGACCTCGGGGGCGGGCACGGCGAGGATCGTGCCCTGATGTCGACGGAACCGCACGGCGCCCCGCTGCGTCGAACCCCGTGTGCGAGCCGGTGAGCTGGCGGGCTGGCTGACCGCGGCCGGGGTGCCCGGGGCGGCGGTCAGCGTCGACGCCGAGGTCGAGCGGACGTGGTGCGTGCGCCCCGTGCCGGGGCAGGACGAGGGCTGGGAGGTGTTCTGGTGCGAGCGCGGTGGGCGGTTCGAGTGGACGCGGTTCGACGACGAGTCGGCCGCCTGCTTCTCGCTGTTCGGGCGGCTGGTGTGGGCGCGACTCGCCGGGTCCGCCTAGCGGCGGACGATCTCCAGGGCCGCGTCGTGCAGGCGCCCGTTGGTGGTCAGCGAGTCGCCGCCGTCGGGGCGCGCGGCGCCGGTGAGGTCGGTCAGCCGCCCGCCGGCCTCCTCGACGAGGATCTGCGCGGCCGCGAGGTCCCAGGTGTTGGCCTCGGGCTCCACGGCGACGTCGAGCACGCCCTCGGCGACGAGGCAGTGGTGCCAGAAGTCGCCGAAGGCGCGGCTCTCCCAGCAGGCGTGGGTCAGCGCGAGCCAGTGGTCCTGGCGCCCGAGGGTGCGCCAGTGGTCGAGGTCGGTGGTGGAGGCGTAGGCGTCCTCGAGGGCGGCGATCCCCGAGACCCCGATGCGGCCGGCCTCGATCCCGCGGGCGGGGTCGCTGGTGTGGGCGCCCCGGCCCGCCGCCGCCCACCACCGCCGGCCCAGGGCTGGCGCGCTCACGACGCCGACGACGGGGCGACCGTGCTCGACCAGCGCGACGAGCGTCGCCCACACCGGCACGCCGCGGGAGAAGTTCTTGGTGCCGTCGATCGGGTCGATCACCCAGACGCGGTCCTCGCCGAGGCTCCCGCCGCGCTCCTCGCCCAGGACCGCGTCGCTCGGGCGGTGGGTGGCGAGCACCTCGCGCAAACGGTCCTCGCAGGCGGTGTCGGCGTCGGTCACCGGGGTGCGGTCCGGTTTGCGCTCGACGCGCAGATCCACCGCGCGGAAGCGGGGCAGGGTGACCGCGGCGGCGGCGTCGGCGAGGGAGAGGGCCAGGTCGAGGTCGGTCGCGGGGTCCGTCGGACCGGCGGGGCACATGGCCGACGATCGTGCCAGTCCGCCCTCGTCCTGGGTCTACTGTGGCGCGGTGACCACCGTGCTGCTCGTCGAGGACGACGCGGCGATCGCCGGACCCCTCTCCCGCGCGCTCCAGCGCGAGGGCTACGAGGTCGACGTCGTCGGCGACGGTCAGGCCGCGCTCCACCACGCGGGCGCCGCCGGGCCGGACCTCATGGTGCTGGATCTCGGGCTGCCCGGGATGGACGGGCTCGAGGTCTGCCGGCGGGTCCGCGCCGACCAGCCCGACCTGCCCGTGCTGATGCTCACCGCGCGCACCGACGAGGTCGACTTCGTCGTCGGGCTCGACGCGGGCGCGGACGACTACGTGGGCAAGCCGTTCCGGCTGGCCGAGCTCCTCGCGCGGGTGCGGGCGCTGCTGCGCCGGCGGGCGCCGGAGGTGCTCGACGCCGGCGGGGTGCGCCTCGAGCCGTCGGCGCGGCGGGTGACGGTCGACGGGGTCGAGGTCGGCCTGGCCAACAAGGAGTTCGAGCTGCTCCGGGTGCTCATGGCCCACGCGGGGCAGGTCGTGTCCCGCGAGGAGATCCTCCGCGAGGTCTGGAACGACCCCGAGATGAAGACCTCCAAGACCCTCGACATGCACATGTCGTGGCTGCGCCGCAAGCTCGCCGACGAGGGGGGCGGGGCCGGCGGCGGCCGGCGCATCAGCACGGTGCGCGGGGTCGGGTTCCGCTTCAACACCTAGGCCCCGCTCGTGCGACGCCGGATCCTCGTCTCCACGCTCATCGTCGTCACGATCACCGTGGCGGTGCTGGGCGGGCCGCTGGCGCTCACCACCTGGCGGCTGGTGGAGGACTTCACGCGCGCGGACATCAACTCGCGGCTGCGCCAGGTCGTCGGCACGCTCGACTCCCAGGTGTCGGTCGACCGGCCGGTCGACCTCAGCGCGGTCGGCATCGCGGTGCCGCCGGGCGGGTCGCTGGTGGTCCGCACCCCGCGCGGGGTGAGCACGCTGGGCGAGCTCGCGCCGGGCCCGACGGTCAGCGAGACCCTGCCCTTCGGGCTCAGCGGCACGGCGGTGCTCTCCGAGCCGATCACCGAGATGCGGGCGCGCCAGCTGCAGGCCACGGCGCTGGTGGTCGCCGCGGTGTTGCTGTCGGTGGCCGTCGGGGCGGTGGTGGCGACGCTGACCGCCCGGCGCCTGGCCGATCCGCTGCAACAGGTCGCCGGCCGCGCCGCCCGCCTCGGGGCCGGCGACTTCCGGCCCGCCCCGCACCGCCACGGCATCCCCGAGCTCGACCGCGTCTCCGACGTGCTCGACTCCTCGGCCACGGCGCTCGCCGAGCTGGTGCAGCGCGAGCGCGAGCTGGTCGGCGACGTGTCCCACCAGCTGCGCAGCCGGCTGACCGCGCTGCAGCTGCGTCTCGACGAGCTCGCCGCCCACCCCGACGAGCACGTGTCGGGGGAGGGCGCGGCGGCGCTCGAGCAGGCCGAGCGCCTCGCCGAGGTCCTCGACGAGCTGCTCGCCTCGGCCCGTGCGGCGCGGGCGGCCGGGGCGGCGCCGATCGAGGTGGCCGGCGAGCTCGACGCCGTCGCCGACGAGTGGCGCGACCCGCTGCGCGCCGAGGGGCGCACCGTCCGCGTCCGCACCCCCGAGGGGCTGGTCGCGCGCGCCACCTCGGGACGGCTGCGGGAGGCGCTGGGCGTGCTCGTCGACAACGCGATGCGCCACGGCAAGGGAACGGTCACGCTGACCGGCCGGCTGTCGGACAACGACATGATCGTCGTCGAGGTCGCCGACCACGGCGACGGCGTGCCCCCCGAGCTCGCGCCCCACGTCTTCGACCGGGGCGTCTCCGGGGCCGCGTCCACCGGGGTCGGGCTCGCCCTGGCCCGCGCGCTGATCGAGGCCGACGGCGGGCGCCTCGAGCTCGCCCGCACCCGCCCCGCGACGTTCTCGGTGTTCCTGCCCGTGCCCCGCACCGACCGGGCCGTCGCCGCGCCCCGCCCGCTGCCGAGCACCGGGCCGCGGTGAGCGTCAGCAGGCTCAGCGGGGGCGGTGGTGGCGCACGAGCGCCACGGTGACCTCGGTGAGGTCCTCCGCATCGAGCTCCTGGCGGCGCCCGTGGGCCTCCTCGCGGGCGCGCCCGGCGGGGTAGGGGCCGTAGGTGTCGGCGGCACCGGTGACGGGATCGAGGACGAGGACCATCAACCCGTCGCACTGCTCGAACTCGTCGGGTTCGAGCAAGGGGTCGACGGGGGCGTCCCGGCCGATGGTCCGGTGCGGGCACGGCAGCTTCGGCACAGCTGGTCCTCCTCCGCGTCCTTCGAGCCCGGAACCGCGGAGGCCCCGGCGGCCGGGCGGTACCGACGGTATCAAGAACCTTGGAACACTCTGCGCGTTCGGGCGACGACCGGCCCGTGGTCGTAGACCGGCGGTCGTCGCGATCACCAGTCGGCGGCATCGAGGACGTCCGTCGGTGGAGGGGCATACCCCGATCGGTCCCGCAGGGCGGTCACGTCGAGCGTTCGCTCGGGGGCGATGTGGCGCACCGCGTACCGGGTGAGAACCGGTGTCGTGCCCCACAGGTGCGCGCCCAGCTCCGCGACCAGCGCCGTTGCCCGCGCCAGCGGCACCGGCAGCCCGAGCGGGCGGGCCCGGACACCCCGCGCGGCGAGCACCGTCTCGATCACCGCGAGCAGCTCGACGGGCTCGGCGTCGGCGACGTTGTATACCCCGGCGGGTCCGCGCAGGACGGCGAGGACCGCGCCGACCAGGGTGTCGATGCGCGTCAGGCTCACCGCCCGGGGCCCGCGCCCGGGGACCAGGACCCGTCCTGCACGCACGGCGGCGAGGAGCCGGGGGAGCAGGGTGGTCTCGCCGGGGCCGTAGACCGCGTGCGGGCGCAGGATGACCGCGTCCGGGCGGGTGGCGCGCACCAGGCGCTCGGTGGCGGCCTTCGCGGTCCCGTAGCCGTCGGGGTGGCGGCGCGCGGGCCCGGCGTCCTCGCGGGCGCGGACGGTGGGGCGGCGCGGGTCGTAGACGCTCGCGGTCGACAGGTGCACGAGCCGGGCGTCGCGGGGCAGGGCGGCGAGCACCGTCCGCGTCCCGCCGACGTGGGCGTCCCAGTGCGCCTGCGCCGGGAGCGAATCCGAGGCGGGACCGGCGGCGTGCACGACGGCGTCGGTGCCGGCGAGGTCGCCCGCGAGGGCCGGGAGGGAGTCCGCGAGGTCGTGGGCGCGGTACGGGGCGCCCGCGACGTGGCGTGGGTCGACGCGGGGGCGGCGGCCGAGGGCCAGGACGTCGTGGCCGGCCGCGACCGCCGCGCGGCAGACCGCCCCGCCGACGTAGCCGGACGCCCCGGTGACGGCGATCCTCACCGGTTCACCAGGCGCGCGCGCAGAGCGGCGCGGTCGGGCTTGCGGGACCGCCCGCCGCGGGGCAGGTCGTCGAGGACGACGACCTCGTCGGGCGCGTCCACCCCGAACAGTCGCCGCACGGTCGCGGGGCTCGGCGCGGTCCCGGCGACGGCGAGGACGACGTGCTCGTCGCCCGCCGGGGTCGGCACGCCCACCAGCAGCGCCTCGCGGACCCCCGGCAGGTCGGTGACCGCGGCCTCGTAGAGACCGGGGTAGATGTTGCGGTCACCCCGGATGATCATGTCCTTGCGCCGCCCGGTGAGCACGATCCGGCCGTCGTCGAGGACGCGGCCCAGGTCGCCGCTGGGGATGTCAGCGGCGTGGCGCTGCAGACGTTGAGTGTCCGTATCGCCACGCGCTCGATCCGTGTCGAGGTACCCGAGGGCCTGGTGCGGGGCCGTGAGGCGCAGCTCGTCGTCGACGACGTGGACGGCCACGCCCGGCAGCGGCGAGCCCAGCAGATCGCCCTCGGCGCCGCTCTCCGTGTACGCGATCTTCTCCTCGGCGGTGGCGATCGCGGCGGGCGCGAGCTCGGTCATCCCGTAGACCGCGAGCAGCTCGGCGTCCGGGGCCGCCGCCCGCAGCCGGCGCAGCGGGCCCGGGAGCACCGGCGCGGCGCCGAGGAGCACCCCGCGCAGCCCCGGCGGCAGGCCGCCCCGCACCACGGCGTCGACGTCGGCGGGCACGCAGAAGGTGTGCGTCGCCCCCCGCCGGCGCAGGACCCGGCCCAGCCGCGACGGCCGGGCCCCGGGTGCGGGCAGCGACCAGGTCGCCCCGCCGGCGAGCGCGGGCAGCCCGATCATGAGCTGGTCGGTGTGGACGACGTCGCCGGGAGCGAACGGGACCCGCGCCGCGAACGCCGCCAGCCCGGCCCCGAGCCCGGCGCGGGAGTGCACGACGAGCCGTGGCGCGGCGGTCGTGCCGGACGTCGGGATGACCAGCGTCGGGGCGGCGGGGTCGCCGACCGGTTCATGATCGTGGGGGCTTCCCTGACGTTCAGCGTCAGGGTGGCCGCCACGCTGACCCACCGCCAGGTGCGTCCAGGACACGGCGCCGCGGGGGACGCCGGGGAGTCGGGGGCCCACGCGGACGTGGGTGACGCCGGGCAGGACGCGCCAGGGGCGGCCCGCCAGCGCGTACACCGGCGATGCGGCGATCGCCCAGCGCGGCGCCAGCACCGCCGCCCGCGCGGCGAGCACGGCCTCGCCGGCGCGGGGGTCGGCGAAGGCGAGCGTGCCGCCGGCGATGACGACGCCGAGCGCGAGGGCCAGCGACGTCGGCGAGGGGGGCACCGCGAACAGCACCCGGTCGCCCGGGGCGAGGCCCCGTGCGCGCAGCCCGGCGGCGACGGCGAGCACCCGCGAGCGCAGGGCGCCGAAGCGCACGGGACGGCCCCGGGGTCCGGAGAGCAGTGCCACGCGGTCGCGGTGCCGGGCGCAGGCGTCGAGGACGGTCCGGGCCAGGTCAGCGGGCACGCGCCACCACCAGCTCGCGCCACGCCGGGACGAGCACGCGCCGCGACGGGCGCCGGCGCACCACCCGCAGCGGCCCGGCGTCCAGCGCGGCCGCGGCCGTCGCGCGCACCTCCGCGCGCGCCAGCGCCGCGCCCAGGCAGTGGTGCGGGCCGGCGCCGAACCACAGCGAGCGCGCCGCGGGGTCGACCGGTGCGCCGACCCGGAACCGGTCGCCGGCCCCGACGGCGGCGTGGGTGAGCACGAGGACGCGGTCGCCGGGACGCAGCGCGCACCCGCCGACCACCGCGGGCGCGGCGACGCGGCGCAGCATCGCCGGCGAGGGCGCGGTGAACCGCAGGGCCTCGTCGACCGCGGCGTCGAGCTCGGCGTCCTGCTGGCCGGTGTCGACGAGCAGCGCGACCAGGCGGGGCAGCAGGGCGACGACGGTCTCGGTGCCCGTCAGGAACAGGGCCGCGGCCGCCCCGCAGGACGCGTCGTGGTCGACGCCCGCCTCCCGCAGGCGCGCCATCACGGTGCCGGCCCGCCGGGCGTGCCACGACGCCGACGCCGCGTCGACCACCGGCGCCAGCTCGGCGCGCGCCCGGCCGGCCCGGCGCGGCGAGAGCGTGCGGGTCGTGGGGCGGACGCCCGCCGCCACCCGCGAGGCCCGCAGGCTCATCGCGCGGTGCTCCGCCGGCCCGCCGTCGAGGCCCACGAGCGCGGCGATCACCGCCCCCGCGACCACGCGCATCTCGTCGACGAGATCCACGGCGTCGCCGCGGGACAACCGCGCGGTCAGCGACCCGAGCCGCGGCGTCACCGCCCCGGCCACGAGACCCGCCGACGCCCGCACCGTGAACAGGTCCGCCAGCGCGCGGCGCATCGCCCGGTGCCGCTCGCCCTCCATCCCGAGCAGCACGGCCTCGCCCAGCACCGGCGTCCACAGCGCGCCCGGCCCGCCGGGCCCGTCCTTGCGGAAGCGCTCGGTGTCGGTGAGCACCTCGCGGGCCAGCGCCGCGTCGCTGACCACCGCGCCCACCCCGGGCACCCGCACCACCGGGCGCCGCGCCGCCAGCCGGGCCAGGGGCGCGGCGACCGGGTGCGCCGCGTCGATCAACCGCTGGTCGGACCGGACCGTCATCGCACGTCCACCACGGCGGGACGGTGGCGGTGGTCGGCGTACCAGCCGAGCGTCCCCACCAGCCCGTATGCGCGCACCCGCCGGACCGACCCGGCGACCACCGCGTCCCGGCGCCGCCCGATCCGCCCGCCGGCGCGGCGCACGGCGTTGACCAGCGCGCGGTCCTCGTGGACGTCCTCGATGGCGGTGCGCGGGAACCCGCCGCTGCGCCGGTACATCGCCGCGGTGATCGCGAGGTTGCAGCCCGGGCACATGACGTAGGGGCCGCGGAACGCCGGGTCGCGGTTCGACGGCCGCAGGCGCCCGAACGCCGCGGCGACGGCGACCACGGCCGGCAGTCCCCGGCGCTCCCACCACCGCAGCCGCACCTCGTCGGTCCGTGGCACCAGGCGCCCGCCGATCAGCTCGAGGCCGTCGGCGAATCCTTCCCGCAGCGCCGCGGTCCAGCCCGGCGCGGGCAGGCAGTCGGCGTCGGTGCGCGCCAGCAGCGTCGCCCCGGCGCCGATCGCGTGCCGCATCCCGGTGTCGGCCGCAGCACCCGTGCCCTTCACCGGCTCGTCGACCACCCGCAGGTCGAGGCCCCGGTCGTGGGCTCGGACCACGTCCCCGGTGCCGTCGCGGCTGCCGTTGTCGACGACGAGCACGGTGAAGGCCGGGTCCTGCTGGGCGGCGAGGGCGTCGAGCGTCGCGGTGATCCCGCGGGCCTCGTCGTAGGCGGGGACGATCACCCACAGGCTCACGGCAGCGAGAGCGCGATCATGCGGCACCGGCGGGGAGGGCGGTCATACCGAGTGATCTCACCCTTCCCCGGGCCGTCCCCGGCAGGGGAGAAATACTGACATGACGACCGCGCAGCGTCACGAATCATGGCTGCTGTTCCGATCACGCCCGGCGCTCTGGGCCCTCCTGCGCGCCGGTCGGTGGACCGGGCCGGTCCGACACGTGCCGCGGGTGGGCTGGCTGGTGGCCGACCCGGTGCTCGCGCGGCGGGTGCTCAACGACCACGCGCACACGAGCGTGCTCGGCGAGGGCGGGGTCGGGCACCTGTGGGCGCAGGTCCTCGGCGACTGGGTCACCGAGCTCTTCGACGGCCCGGGCCACGCCGCGATGCGGGCCCGGGTGCGCGACGTGTTCACCGAGGCCTCCGCGCGCGCCCACGTCGACCGGGTCCTCGCCCCCCGCCTCGCCGCGGCCACCGCGACGCTTGCCGCGGGCGGCGAGCTCGACGTCGCCGACCTCGCCCGCGTGCTCACCGGGCGCCTCGTCGCCGACCTCCTGGGCCTGCCCGGGACCACCGACGAGCAGGCACGGGCCCGCTTCGCCACCGCCGAACGCCTCGCCGCCCTGGCGGTGGGCACCGGCGCCTCCACGCACCTCGCCCCGGCGACCGTCGCGACGGCGCGGGAGCTCGTCGCCGAGCTGACCGCCGGGGTCGCCGACGGGTGGGCGCACGCCGGCGAGGACCGGCTGCTCGGCCGCTGCCGCGCGCTCGGGCTGGGCCGGCGCGAGACCGAGGGGCTGGCGGTCCTCATGGCCGTCGCGGGCACCGGGACGGCGGCGAGCGCGATGGCCCGCACGGTCGCCCTCGTCGCCGACACCGGCAGCGCGCCGCGCCTGCTCGCCGCGCCCGACCTCGTCGGGGACGCGGTGCGCGAGGGCCTGCGCGTCAGCACCCCGGCGCCGGTGATCGGCCGGCACGTCACCGGCGACACCGCGCTCGGCCCGGCGGCGCTGCGGGCGGGCGACCGGCTGCTCGTCCTGACCCACACCGTCGACAACGCCGCCGGCGGCTTCGACCTCGACCGCCCCTACGACCCCGCCACCCGGCAGCTGTGGTTCGGCGCCGGGCGCCACCAGTGCCTCGGGGCGGCGCTGGCGAAGGCCGAGCTCGCCGCGCTGCTGCGGGCCCTGCTCGCGACCGGCCGACCGTGGCGGGTCACCGGGCGTCGCGCGGCCCGGGGGGTGCTGGTCCCGGCGTACGCGCAGCTGCGGATCACGGCCGCACGCCGCGACGCGGAGCCGCGCTCGTGAGAGGAGCCGCGTGACCCTCCTCGCCACCGCGCTGGCCCTCGTCGCGGCGCTGCTCGTCGGCGTCTCGGCGGTGCTGCAGCAGACCGCGGCCGCCACGACGCCCGACCGCGGCGCCGGCTTCTTCGCCGCGCTCGTCCAGCGGCGGCGCTGGCTCGCGGGGGCGGCGGCGGACACCGCGGGGTTCGTCGTGCTGCTCGGGGCGCGGGCGGCGGGCCCGCTGCTGCTCGTGCAGCCGCTCATGGCGGTGTCCGTGCTGGTCGCGCTGCTGGGCGGTGCGCGGGTGGCGGGGCGCCGGCCGCGCGCCGGGGAGGTCGTCGCCGGGGTCGTGCTCACCGTCGCGCTCGCGGTGCTGGTGGCGCTCGGGCGTCCGGTGCGCGGCGTGGACCGGGTGCCGCTCGCGACGTGGGCGCCGGCCCTGGTCGTCGTGGCGGCCGGGGCGGTGGCCGCGCTGGTCGCCGCCCGCCGCGTCCGGCCCGGGCCCGCCCGTGCGGTGCTGTTCGGCGTCCCGGCGGCGCTCGCCTACGGGCTCGGGGCGGCGCTGACGACGACGGTGGTGGCGCTCGTCCCGGACGGGGTCGCCGCGGTGCTCGGCGCGTGGGAGACGGCGACGGCCGCCGTGGTGCTGCTCGCCGGCACCGCCGCCCAGCAGCTGGCCTACCGCGCCGGGCCGCTCCCGGCGTCGCTGCCGGTGGTGGCGGCGGGCGAGCCGGTGGTCGCGGCGGTGCTCGGGGTGGCGGTGCTGGGGGAGACGCTCGCCGGGCTCGGGCCGGCGGTCGTGCTGGCGGCCGTCGCCGCGGCCGTCGGCGTCGTGGTGCTCGCGCGCGGGGTCGGTGACGCCGCTACCGCAGGGGCCCGACCTCGTCCGGGAACACCCACCGCCGGAACCCCCACCAGCGGAAGACCATGGCGAGCAGGGTCCCGACGACCTGGGCGCTGACGAGGTCCGCGACGTGCTCGGTCAGCGCGGACACCGCCGGCTGGGCGAGGTCGAGGACGTAGCGCGAGACGCCCAGAGGTGCGGCGTTGATCGCGAGCGCGACGCCCGACACGGCGAAGTACAGCAGCGCCTCGTGCGGGCGGCCGCGGCCCCCGCGCAGGCGGAAGGACCACTCGCGGTTGAGCACGTAGCCGACGATCGTGGCGACGAGCACCGCGACGATCTTCGCGGTGACCGGCTTGGGCTCGAGGACCGTGGACTTCGCGGTGACGAACACGGCCGTGTCGACGACGAAGGTGATCGCCCCGACCGTCGCGAACTTGACCAGCTCGCCGTGGCGCCCGGCGAGCCGCGCGGCCCATCCCGGCACGTAGCGGACCCCGATCATCGCGGCGAGTCTAGTGAGCCCTCCCGCGCGGCGAGGCCGGTCCGGCAGATCACGCCCCGCGTGTCGAGCACCGGCAGGCGCGCCGTGACCAGGCAGTCCGCGCCCCGGGGACCCGGGCTGCTCCGGGCGTCGGCACCGGACGCGAGCACCCCGGCGCCGCCGCTGTCCCGTTCGGCGGAGCGGGCGGTCCGCAGCGGCGCGGTGGGCGCGTCCGACGCGACCGGCCCGCGTGTCGGGGAGCGCGTGCTGGTCGGGGCCGGTGCCGGGGAGGGTGCCGGCTCGTCGAGCAGACCGGGCAGGGCCAGCGCGGCGTCGGGCGTCGCCGCGCTGCCCGGCCGCGCCGGTCCGGGTGCCGCCGGGGACGGGGGAGCGACCGGCACGCCGCCGGGCGGCGCGGCCGGCGGGAGCGTCCCCGGCGGCGAGATCGGTGGCAGGGGCGGGAGGAGGGGCGGGAGGAGGGGAGGTGCCACGGGCGGCACGAGCCCGGGCACGGCCCGCACCGGCGGGAGGGCCGGCGGCTCGAGAACATCGCCGAGGAGGAAGCCCGCGACGCCCACGGCGCCCGCGAGGCCGACGACGGTCGCCGTCCGCACCCGCGGCAGGGGGGCGGGGCGCGGGGTGAGGCCGGTCAGCGCGCCCAGCACGCCCAGCGCGCCGCCCCCGGCGACGGCGAGCTCGCCGGTGCTCGCCTGGAGGAACGGGCCGGTCGAGCCGCGCGAGGCGAGGTAGCCGACGAGCCCGGCGCCGAGCACCAGCGGCGCGACCACCGAGCGGACCATGCCGGCGTTGACCTCGCGCAGCTCGTCGGCCAGCGCGCGGCACTCGGCGCACTCGGCGAGGTGGGTCTCGACGCGCTGGGCCTCGCGGCGCGCCAGCCCGCCGCGGGTGTAGGCGCCGAGCTTCTCGCCGGTCTCGCGGTGGCGCCGGTCCCGGCGTCCGGTGCCGGCGTCGAGGTGCTCCTGGAGGTAGGCCTGGCGCAGCCCCTCCCGCGCGCGGTAGCCCAGCGCGGAGACGGCGTTGGCGGACAGGCCGAACAGCGGGGCGATGTCGGCGGGGCTGTCGCCCTCGACCTCGAGGTGCCAGAGCACGGCCTGCCAGCGCTCGGGCAGGGTCGCGAACGCGCGCGCCGCCATCGTCCGCTCGAGGCCCGCGAGGGCGGGGTCGGTGAACGGGACGACGGTGCCGTCGGGGTCGATGCCGTGGACGTCGGTGATGTCGTCGGTGAGGTCGAGGCGTCGTTCGGCGCGGCTGCGGTCGTAGGCGAGGTGGCGTACCGAGGTCAGCAGGTACGCGCGGAAGGCCTCCGTCGGCCCGCGGCCGGCGCGCAGGACCTCGAGCATGCGGGTGAAGGCGCCGGCGACGAGGTCGTCGGCGTCGGTGGGGGAGCGGGCGAGCTGGCGCGCGAGCGACCGGGCGGCCTGCTGGTGGCGCGCGTAGAGGGTCGCGAAGGCGGCGGTCGAGTCGTGGTCGGCGCCGCGTCCCCGCAGGCGGCCGATGAGCTCGGCGTCGCTGCGGAGGTCCTCCTCGGAGCCGCCCCCGACGTCGTCGAGAGACACGGGCGTCACCTCCCCCCTCACCCGTCCGGTCGAGTGTGGCGTGGTCCCTACGGCCGTATCGGTGAGCGTCACCGTCATGGGCGACGGTTCCGCGCGTCTCTCCTGCCGGGACCACGGGACAGGAGGCCGGCCGAGGGATGGACGTGAGCAGCATCGACGGGGCGGCGCCGGCGCACGGCGAGGACGTGACGGGCGCGCTGGACGGCGCGACGGCGCGGCCCGAGCGGGCCGCGGCCCTGCGCGAGCGGTGGTTCGCGTGCAGCAGCGCGCTGGGGTGGGCGGCGGCCGCGGAGTGGCCGGACCCCGCGGTCGACGCCGTCTGCGCCGTCGCCACGGCCCGCCACGACAGCCGCGTCGCCCACGACCGGGCCGTCGAACGGGCCCTCGCCCGCTGGGCGGGCGCGCGCGCCGGCGCCGGGGTGGGGCTCGCCGAGACGCTCACCGACCTCGCCGCGCTGAGCACCGCGGTCTCGGGCGCGGGCGACGGGGACGGGGACGGGGCCGTCGTGGACACCCGCTCGACGGGGCGGGGTCCCGACGGCGTGCGCCTGCTGCGCGCGGTGTCGCTGGCGTGGACCGACGTGGCCTGCGGGGACCTCGCCGAGACCGCCGCGGTCGACCCCCTCTCCGGCCTCGCGAGCGTCCGCTACCTGCGCACCCGCCTCGCCGAGGTCTACCGCGCCGCCCGCGCGCACGGCCGCTCCGCGGGCGACGACCGCGCCCTGGTGGTGCTCTCGCTCGACGTCCGCGACTGGCGCCGCGTCGCGCCGCTGTCGATCGCCGGGGACGCCGCGGGCGTGGTGTTCGACGCGGGCGAGTCGCTCGCGGTCGTCGGGCGCGGCACCGTCGTCGTGCTCGCCCCGCGCGAGGGCCTCGCCGAGCGCGCGGCGGTGCTGCGGCGCCTGTTGGCGCGCCGGCTCGCGGCCGCCGAGGGACTCGTCGGGTCGCCCTCGGTGCGGATCGCGCGCCTGCCCGCCACGCACGAGGGGGCCTGCGCGCTGCTCGAACGTCTCCGGGGTCGCGAGCCCGAGCCGGACCCGGATCACACCTGACCAGCGCGTAGCCTCCTCCGACCGTGGACCAGCGCACCGGCCTGCCCGTGGTGACGATGATCGGCGGCGGCCAGCTGGCGCGGATGACCCACCAGGCCGCGATCGCCCTGGGACAGTCGCTGCGGGTCCTCGCGACCGGGCCCGGCGAGCCGGTCGCCCTGGTGGCGCCCGACGTCGTGCTCGGCGAGCACACCGACCTCGACGCCCTGCGCCGGGCGGCCGCGGGCGCCGAGGCCGTGACCTTCGACCACGAGCACGTCCCGGGCGAGCACCTGCGGGCCCTGGTCGCCGACGGCGTCAACGTCCACCCGGGTCCCGACGCCCTGCTGCACGCGCAGGACAAGCTCGTCATGCGCCGGCGCCTCGCCGACCTCGGCGAGCCGGTGCCCCCGTTCGCCGCGGTGGACGGCGTCGACGACGTGACCGCCTTCGCCGCGCAGCACGGCTGGCCGGTGGTGCTCAAGGCCGTCCGCGGCGGCTACGACGGGCGCGGCGTGTGGGTGCTCGACGACGCCGACGCCGCGGGCACCACGGTCCCCGAGCTCCTCGCCGCCGGCACGCCGCTCATGGTCGAGCAGAAGGTGGCGCTGCGCCGCGAGCTCGCCGCCGTCCTCGCGCGCTCGCCGTTCGGGCAGGCGGCGGTGTGGCCGGTGGTCGAGACCGTGCAGGAGCAGGGCATCTGCACCGAGGTGCTCGCGCCCGCGCCCGGTCTGGACCCCGAGCGCGCCGAGGAGGCCGAGGAGCTCGCCCTGCGCGTCGCGGCGGCCCTGGGCGTGGTCGGCCTGCTGGCGGTGGAGCTCTTCGAGACCGACGGTGCTGACGGACAGGGGGGCCTGGTGGTCAACGAGCTCGCCATGCGCCCGCACAACTCGGCGCACTGGACGATCGAGGGCTCGGTGACCTCCCAGTTCGAGCAGCACCTGCGCGCCGTGCTCGACTATCCCCTGGGCTCGACGGCGACCACCGCCCCCGTCACGGTCATGGCCAACGTCCTCGGCGGCGACCCCGTCCCGGCCACCGGCGTCGACGAGCGCCTGCACCACACCCTCGCCCGCTTCCCCGAGGCGCGGGTGCACCTCTACGGCAAGGCCGAGCGGCCCGGCCGCAAGGTCGGCCACGTCACCGTGCGCGGGGACGACCTCGACGACGTGCGGACCCGCGCCCGGCTGGCCGCCGACCACCTCTCCACCGGCGTGTGGAGCGACGGATGGGACCCCCACCAGTGAGCGTCACGGAGCAGGCCCCCGCCGTCGGCATCGTCATGGGCAGCGACTCCGACTGGCCGACGATGCGCGCCGCGGCGGAGGCCCTCGACGAGTTCGGGGTGTCGTGGGAGGCCCGTGTGCTCTCCGCGCACCGCACCCCGCGGGTGATGCTCGACTGGGCCGCGGCGGCCGCCGGGCGCGGGCTGCGCGTCGTCGTCGCGGGAGCGGGCGGCGCGGCTCACCTGCCCGGCATGGTCGCGTCGGCGACGACGCTGCCGGTGATCGGCGTCCCGGTGCCGCTGAAGCACCTCGACGGGATGGACTCACTGCTCTCGATCGTGCAGATGCCCGCCGGCGTGCCGGTGGCGACGGTGTCGATCGGCGGCGCCCGCAACGCCGGCCTGCTCGCTGTGCGGGTGCTCGGCGCGGCGGACCCGGAGCTCGCCCGGGCGATGGAGCGGTTCCAGACCGGGCTCGCCGAGTCCGTCGCCGCGAAGGACGAGGCCCTCGCGGCGCAGGCTCACGACGACTCGAGGGGTCCCGTCAGGTAGCCCTGGATCGTGCGGCCGTAGACCCCGATCAGCGTCTCCCGGTCGGCGGCCGCCAGTTCGGGCAGCTCGAGGATCTGGCGCGCCACGAGGATCCCGACGATCTGCGAGGCGCACAGGTCGGCGCGCAGGCGGGGCCGGTCCGTGTCGATCGCCGACGCGACCCGGTCGAGGATCGCCTCGCCGAGGAACTCGCGCATCATCCGCGCCGCCTCGGGGTGCCCGACGGCCGAGCGCACGAGCGCGAGCATCGGGTTGGCGTCGCCGAGCTCGTCGATGACGCCCAGCAGGAACCGCACGAGGCGCTCGCCCAGCCCGTCGACGCCCGGCGCGACGAGCCGCGGCACGACCTCCGCCGGGTCCAGCGGGAACTCCATCGCCGCCACGAACAGGGCCTGCTTCGAGCCGAAGTAGTGCATGACCAGGGCCGGGTCGACGCCGGCGTCGCCCGCGATCGCGCGGACCGTCGCGTCGCGGAAGCCCGCCGTGCTGAAGCGCGCCCGCGCCGCGTCGAGGATCGCCTCCCGCGTGCCCGAGTCGCCGGGACGGCGGCCGCGGCGGGGGCTCTCGGTCCGGGGCACCCCCGCATCCTAGCGTTTTTCAACAGTGGTTGATTTGTGCCCGGTGAGGGTCCACACTCGGATTCAACAGACGTTGAGATCGTCAGTCGGGAGACAGGCGGAGGTGGGGACCGTGGAGCGCACGACGGTGTGTGTGGCCGGGGGCGGCCCGGCGGGGATGGTGCTCGGGCTGCTGCTGGCCCGGGCCGGTGTCGAGGTCACCGTGCTGGAGAAGCACGCCGACTTCCTGCGCGACTTCCGCGGCGACACCGTGCACCCGACGACGCTCGACCTGCTCGACGAGCTGGGCCTGGGCGAGCGCTTCGCGGCGCTGCCGCAGAGCCGCCTCGACCGGGTCGCGTTCCCGGTCGGCGAGCACGGCGAGACGCTCGTGGTGGGCGACCTGCGCCGCCTCGAGGGCCACGTCGGGCACCCCTACATCGCGATGGTCCCGCAGTGGGACCTCCTCGACCTGCTCGCCGAGGCCGGCGCGGCCGAGCCGGCGTTCACGCTCCGGATGAGCACGGAGGTGACGGGCCTGCGGCGGGGTGCGGGCGGTGCCGTCACCGGGGTCACCTACCGCACCGCCGACGGCACCACCGGCGAGCTCGCCGCCGATCTCACGGTGGCCTGCGACGGGCGCGGCTCGACCGCGCGGGCCGGGGCGGGCCTCGAGGTCGTCGACTTCCCGTGCCCGATGGACGCGTGGTGGTTCCGGCTGCCGCACCGGGCCGACGAGGACGCGCCGGCGCTGACCCCGCGCCTGGGCGACGGCCGCATGGCCGTGGTCATCCCGCGCGAGGGCTACTTCCAGATCGCGTACCTGACGCCCAAGGGCGAGGAGGCCGCGGTGCGGGCGCGCGGGATCGAGGCCTTCCGCGCCGACGTGGCCGCGATCGCGCCCGACCTCGCCGACCGGGTCGACGCCCTGGAGAGCATGGACGACGTCCGCTTCCTGTCCGTCCGGCTCGACCGGCTGCGCCGCTGGCACGTCCCGGGCCTGCTCTGCCTCGGCGACGCCGCGCACGCGATGTCGCCGATCGGCGGGGTCGGCATCAACCTCGCCGTGCAGGACGCGGTGGCCGCGGCGACGCTCCTGGCGGAGCCGCTGCGCCGCGGGCGGGTGGGCCCCGCCGACCTCGACCGGGTGCGCCGCCGCCGGCTCTGGCCGACCGTCGCGGTGCAGGCGCTGCAGCGCGCCATGCACCGCGCGATCGTGCGGCCCGTGCTCGCGGGAGACGCGGCGAAGCGGAGCTCGACCCGGGGGAAGGGACGCCGCGGCGGCCCGCCGGCGCCGATCCGGCGCCTCCTGGCCGCGTTCCCGCCGGCGACGATCGTCCCCGCCTACCTCATCGGCGTCGGCCTGCGACCCGAACGGGCGCCGGCGTTCGCGCGGCGGGACCCGGTGCCGGTCGACGCCGACCGACCGTAGCGGGGACCACACGCCGTCGGGCGATCGCGAGGTCCCCCGACGGTAGGACGTCCGAGTATCCTGGTCCCGCAACGCCGTCGTGTGTGGAGGAACCCCGTGGACCCGGACTTCGACCTGTACAGCCTCGGCGAGGAGCGCGACGCGCTGCGGGAGTCGATCCGCGCGCTGGCGGAGAAGGAGATCGCCCCGTACGCCGCGGAGGTCGACCAGCAGGCGCGGTTCCCCACCGAGGCGCGCACCGCGCTGACCCAGAACGGGTTCCACGCGATCCACATCCCCGAGCAGTACGGGGGCGAGGGCGCCGACTCGATCGTGGCCTGCATGGTGATCGAGGAGGTCGCGCGGGTCGACGCGTCGGCCTCGCTCATCCCGGCGGTGAACAAGCTCGGCTCGATGCCGATCATCCTGTCGGGCTCCGAGGAGCTGAAGCAGCAGGTCCTGCCGACCATCGCCTCGGGCGAGTCGATGATCAGCTACGCGCTCTCGGAGCGCGAGGCCGGGTCGGACACGGTCTCGATGCGCACCCGCGCCCAGCAGGACGGTGACGACTGGGTGCTCAACGGCACCAAGTGCTGGATCACCAACGGCGGCGTCTCGGACTGGTACACGGTCATGGCGAAGACCGATCCCGACAAGGGTGCCAACGGCATCTCGGCGTTCGTGGTGCACAAGGACGACCCGGGCTTCTCGGTCGGCCCGAAGGAGCACAAGCTCGGCATCAAGGGCTCGCCCACCACCGAGATCTACTTCGAGAACTGCCGCATCCCCGGCGACCGCATCATCGGGGCGCCGGGCACCGGGCTGAAGACGGCGTTCGCCACCCTCGACCACACGCGCCCGACCATCGGGGCGCAGGCCGTGGGCATCGCCCAGGGCGCCCTCGACGCGGCCGTCGAGTACGCGCGCGAGCGCCAGCAGTTCGGCAAGGCCATCGCCGACTTCCAGGGCCTGCAGTTCATGCTCGCCGACATGGCCATGAACACCGAGGCCGCCCGCCACCTCGTCTACGCGGCCGCCGCGCGGGCCGAGCGCGGCGAGAAGATGGGCCTCATCGCCTCGGCGTCGAAGTGCTTCGCCTCGGACACGGCGATGTCGGTGACCACCGACGCGCTGCAGATCTTCGGCGGCGCCGGCTACACCGTCGACTTCCCGGCCGAGCGGATGATGCGCGACGCCAAGATCACGCAGATCTACGAGGGCACCAACCAGATCCAGCGCATGGTCATGGCGCGGGCCCTCCTCAAGAAGTAGCCCGTTCGGGGTACTCGTCACGGAGCGTGCGGGGAGCTAGCCTGGCCGGGCGATAGAGGCCGCGACGACCGCGATCTCTCCCCACGCTCCGTGAGAGGTCCCCCATGCAGTGGTACCTGAAGGTGCTCAAGCAGTACGCCGACTTCAGCGGGCGTGCGCGTCGCACCGAGTTCTGGATGTTCGTGCTGTTCAACATCCTCGCGTCGATCGTCCTCAACATCATCGACGTGCTGATCGGCACGGCGAGCTTCAGCAACACGGGCACGGGCTTCGCCGTGACCGGCGGCCTGCTCAGCACGATCTACTCGCTCGCCGTGCTCTGCCCCTCGCTCGCCGTCGGCGCGCGGCGCCTGCACGACACCGGCCGCTCGGGCTGGTGGCAGCTGCTGGCGCTGATCCCGATCGTCGGCATCATCATCCTCATCGTCTGGTGGGCGACCGAGGGTCACGCGGGTGCCAACGAGTACGGCATGAACCCGAAGCAGGAGATGGCCGGCGGCTACCCGCAGGGCGGCTACCCGCAGCAGGGCTACCCGCAGGCCGGCCACCCGCAGCAGCAGGACCTCGGCCAGGGCGGCTACCCGCAGCAGCAGGGCTACCCGCAGCAGGGCTACCCGCAGCAGCAGGGCTACCCGCAGCAGCCGCAGCAGCAGTACCCGCCGCAGCAGCAGTACCCCGGGGCCCCGCAGGCCTGACGCGGGCGGCTCGCCGAGCCGCCGCAGGACGAACGCACGGCGCTCTCGCTGCTTCCGTGGCAGCGGGAGCGCCGTTCGCGTTTCCCGGGTGCGCGCGTCCGGGTCAGCGCCCGGCGCCGAACGGCCCGCCGGGCGCGAAGGCGTGCGCGGCGAAGCGCTCGGCGACGAGGCGGTGGGTCGCCGCGTCGGGGTGCAGCCGGTCGGGCAGCGGGAGCGTGGCGGCGTCCGCCTCGCCGTAGAGCGCGAGCCCGTCGAGGTGGTGCAGGTGCGGGTCGTCGGGCGTGCGCTGGGCGGCGACGCGAGCGATCTCGTCGCGGACCACCCGCAGGGTCAGCCGGCCGGCGGCGACCTCGGCCGGGTCGCCGGTGGCGCGGAACGTCATCCTCCCGTCGTCGGTGAGGTCGACCGCGCCGGGCCCCGGGGTGTCCTCGTGGATCGGGCAGAGGATCGGCGAGACGAGCAGCACCGGCGTCACCGGCCGGCCCTCGCGGATCGTGTCGAGGAACCCGTGCAGCGCCGGACCCAGCGCGCGGCGGCGCATGAGGTCGGCGTTCACCAGGTTGATGCCGATCTTGATGCTGATCACGTCGGCCGGGGTGTCACGCAGGGTGCGCGCGACGAACGGGTCGAGCAGCGCGCTGCCGCCGAAGCCGAGGTTCACCAGCTCGACCCCGCCCGCCGCGGCGGCCAGCGCGGGCCACGTCGTCGACGGGCTCGCCGCGTTCGAGCCGTGGCTGATCGAGCTGCCGTGGTGCAGCCACACCCGGCGGTCGCCGGGCGGCGCCGGCGTGGCCGGCGCGTCGGTCCGCAGCGCCACGAGCTCGGTGATCTCGGTGTGGGGCAGCCAGACCTCGACCTGCTTGTCGCGGTCGGGCAGGTGCTCGAAGCGCACGGTGCCGACGGGGCCGGGCTCGGTCTGCGCCGTCCCGGTGGCCATGTCGAGCCGCAGGACCTTCCCCCCGGACGTCGACCCCTGCGCGACGAGGTCGCCGTCGACGCGCAGGTCGTAGACGCCGTCGGGGCGCAGGGGCAGGCCGGCGTACCCGACCCGCGTGCGCAGCGTGTCGAGCTCGATCACCGTGGCCCGGGTGCGCACGACGACCCGCACACCCGACGGCTGGGCCTCGGCCATCGCGATCTGGCCGTCCCCCTGGGCACGGGCCCGCGCCGGCAGCCGGTGCGGCACGAGCCCGTGCTCGCCCGGCACGAGCTCGATCGCGCCCCGGACGAGGTCCGGGCCGACGTCGGTGGCGATCACGCCGCGAGCACCCGGGTGACCTTCTCGGTGCCGGCCCGGCGCTCCTGGTCGCCCGCGGGGTGCCGGACGTGCACCAGCGACGCCCCGGCGGCGAGCACCGCCAGGAAGCCGTCCACGAGCCCGCCGGTCAGGGCGAGCGGCCACGCCGCGGTCGAGAGCACGCGGTCGTCCGCACCGAGCCCCAGCTCCGCGGCGCGGGCACGGGCGGTCGCGACGACGGTGCCGGCGTCGGCGCCCACGAGCGCGGGGGCGTGGTCGGGGATCGGGGCGAGCGGGTCGAAGTGGTCGCCGTGCACGCGGACCTCGGTCGCGTAGTCGACGGCGTCACGGGGCAGCACGTCCCCGAGCCCCTGCCCGAACGCGTCGAGGGAGAAGCCGACCACGAGCCCCGCGCCGGCGGCGGCCTCGAGGTGCTCCGCGTCGGCGAGCGCGACCTCGGCGCCCGCGGGGTCGGCGACCGCCTCGGCGCCGCACGACCAGATCGCGCACAGCGCCGCCGCGGCCTGCCAGTGGGCGGGCAGCAGCACGGCCACCGTCGTGCCCGCCTCGACGTCGCACTCGTCGCGCAGCAGGTTGGCGGTCTTCGCGACCCAGTTGCCGAACGTGGCGCCGGAGAGCTCGATGCGCTCGCCGGTGGCGTCGTCGTAGAAGGTGATCAGCGGCTTGGCGGGGTCGCCGGCGAGCAGCGGCGCGAGCAGGGCGTCGGTGACGGTGGTCATCGGGGCCCGACGCTACCTAGTCGATGCAGGGCACGCCGTCGGCGGTGATCGCCGGCTGCGGCGCCGGGGCCGGGGCGGCGGCCGCCTCGCCGTCGCTGCTGAAGCCGCCGACCGGCGCGGGCGTGGGGGCGGCGGCGCCCGGCCCGCGGTAGTCGCCGCCCAGCAGGACCCGCACCGAGTTCGGCGGCACCGTCGGGTCGAAGCGGGTCGGCAGGTCGCCGAGGCTGCGCGCGACGCGGGCCCCGCCACCGTCGCCGGCCGGGCCGAACAGCACCTCGGAGCGGGGCGCGGGCGCCTCGGCGTTGCCGGCCACGGTGCGGGCGTAGCCCTGGGCGGAGAGGACGGCGACGACGCGGGCGGCCGCCCCCTGGGTGTCCGAGGCGTTGCGGACGTCGACGGGGATGGTGGCCGGCGGCGGTCCCTCGTCGTTGGCGTCGGCGGAGTCCTCGGGCCCGATGGCGTCGTTGACGAAGGTGCGCACCTCGGAGGGGTCGACGTCGAGGACCTCGCCGCGGCCGTCGACGAAGCGCGTCCCGTTGGTGGGGATCGTCAGGAACGCGACCGCGCCCGCGCTGACGTCCTGCATCTGGCGGCCGAACTGCAGCAGGTCCCAGTTGCCGTCGAGCACCACCGACTGGCGCACGGCGTCGAGCAGCCGGGTCAGGGTGATCGGGTCCGCGAGCGTCCCGCTGGAGAGGATCTTGCGCGACATCGAGGCGAGGAACGCCTGCTGGCGGCGGATGCGGTCGAGGTCGCCGTTGGGCAGCCCGTGGCGCTGGCGGACGAAGGCGAGCGCGTCGTGGCCCGCGACGGTGCGCGGCCCGGCGGGGAAGCGGGCCCCGGAGAGCTCGTCGTCGACGGGGTTCTTGAGGCAGACGTCGACGCCGCCGATGGCGTTGGTCAGCGTGTAGAAGCCCAGGAGGTTGACCTCGGCGAAGTGGTCGACGGTCAGCCCGGTCAGGTCGGCGACCGAGCGCACCAGCTCCTGGCGGCCCGCCTCCGAGGACCGGACGTCGATCTCGCGCGGGTCGGTGACCCCGGACGTCACGAGCCGGTTGGCCTCCTCGGCCTTCGCGCCGGGGTACGCCGAGTTGATCTTGTCGCGGCGGAAGGCCCCGGGGATCGAGACGTAGCTGTCGCGGGGGATCGAGAACGCGACCGCGCGGCTGCCGTCGTTGGGGATCCGCACCAGCATCATCGTGTCGGTGTTGACGACGCCGTCCGCGGAGCCGGCGCCGAGCTCGCGCAGGACGTCGGCGGGCAGCGGCTGCCCCTGGGCGTCGGTGCGGCTGTCGACGCCGACGAGCAGGATGTCCGTCGCGCCGTCGGCGGCGTTGCCGACCGGCCCGTCGGCCAGCGCGCTCGAGCCGCTGATGCTGCCGGACAGCGCGCCCCACGCGGTGCCCGAGAGCGCGAACACCAGCACCGAGAGCACCACGAGGCCCAGGCGCAGCGTGCGCGTGAGCGAGCGGCGCCCGCCCCGGTCGTCCGGGGGCTCGGGCTCGCGCGGGGGTCGGGTCCGGCCGGGTGGGCGCGGTGGCGGCGGGCCCGGGCGGCCGCGCTCCCGGTCCCGGTCCCGGTCCCGCGGGGGGCGGGGCCGGTCGCGGTCGGGTGGCGGGCCCGGGCGGCGGGGACGGTCGGGGGGCGGGGCGCCGTCCTCGCCACGGCGGGCGCCGGCCGGGGCCGCGGAGAGCTCGGCGAGGTCCCGGCGCCGCAGGCGCGCCGCGGGCGCGGCGGCCCCGTCGTCCTCGCGGGCCGGGCGACGGCGGGCGGCGGACGGGCGGCGGTCGGGCTCGGTGACGCCGTCGTCGGGCCGCGGGCCCCAGCCGTCGTCGGCCGGCGGTCCGCCGGCGCGGCCGGGGCTGCGGCGGGCCGCGGAGGGCCCGAACCGGCGGGCCGGGTCACGGCGGGAGGACGCGGCGGCGTCGCGCGACACGTCGCGGGGGTCGCCACGGTCCATCGGCGCGCCTCCCTCCGTCCCGTCGCTGATCACGACGCCCGTGCGGCCCCCGCGGGTCGGCACGAGCAACCCCGCCGTGACGGCCGGGTCCGTCGTGTTTCGCAGGCTAGACGGCGTCCGGTTCGATCGGGGGCTCTCACCCGTTGGACGGCTCGTCGGCGCGTCGCGGCGACGCGCGGTGAGGACCGCGGGCGGAACACGGTCCCGAGCAGGGTGGCGGCGGGGACGCTCGCGGCCCGGGTCGTCACCGCACACGCCCCCCGCGGCACCGGCGCCGGTCCGCGCGGCTGCGAGACTCCGGCCGGGTGATCGACGGGAGGGGGGTCCCGATGCGGTGGATGGTGACCGGCGCGGGGGGAGCGCTGGGGACCGACCTGGTCGCCCGGCTCGGCGCGCCCGGGACCCCACCGGCCGACACGCTGACCGCGCTGACCCGCGCCGACCTCGACGTCACCGACCCCGACGCCGTCCACGGTGCGGTGCGTGCGTGGCTGGCGGCGCCGGGCGAGGGGCCGGCGGTGGTGGTCAACGCCGCCGCGTACACCGCGGTCGACCTCGCCGAGACCGACCCCGGCGCCGGCGCGCAGGCCTGGGCGGTCAACGCCGAGGCGCCCGGCCTGCTCGCGGCGGCGTGCGCGGCCGGCGGGGCGACCCTGGTGCACGTCTCGACCGACTACGTCCTGGGGCCGCTGCCCGGAGGCGAGCGACGCCCGCTCGAGCCCGGTGACCCGACGGCGCCCGTGGGCGTCTACGCGCGCAGCAAGCTGGCGGGGGAGGAGAGGGTGCGCGCCGCCCTGCCCGGCGCCCACCACATCGTGCGCACGGCCTGGCTCTACGGCGCCACCGGACCGAACTTCGTGCGCACCGTGGCCCGCCTGTCCCGCGAGCGCGACACCCTCGACGTCGTCGACGACCAGCACGGCTCGCCGACGTGGACCGCCGACCTCGCCGACGGGCTGCTCGCCCTGGCCCGCTCGTCGGCGCCGGCCGGCACCCGCCACGCCGCGGGCGGCGGGGCGACCACGTGGTGGGGGCTCGCGCGCGCGGTGTTCGAGGAGCTGGGCGCGGACCTCGGGCGGGTCCGCCCGTGCGACACCGCGTCCTTCCCCCGGCCCGCCCCGCGCCCGGCCTGGTCGGTGCTCTCCGACGTGTCGTGGCGCGCCGCGGGCGTGGCGGCCCTACCACCCTGGCGAGAGGCCCTGCACCGCGCGGTGACGCACCATCCGGAGTTACTGCTGGGCTGAACGGACTAACGTCTTACTTCCATCGTTGTCATTCGCGTGTCCTCGGGCGGTCGTCGCGCGTTGAACGGTCATGGGTGTGGAGACGGTGCTCCTGGCGCTGCTCGGTCTCGTCGCCGTGTGGTTGGTGATCGACGCCGGGCGCGAGCGTCACCGGCTGCGGGCCCGGGTGGCGCGCGACGAGCGCTGGCAGGCCGAGCAGCGGCGGATCGCGCGGCGCGCGCGGACCGCACAGGTCCCCGCCGCCCCGGTGTCCGCCGGCGCCGCACCCGACGCGTGGCGCTACTGGCCGCTGACGCTGCCCTCGGCGGAGGACGGGTCGAGCGGTCCGCGCCTCTGAGGCGGTGAGGCCTTCCTGGCCGCCCGCCGGCGGCGCACACTGATCCGATGACGGAGCAGGCCGCGCCGGGGGCGACCGGGACATCCGCCGACGACGAGCCCCTCTGCGCGCAGGCCCGCGAGCTCGCGGCCGCGCCGGACGGGGACGCCGTCGACCGCGTGGAGGAGCGCATCGCCGTGCTGCGCCGGGCCCTGGCCAGCGGCGAGCCCTCCGCGCCCGCGCTGCTCGCGCACGCCCACCTCGCCCTCGGCGAGCGCCGCGAGGCCGCCGACCTGCTCACCCCGTCCGTCATGGGACGCCGCGAGAGCGAGCACGCGGGCCTGCTGGGCGAGACCCTCGCCGCCATCGGCGACCACGACAGCGCCGAGGCGGCGTTCCTCGTCGGGCTCGACGGGGGCGACCCGGGGGCGACCAACGACTACGGCGTCTTCCTGCGCGAGCGCGGCCGCACCCAGGAGGCGCTCTACGTGCTCGACCGGGCCGTGCGCCTCGGCGACGAGCTGGCCCCGCTCAACCTGGTGGCGCTGCACCTCGAGGAGCTCGACGACCCGGTCACCGCCACGGAGCTCGCCGAGGACCTGCTCGACGAGGCCAAGCCCGCGACGCTGCTCGCGCTGGCCGACTGCCGGCTGGCCGCCGACCGGGTCGACGAGGCCGCCGACCTCTACCGCCGCGCGGCCGAGCAGGGCGCGCCGTGCGCGAACATCTACCACGGCTGGTTCCTGCGCGACCGCCGCGGCGACCACGAGGGCGCCGAGGAGCACCTACGCCGGGCGCACGAGGTCGGCGAGCCGGGGGCGGCCTTCCACCTCGGACGCTTCCTGTTCGACCAGGGGCGGCTCGACGAGGCGCAGCCCTACGTCGAGGAGGCCGCCTGGCGCGGCGACCCGGACGCGGTCGCCCTGCTCGAGGCCCAGTACCGCGGGCTGGTCGACGAGTACGACGACTGACCGGCGACAATGCGGCGGTGCCGGATGACCGCTCTGATGACTACGGCGACGGGCTGGCCGTCGTCTGCGTGACCTACTCGCCGGGCGAGTCGCTCCCGGAGTTCGTGTCCTCCCTGGAGAAGGCCACGTCCCGCCCGTACCGCGTGGTCCTCGCGGACAACGGCTCGGTCGACGGAGCCCCCGAGGCCGCGGCCGCCGCCGACGAGCGGGTGGAGCTGCTGCGCATCGGCGAGAACGTGGGCTACGGCGCGGCGGCCAACCGCGCGGTGGCGGGGCTGCCCGCCGAGGTCGGCTGGGTGCTCGTCGTCAACCCCGACATCGTCTTCGGGCCGGGCTGCCTGGACACGCTCGTCGACGCCGGCGGCCGCTGGCCGCGCGCCGGCGCCCTCGGCCCCCTCATCCGCACCGGCGGCGAGGTCTACCCGTCGGCGCGCCTCCAGCCCAGCCTGGGCCGCGGGGTCGGGCACGCGCTGTTCGCCGCCGTGTGGCCCGCCAACCCGTGGACCCGGTCGTACCGCCAGGAGGGCGCGGTCGCCGAGCGCACCGCGGGCTGGCTCTCGGGCTCGTGCGTGCTCCTGCGCCGCGCGGCGTGGGACTCGGTCGACGGGTTCGACCCGCGCTACTTCATGTACTTCGAGGACGTCGACCTCGGCGACCGCCTGGGGCGCGCCGGCTGGCTCAACGTGTACGTCCCCGAGGCCGAGGTCGTGCACACCGGCGGGCACGCGACCGAGCGCGACGCCCCCACCTCCTCGCGGATGCTGGCCGAGCACCACCGCAGCGCCTACCGCTTCCTCGCCGACCGCTACCGCGGCGCGCGCTGGGCCCCGCTGCGCCTCGCCCTGCGCGCGGGTCTGGGGCTACGGGCGCGCTGCGGTGCCCGGTCGGCCTTCTAGCGCCCGGCCCAGGTAGCCCAGCACCAGCGCGGTGACCTCGTCGGCGAACCCCGCGCGGTCGATGGGCGGTTGTTCGAGGACGTAGCCGACGGCAAGGCTCTCGACGGTGCGCACCAGCATCCAGGCCACCGTCCCGGCCGGGTGGCGCAGCTCGCCGCCGTGGCGCGCGAGCAGGGTGCTCGTGAGCAGCGCGTCCACCCTCCGCGCGAACGCCGCCCGCCGGTCGTCGCCCGCGCGCGGCAGGCGCTGGGCGACGGCCCGCAGCAGCGCCGGGTGCTCGCCGAGCGCGTCGACCAGCGCGAGCACCACCCGCCGCACGGCCACCACGGGGTCCCGCTCGGCGGCGGTGTCGACGAACGCGCGGGTGACGCGCTCCTCGAGGTCGTCGGCGTAGCGGGCGACGACCTCGTCGACGATCGCGTCCTTGTCCGGGAAGTACTGGTACAGCGAGCCCGGGCTGATCCCGGCGACGCCGGCGACGTGGTTGGTGGTCAGGCCGTCGACGCCGCGCTCGAGGAGCACGGTGCGCCCGGCGGCCACGATCCGCTCGACCGTCGCCCGCGACCGCTCCTGGCGGGGCTGCCGGCGCCGGCGGGGCGCGGTCACCGCACGAACGCGACTTGAACGCGAGCAGGAACTCGTCTCAGCATGGTCGTCATGGTGGCATGCGAGCAGGTGGGGCAGCCGCGGTATCCGGGACGCTTCCGGGCCGCGCCCGAGCGGTCGCGGCGCATCGCGCGGCCGCTGGGCGTGGTGGCCCGGGTCCGCGGGGTCGACGAGGACCTGCTCGACCGCATCGGCACGCGGATGTTCGCGCGCGACGAGGTCGGCGCCGAGCTCGCGGCGGCGATGAGCCGGCCCCGCACGGACCCCGAGCGGACCACGATGGCCGCCTTCCACCGGGCGCTGGCGGGCGCGGAGCCCGAGACGCCGGCGCTGGCGCGGTTCTTCGCGGTCGTCGAGGACACCCCGGACTGGGTCGACCTCGACCAGGTCGCGCGCGGCGGCCGCGCGCTGCGCCGGATGGGGCGCACGCTCGACGACGTCCTGCTCACGCTGTCGCTGATCGGCGGCTACCGCTTCGGCGGGCCCGCCGACCTGCTCGTCGCCACCGGGGGGCTGACCGGGTCGACGGCGATGCGCCGGCTCGGGGAGACGACGGAGTGGGCGCGCGCGGTGATCTCGCCGGGCGGCATGCGCCGCGACGGCGAGGGCTGGCGGCTGACCGTGCACGTGCGGGCGATGCACGCGCTGGTCGACCGGCGCTTCGAGACCAACGGGCGCTGGGACGTCGGGCACTGGGGGCTGCCGGTCAACCAGGCCGACCAGGCGGCGACGCTCGGGCTCTTCAGCAGCACCGGCCTGCTCGGGGCGCGGCTGCTGGGCTGGGTGGTGACGCCCGCCGAGTCCCGTGCGGTGATGCACCTGTGGCGCTACGTCGGCTGGCTCATGGGCGTCGACGACGACTGGCTGTTCACCACCGAACGCGAGCAGAACCGGTTCCTGCACCACGTCCTGCTCGTCCAGGACGACGTCACGCCGGCCGGCCCGGCGCTCGCGGGCGCGCTGGTCGACGGCGAGTCGGCACGGCGGCGCCGCCACGTGCTCGGGCTGCTGCGCTGGTTCCTGGGCCGCGAGGCCCTGCGCGACCTGGAGCTGCCCGACGCCGTCCCCTGGACCGTGCCCCCGACCGTGCTGCGCAACCTCATCCTCTCGGGCCTCGTCGCCCGCACCCGCGCCGGGCGGCGGCTGCTCGAACGCCGCGGCGACGCCTGGACGCGCGCGGAGATCGGCCGGCGCTTCGCCGGCGAACGCCCCGGCGTGTCGCCGCTGCCGGGGTAGGGCGTGTCGTGTCAGCGGCGTGGCGTCGCTGCCACTGAGTGTCCGTAACGCCACGCGCTCGACCGCGGGTACGTCGTCGCGCGGGAGTAGACGAAAGATCGTGGTGCCGGGGCCCCGCGCTGCGGTGTCCTCGTGGTCATGGGCTCCACGACGGTCGGCGCGTTCCGGGACGACGAGGCCCGCGTGCGGTACGCGGCCGCCCTCGAGGCGGCGATGGCCGTGCTGCCGCCGCACATCTCGCACGACGTCCCCACGGCCTACGGCACCGTGCGCGTCCACCGCTTCGGCGACGGGGACGCCACCCCGCTCCTGCTGGTCCCCGGACGCGTCGGGACGACGGCGATGTGGGCGCCGAACCTGCCCGCGCTCGCGGCCCGGCGCACCGTCTGGGCGCTCGACCTTCTCGGCGAGCCCGGCGCGAGCGTGCAGACCGCGCCGATCACCGGCGACGCCGACCAGGGCGCCTGGCTCGCGGAGGTCGCCGACGCCCTCGGCGGCCCCCTGCACGTCGTCGGCGCGTCGCTGGGCGGGCGCTGGGCCCTCGAGCTCGCCGTCGCGCACCCCGGCGCCGTCCGCTCGCTCGCCCTGCTCGAGCCGGCGCACACCCTCGCGCGCCTGCGTCCGGGCTTCGTCCTGGCGTCGCTGGCGTCGCTGGCCGGGTTCGAGGACCTCTTCCTGCGCTACGCCGGCGGCGACACCCCGCCCGCCGACGACCCGCTCACCGCGGTGATGACGCTGGGCGCGCGGGACTACCGGATGACCCTGGGCCCGCCCGGCTACCCGCCGGACGCGGCGCTGCGCGGGCTCGCGATGCCCGTGCTCGCCCTGCTCGGGGGGCGGAGCACGGTGTTGCACGCCGGGCGGGCCGCCGCCTGGGCGCGGGCGCGGATCCCCGACGTCGAGGTCGAGGTGTGGCCGGACGCCGGGCACGCCCTGCCCGGTTCGCACGCCGACGCCGTCGACGCGCGGCTGGCGGCCTTCCACACGCGGGTGGAGGAGGGCCCCTAACCGCCGAAGAGGCGCCGCCACCAGGGGCGCCGGGGCTCCGCGGCCGGGGTCTCGTCGCGGTCGGGCTCCCGGTCGGCCGCCTGCGGTCCCGGCCCCCCGGGGAACGGGTTCGCCGGGAAGGGCGAGGTGCCGGGGTGGGCGGCGGGCCGGGTCTCGAACCGCACGGTGGTGGCGTCCTCGTCGTCGTCCGAGGAGGGCGCGCGGTGGTGCCCGTTGGCGTGCCCGTTCGGCGGCCGCACGTCACCGCGCTGCAGGCGCTGCGTGAGGTCGGGGTCGTGCCCCGGGCCCCGGCGCGAGGTCAGCGCGTGCGGCAGCACCGTGGTGCTCGAGGCGTCGAACGGCGAGACGGCCGTGTCCGGCGTGACCACGTCCTCGTCACGCTCCGTGGCCCGCTGGTGGGCGTGCGCGATGGCGTCCTGGGCGCGTTCCCACGCATTCGAGGCCACCGCACCCCTCCTGCTCGTTCCCCCGAGGGGCGGGACTGGGGCGGGGTCGGCGCCCGGTGCGCCCCGGGAGGGTCCACACTATCGCCCGCGGTCACGATTCGTCATCGACGAGGGGGGTCTTCGGGTGATGCAGACAGGGGACGCGGCGGTGATCGACCCGGCGCGGACGGCGGCGGTCGTGCTCGTCGGGGGGCAGGGCAGCCGGTTGCGCCCCCTGACCCTCAGCACGCCGAAGCCGATGCTGCCCACGGCCGGGGTGCCGTTCCTGGCTCACCTGCTGTCACGGATCGCCGCGGCCGGCATCCGCACCGTCGTGCTGGGCACCGCCTACCGCGCCGAGGTGTTCGAGGACTTCCTGGGCGACGGCGCGTCGATGGGCCTCGACCTGACCTGCTGCCCCGAGCCCGAGCCGCTCGGCACCGGGGGCGGCATCCGCTTCGCCGCCGACGCGCTGGCGCCGGGGTTCGACGAGGTCGTCGTGTTCAACGGCGACATCCTCTCCGGCGTCGACGTCCGCGCGGTGGTCGGCGAGCACCGCGCCGCGGGCGCCGACGCGACGCTGCACCTCGTGCGGGTCCCCGACCCCACGGCCTTCGGCTGCGTGCCGACCGACGCGACCGGCCGCGTCACCGCGTTCCTCGAGAAGACGCTGACGCCGCCGACCGACCAGGTCAACGCCGGCTGCTACGTCTTCCGGCGCGACGTGCTCGACGCGATCCCCGCCGGGCGGCCGGTGTCGGTGGAGCGCGAGACGTTCCCGGGCCTGCTCGCGGCCGGCTCGCGGCTGCAGGGGCACGTCGAGTCGTCCTACTGGCTCGACCTCGGCACGCCCGCCTCCTTCGTGCGCGGCAGCGCCGACCTCGTGCAGGGCGCGGCGCCCACCGCGGCCCTCCCGGGGCCCGTCGGCACCGCGCTGCTGCTGCCCGGGGCGAAGGTGGCCGCGTCGGCGTCGCTCACCGACGGCACCACGGTGGGCGCCGACGTCCAGATCGGCGAGGGCAGCCGGGTGTCGGGCTCGGTGCTCCTGGACGGCGCGCGGATCGGCGACGGCGTGCTCGTCGAGCGCTCGGTGATCGGGCCGGGCGCGACCATCGGCGACGACACCGTGGTCACCGACGCCGTGGTCGGCGACGGCGCCTCGATCGGGGCGTCCTGCGAGCTGCTCGCCGGCGTGCGGATCTGGCCCGGCCTCGCGATCCCCGACGGCGGTCTGCGATTCTCGGGTGGTGCCTGAGGCTCCCGCGGACGCGCAGCGATCACGGGAGCACGCCGATAGGGGAGCCGGAGTGTCGACTGCTGTCGCGGCGCCGGAGGCGGAGCGGGTCTGGCGGCCCGACTTCGTGCTCGACGTGCGGGCGCTCGTCGCCCCGCTGCGCCGCGGCAAGGGCGACCCGACGTTCCACACCGAGCTGGAGGGGCCCGACGGCGGCGCCCTGTGGCGGGCCACGCCGACCCCCGAGGGCCCGGCGACGCTCGCGCTGTCGCGCCGCGCCGGCGAGGTCCGCGCGCGGGCGTGGGGGCCGGGTGCGGCGTGGATCGTCGACGGGGTGCCCGCGCTGCTGGGCGCCGAGGACGACGACGCCGGCTTCGTCGGGCACCACCCGCTGGTCGCCGAGACCCGCCGCCGCATGCCGGGCCTGCGCCTCGGGGCCACGCGCACGGTGTGGGACCAGCTGGTGCCCGCGATCCTCGAGCAGAAGGTCACGGGCACCGAGGCGCGCCGGTCGTGGCGCGAGGTGTGCTGGCGGTTCGGCGACGACGCGCCGGGCCCGACGCCGCGGCCCATGAAGCTGCCCCCGACCCCGCGGCGCATCCGCGAGATCCCCGACTGGGAGTGGCACCGCGCCGGCGTCGACCAGAGCCGCCGGCGCGCGATCCTCGCCTGCGCCACCGTCGCGCACCGTCTCGAGAAGGCCGCCGAGATGCGCGGCGAGGCCGGGCGGGCGCTGCTGCAGAAGGTCCCGGGCATCGGCGTCTGGACCGCCGCCGAGGTGGCGCAGCGCTCCTGGGGCGACCCGGACGCGGTCAGCGTCGGCGACTTCCACATCCCCTCGACCGTCGGCTGGGCGCTCGTGGGCCGCAAGCTCGACGACGCCGGGATGCTCGAGGTGCTCGCCTGCTACGCGCCCCAGCGCCAGCGGGCCGTGCGCTACATCGAGGCGTCGGGCTTCCGCCGCCCGCGCTTCGGGCCCCGCTTCTCGCCGAAGGACTACCGGACGTACTGACCCGCGAGGGCGCGGCCGAACGCGACCTCGTCGGGCAGCTCGCCCAGCGGCCACCAGCGCAGGTCCAGCGACTCGTCGCTGATCGCCTCCACCGCCCCGGCGGGGGCATGGGCGACGAAGCGGACGTCGAGGTGGCGGGTCGGCACGCCCAGCGAGCAGGTCAGCGCGTGCACCTCGGCGTGCACCGGCTCGGGGTCGAGCACGAGGCCCTCGATGCCGGACTCCTCGGTCGCCTCGCGCAGCGCGGCGCCGGCGAGGCTCGCGTCGCCGGGCTCGATGTGCCCGCCGAGCTGGATCCACGCGCGGACCCGCGGGTGCAGCGTCAGCAGCGCGCGCTCGCCCGCGGCGTCGAGCACGAGGGTCGAGGCCGTGAGGTGCCCGGGCGCGCAGGACCGCGAGCACGCGTCGGGCCGGGCGTCGAGGTAGGACAGGAGGGCCTGGCGCACGGAGTCGAGCTCGCGGGCGGGCGGGCGCCAGCGGTCGAGCACCGCGCGGGCGTCGGCGTGCGCGGCGGCCGTGGTCACCGCGGCGCGGGTGGTCGACGCGAGGGTCCGGTCGTCCGTCACGGTCAGATCTCCACCCAGCGGTCGTCGGTCGTGAGCTCGCCACGCGGGGGCGACGGGGTCTCCGGGTGTCCCACGGCCACCGCGCCCAGCGGCTCCCAGGTGGCCGGCAGCGCGAGCTCGGCCCGCACGACGTCCGCCGCGAAGATCGTCGAGGACACCCAGCACGACCCCAGGCCCTCGGCGGCCAGCGCCACGAGGAACCCCTGCACCGCCGCCCCGCCGGCGACGGTGAACATCGTGTGCTCGGCGGCGGCGCGCCGCTCGTCGGGGTAGGGGTGGGCGCCGTCGGGCACGAGGAAGGGCAGCACGACCTCGGGGGCGGTGCGCAGGATGTCGCCCCGCGCGACCCGTCGCGTCACGGCGTCCTCGGAGAACCCGTCGCCGCGCAGGTCGTCGCGCCACGCCGCCGCCATCGCGTCGAGCAGCCGGGCCCGGACCGCCGGCGAGGCGAGGTGCACGAACCGCACCGGGCGGGTGTGGTGCGGGGCGGGCGCGGTGAGCGCCGCGGCACCGGCCCGGCGCAGCGCGGAACCGTCCACGGGGTCCGGGGCGAACGCCCGCACCGACCGCCGCGCGGGCACCGCCTCCCGCCGGCCCCGGGCCAGGGCCTCGTCGGTGCCCAGCCAGAAGAGGTCCTCATCGACGGGGCGCACGAGGTCGGCGCCCCGGGCGGTCTCCGAGCGCAGCGCCGCCGGCAGCCCGCGCACGACGGCCACGGGGACGCCGCCGAGCTTGCCCTTGACGAGGTCGGCGGCCGCGGCGACCTCGTCGGCGACCGCGACCTCGGTGACCACCAGCTCGTTGCCCTGCGCGTCGATCGCCCCGCCGTAGGCGTGCACGACCTCCAGACCCGCGGCGCCGATCGCGGCGTCGGTCTGCCCGGTGCGCCAGGTGCGGCCCATGGTGTCGGTGACGACGACGGCGACGTCGACCCCGAGCCGGTCGCGCAGCGCGGCGCGCAGGGCGGCGGCGGAGGCGTCGGGGTCCTCGGGGAGCAGAGCGACCTCGTCGCCCGCGACGTTCGAGGCGTCGATCCCGGCCGCGGCCTGCACGATGCCCAACGGGTTGGCGACGATCTTCGTGCGGCCCTTGGTGGCGAGCAGCCGGACCGTCTCCCGGTCGATCAGGGCGCGCCGGGCGGTGTCGCGCTCCTCGGGGTCGGACGGCACGGTCACCAGGCGGCCCTCGACCTTGGAGAGCACCTTGGAGGTCACGACCAGCACGTCGCCGTCGGCGAGCGAACCGTCCAGCGCCGCGGCGAGCGCGGCGGCGAGGTCGTCGCCGGGCCGGAACTCGGGCAGCCCGGGGACGCCCCAGAGCGTCAGCCCGTCCGACGCGTGATCAAACACCGGCGAGATCGTAGGCCGCGCGCACCATCGCCGCCGTGGTGTCCGGGTCGGTCATCATCAGCGGCACCTCGCGGACCTCGACGCCCGGCACCTCGGCGCCGTCGCCCGGCGCGACGAGCCAGCCGTCGAGCAGCCCCCCGGTGGTGCGCGAGCCGTACCAGCGCCCGACGCCCTCGGCGCTGACCGGGACGTCGACCGCCGTGAGGCACGCCTCGGCCATGCCGCGCACGGCGTGCCCCTCGACGATCGGCGACACCCCGACGACCTTGCCCGCCGCGGCCGTCAGCGCCGGGCGCATGCCGGGGACGTCGACGACGGTGTTGACGCTGACCACCGGGTTGGACGGGGCGACCAGGATGACGTCGGCCTGCGCGACGGCGGCGAGCGCGTCCGGGCAGGCGGTTGCCTGGTCGCGCCCGACCGAGGCGAACGAGTGCGCCGGCAGCGCCGCGCGGTGGCGCACCCACCACTCCTGGAAGTGGATGGCCCTGCGCGCGCCGTCGGCCGGGTCGTCGACCACGACGTGGGTCTCGATGCGGTCGTCGCTGGCCGGGATCAGCTCGACGCCGGGCTGCCAGCGGTCGCACAGCGCCGCGGTGACCTGCGAGAGCGGGAAGCCGGCACGCAGCATGCGGGTGCGCACGAGGTGGGTGGCGACGTCGCGGTCGCCCAGCCCGAACCACGTCGGGTCGGCGCCGTAGGCCTCGAGCTCCTCGCGGACCGACCAGGTCTCCTTGGCCCGGCCCCAGCCCTTCTCGGTGTCGATGCCCGCGCCGAGCGTGTACATGCAGGTGTCGAGGTCGGGGCACACGCGCAGCCCGTGCAGCCAGATGTCGTCGCCGACGTTGACCACCGCGCGGATGGTGTCGCCCGGACCTGCGGCGGCCTTGACGCCCTGCAGGAAGCGGGCGCCGCCGACGCCCCCGACCAGAACGGTGACCTGCACCGGAGCTCCTCTCGTCACGTGCACCCCCGATGGTCCTCCCCGCCCCCGACAGCCGGGCCCGGCGGGTCAGCGCAACAGGGAGATGAACTGGTCCTGCCCGACCGCGGCCAGCAGCGAGTCGCCGCCGACGAGGGTGAACAGCGCGTCGGACACGGTGAACAGGACCGCCGAGGCGCCCGGCAGCAGGAAGAGCACCAGGATGATCGCGAGCGGGGCGTAGGGCGCGATCCGCGCCGCGCCCGCGCGCGTGCGGTAGGGCAGGTAGGGGTCGATGACGCCCCAGCCGTCGAGGCCGGGCACCGGCAGCAGGTTCAGCACGAACGTCAGCACCTGGATCAGACCCAGGAACGCGAGCGCGGCGGCGAGCGGCAGCGGCGGCGAGGTGAGCGCCAGCGCGAGCGCGATGACGGCGGCGAGCACGAGGTTGGCGATCGGGCCGGCGATCGACACGGCGCTCATCGCCGCCCGCGAGCGCAGCGCGGAGCGCTGGATCCACACCGCGCCGCCCGGGAGCGGGATGCCGCCGAGCACCAGGAAGAGCAGCGGCAGCACGAGGGTGAGCCCGACGTTCGCGTAGCGGCGGATGTCGAGGGTGAGGTAGCCGAGGCCCCGCACCGAGTGGTCGCCGCAGCGGTCGGCGGTCAGGGCGTGGGAGAACTCGTGCAGGCACAGCGACACCGCCCACCCGGCGAGCACCAGCAGGACCGTGCCGCCGATGATCGCGCCCTCGGCGGGCAGCAGGGTCAGGGCACCCCCGGCCGCGGTGAGGGCCACGAGGACGAGGAAGATGGGGCTGACCGGCGATCTGAGCCGGGACACGCGGGGGGCCACCAGGCCAGTGTCCCCGACCCCGATGGGGCCGGTTGGAGCAGCCGGGTCGCGCAGAATCGGCGCATTGCTACGGACAGCCCATGACGTTCACCGCACGTGACGACCGGTCGTCGCGACATGCGGCCACACGGGGCCCCCGGCTTGACCCGGATGGAACGACACCGGTGTAATTCCTACGCGATGACACGTCGGTGCGGGGCCGACGCCTCGTCCGCTCTGCGGGGGGCCGGGGGAGTCGAGGCGAGGGAGGCGTCGTGAACGGTGCGGAGAGCGGGTCGGTGGTGCTGGGAAGCGAAGGACATGGGCCGCCGAAGGCGGGGCTGCGGGACGTGCTGTCCGAGCTCGCCATGGTGACCGAGGACGAGCAGGAATGGCAGGAGCGCGCGCTGTGCGCGCAGACCGACCCGGAGGCGTTCTTCCCCGAGAAGGGCGGCAGCACCCGGGAGGCCAAGCAGATCTGCAACAGCTGCGAGGTGCGGGGCGAGTGCCTCGAGTACGCCCTCGGGCACGACGAGCGCTTCGGGATCTGGGGCGGGCTCTCCGAGCGTGAACGCCGGCGCCTCAAGCGCCGGGCCGTCTGACACCCGGCCCGACACCCGGCCCGTCCCGCCCTCGGGGCGGGTCCTAGTCTCGGACGCCGACCGCAGCGTGGGCGCCCTCGGGTGGTGGCCCGAGGGGAAGGACGACGCCCGTGGCTCGACCCTCCCCGGCGGTCTCGTCCCGTGTCGCGCCGGTGCTCGCCGTCCTCGTCTGCCACGACGGTGAGGCCTGGCTGCCGGGCACGCTCGACGCGCTGGCGCGCCTGACCCGGCGCCCGCGCCGGGTGATCGCGGTCGACACCGGCTCCGCCGACGGCACCGCGGGCATCCTGGGCGCCAGCAACCAGGTCGACGTGGTGCTGCGCATGCCGCGCGACACCGGCTTCGCCGAGGCCGTGCACACCGCCGTCGACGACGCCGACCGGCGCTGGGGGCGCCACCAGGACGCCGGCCCGGGTGGTTCCGGGGAGTGGCTCTGGGTCCTGCACGACGACGCGGCCCCCGCCCCGAACTGCCTCGAGGTCCTGCTGTCGGTCGCCGCGACCTCCCCGTCCGCCGCGGTGCTCGGCCCGCTGTGCCTCGACTGGGACGACCCCCGGCTCGTCGTGGAGGCCGGCGTCTCCATCGACGCCTCCGGCTCGCGGCAGACCGGCATCGGCGCCGACGAGCTCGACCTGGGCCAGTTCGCCACCAACTCCGAGGTGCTGGCGGTCGGCTCCGCCGGGTCGCTGGTGCGCCGCCGCGAGTGGGACTCCCTCGGCGGCTACGACACCGCGCTCGGGCTGCTGCGCGAGGACGTCGACTACGGCTGGCGCGTCAACCGTGCCGGCGGCCTGGTCCTCTGCGCGCCCTCGGCCCGGCTGCGCCACGCCCGCGGCCTGACGACCCGGGCCCGCACGCTCGACACCGCGGGCGTCGACCCCCGCTACCGCGCCACCGACCGCGCCCACGGCGTGCGGACGTTCCTGGCGAACTGCTCGAGCCCGGCGTTCGTGCTCGGGCTCCTGCGGCTGCCGGTGCTCGCCGTCCTACGCGCGCTCGGGTTCCTGCTGGTCCGCCGCACGCGGGCGGCGGGCGCGGAGCTCGCGGGCCTGTCCCGCGTGCTCGGCTCCGGGCCGGGGCTGGCCGACCTCGCCGACGCCCGCCGCCGCCGCAGCACCGGCGCCACCGCCCTGCCGCGCGAGCTGCGCGGCCTGCTGACCAGCCGCACCACCCGCCTGCGCAACGCCGTGCGCGGCGGGCTGACCTCGCTGGTGCGGGGGCGTCTGCGCGAGGAGCTCGACCTCGGCCGCCTGCCGGAGTGGGCCGAGCGCAGCTCCCGCGACGGCGGGGAGGACGAGGACGCGGGGCGCCGGCGCGCCGTCGGTCCCGAGGCCCTGCCCGCCGGCGCGGGCCTGCGCCGGCGGCGGGCGGCCGGTCTGCGCCGCCCCGGCGAGTCGCTGGCCGTCGCGCTGCCCGGCCCGCGGGCGCCGGCCGACGCCGAGCCGGCGACCGGGGCCGTCGCGCCGATCCGGCCGAGCGACCCCCGGCCCGCGCCCGACGGCGAACGCGTCGTCTACGTCCCCGTCACCCCGGGCCGGGTGGCGCGCGAGCTGCTGCTCGCCCCGCCGCTGCTGCTCGTCGTCGGCCTGACCCTGGTCTCGGTCCTCACCCAGCGCGCCCGCCTCGGGCTCGGCCTGGCCGGCGGCCGGATCGCCGAGGTCCCGGGCCTGCGCGAGCTCTGGTCGTCCTACCTCGCCGGCTGGCACCCGATCGCCGGCGGCACCGGCGCGCCCGCCCCCGCCGCGCTCGCCGTCGTCGGCACCCTCGGCGGGCCGGTCGCGCCGCTGGGCGGGCCGCCCGCCGCCGTGTCGCTGCTGCTGATCGCCGCGCTGCCGCTCGCCGGGCTCTCGGCCTACCTCGCGACCCGCGACCTGCGCGTGGGCCGGGTGCTGCGCGCCCTCGCCGGCGCCGTCTACGCGCTGCTCGGGATCACCGCGGGCGCCGTGGCCCAGGGCCGCCTCGACGGCGTCGTCGCCGTGATCCTGCTGCCGCTGGTGCTCGCGGGCGTGGTCTCGGTGCTGCGCGGCGTGCGGGTCGCCGGCCGACGCGGGTCGTGGTGGAGCACGGCCGCGGGCACCGCGCTCGCGCTGGGCGTGATCAGCGCGTTCGCGCCGCTGGTGCACGCCCTCGTGCTGGTCGTGGTGGTGATCGGCTTCGTGCTCGTGCCGGCGCCTCCGCGCGCGGCCGGGCGGCGCGCGATGTCGCTGGCCGTCATCGTCCTGCTGCCGGTGCTGCTGCTCCTACCCTGGCCGACCGTCCTGCTCGCGGCGCCCGAGGTGCTCCTGCACGGCACCGGCTCGCCGGTCGCCGAGCGGTTCGTCGGCGCCCTCGACGTCCTCTCGCTCGACCCCGGCGGCGACGCGACCGTGCCCTGGGCCGGGCTGCTGGTCGTGCTGCTCGCGGTCGGCGGGGCGCTCGTCGCACCGCGCCGCGCCGCGGTCCCCGGGCTCGCCCTGCTGCTGCTCGGCATCGTCGCCGCGGGCGTGGTCGGGTCGTTCGCGCTGCCGCCGCTCGCCGGCGGCGACGCCCGGCCCGGCTGGACGGGCCCGGCGCTGGCCTTCGCCGCGTGCGGGGCGCTGTGGAGCCTGCTCGCCCAGGTCGCCGCCGCCCGGACCGAGCCCCTCGGCCGGCTCATCGGGCGCCGCGACCGGGTCGACCGCGGCCCCGCCCGGCGCGGCGAGTCCGAGCTGGACCTCGGCGGCGCCGGGTTCGGCGGGCGGATCGCCGGCGCGATGGAGGGCCTCGCCGGGCGCCTGCGCCCGCGCAGCACGGCCGGCGCCGACCGCAGCGCCCGCGCCCGCAGCGTCGCGGTCCCCGTGGTGGCGGTGGCGGTCGCCGCGCTCGCCGTGGTCACCGTGCTGCGCGGGGGTGCGGGCGCGCTCGCCGACACCGCCGCGCCCACGCTGGCCCGGCCGGTGGCGGACGACCTCGCGGCCGCGGGCGCGCGGGTCGTCGTCGTGACCCGCGACCCGGACACCACGCGGCGCGCCGGGCCGGAGCTGCCGCGCTACGGCGACGACGACCTCGCGCCGGTCGCCGCCGCGCCCGCCCGCCTGCAGCGCGACGTCCGCGCCCTGCTCTCCGGCGATCCCGCCACCGCCCAGGCGGGCGTGGCCGAGCTGGCCACCGGCGGCACCGGGCTGATCGTGCTGCCCGACGCGGCGACCGCGCGCTCGGTGCGCGCCGCCGCCGGGCCCCTGCTCACCGACGCGCCGCCGGTGTCCGACGGCCGTCCGACCGCTCGGGTCGCGCTGCCCGTGGCCAGCGCGGTGCTGCTCGAGCCGCCGATCTCCGACGACGCGACCGAGGCTCGCGCGGCCCCGCGCCGTCCCGCCGGCCTGACGACGGTGCCCTCGGACCTGCCCACCGTCGCGGTGCGCGTGTCCCCGGGCGCCGACCGCCGGCTGCTCGTGGTGGCCGCGGAGCTGGAGTCGGGCTGGTCGGCGAGCGTGGGCGGTGCGCCGGCCGAGGTCGTCCCGGCCTGGGGCCACCTCGTCGGCGTGTCCGTGCCGCCGGGCGGCGGGCCGGTCGTCGTCGACCGCGACGAGACCGTGCGGCTGCTGCTCCTGCTGCTGCAGCTCGCGCTGGTGCTGTTCACGGCGCTGTCGGCCCTGCCGTCGCGGAAGCGCCTCGACCAGTGACCCGGTGTCGGGGGGTCTCTCTAGAGTCCGCGGCATGTTCGACCACGTCGGATTCCCCTGTGGTGACGTCGAGACCTCCGTCGCCTTCTACACCGCGGTGTTCGCGCCCCTCGGCTTCGAGGTGGGCCTGCGCATCCCCACCGGTCCGCCCGGCGCGCCCGAGGTCGTCGGCCTGCGCTCCGGCGGGGGCGGGCACGCGGACTTCTGGCTCGCGCCCGGCCACGGCGTCGAGCAGGAGCTGCACGTCGCGTTCGCCGCGCCCGACCGGGCCGCGGTCGACGCCGTGCACGAGGCGGCCCTGGCCCACGGGGCGGAGGTGCTGCACGCGCCGCGGATCTTCCCGGAGTACCACCCGGGCTACTACGCGGTGTTCCTCCGCGACCCGGACGGCCACAACGTCGAGGCGGTGCACCACACCTTCGGCTGAGGGCTGCGGGCTGCGGGCCTACTCCTCGCCGGCGATGGTGTCGGGCTCGACGCCCAGGTAGCCCGCCACCTGCTCGACGAGCACGTCGTGGAGCAGGTCGGCGAGGTCCTCGCCGTCGAGCGCGCGCGCCTCCAGCGGGCGGCGGTAGAGCACGATGCGCGCGCGGGTCACGGCGCCGCGCCGGTCCATGCCGGCGGGCACGAGGCGCGCGAGCGGCACCTCGCCGTCGCCGAGCACCGCCTCGTCGTCCATCGGGGAGCGCGTGCCCGCGGGCACCTCGGGCACGTCGTCGACGGCCACGTCGAGGTCGGCGAGCTCGGTGCTCCAGCGCTCCTCGATCGGCTCGAGGGCCTCGAGCACGAGGGCGTCGAAGCGCTCGGCGCGCGTGCGCGACGCGGGGGAGCCGGAGGGGTAGAGAGGCATCCGCAGGCCCCGCCCGCGCCGGTCGCGCCGGCGGCGACGCCGCCCGGGCGCCGGCGTGCTGCCCCGGCGGCTCGCGCTCCTGGTCACGCCCGCGGAGCCTACGCGGGCGGGCCCCCGGCCGTCCGGCACGGCCCGGTGACGCCCCGACGCGCCCCGCGCGCCTGCACGGTGACGGCCGTTCGGCGGACTACTGTCCTGCTTCGTGCGAGGAGTGCGGAAGTGCTCACGGACCGGGTGTGGTCACGCGGCCGTGGCCACCCTGACCTATGTCTACTCGGACTCGACCGCCGTGGTCGGTCCGCTGGCGACGAGCGCCGAGCCGCACTCCTACGACCTCTGTGAACGCCACGCCGTCCGGCTCACCGCCCCGCGCGGGTGGGAGGTCGTGCGCTACGAGGGCGAGTTCCCCACGGAGCCCTCGGTCGACGACCTCACCGCGCTCGCCGAGGCCGTTCGGGAGGCCGGGCGCGCCGACCGCCCGCTCGGCGGCTCCGACGGCCGGCCGCGGATCACCGCGGGGACCGGGGTGGGCCAGGCGCTGCCGCCGGCTCCGCTCCCCGGGGTGGCCAGCGGCGTCGGCGGCGGGGTCGCGAGCACGCCGACGGGCCGCCGGGGCCACCTGCGGGTGCTGCCGGACCCCGCCTCGTCCTGATCGTTCCCGGACGACCTCCGGCGCCCGCGGAACGGTCGTGGACCACCGTTCACCCATCGGCGGACGTGCCCGCCCGGCGGGCGCAGCGTGTCGGTCGCGCGGATAGGCTGACCTCGTGGCCAGTGCGCAGCAGGGGACACGAGAGGCTCCGGACCGGGCCCGCGTGATCGACCAGGTCATCAAGGCCTACGACATCCGCGGTCTGGTGAGCAGCCAGCTCGACGCGACCTTCGTGCGCGACGTGGGGGCGGCCTTCGCGCGGGTGCTGCTCGACGAGGAGTCGGGCCTGGGCAGCGGCCGGGGTGTCGTCGTCGCCCACGACATGCGCGAGTCGTCGCCCGAGCTCTCCGAGGCGTTCGCCGAGGGCGTCACCTCGCTCGGCGTCGACGTCGTCGCCATCGGCCTGGCCAGCACCGACGAGCTCTACTATGCCTCGGGCGCCCTCGACATGCCCGGCGCGATGTTCACCGCGAGCCACAACCCGGCGAGCTACAACGGCATCAAGCTCTGCCGCGCGGGCGCGGCGCCGGTGGGCCAGGACTCCGGGCTCGACGAGATCGCCGCGCTGCTCGACCGCGGCCCCGGCGAGGTCACCGCGGACGCCCCGGCGCAGCGCGGCACGGTCAGCCACCGCGACCTCCTCGAGGACTACGCGGAGTTCCTGCGCTCGCTGGTCGACCTCTCGGGCATCCGCCGGCTGTCGATCGTCGTCGACGCGGGCAACGGCATGGCCGGGCACACCGTGCCCGCCGTGCTCGACCCCCTGCCGATCGAGGTCGAGCCGCTCTTCTTCGAGCTCGACGGCTCGTTCCCCAACCACGAGGCCAACCCGCTCGACCCCGACAACCTGCGCGACCTGCAGCGCAAGGTCATCACCCTCGGGCGCGTCGACGCCGGCCTGGCCTTCGACGGCGACGCCGACCGCGTGTTCCTCGTCGACGAGTTGGGCGACGCGGTCAGCCCCAGCGCGATCACCGCGCTCGTCGCGACGCGTGAGCTGGCCAAGCACCCCGGATCCACGGTGATCCACAACCTGATCACCTCGCGCGCCGTCCCGGAGATCGTCACCGAGGCCGGCGGCACCCCCGTGCGCTCGCGGGTCGGGCACTCGTTCATCAAGGGCACGATGGCCGAGACCGGTGCCGTGTTCGGCGGCGAGCACTCGGCGCACTACTACTTCCGCGACTTCTGGCGCGCCGACTCCGGCATGCTCGCGGCCCTCCACGTGCTCGCCGCGCTCGGCGAGCAGGACCGGCCGCTCTCGGAGCTCATGGCGCAGTACTCCCGGTACGCGGCGTCGGGCGAGATCAACTCGACGGTCGACGACCCGCGGGCGGTGATGGCCGAGGTGGAGCAGACCTTCGGGGATCGCGAGGGCGTCACCACCGACGACCTCGACGGCCTCACGGTCTCCCTGCCCGACGGCTCCTGGTTCAACCTGCGCCCGTCCAACACCGAGCCGCTGCTGCGGCTCAACGTCGAGGCCGCCGACGACGACGCCGTGGCCGCGCTGCGCGACGAGGTCCTGGGCCTCGTCCGCGGCTGACCCGATCGAGGAGGAGACCCCATGCCGCTCGGTCTGGACGCCGACCTGCTGGAGATCCTGGCGTGCCCCGCGCCCGACCACGGCGCGCTGCGCCCGGGCACGCCGGAGGACGCGGACGCCGCCACGCTCACCTGCACGGTGTGCGGCCGGCGCTACCCGGTCACCGACGGCATCCCGGTGCTCCTGTTGTCCGAGGCGACCGGGGGTCCCGAGCACGACGAGCAGGGGTGAGCCGCGATGCTCGACGACGCCCTGCTCTCCGACGAGACGCGCCTGCTGGCCGCCGACCACGACGGCGTGCTGCGCGCGGTGGCGACGGCCGGCGCCCAGGTGCGGGCCACGGCGGAGGCCGCGCAGCGGGCCGGGGTGGCCCGTGACCTCGCGGGCCTGCGGCCGCGCGCGCTGGTGCTGCTGACCCGGCCCGGCACCACCGAGTCCGCCTGCCGCCTCATGGCCGCCCTCCTCACGCCGACGGCCCCGCTCCCGGTGATCGTCACCGGGGTCGCGCCGCCGTGGCTCGGCCCGCTCGACGTCGTCGTCGCCACCCACCGGGGCCGCGAGGGCGACCCGGTCGAGGCCGACGTCGCCGAGTCGGTGCACCGCGCGGTCCGCCGCGGCGCCCATGTCGTGCTGACCGGCCCGGCCGAGGGCCCGGCGGCCGCGGCGGGCGCCGGACGCGCCCTCGCGGTGACGCCGCGGCTGACGGTCGGCGTGCCCGGCGAGGACCTCGACGGCCTCGACACCGCGACCGTGCTCGCCACCGGCCTGGCCGTCGCGAGCGCGCTCGACCTCCTCGAGCTGGACCTCGACGACCTCGCCGACCACCTCGACGCCGAGGCCGAGCGCGACGGCCCGCGCGGGGAGGCGTTCGTCAACCCCGCCAAGAGCCTCGCGCTGCGCCTCGCCGAGCGCACCCCGCTGCTGTGGGGCGCCGACCCGGTCGCCGGCCTGCTCGCGGGGTACGGGGCGACCGTCCTGGCCACCCACGCGGGGGTGGTCGCCCAGGCCACCACCGCGGCCGCGGCCGGCGCCCAACCGGCGCTGCGGGCCCGGCTGGTCGAGAGCTCGGGGGAGGCGTCGATCTTCGCCGACCCCTTCGACGACCCGGCCCCGGCGGCGGCGCCGCCACGGCTGGTGCTGCTGGCCGTGCGTGAGGACCTCACGACACGCCGTCTCGTCGCCGACGTCGGCGCCCGCCACCCGGGCGCGGACGTGCTGGAGATCGACGACGTCGAGCTGGCGGGGGAGGGGCCGACACGGGACGCGCTGCGCGCCGCCGTGCTGGCCACCCGGCTCGACTTCACCGCGGTCTACCTCGGCCTGGCCCTCGGGGCCCGGGAGCCCGGGGTCCGGACCGCCTGATCACGAACAGAGGGGCACCAACACGTGGAGGTCCTCAGGGGCAGCGTGCGCACGTACGCGTGGGGCTCCCGGACGCACCTCGCCGAGCTGCTCGGCGACCCCGTCCCGTCGCCGCACCCGCAGGCCGAGCTCTGGCTCGGGGCGCACCGTGACGAGCCCTCGCAGCTGACGGGCGAGCACGCCCGGTCGCTGGCCGACGCCCTGCGCGACGACCCGACGGGCACGCTCGGGCCCTCGCGCCGGGCGCGCTGGTCGGACCGGCTGCCCTACCTGCTCAAGGTGCTGGCGGCCGAGGAGCCGCTGAGCCTGCAGGCGCACCCGTCGGCCGAGCAGGCCGCGGCGGGCTACGCGCGCGAGGAGGCGGCGGGCGTGCCGCGCACGGCCGCGGACCGGAACTACCCGGACCCGCTGCCGAAGCCCGAGCTGCTCTGCGCGCTCACCGAGTTCCACGCATTGGCGGGGTTCCGCGAGCCCGCGGAGACCGTGCGCCTGCTGCGGGCCCTCGACGTCCGCGGGCTCGAGCACCACACCGAGCTGCTCGCCGCCCAGCCCGACGCCGACGGCCTGCGCGCGCTGTTCACCACGTGGATCACACTGCCGCAGCGTGCCGTCGACGAGCTGGTGCCCGCCCTGCTCGACGGCTGCGTCGCCCACGCCCGCGAGCACGGCGAGTTCACCACCGAGGCGCGCACCCTGCTCGACCTCGGCGAGCGCTACCCCGGCGACGCCGGGGTGCTCGCGGCGCTGCTGCTCAACCGCGTCGTGCTGACGCCGGGGCAGTGCCTCTACCAGCCCGCCGGGTCGCCGCACTCCTATCTCGCGGGCGCCGGGGTGGAGCTCATGGCGAACTCGGACAACGTCCTGCGCTGCGGGCTGACCCCGAAGCACGTCGACGTCCCCGAGCTGCTGCGCGTGCTCGACTTCGCGCCCGGCGCCCCGACGCTGCTCTCGGGGGAGGGGACGGGGCCGGTGACGCGGTTCGCGCCCTCGGAGTTCTTCAGCCTCGCCCGCTGCGCGTTCGACGGCGCCGAGGAGGAGGCCGACCTGGGCATCGAAGGTCCCCGCATCGTGGTCACCGTCGAGGGCACCGTGCACCTGCGCTCGTCGCGGGGCCAGGACCAGGAGCTCCCGCGCGGGACGGCCGCGTGGGTGCCGGCGTGCGACGGGCCGGTGACGGTGGCCCCGGTCGGCGGTCCCGCCCTGGCGTTCGCCGCGGCCGACGGGTTGGGCGATCGTCCGGCCGACGGGTAGGAGCGGGCACCGGGCGGGGGGTTAGATTTCACCCCGTACTCACATTCCGCCCACTCGCATCCTGGCCGAGTCCATCCCTGGAGGCGCCCCGTGTCCGCATCCGGAGGCGGCAAGGCGATCATCGCCGCGCTGGCCGCCAACGCCGGCATCGCCGTGGCCAAGTTCGTCGGCTTCGTCATCACGGGCTCGTCCTCGATGCTCGCCGAGAGCGTCCACTCGGTCGCCGACACCGGCAACCAGGGCCTGCTGCTGCTCGGCCGCAAGCGCGCCAAGCGGGCGGCGACGCCCGAGCACCCGTTCGGCTTCGGCCGTGACCGGTTCTTCTACTCGTTCGTCGTGGCGCTGCTGCTGTTCAGCCTCGGCTCGGTGTTCGCGATCTACGAGGGCATCCACAAGCTGTCGTCGCACGAGGAGCTGACCTCGCCGATCGTCGCGGTGGTCATCCTCGTCGTGGCCATCGTGCTCGAGGGCTTCAGCTTCCGGACCGCGGTGCACGAGTCCCGCGAGCTCAAGGGCGACGCCACGTGGTGGGGGTTCATCCGCCAGTCGGTCAACCCGGAGCTGCCGGTCGTGCTGCTCGAGGACACCGGCGCGCTGGTCGGCCTCGTCCTGGCCCTCGGCGGCGTCGGGCTGTCCACGCTGACCGGCGAGCCGGTGTGGGACGCCGTGGGCACGATCTGCATCGGCGTGCTGCTCGGCGTCATCGCGGTGATCCTCATCGTCGAGACGAAGAGCCTGCTGATCGGCGAGGGCGCCGGCGCGCCCCTCGTCCGCACGATCACCGACGCGCTCGTCGGCGGCCCGGTCGAGCGCGTCATCCACCTGCGCACCCAGTACCTCGGCCCCGAGGAGCTGCTGGTCGCCGCCAAGATCGCGGTCTCGGCGTCGCTGTCGACCGAGGTGGTCGCCGAGGCGATCGACAACGCGGAGGCGCGGCTGCGCGCGGCCGTCCCCGAGGCCCGGCTGGTCTACCTCGAGCCCGACCTCGATCGCAGCGACGCCCCGCCCGTCGACGAGGCGCTCGACCCCTCGCCCCGCTGATCTCCGCCGACCGGACGCCTCCGCACGTCCGGCCGAAGCAGCGAGGTGAACACGCCGTCACGGAATCGGCCGTCTCCGTCGTCGTCGACGCCGGTCGCGGGCGTAGGGTCCCGCCCGACCCTCGTTCCGTGCCCGCCCCGGTGTGACCCCTGGAGGACCGCGCATGACGTCGACCCAACAAGGCGGGCTCTTCCGGACCAAGTCCGTCGAACAGTCGATCGCCGACACCGACGAGCCCGGCAACAAGCTCCGCCGCGACCTCGGCGCCCTCGACCTCACGATCTTCGGCGTCTCGGTCCTCATCGGCGCCGGCATCTTCACGATCACCGCGCGGGTGGCCGGGGACATCACCGGCCCCTCGATCGCGATCTCGTTCGTCATCGCCGCGATCGCCTGCGGCTTCGCCGGCCTCTGCTACGCCGAGTTCGCCTCGACGGTGCCGGTGGCGGGCAGCGCCTACACGTTCTCCTACGCGACGTTCGGCGAGTTCATCGCCTGGATCATCGGGTGGGACCTCATCCTCGAGTACGCCCTCGGCGCGGCGGTGGTGGCCAAGAGCTGGTCGTCCTACCTCGGTGAGATCTTCGCGCTGGTGGGCCTGCCGGAGTCGGCGTCGATCGAGCTCGGCCCGGTCACCTTCGACTGGGGCGCGATCCTCGTCATCGGCGTGCTCACGGCGATCCTCATCGCCGGCATCAAGCTCTCCAGCCGGGTGAGCGCGATCGTCACCGGCATCAAGGTGCTCGTCGTCCTGCTGGTCATCGGGGTCGGTCTCGCCTACGTCCAGGCGCAGAACTACACGCCGTTCATCCCGCCGCCCGGGGGCGAGCGGACCTCCGAGGGGCTCGACGCGTCGCTGTTCTCGCTCTTCGCGGGCAGCGAGGGCTCCACGTTCGGCATCTACGGCCTGCTCGCCGGCGCCTCGCTGGTCTTCTTCGCGTTCATCGGGTTCGACGCGGTGTCGACCACCGCGGAGGAGACCCGCAACCCGCAGAAGGACCTGCCGCGCGGCATCCTCGGCTCGCTCGGCGTCGTCACCGTCCTGTACGTGGCGACCTCGCTGGTCGTCGTCGGCATGGTGCCCTACACCGAGCTCGCCACCGACCCGGCGACCGGCGACACGGCCACGCTGGCCACGGCGTTCACCCTCGTCGGCGCGAACTGGGCGTCGACGATCATCTCCATCGGCGCCATCGCCGGCCTCACCACCGTGGTGCTCGTCCTCATGCTCGGCCAGAGCCGGGTGTTCTTCGCGATGAGCCGTGACGGCCTGCTCCCGCGGAACTTCGCCCGCCTCGGCAGCCGGGGCACCCCGGTGAAGATCACGCTGACGATCGGCGTCTTCTGCGCCGTGCTGGCCGGCTTCTTCCCGGCCGACGAGCTCGAGTCGATGGTCAACATCGGCACGCTGTTCGCGTTCGTGCTGGTCGCGGTCGGCACCGTCTACCTGCGGCGCCGCCGTCCCGACCTGCCGCGCAGCTTCACCGTCAAGGCGCTGCCGGTGGTCGCCGCCCTCGCGGTGCTGTCCTGTCTGTGGCTGATGCTGAACCTGACCGTCGAGACCTGGATCCGGTTCATCGTGTGGATGGTGCTGGGCGTGGTCATCTACTTCGTCTACTCGCGCCGCAACTCGGTGCTCGGCAAGCGCGAGCGGGGCGAGGAGCCCCCGGCGTCGATGCCGACCCAGCCGCAGTAGTCCGGAACGACGAAGGGCCGGCCCGCCGTGGGCCGGCCCTTCGTCGTGTGCGGGGTCAGGCCTTCGCGGGGGCCTGGTGGCCGGCGAACTTCTCGCGCAGCGTCTTCTTCGAGAACTTGCCCGTCGAGGTCTTGGGCACCTCGTCGATGAACACGACGTCGTCGGGCACCTGCCACTTCGCGACGCGGGTCGCGATGTGCTCGAGCACGGCCTCGCGGGTCAGCTCGACGCCCTGCTTCGGGACGACGCACGCCAGCGGGCGCTCCGACCACTTCTCGTCGGGGATCGCGATGACCGCGGCCTCGGCGACACCCTCCATCGACATGATCTCGTTCTCGAGGTCGACCGAGGAGATCCACTCACCGCCCGACTTGACCAGGTCCTTGGTCCGGTCGACGAGCTTGACGTAGCCGTAGCGGTCGATCACCGCCACGTCACCGGTCTTGAGCCAGCCGTCCTCGGTGAACTGCTTGCCGCCGTCCTCGTTGCGGTAGTACGACGCCGCGATCCAGGGCCCGGCGGCCTGGAGCTCGCCGGAGGTCTCGCCGTCCCAGGGCAGGACCTCGCCGGAGTCGGGGTCGCAGATGCGCAGGTCGACCAGCGGCGAGGGCGTGCCCGCGGTGGCGCGCACGTCGGCGAGCTCGTCGTCGGACAGGCCGTCGTGGACGCTCTTGAGCACGCCGGTGGTGGCGATGGGGCTGGTCTCGGTCATGCCCCAGGCCTGGGTGATCGGCAGGCCGATCTTCTGGCGCCAGGCCTCGGACAGCGACTTCGGCACCGCCGACCCGCCGCAGAGCAGCAGGCGCAGGTCGGGCAGGTCGCCCTCGGAGAGCTCGGGCAGCACGCCCATCCAGATCGTCGGGACGCCCGCCGTGACGGTGATCTTCTGGTCGCGCAGGATGCCGGCGATCGCCTTGGGGGTCATGTTCGGCCCCGGGAAGACGATCGAGGAGCCCGCGAACACCGCGGCGTACGGGGTGCCCCAGGCGTTGGCGTGGAACATCGGCACGATCGGCAGCAGGACGTCGCGCTCGACGAGCCCGGCGACGTCGGCCATCAGCACGGCGATCGAGTGCAGCACCGAGGAGCGGTGCGAGTAGACGACGCCCTTGGGGTTGCCGGTGGTCCCCGACGTGTAGCACATCGCCGCGGCCTGGTTCTCGTCCGTGATCTCGAAGCGCCCGGCGAAGGGCTCCACGGAGTCGAGCAGCTCGTCGTAGCGCAGGACGCGGTCGTCGTCGGGGATCTCGGTGTCGGCGCCGTCGTCGATCACGATGACCTTGCGGACCGTCGTCATCTCGTCGACGTGCGGCCAGAACTGCGGCAGCAGCGAGCGGTCGACGAAGACGACCTCGTCCTCGGCGTGGTTGGCGATGTAGATCAGCTGCTCGGTGAACAGCCGGATGTTCAGCGTGTGCAGCACGCGGCCGCTGCACGGCACGGCGAAGTAGAGCTCGAGGTGCGCCGGGCTGTTCCAGCAGAACGTCCCGACCCGGCCCTCGGCGGACACGCCCAGGGTGTCGAGGGCCGCCGCGGCCCGCCGCACCCGCTGGGCCCAGCTGCCGTAGTCGGTGCGCTGCACCGTGCCGCCCGCCCCGACGCCGACGATCGGTTTGTGGGCGAACAACTGCTCGGCGCGGTGGAACACGTGCGGCAGGGCGAGTGGGTAGTCCTGCATCTGTCCGAGCACGTCCATGGCCTCCTGATCACCGGGATCCGTCTGTGGTTCCGGTCACGCATCCTACGTGCGGGGTCCCGGATGACCCCATCGCCGACAATCACGTGAGCCCGGTGTGATCCGGCCGACGCGTTCCGTGGCACCCCGGAGCGGACCTGCGCGGACGGGTCACCGGATGCGTGCGTCCGGGCCCGGCCGGGGCGCGTCCCGGTTGACCGGCCATGGGGCCTGTGCTGGACTTCTGTCACGGCATCGATCGCACACCTCGTGCGAACGGAAGCTGCCGAGTGGCGCTGCAACGGACCGTCCCGGTCCGCCACGCTCGGCAGTGGTCCGCACCATCGCAAGGGCGCCTGGATGGTGGTGAACCGTGCGCGCAGCCCCGTGACCTCCCGGCGTGTCCCGCACCGCCGGTCGAGAGCCGGTCGAGACGCGCCCCGGGCACGGACGCCGCACGGTCCGCCGCCGCCGACACACCCGAGAAGACGAGGAGTCATGACGAACGCAGTGGGCACCGCCAACCAGAAGTACGCCGAGAAGAACGGCATCGACTTCGCCGTGGCCGACCTCGCCGAGGCCGACTTCGGCCGCCGCGAGATCCGGCTCGCCGAGCACGAGATGCCCGGCCTGATGGCCCTGCGCCGGGAGTACTCCGAGGCCAAGCCGCTGCACGGCGCCCGGATCTCCGGCTCGCTGCACATGACGGTGCAGACCGCCGTCCTCATCGAGACGCTGGTCGAGCTCGGCGCCGAGGTCCGCTGGGCCTCCTGCAACATCTTCTCCACCCAGGACCACGCGGCCGCCGCGGTCGTCGTCGGCCCCCACGGCACCCCCGAGGAGCCCAAGGGCATCTCCTGCTTCGCCTGGAAGGGCGAGACGCTGGAGGAGTACTGGTGGTGCGCCGAGCAGATGCTCGCGTGGAAGGACTCCGAGACCCGGGGCCCGAACATGATCCTCGACGACGGCGGCGACGCCACGATGCTCGTCCACAAGGGCGTCGAGTTCGAGAAGGCCGGCGTCGTCCCGAGCGTCACCGCCGAGGACCCGGCCGAGTACCAGGTCGTGCTCGCCACGCTGCGCCGCAGCCTCGAGGAGGACCCGCAGCACTGGACCAAGGTCGCGTCGGGCATCAAGGGCGTCACCGAGGAGACCACGACGGGCGTCCACCGCCTGTACGAGTTCTTCAACGAGGGCAAGCTGCTCTTCCCGGCGATCAACGTCAACGACTCGGTCACCAAGTCGAAGTTCGACAACAAGTACGGCTGCCGCCACTCGCTCATCGACGGCATCAACCGCGCCGTCGACGTGCTGATCTCCGGCAAGAAGGCCGTCGTCGCCGGCTTCGGTGACGTGGGCAAGGGCTCGGCCGAGTCGCTGCGCGGCCAGGGCGCCCGCGTCACGGTCACCGAGACCGACCCGATCTGCGCGCTCCAGGCGCTCATGGAGGGCTACGACGTCAACACCCTCGAGAACGTCATCGAGGAGGCCGACATCGTCATCACGACGACCGGCAACAAGGACATCGTCACCCTCGACCACATGAAGCGGATGAAGCACCAGGCGATCCTGGGCAACATCGGCCACTTCGACAACGAGATCCAGGTCGAGAAGCTCGAGAAGTCCGGCGCCAACCGCATCAACATCAAGCCGCAGGTCGACGAGTGGAAGTTCGAGGACGGCCACTCGATCATCCTGCTGTCCGAGGGCCGGCTGCTGAACCTCGGCAACGCCACCGGGCACCCGAGCTTCGTCATGTCGAACTCGTTCGCCAACCAGACGATCGCCCAGATCGAGATCTGGACCAAGCCGGACGAGTACCCGATCGGCGTCTACCGCCTGCCCAAGCACCTGGACGAGAAGGTCGCCAAGGTCCACGTCGAGGCGCTCGGCGCGGAGCTGACCAAGCTCACCAAGGAGCAGGCCGAGTACATCGGCGTCGACGTCGAGGGCCCGTACAAGCCGGAGCACTACCGCTACTGAGGTCTCCTCGGTCTCCCCTCGGGGCTGAACCGACCGGAGGGCCCCCTCGCTCGAGCTGTTCGAGCGAGGGGGCCCTTCGCTCGTTCCGGGGCGGTGCCGGAGATCAGGGGCACGTGGTGCACGGTCGGGTGCTCGGCGCGGTGGATGGCGTGCTCGTGATCTCCGGTGCGCGCCCGCGCGGCGCCCCCGACGACCCGGCGAAGGGTGCCCCTCGCCCGTCCAACCGCGCGAGGGGGCCCTTCGCTCAGCACGCTCCGGGGCGCCGCATAGGGTTCCGTCGTGGGTGTGATGGCGTGGGCGTGATGGTGGCCGTCGAGGGGCTCGACGGCGCGGGCAAGGCGACGCTGGTCGCCGCGCTCGCCGACGCCGCCGCCCGCCGCGGGGCCAGCGTCAGCATGCACGCGTTCCCCCGCTACGACGCCGACGTCCACGCCGCCCTGGCGGGCGAGGCGCTCCACGGCGCCCACGGCGACCTGCGCTCCTCGGTGCACGCGATGGCCGTGCTCTTCGCGCTGGACCGGGCCGGGGCCGCGGCGGATCTGCGCGCCGCGCGGGAGGCGTACGACCTCGTCCTCGTCGACCGCTACGTGGCCTCCAACGTCGCGTACGGCGCGGCCCGGCAGGAGCAGGACGCCGGTGGGGAGTTCGTGGCCTGGGTGCACGCGCTCGAGATCGAGCGGCTCGGTGTGCCCGCGCCCGACGTCCAGGTGCTCGTCCGCGTCCCGGGGGAGGTGGCCGCGCGGCGGGTCCGCGAGCGTGCCGCCGCCGACCCGTCGCGCACGCCGGACGGCTACGAGTCCGACGCGGCCCTGCAGGCCCGGTGCGCCCAGGTGTACGACGAGCTCGTCTCGCGGACATGGCTCGCGCCCTGGTCGGTGGTGGGGGCGGACGAGGGGCACGTCGCACTCACCCGAACGGCTGAGTCACTGGTCGCAGAACGACTCGGGACCGAAAGGTCGGGCGATATCGCCTCCGGATCGTCGGTGAGAAGTGACACCATTGAGACATGAGCTCGCGGATCCTCGTGGTGGACGACGACGCCTCGCTGGCGGAGATGCTGACGATCGTCCTCGAGGGCGAGGGCTTCGAGACCACGGTGGTGGGCGACGGCTCGTCGGCGCTGCCCGCCCTGCGCGAGAGTGCGCCCGACCTCGTCCTGCTCGACCTGATGCTGCCGGGGATGAACGGCATCGACGTGTGCCGGGCGATCCGCGCGGAGTCCGGGGTCCCGGTCGTGATGCTGACGGCCAAGACCGACACGGTGGACGTGGTGCTCGGGCTCGAGTCCGGCGCGGACGACTACGTGGTCAAGCCGTTCAAGCCCAAGGAGCTCGTCGCGCGCATCCGGGCCCGGCTGCGCCAGTTCCCGGCCGAGCCCGCCGAGCAGATGCAGATCGGCGACGTCACCATCGACGTCCCGGCCCACCAGGTGCGCCGCGACGGGCGCACCATCCCGTTGACGCCGCTGGAGTTCGACCTGCTGGTGGCCCTGGCCCGCAAGCCGCGCCAGGTGTTCACCCGCGAGGTGCTGCTCGAGCAGGTCTGGGGCTACCGGCACGCCGCCGACACCCGGCTGGTCAACGTCCACGTGCAGCGGCTGCGCTCGAAGGTCGAGGTCGACCCGGAGCACCCCGAGGTCGTGCTGACCGTCCGCGGGGTGGGGTACAAGGCCGGGCCGCCCTGATCGGCGTGCCGTTCCCATGACGTCCGTGCTGATCAACGTCCGCCGGCGTCTCGACCGGTTCGTGGCCGAGCGCGTCGGCCAGGTCCGGGTGCTGTGGCGCCGCTCGATGCAGCTGCGGGTGGTGCTCTCGACGCTGGCGATGTCGATCGTCGTCGTCGCCGTGCTGGGTCTCGTGCTGCAGACCCAGATCGCCGACCGGTTGGTCCAGGGCAAGGAGCAGGCGGCGCTGATCCAGGCCGACATCTCCCGCCAGGCCCTCGAGCGCGACCTCGCGCGCATCGACCCCGACCGCGACGGGGCCCAGGCGGTGCTCGACGACGTCCTCGACCGGCTGTCCACCAGCGGCCAGGACGCCGGCTCGAACGGTCTGACGCGCGGCAGCGACCCCGTGAGCGACGCCGGCGCGTTCGACGCGGTGCTCATCGCCGGCTCGGACACGCTCGGGGCGGTCCCGGGCGCGCTGCCGACGGTGCCGGGCGGCACCACGGGCGAGATCAGCGCGGGCCCGGCCCAGGTCATCCCGCCGCAGCTGCGCGCGCCCGTGCTCCAGGGCTTCCTCGCCACGAAGTACCTGACGGTCGCCTCGTCGGGGCAGGCGGCGCCGGTGCCGACCCTGGTGGTCGGCCAGCCCGTGCGCACCGCCGGGCGCAACCTGCAGCTCTACCTCCTCTTCCCGCTCTCGGCCGAGCAGCGCACCCTCGCGCTGGTCCAGAGCACCCTCGCGCTCGCCGCCGGGGTGCTGCTCGTGCTGCTCGCGGGCATCTCGTCGGTGGTGACGCGGCAGGTCGTGCGCCCGGTCCGCCAGGCCGCCGACGTCGCCGAACGGTTCGCCGACGGCCACCTCGACGAACGCATGCCCGTGCACGGTGACGACGAGGTCGCCCGGCTCGCGGAGTCGTACAACGAGATGGCGGCGAGCATCCAGTCGCAGATCCGCCAGCTCGAGGAGTTCGGGGCGCTGCAGCGCCGGTTCACCTCCGACGTCAGCCACGAGCTGCGCACCCCGCTGACCACCGTGCGGATGGCCGCCGAGGTGCTGCACGCGCAGGTCGACCCCGGCGAGGTCACCGCGGCGCGTTCGGCGCAGCTGCTGGTCGACGAGCTCGACCGCTTCGAGACCCTGCTCTCCGACCTGCTGGAGATCAGCCGCCTCGACGCCGGCATGGCCGAGCTGGGCCTCGAGCTGGTCGACGTCGCCGCGGTGGTGCGCCGGGCGGCCGAGACGGTCCGCCACCTCGTCGACGAGACCGCGACGCCCCTGCTGCTCGACCTGGGCGACGGCGACGAGCCCGTCCTCGCCGAGGTCGACCCCCGCCGCGTCGAGCGCATCCTGCGCAACCTGCTCGCCAACGCCATCGACCACGGCGAGAGCCGGCCGATCGAGGTGCGCCTGGCCGCTGACGAGGGCGCGCTCGCGGTGGTGGTGCGCGACCACGGGATCGGCCTCAAGCCCGGGGAGGCGGGCCTGGTGTTCAACCGGTTCTGGCGGGCCGACCCGTCCCGCCAGCGCCGCAGCGGCGGCACCGGGCTCGGGCTCGCCATCAGCCTCGAGGACGCCCGCCTGCACGGCGGCTGGCTGCAGGCGTGGGGCGAGGTCGACCGGGGCGCGGTGTTCCGGCTGACGCTGCCGCTGCGCCACGGCGAGCGCCTGCGCACCAGCCCCCTGCCGCTGCTGCCCGTGGCCGCCGCGCCGGCCGCCGCGGAGCCCGGCATCCATGACGCCGCGCCCACCACCGGCACCGCGCTGCCGCCGATGGACGCCGACGCGGACGGGAACGGCGACGGGAGCCCCGACGCGGACGGGGCCGACGACCTCGACGCCGTCTTCCCCCAGCCCTCCCCGCCGTCCGATCCGGGCACGTCGGTGGCGCGGTGAGGCGCGCACTCCTCGCCCTGGTGGTGCTGCTGGCGCTGGCCGCGGGCTGCGCCTCGGTGCCCGGGTCGTCGGACGTCACCGTCCTGCGCCGGGTGGGCGACGCCGCCGAGCCGAGCGCCCCGCCGGGTCCCGCGCGCGACGCCGGGCCGCTCGAGACCGTGCGGGGCTGGGTGCTCGCGTCCGGGGCGACCGCCGAGCGTCACCAGGCCGCCCGCGCGTTCCTCACCCCCGCCGCGGCCGGGACCTGGGACGACGGGGCGGCGCCGGTGGTCGTCAACGACCAGGTCGACACGGTGTTCGCCGACCGCCCGGCCCCGCCCGGCCAGGCCTCGGTGCGCATCCGGGCGACGGCACTGGGCGTCCTCACCCCGGAGGGCGTGTTCGTCGCCGGCGTGCGCCCGGTGGAGGTGGACGTGGGCCTCACCGAGCAGAACGGCCAGTGGCGCATCTCCTCGCTGCCGACGGGCACGATCGTGCGGCGCTCGGACCTGCGCGCCAACACCCGCCCGGTGCGCACGTGGTTCCTCGACACGCAGCGCGCCGGGCCCGTGTCCGACCCGCGCTACCTGGCGACGAGCCCGGCGCGCTCGGTGCCCACCCGCACGCTGCAGTACCTGCTCGCCGGGCCGTCCGAGTCGCTGGCGGGCGCGGCGGTGAGCTCGCTGCCGGTGGGCACGACGCTGCGCTCCGACGTCACGCTCACGCCCGAGGGCACGGCCGTCGTCGACCTGTCCCGCACCGGCCCGCTCGACGACCCGCGCCGCCGCGAGATCGCCCAGCAGGTGACGCTGACGCTCGCGGGCATCGGGGTCTCCCAGGTCCGCCTGCTGGTCGACGGCGAGCCGCTGCTGCCGGCCACTCCCGAGATCGCCGTCGGCGACACCCTCGCCGGACTGCCCCCGGAGGTCGCCCGGCGCCCCGACCTGCCGGTGGACCCGGTGGTCGGCGGCCCCGGCGACGCCGAGGTGCCGGTGCTCGTGGCCGACGGTGGGCGCCTGCGCCTGCTCTCCGGCGAGCCCGCGGGCGGCCCGGCCGGCCGGGGCGCCTACCAGGCCGTGTCGGCCTCGGCGTCGTTCGAGGGCGACGTGGCCGTGGTCGCCGAGGACACCCCCGGCGGCGACCCGGCGGCCCGCCGGGCGCGGCTGCTCACCGGCGCCGGGGGCTCCGAGCTCGCCGTCAGCGGGATCGAGGGCCGCTCCCTGGTGCGGCCGACGTGGACCCCGGACGGCACCGAGGTGTGGTCGGTGCAGGACGGCAGCACCGTCGTCCGCGGCGTGCGTCAGGGCCCGGGCGGCGCGGTGCGGCCCGTCGCGGTGGACGCCGCGGCCCTGACCGGCGCGGGCGTCACCGCACCGCCGGGCGCGGCAGGGCCGGTCTCGGCGGTGCGCATCTCGCCGGACGGGTCCCGGCTCGCGCTCGTGGCGGGAGGCCACGTGCTGGTCGCGGCGATCGCGCGGGACGGGGCGGGCGGGGCGCGGCTCGGGTCGGTCACCGAGCTGCGGCCCGAGGCGCTCGACCAGGTCCTCGACGTGGGCTGGACGCGCACCGACCAGCTCGTCGTCGTCGGCAACCGCGCCGACCGCCCCGTCACCCTCGCCTCGGTGGACGGCCTGGACGTCGAGTCGCTGTCGACGACGAACCTGACACCGCCCGTCACCGCGGTGGCCGCGCGCCCGGGGCGCCCGCTCGTGGTGTCCGACCAGGGCGGCACCTGGACCCTGCCCCTCGACGGCGGGAGCACGAGCGGCGGCGACGTCTGGCAGTCCGTGCCGGGGTTCGGGGCGGGCACCGTGCCGGCGTACCCCGGCTGACCGCGGCGCCGCTGCTCCGCCCGCCGTCCCCATCGGCCGGATGCGTCCCCGGGCCGGGAGGGTGGTGCTGGCCCCGGACCCGGTGCGCGCCCGAGGCTGGACGGCGTGTCCCGCGAACCGGCCTCAGCCCTCGGAGCGGCGTTCCTCGCCCTCGCCGACCTGCTGCTGCCCGCGCCGTGCGCCGGGTGCGGCCTCGACGGCGAGCGCTGGTGCGCCGCGTGCCGCGAGCGCTGGCGCAGCCCCGCGCTGCTCGACCTGCCGGGGCTGCCGCCGGTGCTCGCGCTGGCGCCGTACGCCGGGCGCGCGCGCGAGGTCCTGCTGGCCTACAAGGAGCGCGGCCGCCGGGAGCTCGCGCGCCCGCTGGCCGGGCTGGTCGTCGAGGCGCTGCGCGCCGGGGCGGTCCCGCCCGCCGCGCTCGTGCCCGCGCCGTCGCGCCCGTCGGCGGCCCGCGCCCGCGGGGGCGACCACGTGCTGCGCCTGGCCCGCGCGGTGGTGGCCGGCCGGTCGGGCCCCGCGCCGCCGCGACTGCCGGTCGACGGGTCGAGCTCCACTGCGCTGCGTCTCCCGTGCGTGTCGCGCGCGCTGGCGCTGGGCCGCGGCGCGGCCGACGCCGTCGGGCTGGACGCCGCGGCCCGCGCCGACAACCTCGCCCGCCACCTGCGCGTGCGGCCCCGCGGGCTGCCGCCGCCGGGCTGCGCGGTGGCGCTGCTCGACGACGTGCTCACCACCGGGGCGACGGCGCGCGCCGCGACGAGCCTGCTCGCGGCGGCCGGGCGGCCGGTGGACGTCGTCGTGGTGCTCACCGTGGCGGACCCGCGCGCGCCGCGGACGCTCATCCGGGCGAGTCCGGTCGGCCGCGCCGGTGGTCACCCACCCGGAGGCCGCCACGCTGGGTGAACCACCCGCGCGGGTGTCGTCCGAGAGGTCGTCTCCGGACGGATCGGACCTTCCATGGGAACGGGAGTTGTCACTACGGTGACGCCTCACATCCTGAGTCGGTGAACGACAGGAGGCGCGAACGCAGTTTCGACGCGGTCCCGGTCCCGGCGAGGCATGCCGATCCGATCCCTCCCCGACGAGCGGGCCGCGCACCGTACCCCCAGACCGGGAGGTCGTCTTGGAGATCGTTGTCTGCGGACGGAACGTCGAGGTCCCGCAACACTTCCGCGAGCACACGGCAGACAAATTGGGCCGTCTCGAACGTTACGACCACAAGATCGTCCGGATGGAGGTCCAGCTCTCCCACGAGCCGAACCCCCGTCGATCCAAGAACTGCCAGCGCGTGGAGATCACCGGTCGCGGACGCGGCCCCGTGGTGCGCGGCGAAGGTTGCTCGGCCGACTTCTACTGCGCGATGGACCAGGCCGTCGCGCGCCTCGAGGCCCGGATGCGGCGCGCGCACGACCGCCGCCGCGTGAGCCACGGGCGCCGCGTGCCGACCTCGGTCGCGCAGGCCACCGGAGCGCTGTCGGCCTCGGAGGCCGCCCTCGCCTCGTCGGCCGCCACGGCGACGGAGCTGCTCGAGCGCGAGGTGCCCGACGACCGTGAGGGCTGGGAGATCGAGGTCCCGGCCGCCCGCACCCCGGTCGAGGACGGATCCACCGAGGACGTCGACCCCTACCTGCCCGGACAGGTGGTGCGCACCAAGGAGCACCACGCGATCCCGATGACGATCGACGACGCGCTCTCCCAGATGGAGCTCGTCGGGCACGACTTCTTCCTCTTCTCCGACAAGGACACGGGCCGGCCGAGCGTGGTGTACCGACGCCACGGCTACGCCTACGGCGTGATCGCTCTGGTCTGACGGGCAGGCGGCACAGGGCCCGTTCTCCGAACGCCTACGATGGGGAGCGGGCCCGTGCCGCGCCGTGCGCCGGGCCCGGGGAACCGTGGCGCCGACGAGGACGAGCGAGGTCACCATCGTGGTCCTGAACCGACTGCTGCGTGCGGGCGAGACGCGGACGGTCAAGCGCCTCGGCAAGATCGCGGACTACGTCGACACGTTCGCCGACGAGATCGCCGAGCTGACCGACGAGGAGCTCCGCGCCAAGACCGACGAGTTCCGCGAGCGCTACGCGGACGGCGAGTCGCTGGACGACCTGCTGCCCGAGGCCTTCGCGGTGGTCCGCGAGGCGGCGTCCCGCACGCTCGGGCAGTTCCACTACCCCGTGCAGCTCATGGGCGGGGCGGCGCTGCACGAGGGCAACGTCGCCGAGATGCGCACCGGCGAGGGCAAGACGCTGGTCTCGACGCTCCCGGCGTACCTCAACGCGATCTCCGGCGAGCCCGTCCACGTCATCACGGTCAACGACTACCTGGCCCAGCGCGACTCGCAGTGGATGGGCCGCGTGCACCGCTTCCTCGGGCTCGAGGTCGGCGCCATCTACTCCGGCATGCCCGCCGACGAGCGCCGCCGCGCGTACCGGGCCGACATCACCTACGGCACGAACAACGAGTTCGGCTTCGACTTCCTGCGCGACAACATGGCCTGGTCGAAGGCCGAGTGCGTGCAGCGCGGCCACGCGTTCGCCGTCGTCGACGAGGTCGACTCGATCCTCATCGACGAGGCCCGCACGCCGCTGATCATCTCGGGCCCGGCCGAGCAGAGCGCGCGCTGGTACACCGAGTTCGCCCGCCTGGCGCCGAAGATGACGCGCGACGTCCACTACGAGGTCGACGAGCGCAAGAAGACGATCGGTGTCACCGAGGAGGGCGTGTCCTTCATCGAGGACCAGCTCGGCATCGACAACCTCTACGAGGCCGCGAACACCCCGCTCGTCGGGTACCTGAACAACGCGATCAAGGTCAAGGAGCTCTTCCTCCGCGACAAGGACTACATCGTCCGCGACGGCGAGGTCCTGATCGTCGACGAGTTCACCGGCCGCGTGCTCGTGGGACGCCGCTACAACGAGGGTCTCCACCAGGCGATCGAGGCGAAGGAAGGCGTCGAGATCAAGCCGGAGAACCAGACGCTGGCGACGATCACGCTCCAGAACTACTTCCGCCTCTACGACAAGCTCTCCGGGATGACCGGTACCGCCCAGACCGAGGCGGCGGAGCTCTCGAAGACCTACAAGCTCGGCGTGGTCACCATCCCGACCAACCGCCCGCCGCAGCGCATCGACCAGGCCGACCTCGTCTACAAGACCGAGCCGGCCAAGTTCGAGGCCGTGGCCGACGACGTGGCCGAGCACTACGAGCGCGGCCAGCCGGTGCTGATCGGCACCACGAGCGTCGAGCGCTCGGAGTACCTGGCGAAGCTGCTCACCGAACGGGGCGTGCCGCACTCGGTGCTCAACGCCAAGTTCCACGAGCAGGAGGCCCAGATCATCGCCGAGGCCGGCCGCAACGGCGCGGTCACGGTGGCCACCAACATGGCCGGCCGCGGCACCGACATCGTCCTCGGCGGCAACCCCGACTTCATCGCCGACCAGCGCCTGCGCGCGAAGGGTCTCGACCCGGTCGACACGCGCGAGGAGTACGAGGCGGCGTGGGACGAGACGCTCGCCGCGGTCAAGGACGAGGTGGAGCGCGAGGCCGAGTCGGTGAAGGACTCCGGCGGGCTCTACGTGCTGGGCACCGAGCGCCACGAGTCGCGGCGCATCGACAACCAGCTGCGCGGCCGCTCGGGACGTCAGGGCGACCCGGGGGAGTCGCGGTTCTACCTGTCCCTGGGCGACGAGCTGATGCGGCGGTTCAACGGCGCCATGGTCGAGTCGATCATGACGCGGTTCAACCTGCCCGAGGACATGCCCATCGAGGCCAAGATGGTCTCGCGGGCGATCCGCAGCGCGCAGACGCAGGTCGAGCAGCAGAACTTCGAGGCGCGCAAGGACGTCCTCGAGTACGACGAGGTGATGAACCAGCAGCGCACGGTGATCTACGCCGAGCGCCACCGCGTCCTCGAGGGCGAGAATCTGTCCGACCAGGTCCAGAACATGATCGTCGACGTGGTCACGGCCTACGTCGACGGCGCGACGTCCGAGGGCTACAGCGAGGACTGGGACCTCGAGAAGCTCTGGACGGGGCTCAAGCAGCTCTACCCGGTCGGGGTCGCGTGGGAGGACCTCGTCGAGGAGCACGACGACATCGACCGCGACCTGCTGGTCGAGGTGCTCACCGAGGACGCCCTCGCGGCCTACGAGCGCCGCGAGGCGGAGATCGACCAGATCGCGCCCGAGGGCGGGATGCGCGAGCTGGAGCGCCAGGTGGTGCTCTCGGTGCTCGACCGCAAGTGGCGCGAGCACCTGTACGAGATGGACTACCTCAAGCAGGGCATCGGCCTGCGGGCGCTGGCGCAGCGCGATCCCAAGATCGAGTACAAGCGCGAGGGCTTCGAGATGTTCACCTCCATGATGGAGGGCATCCGTGAGGAGTCCGTCGCGTTCCTGTTCAACCTGGTCATCCAGGTCGAGGAGCAGGCGCCCGTCGACGCGGTGCCGGGGGCGAACCCGTCCACGGACACCAACGTCCAGCCGGCGATCACGCCGGACACCCCGGACCCGCGCACCAGCCAGACCCGCACCACCGCGGGCGCGGCGCCGCTGCCGGTCGACCCGCGCCTGACCGGCGCCCCGACCAGTGCGATCCCGGTGCCGCCGCGGGCGCCCGGGGGTGCGGTGCCGCCGGGCGCGATGCCGCCCGCGGGAGCCCCGCAGCAGGCACCGGCGGCGCAGGCCCCGACCGGGCGGGGCGGCCGCAACCGGCCCGGCCGCGGTCCGGCGCCCGCGACGCAGCGCCCGGGCAACGGCCAGGGGCGCCGGGCCGCCCAGCCCGCCCCGCAGGAGGCGCAGGACGGCGGACCGGTGACGGCCGCGGGGCCGGCGCTCTCGCAGCTCGGCCAGAGCTCGATGCCCGAGGCCTTCCGGGGCGCGGGCCTGGGCGGGCGCCGCGCGCAGGAGCTGAACTACAGCGGCCCCGACGAGGACGGCCAGGCCGCCCGGCACGCCGCGGGCGACGGCAACGGCGCCGGCGGTGGCCGTGCCGCCCGCGCCAACCCGCAGCAGGCCCGTCGCGCCGACACCCCGTCGCGCAACGCACCCTGCCCGTGCGGCTCGGGCCGCAAGTACAAGCAGTGCCACGGGGCGCCGCCCCGGACGCCGGGCTGATCGAGCGCTACCCCGGCCACAGCGCCACCAGGCGCCAGCGGCCGGGGTCGGCGGGCCCGTCGTCGGTGCGTTCGAGGCGGGCGGCGACGGCCCGGACGCGGTCCTGACCGGGGACGACGGCCGCCACCTCGGCGGCGCGCGGTCCGACGGCGCACACCCGCAGCCCGCGCAGGACGGCGCCGCCCGGGGCGCCGCCCGCCGCGCGGGTGCGGGCGGGCGTGCCCGGGGGCGGCGCGGCGCGCGCGAGGACGGCGAGCGCGTCGGGGGTGAGCAGGGCGTCGAGGTGCCGCGCCGGCCGCCGTCCGGCCAGGACGTCGCCGACGGCGGTGAGCAGGCGCGCCGCCATCGGGCGCAGGGCGGCGGCGAGCCGGTCGAGCTCCTGCTGCGCGCGCCCGGGGTCGGGGACCGGGACCGGGTCGGGTCGCTCGCCCGGCGCGGCGAGCACCTCGTCGAGCGGGCGCACGCGCGGGGCGGGCACGGCGCCCACCCGGCGCGCACGGGCAGGGGTCGTCGCAGGGGTCGTCGCAGGGGCGGTCAACGGGTCCTCCCGGCACAGCGCGAGCGGGCGGGGCCGGGGGAGGACCGGTCCGCGGGGACGGGACCGAGCCTAGGCAGGCCGTGGCGCCGCCGGGGGCCGTTTCCCCGGAGTGGACGGCCCGGAGCTCAGCCCCGGCGGCGCGTCAGCTCGAAGCAGGCCACCGAGGCGGCGACGGCGGCGTTGAGCGACTCGACGCCCTCGGCCAGCGGGATCGTCAGCGTCCCGTGCAGCTCGGCGCGCACGTCGTCGGTGAGGCCGTCGGTCTCGCCGCCGACGACGAGCGCGACGCGGTCCGGGAGCTCGGCGTCGAACAGGGAGGTCTCGGCGGGCCCGTCCAGCCCGTAGAGCAGGAACCCCGCCTCGGCGAGGGCGGCGAGGCCGTCGGCGGCGGTGCGGGCGCGCAGCACGGGCGCGTGGAAGGCGACGCCGGCCGATGCCTTGATCACCAGCGGGTCGATCGACGGCACGCCGCGCCGGGGGAGCAGGACGCCCTCGAGCCCGGCGCCGGTGGCCGAGCGCAGGATCATCCCGACGTTGGCCGGGTTGGTCAGGCTGTCGAGCACGAGGACGCGGGCGCTGCCCGTCAGGTCCTCGAGGAAGTGCTCCAGCGGGCGCATCCGCGGGGCCACGACGTCGGCGAGCACGCCCTGGTCCTGGCGCCCGTTGCCGGCGAGGACCTTCACCCGCTGCGCCGACGCCCGCTGCAGCACGAGCCCGCGGGCCCGGGCGGCCTCGGTGAAGGTGCGCACGGCGTCGCGGTCGGCGCCCTCGGCGAGCACCACCTTGTCGACCTGCAGCGCCGGGTCGCCGAGCGCCTCGAGCACCGGCTTGCGCCCGTAGACCGTCACGAAGGCGTCCTTCGGCGAGACCGGCCGACCGGACGCCGAGCTGGGTGAGGGCGACATCACGACCAGCCTGGCAGACGCCCCGACCCCCGGCCCCGGCTCGGTCCCTGTGCGACGATCGCGCCCATGCCGGACCGCCTGTCGGCGCTGGACGCCTCGTTCCTCTACATGGATCAACCGACGACTCCGATGCACGTCGGGAGCGTGTCCGTCTTCCGCAAGCCGCGGTCCGGGTTCGACTACGACGGCCTGGTCGAGCTCATCTCGAGCCGGATCGGGCTGGTGCCGCGCTACCGCCAGAAGATCCGCGAGGTGCCGGGGCGCATGGCGCGCCCGGTGTGGATCGACGACGTCGACTTCGACGTCACCTACCACGTGCGGCGCTCCGCGCTGCCGCCTCCGGGCACCGAGCGGGCGCTGTGCGACCTGGTCGCCCGCCTGATGTCGCGCCCGCTGGACCACACCCGGCCGCTGTGGGAGATGTACCTCGTCGACGGGCTGTCGGGCGGGCGGGTCGCGCTGGTCACCAAGACCCACCAGGCGATGGTCGACGGGGTCGCCTCGATCGACATCGGCCAGGTGGTGCTCGACGACACCGCGAACGGCCGCCCGACCCCCGACGACGACTGGGTCGCGCGCCGCGAGCCGACGTCGTGGCGGCTGATCTACGACGCCGTCAGCGAGAACGTCTCCCGTCCCGGCAACGCCGTCGAGGCCGCGCGGGACGCGGTGCGCGACGCGGCGGACACCGTCACCAAGGTCGCGGGCGTGGCCGGGGGCCTGTTCTCGGCGGTGCGGACGGCGGTGCGCCCGGCGCCGGTCAGCCCGCTCAACGTCCCGATCTCCACCCAGCGGCGCTTCTCGATGACCCGCACGGACCTCGAGGACTACCGCGCCGTCCGCCGCGCTCACGGCGGCACGATCAACGACGTCGTGCTCGCGGTGATCTCGGGGGCGCTGCGCAACTGGCTGCTCTCGCGGGGGGCGACGGTCTCGCCGACGACGACGATGCGCGCGATGGTGCCGCTGTCGGTGCGCGGGGACGCGGAGACCACGGGGTCCATCCAGGGCGCCGGGCTGCTCGGCAACCAGATCGCGTCGTTCCTGGTGGACCTGCCCGTCGGCGAGCCCAACGCCGTGCTGCGGATGCACCACGTCGCGCACGCGATGCGGGAGCACAAGGAGTCGGGCCAGTCGGTGGGGGCGAACGCGCTGGTGCGGGTGGGCGGGTTCGCGCCGCCGACGCTGCACGCGCTGGGCGCCCGGGCCGCGAACGGCTTCGCGCGGCGGCTGTTCAACCTCGTCGTCTCCAACGTCCCGGGCCCGCAGCACGCGCTGTACGCGGCGGGGGCGCGGATGCTCGAGATGTACCCGGTGGTCCCGCTGGCGAAGGGGCAGTCGCTGGCGGTGGGGCTGACGTCGTACGACGGCGGGGTCTTCTACGGCTTCAACGCCGACCGCGACTCGATGGCGGACGTGGACGAGCTGGGCGAACTGGTCACCGAGTCGCTGGCGGAGCTGCGGGCGACGGTGCCGCGATGACGGGCCCGCGGTGAGCCTCGGCCTCGTCCTGGGCACCGGCGGGCAGCTGGGCTACGCGTGGACGATCGCGGCGCTGACGACGTGGGAGCAGGAGACCGGGCGGGACGCGCGCGAGGCGGACGTGCTGGTCGGGACGTCGGCGGGCTCGGTGATCGCCGCGGCGCTGGCGAGCGGGGTCCCGGTGGCGGACATGCTGGCCCAGCTGCTCGACCCGCCCCCCGCGCCGTCGCGGCCCAAGGGGGCCCCGCGGTCGACGGCGCGGCGCGGGCTGCCGCCGGTGCCGCGGGTCGGTCCCGGGTCGCTGCGGCTGCTGGGCGAGATCGCGCGGCGGCCGGGCCGGTTCCCGCCGCTGGCGTTCGGGGCGGCGCTGCTGCCGACCGGCCGGGGCGACACCACCGGCCTGCACCGCTGGGCCACCAAGTGGGCGCGGGAGCAGTGGCCCGAGGCGCCGCAGGTGCGGATCGTGGCCATGGACTACGACACCGGTGCCCGGGTGCCGTTCGGCCGGACCGGGGCGCCGCCGGCGTCGATGGCCGAGGCGGCCACGGCGTCGTGCGCGGTGCCGGGCTGGTTCTCGCCGGTGCGCATCGCGGGGCGCCGCTACGTCGACGGCGGGGTGTGCTCGGCGACGTCCGCCGACCTCCTGCTCGACCGCGACCTGCCCCGCGTCGACGAGGCGCTCGTCCTCGTGCCCCTGGCCCGCTCGGGGGAGTCGCCGACGGTGTGGTCGAATCCCGTCGGGGCCACCGACGGCTGGCTGCGCGGGCTGATCGGCGGACGGACCGCCGGCGAGATCGCACGGCTGCGCGCGGCCGGGATCGCCGTGACCGAGCACGCGCCCGACGCCGAGGACCGGGCCGTGACCGGCTGGAACGTCATGGACCCCCGCAAGCAGGCCGAGGTCGCGCAGGTCGCGTTGCGGACGACCGCGGCGCGGTGGGTGCGCGAGAGGACGGGGGAACGGTGAGGATCTACGTCCCGGCCACGGTGGCCGGCCTGCGGCGGCTGCTCGCGGACGAGCAGCTGCAGCCGTTGTCGGGCACGGCGTTCGCCCTGACGCCCCGTCTGCGCGAGGCCTACGCGTCGGGGGACGACGAGGAGCTCGAGTACGTGGCGATGAGCGAGGCGGCGCGGGCGTCGCTGCGCCTGCTGGCCACCGAGCTGGCGGAGGACCCGTCGGCGTCCCCGCGCCGGGCCGTGGTGAGCGCGGACGTCGACGACGTGACGCTGCGCCCCGACCTCGACGACGCCGTGGTGCGCGTGGCGGGCCCGGTCCCGATGGCGCGCCTGGCGGCGGTGCACCTCGACCTCGAGGACGCCGCGGGCGCCGTGCGCGCCGCCGCGGCGGTCGTGGACGCGGCCGACCTGGGGGACCCGGACGCCGAGTTCACCCTCGGCGAGGCCGAGGACCACGAGCTCGCCTGGTACGGCGTCCAGGAGCTGCCGTTCGTGCTCGAGCTGCTCTGACCTCATCCCTGCGGGGGAGGCGGATCCGGTCCCTGAGGTCGATGCGGGGTGTCGGGGGGCGCGCCTACCGTCCCCGGGCATGAGCCGCGCCGCGACGACCACCCGCCCGACGGCCCCGGTGGCTGCGCCGGTCGCTCGGGGCCCGCGGCGGGCGATCGGTCGCCGTGCGGCCTACGGGCTCGGCCTGCTCCCGGCGTCGGCGGGGGTGATGATGGCGGTGGCCGTCAGCGGGCCGGCGGGCGGCGTGGACGCGGCGCGGCGGCACCTCGCGTGCGGCGGCCCGGTGCCGCCCCTCCGCGACCGGGTCCGCGGGGCGCGGGTGATGGTCCACGGGCTGCTCGGGGCGGTGTTCGGGCTGCTGTTCTGGTGGCTGGCCGGGATGGCGCTGCTGGCCACCGCGCGCGGCCCGTTCTACGGGTTCGTCGTCGCCGGGCCGTACGACGACGCCTGGGGCGGCCCGAGCCTCGTCGGGGCGTGGGCGGCGCACGCGTGGGCGTGGGTCGCGGTGCTGGGGGTGCTCGCGCTGGTGTGGTGGGGGCTCGCCGCGCTGCACGTGCGACTCACCGAGGCCGTGCTGGGGCACGGTCGCCGGCCGTGGGTGCTGCCCGTGGCCGGGGTGGTCGTGCTCGCGGCGGTGCTGCTGGTCGTCGGGTGGGTGCGGCAGATCTGACCGTGGGCAGGGCGCGGATGCGTCTGCGCGTCGCGAGAGACCAGTCCGGAGGTGCCGAGGAGCGCGGCGCCGGGTTCGCCGGTGCCGGTGGTACGCGTCGAGCCAGGCTCCGCCCGCACCCCTGCGGCACCCCTGCGGCACGCCTGCGGCCCTCTCCTGCGATGTCGCGAGTCGCCATGAGGCACGGTTCGAGCCGGGGGGGGGCTCGCGATGGTGCTCCTCGTCGGTTGGTCGCGGCAGATCTGACGTAGTGCCCCCGCGGTGTCGGGGGTGCGCAGTATCATCGAACACATGTTCGATCACGACTACGACGAGGTGCCGGCGGAGCTCGAGGAGCTCCCCGCCGGCGCCGCGCTCGCCGTCGTGCTCGAACGCATCGATCCCACGCGGGTGTCGCCGTACGACACGGTGCGGCTGCTGGCCGCCCAGCGCCGCCAGCTCGCCCACCAGCAGGCGCGCTTCCACCTCGCGGCGCGGGAGGCGTCGCTGGCCGACCCCGACGAGCCGGGTGGCCGGGCCGAGGTCGACGTGCCGGCGGCGGGTGACGAGCTGCGGGTGGTGCTCGCGGCGTCGCGTACGGCCGTGGGGCGCATCCTCGATCTGGCCGAGGCCGCGGAGCGCCACACCCGGCTCGGCGCGGCGTGGCGGGCGGGTCTGATCGACGAGCAGCGGGTGGGCATCCTGGTGCGCGGCACCGCGGCGCTGTCCGAGGAGCACGCCCGCGAGGTGATCGACGGGTTGGTCGACGAGGCGGGGACGCTCACCCCCTCGCGGCTGATCGACCAGGTGCAGGCGAGGGCCAAGGCCCTCGACCCGGAGTGGGCGCAGACCCTCTATCGCAAGCACCGACGCCAACGACGGGTCCGGGCGCGGTGCACCGAGGCCGGCACGGTGAACATCTCGGCGATGGACCTGCCGCTGCCCGGCGGGGTCAGCTTCACCCGCCGGGTCAACGCGCTGGCGGCGCGGGCCCAGGCCGCGGGCCGCGCCGGGCTGATCGAGACCATCCGGGCCGACGTCGTGCTCGCGGTGTTCCACCCCGCCAACGCGGGCGCCACCGACGACCAGATCATCGACGCGGTGCTCGCCGCGGCGCTGCCGGACGACCCCCAGCCGCGTCGCACGCCCGATCCCGCCGGCGCTCCGCCGGACGATCCCCCGGCCTCGGCCGGTGGGCGGCGCCCGACGCGGCAGTCCCGGTTCGAGCTGCGGGTGGGTCTCGCGACGCTGCTGCAGATCGACGACCGCCCGGCCCGGCTGCCCGGATGGGGCGTGATCCCGGCCGGCACCGCCCGCGAGCTCGCCGCCTCCCACGGCGACGCCGAGTGGCGGGTGGCGGTCACCGACCGGACCGGGGCCCTGGTCGCCGCGCTGATCACCCGGCACCGCCCGGACCAGACCTCCACCACGCCGCAGGAGCCGCCCATCGAGAGCGCGCCCCGCCCGGTGGTCGAGCTGCACGTCAGCGAGGCGGTGCTCGACGGCCTGCATCCGGGCGACCATCCCGGCTGGACGCGACTCATCGCGGACCTTCGCCACCAGCTCGCCTGCTGGCGCACCGCGCGCACCGAGGACCGGGCCGCGCGGGAGGCCGAGGAGCGGGCGACGCACGAGCAGGCGGCGCAGGAACGCAGCGCGGAGGAGCCTGGTGCCCTCGTCGGGCTCACGCCGTTCGGTCACTTCCGCGGAACGGACGCGGCGGGGTGGGAGCGCGCGGCCGCGCGAAGGCGCCGGCGCGCCCGGGAGGCCCTGGCCCGGTTCCCGTCCGCGGCGTTGCGGCGCTGGATCACGATGCGCGACCGCTCGTGCGTGTTCCCGCCGTGCGGTGCCTCGGCGCTCGAGTCCGAGATCGACCACACCCTCTCGGTGCTCGAGCACGGGCTCACCGTCGGCGCGAACCTCGGCCCGGCGTGCGGCCACGACCACGACCTCAAGGACCAGGGCTGGCGCCTCGAGCAGCCCCGGCCCGGCTGGTTCACCTGGACGAGCCCGACCGGGCACACGTACGACCGCCCGCCGCGCCCGGTCGTCGACGATCTTCCTGCACCCCGTCCGCCGGCCACGCCCTCGCGCGCGGAGCCGCATCAGTACGCCGACGACGGGCCGATGTGGGAGAACGACCCCTCTCCGCCGCACGTGGAGACACCCGCTCCCGACGCACCGCCCGGTCGGCCACCACCGGGACGCCGCTCCCTGCTCGACGACCCCGACCCGCCGCCCTTCTAGCGCCCGGGCGCCGTGCGAGGCCGCCCCGACGAGCCCGACGCGAGAGCCCCTGGCGGGGACGGCGCTCGTCGCGGGCGGGTCGCGGGGGATCGGGCGGGCGTTGACCCGCCCTCAGAGCTCCCGCGTCCACGTCCCCAGCCGCCGCGCCGCGGCGTAGAGCTCGTCGATCTCGCCGTCCGCCAGCACCGCGGGCAGCGCGGTGATCAGCCGCGGCAGGCCCACCGGGGTCGCGACGAGCACGCCCGGCGGCGCCGACGCGGTCGTCACCGACGCCGCCACCACGGCCAGCGCACCCACGGCGGGCGGCGCCGTCCCGGGTTCGTCCCGCCGGGCCGCCGCGAGCAGCCGCCCGGCGCGCTCCGCCTCCTCCCGCGCGCGGGGGAGGTGGTCGACGGGCTTGCGGTCGACGGTCATCCGGTCGCCGTCGACGCGCACCGTCCGCCCGTGGTGGTGCTCGGTGTTCACGGTGACCAACCCCGGCGGCCCGAGCAGCACGTGGTCGATGTCGCCGCAGCCCGGGCCCATCGGCACGGCGTGCAGCACCCGCCACGGCGGGCGGCGCTGCGCGAGCGGTCCCGCCTCGGTCAGCCCTCGCAACGCCTCGGCGAGCCGGACCTCGCCCTCGGCGCCCGCCGGCAGGGAGCGCCCGCCGAGATCGAGAGCAGGACCACGATCCGCCAGGTCGGCCACGTCGGTCACGTCGGTCACGTCGGTCCCGTCGGCCACGTCGGCCACGTCGGCGAGGTCCTCCGGCACGTCGGCCGGTGCCGGCAGCCACCGCGCGAGCTCGGGCATCCCGGGCCGGGGGGCGTACCAGCGCTTGGCGCGCCAGTCCCACTGCGCGCCGGCGGCCTTGGCCTCGTCCTTCTCCCCGAACGGCACGTCCAGCCACGGCTGCTGCTCCCGCACCATGGCTCAGCCTGGCACGGTCAGCGGTCCGGCTGCGCCGGCATGCCCTTGCGCCACGCCGTGAACGACTGCATCCGCCCGGCGCGCGGCCGGAACAGCCACGGCCAGGGGTGCACGACGGCCGGCTCGAGCTCGGCGGCGCGCCGGCGGAAGCCGGGCACCGGCGCGAAGGTCACCGCGAGGCGGCGCCCGGCGAGCTCGTCGGCCACCCGGCCGCGGCGGATCTCGACGGGCCGCCGCGTCGCGAGGTCGGCGAGGGTCTCGGCGAGGAACACCAGCCGCTTGCCCGAGAGCATGAGCCGCCGCAGCAGCGGCTCGTCGAAGCAGAACACCGCCGGGACGTCGGGGTGTGCGGCGAGGGCCGGGTCGGCGTCGCCGAGCGACTCGGCGGTCAGCCACACGGCGTCGACATCGCCGGACGTCGGCAGCGAGGGCCCCGCCGTCACCTCCGGGTCGGGGTCGCCGCGCAGCAGCTCCGACGCCGGCACGCGCAGGGTGCGCTCGTCGGACGGCCACGACTGCACGGGGCAGGCGTCGCGCAGCGCGCAGCCCCGGCACAGGGCGGGCGCCCGCTTCTCGACCTGCCAGCGCGAGAACGCGTACGCCTTCCCGTTGCCGGCCCCGGTCGTCCACTGCCAGTTGAGCCGGTTCGCCGCGCGGGACCCGTCGAGCAGGTGGGTGAAGAACACCTCCTCGCCGTCGCGCCACCGGGCGCCCGCGCGCACCGTCCACTGGCTGGCCAGCCACATCCGCGTCTGGTTGACCAGCCAGCCGTCGGTGTGCAGCTCCTCCAGGGTCGCGTCCATGCACGCCATGTCCCGCGGCCACGGCTCGTCCCAGGGCTCGGGCGGCGACGGCGGGGTCGCGCGCAGCTCCTCGCGCAGCGCCGGCTCGCCGTCGCGACCGAAGCGGGCGTAGAGGTGCCGGGTGTACTCCTGCCAGGTCAGCTCGTCGCGGTACTTGCGCCGGTCGTTCGCCGGGGCGTCGGCGACGTGGTCCCACAGCACGGTCAGGTCGACGAGCTGGTGGCGGATGTAGGGCGACATCCGCGAGGCCCCGCGCCGGGACTCGGGCAGGACCTGGTTGCGACGCCCCGCGTAGCCGGTGACGTCGAGCGCGGCCAGGGCCGCGTCGGCGGCGCCCTGCCCGCCGCGGAAGGAGCCGGACGCGGCGGGGGTGTCGCACGCGAGGTCCGCGAGGTGGTCACGGACGAACGCCACCGCGGCCTGGGGTCCCGGCTCGGGGACGGGGAGCTGCACCTCCCTGCGGTACCCCGTCCTGGGCGATCATGCGCACCATGACCGCGACCGTCGACCACCTCCTCGCCGCCGCCCGCACCGACGGCCGCCGACGGCTGCTCGGGATCGTCGGCGGCCCGGGCGCGGGCAAGTCCACGCTCGCGGCGTCGCTGGCCGGCCCCGAGGTGGCGGTGGTGGGGATGGACGGGTGGCACCTCGCGAACTCGGTGCTCGACCGGCTCGGCCGCCGCGAGCGCAAGGGCGCCCCCGACACGTTCGACGCCGCCGGCTACGTCGCCTTCCTCGACCGGGTCCGGTCCCGGGAGGCGACGGTCTGGGCGCCCGAGTTCCGCCGCGAGATCGAGGAGCCGATCGCCGGCGCGCTGGAGGTGCCGCCCGACGCGCTCGTCGTCGTCACCGAGGGCAACTACCTGCTCATCGACGAGCCGCCGTGGGACGGCATCCGGGCGCTGCTCGACGAGGTGTGGTTCGTCGCGCCGGAGGAGGACGTGCGCCGCGCCCGGCTCATCGCCCGCCACGAGCGCCACGGCCGCAGCCACGCCGAGGCCGTCGCCCGCGCCGACGGGAGCGACGCGGCGAACGCCCGGGCCATCGCCGCCACCGCCCATCGGGCGGACGTGGTCGTCACCGAGGGCCCGGATCACCCGTGAGCACCAGCACCGGCCACGTTCGGTGGTGCCACCCCGACCGGGCGCAGGACCATCCTGATGTGACCCACAACACAGGAGGGGCTGGGGTCATGGGCATCGAGCAGCAGGCACGCCAGGGCATCGAGGACTTCAACCGCGGCGACTGGGACGCCCTCCGGGCGATCACCGGAGCCGACTCGGTCTACGAGGAGCCCGCGACGGGACGCGTCCTCACCGGTGTCGACGACATCATGACGGCCCTGCAGGACTGGCGCACCGGCGTCCCCGACGTCACCGGCGAGATCCAGCGGATCGTCACCGACGGCGACACCGCCGTCCTCGAGATCGTCTGGCGCGGCACCCAGTCCGGCCCGCTCGCGGCCGGCGCCACCACCATCCCGCCCACCGGCCGCTCGTTCGTCATGTGGTCGACGATGTGGCAGACCTGGCGCGACGGCATGCTGATCGCCAACCGCCACCACCAGGACATCCTCGGCATGCTCGTCCAGCTCGGGGTGGTGCCGGCGCCCGCCTGACCCGCGTCACGTCTCCCACGACGGCGTGCGCAGCGCCTCCAGCACCCGGCGCAGCGCCTCCAGCCGCGCGGGGGACAGGCGCCCGCCCGCGACCTCCGCGTCCAGCGCGCACTCCGGGTCGGCCGGGGGCCCGAGGTGGCCGCACCCGCGCGGGCAGTCCTCGATCGCCGCGGCCAGGTCGCCGAACGCCGCGACCACGTCGTCCGGGGCGATGTGGGCGAGGCCGAACGACCGGATGCCCGGGGTGTCGATCACCCAGCCGTCGAGCTCCGGGAGCGCGAGGGCGACCGCCGAGGTGGACGTGTGCCGGCCCTTCCCCACCCCGGAGACCTCGCCGACGGCCCGGTCGGCGTCCGGGACCAGCGCGTTCACCAGCGTCGACTTGCCGACCCCGGAGTGCCCGATCAGCGCCGACACCCGGCCGGCGACCACCTCGCGCAGCGCCTCGGGGTCACGGTCGGCCCGGGTGACGACCACGGTGAGGTCGAGCGCCGCGTAGTTCGCCGCGAACTCCGCGGGGTCGGCGAGGTCGGCCTTCGTCAGGCACAGCACCGGCTCCAGGCCCCCGGCGTAGGCCGCGACGAGGGCGCGGTCGACGAACCCGGTGCGCGGGACGGGGTCGGCCAGCGCCGTGACGATCACCAGGTGCGACGCGTTGGCGACGACCACCCGCTCGTAGGGGTCGGTGTCGTCGGCCGTGCGCCGCAGCACGCTGCTGCGCTCGGCCACCCGCACGATCCGCGCGAGGGCGTCCTCGCCCCCCGAGACGTCGCCGACGAGCCCCACCCGGTCGCCCACCACCACCGGCGTGCGGCCCAGCTCCCGGGCGCGCATCGCGACCACGCGGCGCTGCGGGTCCTCGTCGGGCGCGCAGGTCCACCGGCCGCGGTCGACGCCGACGACCATCGCCTCCGTCGCGTCCGCGTGCTCGGGACGTCGCTTGCTGCGCGGCCGCGTCCCGCGCCCCGGCCGGACCCGGACGTCGGACTCGTCGAGCCGCGAGGTCGACCCGCGCCCGCCGCCCCGGGATCCGCTCGGCGGCACCGCCTCAGACCCCCACCCCGGCGCCGACGAGCTCGGGCCAGTCGGTGGCGAAGTCCGGGAGGGTCTTCGTGGTGGCGGCGACGTCGTCGATCGTCACACCGGGAACGACGAGCCCGACGATCGCGCCGGCCGTCGCCATCCGGTGGTCGGCGTAGGCCTGCCACGGCCGCGTCGGCGCGGTCAGCGGCGCCGGGGCGATCTCCAGCCCGTCCTCGGTCTCGGCGACCCGCGCGCCCACGGTGCCGAGCTCGGCGACCAGGGCGGCGAGGCGGTCGGTCTCGTGCCCGCGGATGTGCCCGACCCCGCGCAGCCGCGACGACGCCCCGTCGCGCGCGGCGAGCGCGGCCAGGGCGGCGACGGTGGGCGTGAGCTCGCTGACCTCGTGCAGGTCGACGTCGACCCCGCTCAGCCGGTCGGGCCCGCGCACCGTGAGCCCGTCGGCGGACAGCGTGACCCGCGCACCGAACGCCTCCAGCACGCGCCGCACCGCGGCGCCGGGCTGCAGATCGGTGTCGGGCCAGCCCGCGATCGTCACCTCGCCCGCCGTGGCGGCCGCGGCGGCCAGGTAGACCGCGGCGCCCGAGAGATCCGGCTCGACGTCGAGCACCCCGGGCGCCGTGACCGGACCCGGGGCGACGTGCCAGCGCGCGGCCTCCTCGGCGACCGTCACGCCCGCGGCGCGCAGCATCGCCACCGTCATCGCGACGTGCGGCAGCGACGGGACGCCGCGCTCGCCGGCGTGGGTGACGGTGACCCCGCGCGCGTAGCGGGCGCCCGAGAGCAGCAGGCCCGAGACGAACTGGCTCGAGGCCGACGCGTCGACGGTGACCTCGCCCCCGGGCGGGTGCGGGCCCCCGGAGACGGTCAGCGGCAGCGCCTCGCCGGTGACGGTCACGCCGAGCCCGCGCAGGCCCGCGACGATCCCGCCCATGGGCCGCTCGCGGGCCCGCGGGTCGCCGTCGAGCACCACGGGCCCCTCGGCGAGCGCGGCCAGCGGCGGGACGAAGCGCATCACGGTGCCGGCGAGGCCGCAGTCGACGTGCGCGCCGTGGAACGCCGCCGGGGCGGTGATGGCCAGGTCGAGGGTGCCCGCGCGGCCGTCGGTGGTGGTCACCGTGGCGCCCAGCGCGGCCAGCGCGCCGGCCATCAGCGTCGTGTCGCGCGAGCGGGCGGCGCCGCGGACCGTGCGGGTGACGCCGTCGGTGCCCAGGGCCGCGAGCACCAGGGCCCGGTTGGTGACCGACTTCGACCCCGGCACCGACACCGTGCCCCGCACCGGGGCGTCGGCGGTCGGGGCGGCCCAGGGCTGGTCGGTCACGCTCATGGGCCCATCCTCTCGCGCCCCGACCCGTGTCGGTGTCCGGTGCCAGGATGGGGGCATGTGCGGCCGTTACAGCCAGGCCAAGGACCCGGCCACCCTCGCCGAGGAGTTCGACGCCGTCGACGCCACCGACGGCGCGTGGCCCGGTCCCGATCGCAACGTCGCGCCGACCACCACGGTCATCGGGGTGGTCGACCGGCACCCGCGCGACGCGAGCGGGACGGCCGACCCGCAGCGCCTCGAGCGCAGCCTGCGTCCCATGCGCTGGGGACTGGTGCCCGGGTGGGCCGACGACCCGAAGATCGGCAATCGCATGATCAACGCGCGGTCCGACTCGCTGACCAGCAAGCCCGCGTTCCGCCGCGCGGTCAAGGGGCGTCGCTGCCTGCTCCCGGCCGACGGCTGGTTCGAGTGGCAGCGCGACGGGCCCGGCGGCCGCAAGGTCCCGTACTTCATCACGCTGCCGGGCGGGAAGTCGCTCGCCTTCGCCGGCCTGTGGGAGACCTGGCGCCCCAAGGACGCGCCGAAGGGCACGGCGCCGCTGATCAGCACGACGGTCGTCACCATCGACGCCGCCGGCCCGCTCACCGAGATCCACCACCGGATGCCGCTGGTGCTGCCCGCCGAGCGCTGGAAGGCCTGGCTCGACCCCGACAACGACGACCCGACCGGCCTGCTCGAGCCGCCCCCGCCCGAGCTGCTGGCGTCGTTCGAGCTGCGCCAGGTGAGCACCCTGGTCAACAACGTGAAGAACCACGGCCCGGAACTGCTCGAGGAGAGCCACGACGAGCCCGAGCAGCAGGGACTCGAGCTCGACCTGGATGCGAACGCTGACGTGCCGGCCACCCAGTGATCACCGTCGACACGCCGCACGGCCCCGCGCAGGTCCACCTCGACGAGCCCGGGGGCGCCCCGCGCGGACTGCTCGTCCTCGGGCACGGGGCCGGCGGCGGGGTCGAGGCGCCCGACCTGCTCGGCGCGCGCTCGGCGGCCCGCGACGCCGGGCTCGCCGTCGCGCGCGTGCTCCAGCCCTACCGCGCGGCCGGGCGGAAGGCGCCGGCCCCGGCCCCGCAGCTCGACGCGGCGTGGGCGGCCGTCGTCGAGCACTTGACCACAGCCGTGCCGGGCGTCCCGCAGGTGCACGGCGGGCGGTCGTCGGGCGCCCGCGTGGCCTGCCGCGGCGCCGGCGCGCTGGGTCCGGTCGCCGTGCTCGCGCTCGCCTTCCCGCTGCTCGCGCCCGTGCGCCGGGACGGCACCCGCGCCGACCGCGGCCCGGAGATCGACGCGGTCACCGTCCCGGTGCTCGCCGTGTCGGGCGAGCGCGACCGTTTCGGCATCCCGGAGCCGACTCCCACCCGCGAGGTCGTCGTCCTCGCGGGCGACCACTCGCTGAAGGCCCGCGGGCCGGTCGCCGCCGCCGTCGGTCCCTGGCTGGAGACGGTGCTCGCGCGCGAGACCGTCTAGCCCGGCGCGAACGCCCGGCGCGCGACGGCGTGCAGGGCCGTGCGGCGGCGCTCGTGGTCGGCGACCGGGTCGCCGGGGGCGGCCGCGACCACGGTGGCGGCCGGCGACCAGGACATCGACAGCGAGATCACCATCGAGTAGACGTCGCGCGGGTCGAGGTCGGGGTCGACGAGCCCGGCGGCCTGCGCGGACCGGACGGCGTCGAGCTTCGCGGCCACGTCGCGCGCGACGGTGGTGAGCAGGTCGCCGGTCGGCACCCGCTCCAGGCGCGCCCACGTCGCGAGCAGGATCACCGACGGCTCGTCCAGGTAGGCGTCGTAGAGCCGGACCGCGTAGCCCGCGAGATCGGTCGCGTCGAAGGGGACGAGGTCGACGATCAGCGCGAGGTGCTCGGCGAACACCGCGTCGAACAGCCCGTCCTTGGACGAGAACCACGCGTAGATCTGCGCCTTGTTGGCCTCCGCGGCCTCGGCGATCCGGTCGACGCGCGCGCCGGCGATGCCGTACCGGGAGAACTCCGCGGTCGCGGCGTCGAGCAGCCGGCGGCGGGTCGCCGCTCCGTCCCTGGGCACGCGACAAGAGTAACCAACTGGTCGGTTACGTGCTACGGTCGGAAGTAACCAACTGGTTTGTCCGTCAGGAGAGCACCATGCGTCAGGTCACCGGATGGGCCGCCCACGCCCCGGGCGACGCCCCGCGGTCCTGGTCCTTCGCCCGCCGCGACCCGCGCCCCGGCGACGTCGTCGTCCGCGTCACCCACTGCGGCGTCTGCGCCACCGACCGCCACGCCCTCGCCGCCGGCGACCCCGCCGCGTTCCCGCTGGTCGCGGGCCACGAGATGACCGGCGTCGTGGCGGCGACCGGCGAGGAGGTCGCCGACCTCGCCCCCGGCGACCGCGTGGCCGTCGGCAACATCATCGACTCCTGCCGGACCTGCGCACCGTGCCGCGCGGGGCGGGAGAACGACTGCGAGGCCTTCCCGACGCTGACCTACGGCGGCGAGGACCGCGTGTCCGGCGGGATCACCCAGGGCGGGTTCTCCACCGAGATCGTCGTCGACCGCCACTTCGTGTACGCCCTGCCCGCCGGCCTCGACCCGGCGGGCGCCGCGCCGCTGCTCTGCGCGGGCATCACGACCTGGGCGCCGCTGCGGCGCTTCGGCGCGGGTCCCGGCACGACGGTGGGCGTCGTCGGGGTCGGCGGCCTCGGACACCTGGCGATCAAGTTCGCCCACGCGCTGGGCGCCGAGACCGTCGCCCTGACCACCAGCGCGGCCAAGGCCGACGCGGCCAAGGCGCTGGGTGCCGACGACGTCGTCCTCACCCGCGACCCGGACGCCCTCGCCCGCCAGGCCCGGCGCTTCGACCTCCTCCTCGACACCACCGGCCACCCGCTCGACCTCGCGCCCTACCTGCACGCGCTCGCGGTCGACGGCACCTACGTGCTGGCCGGCATCCCGCCGCAGGCCCTGCAGATCGACCCGATGAGCCTGGTCGTCGGCGAGAAGCGCATCGCGGGCACCGGCAGCGGCGGCGTGCCCGCCACCCGCGAGATGCTCGACGTCGCCGCCGAGCACGGCATCGTCGCCGACGTCGAGGTCGTCGGCCCCGACCGCCTCGGCGAGGCCCTCGACCGGCTCGGTCAGGGAGACGTCCGCTTCCGGTTCGTGGTGGAGATGCCTAGGTGACCGCCCGCAGGTAGCGCTCGCCGGTCGCGCGCAGCTGCGCCACCAGCTCCGGCGGGCCCTCGACGCGGAAGTCGAGGTCGAGCATGCCCACGTAGGCCGCGAGGGTGGCGACGCTGTCGGCGCCGGTGACGAGCACACAGCTGTGCGCGTCGCGAGGCTCGACCACGCCCACCGCGGGGTTGATCCGCGCCAGCACCTCCGACGCCGGGGCCGCCACGACGATCCGCGCGTGCACCGACCACCCCGCGGCGGCCACCTCGCGCAGCACCAGGTCGGTGAGGTCCTCGGGCGGGTCGACGGGGGAGAAGCGCGGCCCGCCCGGCGTCCGCAGCGCCAGCCCGTCGGCGCGCAGCACGGTCCACGCACCGGGCGCCGGGTCCCGCACCACCACGTACCAGCGCCGCTCCCAGCTCACCAGCCGGTAGGGCTCGAGCAGGCGGGTGGGCCCGTCGGCGCTGGCGACCCGCAGCGCGGTGCGGTCGCGGATCGCCTCGGCCACGGTCCGCAGGAGCGCCGGGTCGACCTCGGGGTCGGGCGCGTCCGAGGCGGTGTTCTCCGGCCCGCGGGCGGTGGCCGCGGTGAGCGCGGCGACGGTGCGGCGCAGGCGGTGGGGGAGGACCCGGTCGAGCTTCGCGAGCGCCCGCTCGCCGGCCTCGCGGGTCCCGGCGAGGCCGGTGCCGGCGCGCAGCCCGAGGGCGACCGCCACCGCCTCGTCGTCGTCCAGCAGCAGCGGCGGCAGCGACGCCCCGACCCCCAGGCGGTAGCGGCCCGCGCGCCCGGTCGCGGCGTCGACGGGATAGCCGAGCTCGCGCAGGCGGGCGACGTCGTGGCGGATCGTGCGGACGCTCACGCCGAGGCGCCCGGCGAGCTCCGGACCCGGCCAGTCGGGTCGCGACTGCAGCAGCGAGAGGAGGGCCAGCATCCGGGCCGAGGTGTCGCGCACCGGACGGATTCTGCCGGAGAACAAGGAAGGGAACGTGCCTGGTTGGCTCCTACCGTTCTCCCCATGAGCAGCGCAGACATCACCCCGTTCGTCGTCGACGTCCCTCAGGCCGACCTCGACGACCTCGCCGACCGGCTCGCCCGCACCCGCCTGCCGCGCCCCGCCCCCGGCGACGACTGGGACTACGGCACCCCGAACCACTACCTCGCCGCGATGGTCGAGCGGTGGCGCACGACGTTCGACTGGCGCGCCCAGGAGAAGCGGATGAACGCGGTGCCGAACTTCCTGACCGAGATCGACGGCCAGACCGTCCACTTCGTGCACGTGCCCTCGGCCGAGGCGGACGCGACGCCGCTGCTCCTGCTGCACACCTACCCGGGGTCCTTCGCCGAGTTCCTCGACGTCATCGGGCCGCTCACCGACCCCGTCGCCCACGGCGGGCGCGCGCAGGACGCCTTCTCGGTGGTCGTCCCGTCGATGCCGGGGTTCGGGTTCTCGACGCCGGTGGCCGACCGCGGCTGGACGATGGCCCGGGTCGCCCGCACCTACGACACCTTGATGCGCCGGATCGGCTACGAGACCTACGGCGCGCACGGCAGCGACGGCGGCGCTCGTCGCCCGCGAGCTGGGCCTGCTCGACCCGCCCGGGTTCCTCGGGCTGCACGTCCTGCAGCTGTTCAGCTTCCCGTCGGGCGACCCGTCGGAGTTCGAGCGCCTCGAGCCCGCCGACTACGCCGGCCTCGAGCACATGCAGTGGTTCCAGAAGGTCGGCGGCTACAACCAGATGAACGGCTCGCGCCCCCAGACCGTGGCGGTGGGCCTCGCCGACTCACCGGTCGCGCAGCTCGCCTACGACGAGCTGTTCAACTCCTTCGGCAACGGCACCAGCCTGGTCACCGAGGAGCAGATCCTCACCCAGGTCTCGCTGTACTGGCTCACGAACACCGCCGCGGGCGCCGTGCGCTACCACTTCGAGGAGGCGCACTCCGGGGCCGAGCCGCGGGTGAGCGCCGCGCGCACCGGCGTGCAGGTGTTCGCCGACGACTTCCAGACGATCAAGGTGTTCGCCGAGCGGGACAACACGGGCATCGTGCACTGGAGCCGCCACGAGCGCGGCGGGCACTTCGCGGTGCTCGAGGTGCCGGACGCGGTCGTCACCGACCTGCGGGTGTTCTTCAGCGGGCACTGATCTCGGCGAGCTCGCCGCCCGTCGCGGCGAGGAGGTCGTCGGGGGCCAGCTCCATCTGCAGCCCCCGGCGGCCGGCCGAGCACCAGACGCTCGCGTGCTCGGCCACCGAGAGGTCGATCACGACGTCCAGCGCCTGGCGGGTGCCGAGCGGGGCGATGCCGCCGACGACGTAGCCGGTGAGTCGCTGGGCGGCCGTCTGGTCGGCCATCACCGCCCGCTTGCCGCCCCGCGCGGCCGCGAGCGCCTTCAGGTCGAGCGTCCCCGACACCGGCACCATCGCGAGCACCGGCGTCCCGTCGACCTCGGCGACCAGCGTCTTGAGCACGCGCTGCGGGTCGAGGCCCAGGGCCTCGGCGGCCTCGGTGCCGTAGGCGGAGCGGCCCGGGGCGGTGTACGGGTGGGTCGTGTACGCGATCCCGGCCTCGTCGAGCGCCGCCAGGGCCGGGGTCGACGCCGCCGGCCGTGGACCGGTCCGGCTCCGCCGCGCTCCGTGTTCCTGCGCCACGGCGGGCGAGCCTAGACCGGGAATCCCGCCCATCGGCACGGCGTTGAGCCGGACATGCCAGCACTGTTGACGATGGCGGAGGCCGGGACGGCCGTCCCGACCGCCGCGACGCCGTTCGACGGCGTGACGTCGTCCGCGGGTCCGGATGCCCTGCGCCCGACGCGGGTAGTCTCCTCGGGATTCATCGACGTCCCGACCGCGCCCGTGGCGCGGCGCGAAGGGAGCCCCGTGGCCGACGCGGCGAGGGCTGTGACTCCTGAGACCCCCGACGAGACCGACGACCGTGCGCCCGGGGCGCCCGACGCCGAGGCCGTCGACGTGACGACCGAGACGCCCGAGGAGCGCGCCGCGCGCTTCGAGCGCGACGCCATGCCGATGGTCGACCAGCTCTACGGGGCGGCCCTGCGGATGACGCGGAACCCGGCCGACGCCGAGGACCTGGTGCAGGAGACGGTGCTGAAGGCGTACTCGTCGTTCGCCTCGTTCCGGCCCGGCACCAACCTCAAGGCGTGGCTGTACCGGATTCTCACCAACTCCTACATCAACACCTACCGCAAGCGGCAGCGCCAGCCCCAGCAGTCGCCCACGGAGGAGATCACCGACTGGCAGCTCGCCCAGGCCGGTGAGCACTCGAGCGCCGGGCTGCCCTCCGCGGAGGCCGAGGCCCTGGAGAACCTCCCGGACAACGACATCCGCGACGCGCTGTCGAACCTCCCGGACGACTTCCGGATGGCGGTCTACCTCGCCGACGTCGAGGGGTTCGCCTACAAGGAGATCGCCGAGATCATGGGCACGCCGATCGGCACCGTGATGTCGCGGCTGCACCGCGGGCGCCGCCAGCTGCGCGAGGCGCTCACCGACACCGCCCGCGACCGCGGGTTCATCCGCGACGGTCAGGCGGCCCGGAACGACGGCCAGACGGTGACCACCGGAGAGGGGGCCCGGCGATGAGCTGCGGGAATCACCACGAGACCGACTGCTCCGAGGTCCTCGCCGAGGTCTGGCTCCTGCTCGACCACGAGTGCGACGAGGCCCGCGACGCCCAGCTGCGTCGCCACCTCGACGAGTGCGGGCCCTGCCTGGCGCGCTACGGGCTCGAGGAGAAGGTCAAGACGCTGCTGAGCCGCAGCTGCCGCGGCGAGCACGCGCCCGCCGGCCTGCACCAGCGGCTGCGCGAGCAGATCCGTGCGACGGTGCTCGAGCAGGCCGAGGTCACCGTCGAGCGCGGCCCGGGCGGCACGGTGGTCGAGGTCAACCAGACCCGCGTGGAGTCCTGGAAGGCCTGAGCGCACGACGAAGGGCCCGTCCGCCGCGGCGGACGGGCCCTTCGTGTGTCAGGGGCAGACCGGCTAGGCGTGGGGACGCTTGCCGTGGTTGCTGCTCTTCTTCTTGCGGTCCCGCTTCTGGCGCGCGCGCTTCGACATGCGTCCATCGTCCCACGGGCGACCTGCCCGGACGGCACGGTGGTTGGATGATCGCCGTGGGGAACCGCGGCCGCCCGGTGTCGACGCTGTCGAACCTCCTGGCCGCCCACACCGCGCTGTCCGGGGCCGCGGCGGCCCACCTCCAGCGCGTGGTCGCCGAGTGGCAGCTCCTCGCGGACCTGTCGTTCGCCGACTTCCTGCTGTGGGTCCGGGGCGAGGAGGGCGACCTCCTGTGCGTCGCACAATGTCGCCCGACGACGACGGCGACCGCTCACCCCGAGGACATGGTCGGCGTGCGGGCCCCGGCCAGCCAGCACCCGCAGCTCGACCGGGCCTTCGCCGACACGACCCTGCGCCGCGAGGACCAGCCGCGCTGGCACCGGGGCCGCTCGGTGCGGCGCGAGGTGGTGCCGGTCCGGTCGCCCGACGCGTCCGAGGTCGTCGCCGTCCTGGGCCGCGACACGAACCTCGCCGCGCCCCGGGTACCGAGCACGCTCGAGATCTCCTACACCGCGGTCGCCGCGGACCTGTGCCAGATGGTCGCCGACGGCACCTTCCCGACCGCCGAGGGGCGCGACGAGGGCCGTTCGTCGCCGCGGGTGGGCGACGGGCTGGTGCGGATCAGCACCTCGGGCCGCGTGCTCTACGCGAGCCCGAACGCCGCGTCCGCCTTCCACCGTCTCGGCTGGAGCGAGGAGCTCGTGGGCGTCGACCTCGCCGCGGTGGTCCGCGAGGTCGCCGACGACGCCTTCGAGGGCGCCGACGCCGCCGAGCACGTGCGCGGCGCGCTGGCCGGCACCCCCTCCCAGCGCGCCGAGCTCGAGGGTCACGGCGCGACCGCGGTGCTCCGCGCCCTGCCGCTGCATCCACGGGGCGTGCCGAGCGGTGCCCTGGTGCTGGTCCGCGACGTCACCGACGTGCGCCGGCGCGACCGTGCCCTGCTCAGCAAGGACGCGACGATCCGCGAGATCCACCACCGCGTGAAGAACAACCTGCAGACCGTCGCGGCGCTCCTGCGCCTGCAGGCCCGCCGCACGCCGCACGCGGAGGCCCAGGAGGCGCTCACCGAGTCGGTGCGCCGCGTCGCCTCGATCGCGCTGGTGCACGAGGCGCTGGCCGCGTCGGTGGACGAGAAGGTCGACATCGACGAGGTGCTCGACCGCGTGCTGCCGATGATGAACGACCTCACCCGACTGGCCGCCCGGGTCGCCATGCGCCGCGAGGGCGAGGTCGGCGTGCTGCCGGCGGTGATGGCGACGCCGCTGGTCATGGTGCTCACCGAGCTGGTCGCCAACGCCCTCGAGCACGGCTTCGCCGAGGGGGCCTCGGGCACCGTGGTGATCGCCGCGTCGCGCACGGCCGCGCAGCTCGAGGTGGAGGTCCGCGACGACGGCCGCGGGCTGCCCGAGACGTTCTCGCTGGAGCGCGCCCCGGGCCTCGGGCTGCAGATCGTGCGCACGCTCGTCGACTCCGAGCTCGCCGGCGCCCTGCGCATCCTGCCGGGTGAGGACGCGGGCACCCGCGCGGTCCTGCGGGTGCCGTTGCAGCACCGTGGACGCTGACGAGACCCCCGACGCACGAAGGCCCCGGCGCCGTCTTCGGGGGACGGCTCCGGGGCCTGCGTGGGTGTGGTCCTGCGGGTCCGGGACGGACGCGTGGGGAGCGAGCGTCCGGCCCGGTCCCGGCGCGGGGAGCGTGCTCGAGGGTGCGCCGGGGTCGTGGTCGTCCGACCCGGGGAGGACGCCGGGGAGCTGGCGTCCTCGATCCGGATCAGAATCCGGTGTGCACCTCGGGGCGCACGCCGTGACGCTTGAGCGCGCGGCGCTCGTCCTCGCTCGCTCCGCCCCAGACGCCGGCGTCCTGACCGGACTCCAGCGCCCACTTCAGGCACTCGGTCATCGCCGGGCAGCGCCGGCAGACGCTTTTCGCACGCGCGATCTGGGAGAGCGCGGGGCCACTCGTGCCGACGGGGAAGAACAGTTCCGGGTCCTCGTCGCGGCAAGCAGCGTCGTTCCGCCAGTCCATCGTTCTGAGCTCCTCGGTGGGTGCGCCTCGGGGAGCGCACCGGTCGTGGTCGTCGTTCCCGACCTTTGTCACGACTCCGGTGTGGCGCCGTGACCTGCCAACGGAGATCAGGGACACTCACTGTCGCCCGATCTCCCGCCCGTCGCTCGCGTGTCGAACGACGGACCCGACCGGTCCGGATGCGCCGACCCCCGTGGGGGCCGTGCGTCCGTCCCGGCATTTGCGGGGGATGCGACTCAATCTGCAGGACGTTCCCTGGGAGATCGAGTGCCAAGCGGTTCGGCGGGCGAACTCGGTCGGTGAGTGGAATTGCGCGGACGGTCATGACCGCCCGGCTGCGACGAGCGACGATTACAGCACGACGAACCGTCCACCCGTCCGTGACCCCACGACGAGCGGCAGCAGGTGGACTCGATTCAGATGGCCACTGACCGCCCGTCGGCCTTCACACGGGTTTGACACGGGCCCGGAATCGGCGTCAGACGACCACGCGGAGCGCCTCCGGGACGGCCACGAACTCGACATCGCTGCGCTGTCCGAGGTGGTCGCCGTCGACCTGGAGGTTGACCGGCTCGTCGCTGGTGATCCGCAGGGCGGGGACGTCGTCGCGCGACACGACGGACTTCAGGCCCGAGGCGCCGTCCTGGCGCAGCACCTGGTGCACGAGGCGCAGGACGGTCGGCAGGCCCACCGACCTCAGCGCGAACAGGCCGAGGCCGCCGTCGAACGAGCAGCCCGGGTTCGTGCGCACCGGGCGAGGCCCCAGGTAGGTCCACGGGTCGGTGTTGGACACGATGGCCAGCCGCACGCCGCTCACCGGCTCCTCGCCCGCGATCTCGACGGTGAGGTCGGGCGGGTCGAAGCGGGTGCGCGTCCAGCGGCGGATCGAGGTCGCCACGTAGCGCGTCGGCGTCGCGTCGAGGCCGCGCCCGCGCGCGCGTTCCATCGACGCGATGACGTCGGCATCCCAGCCGAGCCCGGCGTTGAAGCTGAACCACCGCTCGTCGGCGCGGCCCAGGCCCACCGTGCGGGAGCGGCCCTCCGCGAGGGCGCCCAGCAGCGTGTGGGTGGCCTCCAGCGGCTCGCGGGGCAGCCCCAGGGCGCGCGCGAAGACGTTCGCCGACCCGCCGGGCACCACGCCCAGGGCCGGGACGCCCTCGCCCGGGCCGTCGGCGAGCAGGCCGTTGAGCGCCTCGTTCACCGTGCCGTCGCCGCCGAGGACGATGACGAGGTCGACGGCCTCCGCGCGGGCCCGGGCGGCGAGCTCGGCGGCGTGGCCCCGGTAGCGGGTGGCGACGACGTCGAGCTTGATCTCGCTCGCGAGCGCGTGCGCGATGACGTCCTGACCGGCCGCCGTCGTCGTGGTGGCCGAGGGATTGGCCACGAGCAGCGCACGCACGGCGCTCACCGTAGACGCCGTGCCCTCTCCGTTCGGGGGGTGTGGTCCCGGGATGTCGCCCATCTCTCGGCGCTCCCTAGGCTGATGGCGTGACGTCCCCGCCCCGACCCGTCCTCCTGGCGGCCCTGGGCGTGCTCGCCGAGGGTGTCGTCGGCGTCGTCGTGGCGGTGCTCCTGGCCACCGCGGGCGTCGGGTTCGCCGTGTGGGGATTCGTCGTGCTCCTGGCCCTCGGGCTCGGTGTCGTGTCCGTGCTGCTGCTGCGCGGCGAGCGGGGCGCCCGCGGCCCGGCGCTGGTCGCCCAGCTCCTGACGCTCGGCTGCGGGTTCTACGCCGCCGTGCCCTCCCAGCGCCCCGAGTGGGGCTTCCCGGTGATGATCGCCGCGGCGGCGGTGCTCTACGGCCTGCTGTGCGCGCCCGCGCGCGCATGGGCGGAGCGGTAGTTCCCCAGTAGGTTCGGCACACGTGGCCATGAACGTGATGCACCGCCGACTGTGCCGTTCCGACCGCTGGGCCGAGCGGATGCACGGCCAGGTGATGCCGTGGGCGCTCGAGGACCTCGACCTCGGCGGCGACGTCCTGGAGATCGGTCCGGGCTACGGCGTGACGACGCGGTGGCTGGTCGGGCGGACGGGCCCGCTGACCGCGGTGGAGGTCGACCCCCGCCTCGCGACCGCGCTGGACCGCGAGATGGCCGGCCGGGTCGAGGTCCACACCGCGGACGGCGCCCGGCTGCCCTTCCGCGACGCGAGCTTCGACGTCGTCGTCTGCTTCACCGTGCTCCACCACGTCCCCTCGCCGGCCCACCAGGACAAGGTGTTCGCCGAGGCGGCCCGCGTGCTGCGCCCGGGCGGGGTGTTCGCCGGGTCGGACAGCGTGCTGAGCCTGCGCTTCCGGCTCCTGCACGTCGGCGACACGATGGTGGTCGTCGACCCCGCGACGATGCCCGACCGGCTGCGCGACGCGGGCTTCCTCGACGCCTCCGCCGAGGCCGGCGAGCGGTCGTTCCGGTTCCGCGCCGGACGCTAGGTCCCGAGCGCCTCGGTGAGCAAAGCGACGTAGGCGGGGTGCGCCAGGTCGAGCGCGGACAGCTCCGCGGCGGTGAACCAGCCCAGCCGCTCGTGCTCGTGGTCGGCGACGTTGCAGACCTCGCCGGTCCAGTCCCGGACCAGCCACACGGAGAGCTCGTCCGCCCCGTCGGTCAGCACCCGCCAGGCCGCCCCGAGCCCGGCGTCGACACCCAGTTCCTCCCGCAGCTCGCGGCGGGCCGCGGCGGGCGGTGACTCGCCGGGCTCGACGTGCCCGCCCGGCAGGTCCCACACGCCGGGGTGGGAGGCGCGGTCGGCGCGGCGCAGGCCCAGGAGCACCCGCCCGTCGCGGACGAGGACGCCGGCGGCCATCCGGGTCCGCGGCACCGTCAGTGCCGGTCCGCCGGCGGGGGCGGGGGCTCGACGAGCCCGCCGGGAGCGTTGAGCAGGTCGATGCGCGGCACCCCGCGCTCGTGGCCCAGCACCGTCACCGACGCCGCGTCGAACGCGAAGCCGACGCCCGCCGACGGGTCGAGGCCCAGGTAGCGCGCGATGAGCACCCGCCCGGCGTGGCCGTGGCCGACGAGCACGACGTCGCGGGCCGCGAGCTCCTGCCCGGCGTCGGCGAGGACGTGGTCGAGGCGGGCAGCCACCTCGGCGCCCGTCTCCCCGCCCGGGCAGGGGTGCGTCCACACCGTCCAGCCCGGCACCTCCTCGCGGATCTCGGGCGTCGTGCGGCCCTCGTAGGCGCCGTAGTCCCACTCGACGAGGTCCTCGCGCACCGCCGACGGCTCCAGGCCCGCGAGCCGGGCGGTCTCGGTGGCCCGCTGTCGGGGGCTGGTCCAGACGGCCGGGGGCGGGGCGTCGGCGCCGCGCAGCGTGACGAGCAGGCGCCCGGCGGTCCGCGCGGCCTCCTCGCCCTTCTCCGTCAGCGGGAGGTCGGTGCGCCCGGTGTGCCGTCCGTCGCGGGACCACTCGGTCTCGCCGTGCCGCAGGACGTAGATGCGTCCGATGGGGGTCGCGCTCACGGAGGCGTTCCTACCCGGTGGGGCCCGCGCCGAACGCCCCCGACGACGACGCGCCCGCCCCCGATGTCGGGGACGGGCGCGTCGGGAGGTCTCGCGCGCGAGCGCTCAGCCCTTCTTGGTCTCCCAGAAGATGTCCGAGATCTCGGCGATGTAGTCGAGGACCTGCTGGCCGGTCTGCGGGTCCATCGACGACTTGGCGCCGTCGGCGCCGCCGCCCGCGGCCTTGGTGGCCTTGTTGAACAGCTCGTGGAGCTGCGGGTACTTCTCGAAGTGCGGGGGCTTGAAGTAGTCCGTCCACAGCACCCAGAGGTGGTGCTTGACGAGGTCCGCGCGCTCTTCCTTGATCTGGATGGCGCGGGTCCGGAAGGCCGGGTCCTCGTTGGACTGGTACTTCTCCTGGATCGCCTTGACCGACTCGGCCTCGATCCGGGCCTGGGCCGGGTCGTAGACGCCGCAGGGGAGGTCGCAGTGTGCGGTGGCCTCCAGACGCGGTCGCAGGACGCTGGAGAGCAGTCCCATCTCGCCTCCCTCTTCCTGGTGGGGAATGGTGATCGTTCCGACGACAGAGAACGTACCCCCAGCCCCGCCCGACGACACGTGGAGCGCCGCCGGTGAGGACCCTTCGCGAGCTGCTGGCACGCCGTCCGCGGCGGGTGCTGGTGCGGGGTGGCTCGATGGCGCCGACGCTGCGTGACGGCGACGTCGTCCTGGCGCTCCCGGGAAGCGTGGTGCGGCCCGGCGAGCTCGCCCTCGTGCGGTGGGCCTCGCGGCCCGGCCAGCTCTCCGTGAAGCGCGCGGCCCTGGCCCTCGACGACGGCTGGTTCGCGGTGGGCGACGCCCCGCTCGCCTCCACCGACTCCCGCACCCTCGGGCCCGCGGAGGTGCTCGGGCCGGTCCGCTGGCGGCTGTGGCCGCGGCCCGGGCGGCTGCACGCGCGGTAGTCGCGGCGCGCCGGGTGACCCCGGACGCAGACACGACCCCCGCCGACGCGCGAGGATCGGCGGTGACCGGGCGAGCGAGAGCACCTTGGCCCGGGCCGCGCGCCCACCCGCGCCGACGGCCCGCCCGGCACCCGCCGACCGCGGGTGCCGCCACCGCCTCCCGCCCGGGTACCCCGACCTCGCCAGCCCTGCCTGCGCGACCCCCACCGCTTGGAGCCACCGTGAGCGACCCCGGCAACGACGCCACCACGAACCAGCCCGCCCTCGACGGCCGCGACATCACCGAGGAGGAGGTGTTCGCGTCGCACGAGGGCGGCAAGCTCTCGGTGACGCCGACGGTCGGCCTCGCCGGGCGCCGCGACCTCGCGATCGCCTACACGCCCGGGGTGGCGAAGGTCTGCCGCGCGATCGCCGACGACAAGGCGCTCACCGCCCGCTACACGTGGACCCACCGCCTGGTGGCCGTGGTGTCCGACGGCACTGCCGTCCTCGGGCTGGGCGACATCGGCCCGCGCGCGTCGCTGCCCGTCATGGAGGGCAAGTCGGCGCTGTTCAAGGCGTTCGCCGACCTCGACTCGATCCCGCTGGTGCTCGAGACCACCGACGTCGACGAGATCGTCGACACCCTCGTGCACCTGCGCCCGAGCTTCGGCGCGGTCAACCTCGAGGACATCGCGGCCCCGCGCTGCTTCGAGATCGAGCGGCGGCTGATCGAGGCGCTCGACTGCCCGGTGATGCACGACGACCAGCACGGCACCGCCATCGTCGTGCTCGCGGCGCTGCGCAACGCCGCGCGCGTCCTTGACCGCGACCTCGCCTCGCTCAAGGTCGTCGTCAGCGGCGCGGGCGCGTCCGGCGTCGCCTGCGCGAAGATCCTGCTCTCGGCGGGGGCGAGCGACGTCGTCGTGCTCGACTCGCGCGGGGTCATCCACGCGGGCCGCGAGGGCATGAACGTGGAGAAGATGGCGCTCGCCGAGGAGACCAACCCGCGGGGCGTGCGCGGCGACCTCGCCGCCGCGGTGTCCGGGGCCGACGTGTTCCTCGGCCTCTCGGGCTCGACCATCCCCGAGTCCGTGATCGCCTCGATGGCCGAGGGCGGCATCGTCTTCGCGCTGTCCAACCCCGACCCGGAGATCGACCCCGAGGTCGCGCGCAAGCACGCGGCGGTCGTCGCGACCGGGCGCAGCGACTACCCGAACCAGATCAACAACGTGCTCGCCTTCCCCGGTGTGTTCGCCGGGGCGCTCGACGCGGCCGCCCGGCGCATCACGGAGGCCATGAAGCTGGCCGCGGCGGACGCGATCGCCGACATCGCCGCGGGCGACGAGGAGTTCGGCGCCGACCACATCGTGCCCAGCGCCCTGGACCCCCGCGTGGCGCCGGCGGTGGCGCAGGCGGTGGCCCGCGCGGCGGCCGAGGAGGGCGTCGTGCGCCGCCACGTCGCGGAGGTCGCGGCGGAGGGGCACGGGCACTAGCGAGCCGTCGTCACCCGATGGCGCGCGATCGAGTCGTGCGCCCGGGGGTGGTGGCCGATCCGGTTGTCCGCGACGGTTTGCGGCATCGGCACGTCGGGTACCGACGGGTGGTCGCGGTTCCCGGCGTGTCGATGTCGCTCACCCGGCCGATCACCCGTCATCCTTCCGGAGGTTGCGGAGCGTTCGCGGCGTGATCCGGACCGCTCGTGGCGGCGAGGATCTACCGTCGGTAGGCCGCTGAGCCGCAGGTGGGTGATCTCGCGGTCCATCGGCCGAGTGGCGCTGGGCCGTCTGCCGCTCGTCGTGGACTCCGTCCGCTTCGGCGCGACGACCGGTCGGTGACCTCAAGGTCGATCGTCCGTGTCGTGCAGCAGAACGCGTCGGAACACGCGGTCGCCGCGCGACGTCCCCCCACGGGGTGATCCACCCGGACCCGGACCGGGTCTCCTTCGTTGCTGAGACAGACGCGGAGGGGCCGTTCCATCCGGGACGGGCGGGGCCGCGTGCGAGGGGAGCGCAGACGTGGGGAGTGCCGTGCCGGTGCCGGGCTCGCGTGGCCTCGCCCTCGCCACCGGGATGCCCGGTGCGGCGGCGAAGCACCGGGCCGGGGCGCTCGCGGTGCTGCCCCCCGCGGACGGTGGTCCCGAGGGCGGCGTGACGCTGCCCCCCGGGGCCGCGCTGCACCACGACGCCCACGGGCGCGTCGTCGCCGTGCGCGACCAGGTCGCCCTCCTCGTCGACCCCGCCGGCACCGTCGAGCCGCGGGGCATGCTCGGGCGCCCGCTGCACGACCTGCTCGTCGACTTCGGGACCGTCGACCCCTGCGCCGGCCCCGAGGGCCTGCTCACCGCGCGACTGCGGCGCGTGGCGGACGTGCCGCTGCCGGTGCACGTCGTGGTGTGGCGGGACGCGCTGGGCGGCGCAACACTGGTCCTGGTGCCCCAGCAGGCTCCCGTCCCCGCCCGCGAGCCCGGCCCGGGTACGGAGGGGCCGGCGGAGGGGCCGGCGGAGGGGCCGTCCGCGGCCGACGTCGAGCGCATCGCGGGCCTGGGGCACTGGGAGGTCGACCTCGCCTCGGGCTCGGCGCGCGTCTCCCCGGTGCTCGCCGAGCTGCTCGGGATCGAGGAGCGCCCGCGGCGGGCCGAGGACCTCCTCAACGCGCTGCACCCCGCCGACCGGGGCGGGTTCGTGCGCCGCTGGGCGGCGCTGGTGGCCGAGGGCACGCCGCTCGAGGCCGAGGCGCGCCTCGGCGACGGGACCGGGCGCATCCTGGCGCTGCACGCCGCGATGCGCCCCGACGGCAGCGTGCTCGGCACCGCGTCCGACGTCACCGGCCGCCGCCAGGCCGAGGAGCGGCTGCGCGCGCTGACCCAGCGCTTCACCGACCTGCTCGCCGTCGCCCCCGTCGGGATCGCGCTGTTCGACGACGACGAGCGGCTGGTCAAGGCGAACCAGGCGCTGTGCCGGCTGCTGGGGCAGGGCCCCGAGGCGCTGCGCGGCTGCCGCGCCGACGAGCTGCTCGACCTCGCCGCCGAGACCGCCGCCGGGCCGGGGCCGGTGACGCCGCTGCTGTCGCGGCCGGCGGGCTCGGCGGGGTCGGTGAGCTGGTCGTGCGCGCCGCGGGCCCTGCGGACCCGCGAGCGCGGCGCGGGCGGCGCCGCCGCCGACCCGGTGTGGTGCGAGCTGCACGTCTCGGTCTCGGTGCACGACGACGGCGGCGTCACCCACCTCGTCGTGTTCACCGACGTCACCGACGCCCGCCGGGTGGAGGCGAGCCTGCGCCACCAGGCCATGCACGACGAGCTCACCGGCCTGCCCAACCGGCGCGCGCTCACCACCACCGTCTCGCGGCTGCTCGCCGGCCCGACGGCGCGGCGCACCGGGGTGCTGTTCTGCGACCTCGACAACTTCAAGCGCGTCAACGACTCGCTGGGCCACGACGCGGGCGACGAGCTGCTCGTGGAGCTGGCGGCGCGGCTGCGCGAGCGCCTGCCCGCCGGGTGCGCGGCCTCGCGCAGCGCGGGCGACGAGTTCGTCGTCGTGTGCGCCGACGTCGACCTGCACGGCGGGCTGGACGCGCTCTCGGCCACGGTCGCGGGCATCCTGCGCACCGCCATCCCGGTGCACGGGCAGCTCGTGCGGATCTCGGCGACGGTCGGGGCGGCGGTCGGCGCGACCATCGGCGCCGACGCCCACACCGACCCCGCCCGGCCCGACATCGACCCGACCGCCGACCCGGTGGAGCAGGTGCTGCGCCGGGAGCGCCTCACCGAGCTCGCGGGCCTCGACCCGGCGCCGGCCCACCCGGGCACCGGCGACCTCATGCGCTTCGCCGACGCCGCGCTCTTCGAGGCCAAGAGCGGCGGCACCGGCCGGTTCGCGCTCGCCGACGAGGCCATCATGAAGGGCGCCGACGAGGCGCTGCGCCTGGAGACCCAGCTGCGCGAGGCCATGGTCAACGACGAGCTGGTGCTGCACTTCCAGCCGGTCGTCGGCCCCGACGGGCGCGTGCAGACCGCCGAGGCCCTGGTCCGCTGGCAGCACCCCGAGCACGGCCTGCTCTTCCCCGACAAGTTCCTGCCCGTCGCCGAGGCCGCCGACCTGCTCGGCGACCTCGACCGCTGGGTGCTGCGCACCGCCGTGCGCGAGGCCGCCGTGTGGCCGCCGTCGGCGCCCGACGGCACCGTGCCCTCGGTGGCGGTGAACCTCGCGGGCCTGCTGCCCGGCGACCCCGACTTCCTCGACACCGTGCACGAGGCCGTCACCGGCGCGGGCCTGCCCTACGACCGCCTGGTCCTCGAGCTCGTCGAGACCTGCCTCGCCGACCTCCCGTCGACCACCCTGCGCGAGATGAACGAGCTGATCGCCGCCGGCGTGCGCTTCGCCGTGGACGACTTCGGCACCGGCTACTCGTCGCTGTCGCGGCTGACGGGGCTGCCCGCGCAGATCGTCAAGCTCGACCGCGGGTTCGTCCGGGGGGTGGCGACCGGCGAGTCCGACCGTGCGGTGGCCCGGGCCGTCGTCGACCTCACCGCGGCCATCGGCCAGGTCTGCGTGGCCGAGGGCGTCGAGGACGCCGACCAGTTCGCGGTGCTGCGCGACCTCGGCGTGCACGCCTACCAGGGGTGGCTGTTCGCCCGCGCGATGCCGGGCGAGGCGTTCACGCAGCTGCTGCGCCGGGGGCCGCTGACGCCGGAGGACCGCCGGGCCGGCTGAGACCGGTGTCACATCACGCCCTCCCGCGGGGCGGTGATCGGTCGCGGGTGTCGGGGTGCCCGGTTAGATTCACGCCTCGACTCGGTGGCCGAACCCGTGCCGCCGTCCGAGCCCGGGGGCCAGCACGTGATCGAGTTCCGGGACGTCGGCAAGCGCTTCGCCGACGGGACGGTGGGGCTGGAGTCGCTGTCGCTGACGGCGCGCGAGGGCGAGATCACCGTGCTGGTCGGGCCGTCGGGCTGCGGCAAGACCACCTCGCTGCGCACGGTCAACCGCATGGTCGAGCCGACGTCGGGCGCGGTGTACCTCGCCGGGCGCGACGTCGCGCAGGGCGACCCCGCCGACCTGCGCCGCGGCATCGGCTACGTCATCCAGCAGGCGGGCCTGTTCCCGCACCGCCGGGTGATCGACAACGTGGCCACCGTCCCGGTGCTCCAGGGCCTGTCGCGGCGCGAGGCGCGGGCCCGGGCGGCCGAGGTGCTCGAGCGGGTCGGGCTCGACGCCGCGCTCGCCCAGCGCTGGCCCGCCCAGCTCTCGGGCGGCCAGCAGCAGCGGGTCGGCGTGGCCCGCGCGCTCGCCGGCGACGCCCCGGTGCTGCTCATGGACGAGCCGTTCTCCGCGGTCGACCCCGTGGTGCGCGTCGAGCTGCAGGACGAGCTGCTGCGCCTGCAGGCCGACCTGGGCAAGACCATCCTCTTCGTCACCCACGACATCGACGAGGCGATCCGCCTGGGCGACCGCGTGGCCGTGCTGCGCGTCGGCGGGCGCCTCGCCCAGTTCGCGCCGCCCGACGAGCTGCTCGCCCACCCCGTCGACGACTTCGTGGCCGGGTTCGTCGGCCGCGACCGCGGCTACCGGCGCCTGGGCTTCGTGCCGGCCACCGCGCTGCGCCTGGTCGACCTGCCGACCCGCGCCGACGCGAACGGCGACTCCGGCACCCCGGGGGAGTGGACCGTCCTGCTCGACGGCAGCGAGCGCCCCGCGGCGTGGCTCGGCCCCGACGGCGCGCGCCACGACCTCGGCTCGGTGTACGTCACCGACGGCGACGACGCCGCCGCCGACGCCGCCGGCACGCTGCGCGGGGCCCTCGACGCGGCCCTGAGCTCGCCGGCCGGGCGCGGGGTCGCCGTCGACGGCGCGGGCCGCTACCGCGGCGGGGTCGACACCGACGACGTGCTGGCGCTGCTCGATCGGGGTGCCCCGCGGTGAGGGCGTTCGGGTACGACATCGACGACCTGGTGATCGCCCACGTCCTGCTGGCGGTCGTCCCGGTGGTCCTGGGCCTGCTCGTCGCCCTGCCGCTGGGGTGGTGGGCCCACCGCTCGGCGGGCGCCCGCCGGGTCCTGGTGCCGTTGTCCGGCGCGCTCTACACGGTCCCGTCGCTGGCGCTCATCGTGTTCATCCCGGTGCTGCTGGGCACGCCGATCCTCAGCCCGGTCAACGTGGGGCTCACGCTCACGATCTACACGGTGGCGCTGCTCGTGCGCAGCGTGGCCGAGGCCCTCGACGCGGTGCCCGACACGGTCACCACGGCCGCGACGGCGGTGGGCTACCGGCCCGCGGGGCTCCTGTTCGGCGTCCAGCTCCCGCTCGCCGTCCCGGTGCTCACCGCCGGCGTCCGGGTGGCGTCGGTGTCGGCGTTCTCGCTGGTGACGGTGGGTGCCCTCGTCGGCATCCCGTCGCTGGGCACCCTCATGACCGACGGCTTCGGTCAGGACTACACGGCGATGGTGGCCACCGGCATCATCGGGTCGGTCCTGCTCGCGTTCCTCTTCGACGCGCTGTGGCTCGCGCTGGGCCGCACGCTCTCGCCGTGGTCGCGCGCCGGGGCGGGGGTGTAGGCCGTGCTCGGACGCCTCGTCGAGTGGTTCTCCGCGCCCGCGCAGTGGAGCTATTCCACCGGCATCCCGGCCCGCGTGCTCGAGCACCTCGGCTACACGCTGCTCGCCGTCGTCATCGCCGCGGTGATCGCGCTGCCGCTCGGCGCGGTCATCGGGCACACCCGCCGCGGCGGGCTCGCGGTCGTCGGCGTCGCCAACGGCCTGCGCGCCCTGCCCGAGCTGGGCGTGCTCGTGCTGTTCGTGCTGCTCCTGGGCCTCGGGCTGCTGCCGCCGACGCTCGCGCTGGTGCTGCTCGCGATCCCGCCGATGCTCGCCGGCGCCTACTCCGGCGTCGCGGGCGCCGACCCGGGCGCGGTCGACGCCGCGCGCGGGATGGGGATGCGCGAGCACCAGATCCTGCTGCAGGTCGAGGTGCCCGCCGCCGTGCCGCTGGTGCTCGGCGGGGTGCGGTTCGCGACGCTGCAGGTCATCGCCACCGCGACGATCGCGGCCTACGTCGGGCTCGGCGGCCTCGGGCGCTACATCATCGACGGCTTCTCGGTGCGCGACTTCCCGCAGATGCTCGGCGGCGCGCTGATCGTCGCGGTGCTCTCGATCGTCGTCGAGCTCGTGCTCCAGCTCCTCGGGCGCTTCGTCACGCCCGGTCCCACCCGGCTCCGGCTCCGGCACCGCCCCGACGGTGCCCCTGCCGGGGCCCTGCACTCCGCATCCACCCCGTCGCCCGCAGAGAGGCACGACCGATGATCCGATCCTCCCGATTGCTGCTCCTGGCGGCGATCGCCGCCGTCGGCGTCCTGCTCGCCGGGTGCGGCGGCGGCTCCGACCCGCTGGCCACCGAGCCCGCCGCGCCCTCGGCGCAGGGCACCGTGCGCATCGGCTCGGCGAACTTCACCGAGAACCGCCTGCTCGCCGAGATCTACGCGAGCGCCCTGGAGACCAAGGGCGTCACCGTCGAGCGACGCTTCGGCATCGGCAGCCGCGAGACCTACTTCCCCGCGCTGCAGCGCGGCGAGATCGACCTCGTGCCCGACTACACCGGCAACCTGCTGCAGTTCCTCAACCCCCAGGCCACGGCCACCGCCTCCGACCAGATCTACCAGCAGGTCTCCGCCGCCCTGCCACCCCAGCTCCAGCTGCTCGCGCAGAGCGCCGCGGAGGACAAGGACGCCGTCGTCGTCACCCGCGCCTACGCGACGCAGAACAACCTGCGCTCGATCGAGGACCTCGCCCCGCTGTGCTCGACGATCGCGTTCGGCGGCCCGCCGGAGTTCCAGCAGCGCTCGTACGGTGTCCCGGGCCTGCAGCGGATCTACAACTGCACGTTCCGCGAGTTCCGCGCCCTCGACGCCGGCGGCCCGCTGACCGTCGCCGCGCTGCGCGACGGCACCGTCCAGGCCGCCGACCTGTTCACCACCGACGCCTCGATCCCCGAGAACGACTTCGTGGTGCTCGAGGACCCCCGGTCGAACTTCGCCGCCCAGAACGTCGTGCCGCTGATCAACCGCGCGAAGTCGGCGGACCCCCGGGTCACCGACACGCTCAACCAGATCTCGGCGGCGATGGACACCACCCAGCTGACCCAGCTCAACCAGCGCCTCGCCGGCCCCGACCGCCCCGACCCCGCCGTCGTCGCCCGCGACTGGCTGAACTCGGCGGGCATCCGGTAGCCCCGCCGCCCCCTCCCGGAGCGAACGCGCTGTTCGCTGCTTCTACGCGCGCGAACTCCCCGTTCGCTCCGGGGACCGGGGCCCGCCGGGCCTGTGCGAGGGTGATCGGCGTGCCCCGTCGCGTCCCCGTGGTGCTGGTCGCCGGTCAGCTCGGTGCCGGCAAGTCGACGCTCGTCAACCACCTGCTGCGCCGCGCCGACGGGGTCCGGATCGGCGTCGTCGTCAACGACTTCGGCGCGATCGGGATCGACGCGATGCTCGTGGCGGGGCAGGCCAGCGCCGTCACCTCGCTGGCGAACGGGTGCCTGTGCTGCACCACCGACGCCAACGGGCTCGCCGGCCTGCTCGCGGAGCTGACGGCGCCGTCGGCGCGCCTCGACCTCGTCGTGGTGGAGGCCAGCGGCCTCGCGGAGCCGCGCGAGCTGGTGCGCCTGCTGCTCGACGCGATCGCGGGTGAGGCGCGGCACGCCGCGTACGGCGGGCTGGTGGTGGTGGTCGACGCGGTCACGGGCGAGACCGACGGCGTGGTGCGGCTCGCGGACCTGGTGGTGCTCAACCAGGTCGACCGCGTCGCCGACCCCGCCCCGCTGCTCGCCGCCCTGCGGGAGACCGCCCCGGGCCCGGTGCTCCCGGTGGTGCGCGGCGCGGTGGACCCGGCGCTGCTCGTCGACCCGCCGGCGCGCCGCCGCCCGTCGCGGTCGAGCCAGCTGGCGTTCGACGTGCTGCTGCGCGAGGACGCCGGCCATGCGCACACCGCCGCGGAGAGCGTCGCGGTGGAACGGGACGCCCCGCTCGACCCGGCGCGGTTCGCGGCGTTCCTCGAGGCCGGGCCGGCCGGTGTGTTCCGCGCGAAGGGCGTGGTGCGCTTCCCCGGCGCCGCCCCGTTCGTCGTCCAGACCGTCGGCACGGCGATCCGGGTGCGTCCGGCGCCCCGCTCGGTCGACGTCGCCGGCGCGCGCCTGGTGTTCATCGGCGCCGGCCTCGACGCGGCGGGTCTGCACGCGGCGATCGACGCCTGCGCCGCCGACCCCGCGGCCGGGGAGCCGTCGCTGTTGCCGGTGCTGCGCTACGAGGAGTCCGACCGCGTCGACGCGCTCTGAGCGGGCGGGCGGCTGTGGCAGCGAACGGGTATCTCGCTGCTTCTATGCGCGCGAAGTCCCCGTTCGCTTCGCGGGGAGCGCCCGGCGCGGGAGATCACGGGCACGTGGTGCACGGCGGACGCCGAGCCGACGTGGACGAGGTGCTCGTGATCTGCGGGGCCGCGGCGACGAGGCGCGCCGACCGGCGGCGTACCCCGCCCCACCGCCGAAGATCAGGAGCACGCCAGGCACCTCGGCGAGCCGGGCGAGGTGGACGAGGTGCTCGTGATCTCTGGGGCGCGCCGGCGCCGCACGCACCGGCACCGCACGCACGGCACCGGCGAAGGGCGCCCCTCGCCCGTCTATCCGAGCGAAGGGGCCCTTCGGTCAGGAACCGCCACGACCTACTCGTCGTCGCTGTCGTCGCGCGCGAGGAAGGTCGCGAAGCGGTCGGCGGCGCCGGCGTGCTCGGGATGGGCGTCGACGAAGGCGCGGAGGCGGTCGGCCAGCCACGCCAGGCTGACCTCCTCCTCGCCCCGCCGGTCCTCGAGCTCCTCGATCCCGCGATCCGTGAAGTACACGACGAACTAGTCCGCGAGCGCCTCGGCGATGAGCGCCTTCTGCTCGACCTCGTGCACCTTCGCGACGCCGGCGGCCGGGGCGGCCATGCGACGCCGGGAGACGCGCTTGAGGTGGGGCAGGCGGCCGTTCATCCGCTCGGGCAGCCAGAGGCCCAGGAAGGGCCAGGCGCCCTGGTTCGCCGGCTCCTCCTGCACCCAGCGGACGTCGCCGTTCGCGTTCGGGTACCGGTCGAGGACGGCGGCGAGCTCGTCGGTCGCGATCGGGTAGAGCTGCTCCATCCGCACGATCGCGGTGTCGTGGGTGCGGCCCGCCTTCTCCCGCGCGGCGACCAGCTCGTAGTAGATCTTGCCGGCGCAGAGCAGCAGGCGGGTGACCCCGTCGGTGCCGCCGTCGCGGAAGGCCGGGTCGTCGAGGATCGGCCGGTAGCCGCCCGAGGTGAAGTCCTCGACCGGGCTGACCGCCGCCTTGTTGCGCAGCATCGACTTCGGCGTGAAGACCACCAGCGGGCGGCGCACCCCGTCGGTGGCGTGCCGGCGCAGCAGGTGGAAGTAGTTCGCCGGGCTCGACGGCACCGCGACCGTCATCGACCCCTCGGCGCACAGCTGCAGGAAGCGCTCGATGCGCCCCGAGGTGTGGTCGGGGCCCTGGCCCTCGTGGCCGTGCGGCAGCAGCAGCACGACGTCGGAGGTCTGGCCCCACTTGGCCTCACCGGACGAGATGAACTCGTCGATGATCGACTGGGCGCCGTTGACGAAGTCGCCGAACTGCGCCTCCCACAGCACCAGCGCCTCGGTGTTGGCGACCGAGTAGCCGTACTCGAAGCCCACGGCCGCGAACTCCGAGAGCGCCGAGTCGTAGGGCATGAACCGGCCCTGGTCGGCGGTCAGGTGGCGCAGCGGCACGTACTCCGAGCCGTCGTGGCGGTCGATGACCACCGAGTGGCGCTGCACGAACGTCCCGCGGCGCGAGTCCTGGCCCGACAGGCGCACGAGCTTGCCGTCGATGAGCAGCGAGCCCCAGGCCAGCAGCTCGGCGTAGGCCCAGTCGATGCCCTCCTCGGAGCCGGTGGCGGCCGCCTTGGCGCGCCGCTCGAGGACGGGCTTGACGCGCGGGTGCACGGCGAAGCCCTCGGGCAGGTCGACGTGCGCCCGGGCGATCCGCTGGATGACGTCCAGCGGCACCGCCGTCTGCAGCGAGTTGGGCACGGCCTGCTCGTACTCGACCGACGGGCTCGGCTCGGGGTCGGCCTTCTCCAGCTCGCGGACCTCGTTGAACACGTGCTCGAGCTGGCTGCCGTAGTCGCGTAGCGCGTGCTCGGCCTCGTCGAGCGAGATGTCGCCGCGGCCGATCAGCGACTCGGTGTAGGTCTTGCGCACCGAGCGCTTGGCGTCGATGACGTCGTACATCTCCGGCTGGGTCATCGAGGGGTCGTCGCCCTCGTTGTGACCGCGGCGGCGGTAGCAGATCATGTCGATCACGACGTCGGAGTTCCAGCGCTCGCGGAACTCCACGGCCAGCCGCGCCACCCAGACGCAGGCCTCCGGGTCGTCGCCGTTCACGTGGAAGACCGGCGCGTCGATCATCTTCGCCACGTCGGTGCAGTAGTGCGTCGAGCGGGTGTGCTCGGGCGCGGTGGTGAAGCCGACCTGGTTGTTGACGATCACGTGCACGGTGCCGCCGGTGCGGTAACCGCGCAGCAGCGCCAGGTTCAGCGTCTCGGCCACCACGCCCTGGCCGGCGAACGCCGCGTCGCCGTGCAGCGTGACGGGCAGGACCGTGAAGCCCTCGGGGCCCTTGTCGAGCATGTCCTGCTTGGCGCGCACGATGCCCTGCATCACCGGGTCGACGGCCTCGAGGTGCGAGGGGTTCGACGTCAGAGACACCGTGGTCTCGCCGTCGCCGAACATGCGGAAGAACTTGCCCTCGGCACCGAGGTGGTACTTCACGTCGCCGGAGCCGTGGGCCTGGCCCGGGTCGAGGTTGCCCTCGAACTCGCGGAAGATCTGCGAGACGGGCTTGCCGACGATGTTGGCGAGCACGTTGAGCCGCCCGCGGTGGGGCATACCGACGACGACCTCGTCCATCTCGTGCGCGGCGGCCGTGTCGAGCACGGCGTCGAGCAGCGGGATGACGGTCTCCGCGCCCTCGAGCGAGAAGCGCTTCTGCCCGACGTACTTGGTCTGCAGGAACGCCTCGAACGCCTCGGCGGCGTTGAGCTTGGAGAGGATGTACTTCTGCTCGGCGACCGGCACCTTCTCGTGCGGGCGCTCGATGCGCTCCTGGAGCCAGGCGCGCTTCTCGGGGTCGAGGATGTGCATGTACTCGATGCCGATGGTGCGGCAGTACGAGTCGCGCAGGACGCCGAGGACGTCGCGCAGCTTCATGCACCCGCGCCCGGCGAAGCCGTCGACGGGGAACTCGCGGTCGAGGTCCCAGAGCGTCAGGCCGTGCGACGCGATGTCGAGGTCGGGGTGCTTGCGCTGGGGGTGCGACAGCGGGTCGGTGTCGGCCATGAGGTGGCCGCGCGTCCGGTACGCGTCGATCAGCTCGATGATCCGCGCGGTGCGGTCGATCTGCGACGACGGCAGGTCCTGGCGCCAACGGATCGGCTCGTAGGGGATCCGCAGCGACGCGAAGATGTCGTCGTAGAACCCGTCCTCGCCGAGCACGAGGTGGTGGATGCGGCGCAGGAAGTCGCCGGACTCGGCGCCCTGGATGATCCGGTGGTCGTACGTGGACGTCAGCGTGATGATCTTGCTGATGCCCATGTCGGCGAGCTTCTCCTCGCTCGCCCCCTGGAACTCGGCGGGGTACTCCATGGCGCCGACGCCGACGATCGTGCCCTGGCCGACGGTCAGGCGCGGCACCGAGTGGTTGGTGCCGATCGTGCCCGGGTTGGTGAGCGAGATGGTGACGCCGGCGAAGTCCTCGCTGGTCAGCGAGCCCGTGCGGGCCTTGCGCACCATGTCCTCGTAGGCCGCCCAGAACTGGGCGAAGCTCATGTTCTCGGTGCCCTTGAGGGCCACCACGACCAGCGAGCGCGACCCGTCCTTGCCCGGCAGGTCCATCGCCAGGCCGAGGTTGACGTGACCGGGGTCGACGACGGCGGGCTTGCCCTTCTCGTCCTCGCCGAAGTGCCGGTTCATGTTCGGGAAGTCCGCGAGGGCGCGCACCATCGCGTAGCCGAGCAGGTGGGTGAACGACACCTTCCCGCCGCGCGTGCGCCGCAGGTGGTTGTTGATCACGATGCGGTTGTCGGCCAGCAGCTTCGCCGGGACCGCGCGCACGCTCGTCGCCGTCGGCAGCTGCAGCGACGCGGTCATGTTCTTGGCGATCGCGTTGGCCGCGCCGCGCAGCGGCTTCGTCGTCTCGACGGCGCCGTTGGCGGCCCCGGGCTGGGCGGACTTCGCCGGGCTCGTGGTGCCCGCCGCCGGCTTGCTCGTGCCGTCGGTGCCGGTGCTGGACGACTGGGTCGGCGCGCTCGTCACGGGGGCCTTCTCGCTCGGGGCCTGCGGGGAGGCCTGCTGCTGCTCGGTCCGCCCGGGCTGCTGGGCCTGCCGGGGCGGGTCGGCCGCGTCCTCCGTGGCCGACGTGGCCTCCGTGGCCGACGCGGCCTCCCCGTGGGACGCGCCGCGCGGCTCGGCCGACTCCGCCGAGAGCGGGGCGTTGCCGTTGGCGGCGTTGCCGGCGCTGGCGTGCGCCCCGGCCTCGTCGGGCGCGGTGTCGGGGCTGTAGTCGGCGAAGAAGTCGTGCCACGCGGCGTCGACGGAATCGGGGTCGGCCAGGTAGCGCTGGTACATCTCGTCGACCAGCCACTCGTTGGGTCCGAACTGGGCGGTCGGGCTACTACTCGACACGACTCGAAATCGCCTCAATCAGTCGTCGCGGTGGCGTCGGAAGCGTGTCCAGATTAGCGCTTGACACCTCCCGGGGTCGGTGCCCTGTCGGCTACTGCACCGGTCCATGCGGGTGCTCTGCCCGCGTCCGGTGCCTCTGAGCCACCGGACGGACACGTACCGTGCGCCATCTCACGCAGCGGCGCCCTGTGATCAGGCGAACCGCGACCGCAGCACCTCGTCGCCGTCGGCGTCGGTGACCACGAACCCGCCGGCCTGGTCGAGCAGCACCGAGGAGTTCAGCCGGCAGACCATCTCCGTCCCGCCGGTGCCGCGGAACGCCCCCGCGGGCACCGGGCGCCCGCTGCGGTCGAGCACCGTGACCTCGTAGCGCCGGCCCTCGTCGAACCCGGAGGCGGTGAGCACCACCTCGACCCCCCACGTGTGGTCGATCGTGCCCGCGCTCGCCCGCACGTCGGGATCGAGCGCCTGGACCGCCACCGGCGCGACCGCCGGCTCGCCCGCGCCGGCGAGCGCCAGCCCGACGCCCACCCCGGCGAGCCCGATGACCGCGGCGGCCGCCGCGGCCAGCAGCGGGCGGGCGACACGGCCGCGTCGGCCGGCGAGCTCGTCGGGGACGGGCTCGGGGGCGGGCTCGGGAGCGGGCCGGGAGTCGGGCGCGGGCTCCTGCTCCAGCCGGCGCAGGACCGCGGCGAACCCGTCGGCCGAGGTGACGCCGGGCGCGGGGCCGGCGTCCGGGTCCACGTGGGCGAGGGGACCGGCCAGCGGCGCGATCGCGGCGAGCTCGGCGCGGCACGACGCGCAGGTGGCGAGGTGCGCCTCGACCTCGGCGGCCTCCGCGGCGTCGAGGTGGCCGAGCGCGTGCGCGCCGAGCATCGCGCGCAGGGACTCGTGTGCCGGCCCGTCGGGCGGAGTGCTCACAGCGGGACCCCCGTGTCGTCCAGGATCTGGCGCAGGTTGCGCAGGCCGTAGAAGACCCGGCTGCGCAGTGTGCCGACGGGCACGCCCTGTTCCGCAGCCACCTCGGCGTAGGGGCGGCCGCGCACGGAGGTCTCGACGATCGCGCTCCGCTGGTCGTCGCCCAGGCGCGTCAGGGCCTCCTCGAGGAACCAGGCGGTGACGAGGTCGTCGCTGAAGTCCGCGCCGTGGCCGGCGACCAGGGACAGGTCGGCGGGTGCGGTCGGTGTCCCGGGGCGGCTGCGGGCGTGGCGCACGTGGTCGACGACGACGTTCCTCGCGATCGTGAACAGCCACACGCGCAGGCTCGCAATCCCGGCGTCGTAGCGCTCGGCGTGCCGCCACGCGCGGACGAACACCTCCTGCACCACGTCGGCCGCGGCGCCCGGGTCGCGCAGCTGGCGCAGGGCGAAGCGCTCGAGCTCGCCGGCGTGCGCGCGATAGGCGGTCTCGAGGTCCTCGACCCGGCGCAGGTCCACCGGCGCCCGCGCCGTGCCCGCGGCCTCGCTCACCCGTTCCACCCTGCGTGTTCCGACGTCCGGAGCATCCTGCTGAAACGTGTGTGACCGCCTCGTGACGTGCGTGGCCCGGGGAGCGCGGTGCAGGGGCAGGGCGTGGGTCACGGTCGTCGGTACGCATCGCGGGTCCGGGGCGTTCACGGAAATCGGGCGAAGCGGAGGTGAACGCCGACGCCGGGCGCGCCGTAGGGACGGGCACTTCGGACATCTCGCCCTCCAGGAGGCCCCCGTGCGCCGTGCGCTCCCGAAGCTCGCCGCCCTCTCCGTCCTGACCGCCGGTGCGGTCGTCCTCTCGTCGGGCACCGCGTCCGCCGCCGACACCGAGGTGCCCGAGCCGGACACCTTCACCTCGATGTTCACCGTCATGGCGACCCCCGACACGGTCGTGGGGATGGACAACCAGCCGGCGCCGGGCCAGCCGGGCGCCAGCGGCACCTTCAACTACCGCATCAACAGCGACGAGGAGATCATCTGTTACGACCTGACCCTGCGCGGCGTCACCGGCGAGTACCAGAGCCCGGCCCGCACCGCGACGCACATCCACGAGGCGCAGCCCGGGATGTCCGGGCCGCCGCGCATCGCGTTCCCGGACCCGTCGGGCGAGGGCGAGACCCGCACCAGCTCCGGCTGCCTCCAGGGCCCGTTCACCACGGGCGTCATGGCGAACGGGCAGGACAGCGGCACCGGGTTCTCGCTGCGCGAGATCGAGGCGAACCCGGCCGCGTTCTTCGGCGACACCCACACCGCGGAGTACACGGCCGGCGCGGTGCGCGGGCAGCTCACGCGCGTCCCGATGGGCGGCGTCGAGACCGGGGCCGGCGCGACGGCGTCCACCGGTGACGGTGCCGGCACGGCGCTCGCCGCGGGCGGTGGCCTCCTCGCCGCCGTCGCGGCCGGGGTGGCCGTCCTGCGCCGGCGCGGGGCCCGGTCGCGGGCGTGACGTGGTTCGTGGGGCCCCTGCGGTCGGGATGCGTCCTGGTCGCGGGGGCCCTGCTCGTGCTCCTGGCGGGGTGCGGTGCCCCGCCGCCGCCGGTCCCGCCGCCCGCCCCCGCCGCGGCGGTCCCCGAGGGGCGCGTCGTCCCGACCTCGGTGCGGATCCCGGCGATCGGCGTCGACGAGCGGGAGGTCCAGCGCCTCGGCGTCGCGCCCGACGGCACGGCCGAGGTCCCGCAGGACTACGCGCGGGTGGGGTGGTTCGATCCGTCGGTGGCCCGCCCCGGCCCGACGGTGCTGCTCGGTCACGTCGACTCGCGCAGCGGGCCGGCCGTGTTCTTCCGGCTCCGCGACCTGCGCCCGGGGGACGTGATCGACCTCGTCCGGTCGGACGGCTCGCCGGCCCGCTACGCCGTCGAGCGCGTCGAGCAGGTCGCCAAGGACGCGTTCCCGACCTTCGCCGTCTTCGGCGCCACGCCGGACGACGTCCTGCGCCTCGTCACCTGCGCGGGCGACTTCGACCGCGGGGCGCGCAGCTACACCGACAACCTCGTGGTGCACGCCATCCGGCGCTAGGGGACGAGGCGCGCGAAGACCACGGTGTTGTCGCGGTAGGAGCGCGCGGCGTCGTCGAAGTCGCCGCCGCAGGTGATGACCCGCAGCTCGGGGCCCGCGGTGTCGCCGTAGACCTCGAGGCGCGGGAATGCGTCCTTGGGGACCGAGCGCACCTCGTCGACGGCGAACGTGCGCGTGGTGCGGTCGGCGAGGGTGACCGTGATCCGCTCGCCCGGCCGCAGCTCGCCCAGCCGGTAGAACACCGACGGGCCGTTCGCGGCGGAGTCGACGTGGCCGAGGATCACCGAGGGGCCGACGCGTCCGGGGGTCGGCGAGCCGCGGTACCAGGCGGCCTGGTCGTAGGCCGGGCCCGGCACGGGCACCTCGAGGGTGCCGTCGGGCCGGAGGCCGACCTCGTTGACCGGGCCGGCGACCCCGATCGCGGGGATGTCCAGGGCCACCGGGCGCGGCCCCGACGCCGGGTCCTGGCGCGGACCGGCGGCGGCGACGGGCGAGGGGGACGCCGGCGCGGAGCCGGACGCCGCGGCGGGGGCGGGCGGGGCCGTCGTGCCCCGTGCCCCGATCCCCACGAGGACCAGCCCGAGCACCACGAGCATCCCGAGGACCACCGGCAGGGCCGCGCGGCGCGCGGGCTCGGTCATCGTTCTTCCTCTCCGCGGTAGGACGACGGTTACTGGCTGGTATCGCTCGCCGAGCGAGAGATACCAGCCAGTAATGCCTCGGCTCGGGGTCGTCAGCCCCGGCCGGCCGCCGCACGGCGGCGCGCGGCGAACCCGACGCCACCGGCCGCCACGAGCACGGTCAGGCCGGCGAGCACGAGCGCGGTGTCCGGGCCGCTCGTGGAGCCGCCGCCGGTCTCGACGCCGCCCTGGGGCATGGCGGGCACCTGGCCGGGCAGGTTGACGACGATCGTGGCGACGCCGATGGTCAGCCCGCCCTGGATCGCCTGGGTGCCGAACGCCTGGTTCAGCGCGGCCGCGGCGTCCTGGGAGAGCCGCACGGTGGTGCCGGTCAGCGTGGCGGTGCCCGCCGCCGCGTCGGTCGTGATCGGCTGGAGCGTCGAGCCGTCGAGGTCGAACAGCACGGCGGACTCGGCGAGGGTCTGGCCGCCCGCGCTGACCTTGCCGCTCAGCGTGGCGGGGTTGCCGGGGTCGATCACGAAGTCGGTCAGCTCGACCTTCGTGTCGCCCTTGGTCAGGCTCAGCCCGCTGCCGTCGTGCTCGATGCGGCCCTGGACGTAGGGGTCGGCGTCACCCGGGCGGTAGACGGTGACGTTGCCGCCGGTGATCGGGAACGTGACGCTGCCGTCCTCGAGGGTGGCGTCGCCGATCGTGCCGGGCTCGACCTGGAGCTGGCCGAGCGCGTCGGTGAAGCCCGGGTCGAGCCGGACGGACGACGACTGCCCGGTGAGGTCGGGGATGGTGGCGATCGGCTCGGCGGCGGTCGCGGTGCCGGCGGTGACGCCGGCCAGCGCCAGCGCGGCGACACCCGACACGAGGGTGGCGGCGAGCCTGCGACGAATGCTCACGGTGGGGGCCTCTCTGGCACGGGGCCGGCGACGTCGCCGACCTGATGCCTGCCTTCCGTGCGCCGGACCCCGAGCGGTTCGGAACCGTGCGAATACGACACGTGATCGAACCGCTTGCCCCGCACGGACGTATGCGCCCGGGTGCGGATCCCGTCAGCCGGCGCGCGCGAGGTCGTCGTCGGCGAGCCCGCCCTCGCCCACCGCGTCGTCGACCGTGCCGGCCCCGGCGCGCCAGAGCCGCGCGTAGGCGCCGTCGCGGGCGAGGAGCTCGGCGTGCGTGCCCTCCTCGAGGATCCGGCCGGCGTCGATGACCACGATGTGGTCGGCGCGCGCGGCCGTGGCGAGCCGGTGGGCGACGACGAACGTCGTGCGCGGCGCCGCGAGACGCTCGCCCGCCGCCAGCACCGCGCCCTCGGTGGCCGGGTCGAGCGCGGCGGTGGCCTCGTCGAGCAGCAGCAGCCGCGGGTCGACGAGCTCGGCGCGGGCGAGGGCGACGAGCTGGCGCTGCCCGGCCGAGAGCCCGCCGCCCCGCTCGCCGACGGGCTGGCGGAAGCCCCCGGGCAGCGAGGCGATCATCTCGAGCGCCCCGACGTCGCGGGCGGCCGCCTCGATGCGGGCGGGGGTGGCCGTGGGGTCGCCGTAGGCGATGTTGGTAGCGACGTCGCCGACGAACAGGTGCGCCTCCTGCGGCACGACACCCAGGCGCTGGTGCAGCGTCGTCAGGTCGTGCTCACGGACGTCGACGCCGTCGATGAGCACGCTGCCCGAGGAGGCGTCGTAGAACCGGGCGACGAGCTTGACCACCGTCGACTTGCCCGCGCCGGTCGCCCCGACCAGCGCGACCGTCTGCCCCGCCGGCACGTGCAGCGAGAAGTCGGAGAGCGCGGGGGTGTCGGCGCCGGCGTAGGAGAAGCCGACGTCGCGCAGCTCGACCTCGCCGCGCAGGTCGCCGACCACCACCGGGTGCTCCGGGGTGGGCACCGAGGTCGGCGTGCGCAGCAGCTCGCCGATGCGCGTGAGGCCGACGCGGGCCTGCTGGTAGCCGTCGAACACCTGCGAGAGCTGCTGCACGGGCCCGAAGAACATCGCGAGGTAGAGCAGGAACGCGGCGAGGATGCCGGGGGAGAGGCCGCCGGTGGCCACGCGCGCGGCGCCCACGCCGAGCACCGCGGCCTGCGCGAGGTCCGAGAGCATCGCCGCGAACGGGAAGTACGTCGCGATGAGGCGCTGGGCGCGCAGCCGCGCCCGGCGGTAGGCGTCGCTGTTGTCGGCGAACGTGGCCGCCGAGAGCTCCTCGTGGGTGTGGGCCTGCGCGACCCGCAGCCCCGCCACGTTCTCCTGCAGGTCGGCGTTGACCACGCTGACGCGCTCGCGCGCCTCGTTGTAGGCCGCCGACGACAGCCGCCGGAAGATCACCGTGGCCACGATCAGCACGGGCATCACCGCGAGCGCCACCAGCGCCAGCTCGACGTCGGTGACGAGCAGCGCGACGGCCACGCCGATGATCGTCAGGAGCGCGACGAACGCCTGCGCGAGCCCGGTCTGCAGGAACGTCGAGAGCGCGTCGACGTCCGTGGTCATCCGCGTCATGATCCGGCCGCCGAGCTCGCGCTCGTAGAAGTCGAGGCCGAGGCGCTGCAGGTGGGCGAAGCTGCGGGTGCGCAGCAGGAAGAGCCGGCCCTCGCCGATGCGAGCGGTGAGCACGGTCTGCGCGGCGACCACGAACCAGTCGAGCGCCACGACGAGCACGCCCAGCCCGACGGCGAGCCACAGCACGTCCAGCGAGCGCGCCTGGATGCCGCCGTCGACCGCGAGGCGCGCGAGCGAGGGGAACGCGACGGTGGCCGCCGCGTCGAGGCCGAGCAGCACGACCGCGAGCAGCAGCGCCCAGCGCACCGGGCGCAGCAGCTTGCCCAGGCGGAACGCGGGGTCCGGCGCCGTCGGGTCCTCGCCGTGCAGGTCCGGCTCCTCGGTGGCCGGCGGCAGGCGGTCGAGCTGCGCGCGGATCTCCGGCGAGGCCCCGCCGTCGATCCCGCCGGCCAGCGCCTCGGACCCGGCGGCGACGGCGGCGGGCCGCGGGGCGGGCACGGGCCGGTCGGGCGCGGGGTCGTCGGGCCACAGCGAGTGGGTGAGCGCGGGCGTGGCGGGACCCGGCTCCTCGTCGGGCACGCGTCCGGGCTCGTCGACGCACCCGGTCTCGTCGATCCGTTCCGGCGGGCCCGCCAGCAGCTCGCGGAAGAGCCGGCACCGGCCCTCCAGCTCCTGGCGGGTGCCGACGTCGACGACCCGGCCGCCGTCGAGCACGGCGATGCGGTCGGCGAGCGCGAGCGTGGAGCGCCGGTGGGCGATGACGACGGTGGTGCGCTGCGCGGTGACCGTGCGCAGCGTCTCGCCGATGGCGGCCTCGGTGGTGGCGTCCACCGCCGACGTCGCGTCGTCGAGGACGAGCACGCGGGGGTCGTAGAGCAGGGCGCGGGCCAGGGCCACGCGCTGGCGCTGGCCGCCGGAGAGGGTGAGCCCGCGCTCGCCGACCCGGGTGTCGTAGCCGTCGGGCAGCGCGGTGATGAACGCGTCGGCCTGCGCGGCGACGGCGGCCGCGCGGATCTGCTCCTCGGTGGCGTCCGGGCAGCCGTAGGCGATGTTGGCGCGCACGGTGTCGGAGAAGAGGAACGCCTCCTCGAACACCACGCCGACCGCGTGGCGCAGGGAGTCGAGCCGCAGGTCGCGCACGTCGACGAGGTCGCCCGCCGGGCCGATGCGCAGCGCCCCGCCCTGCACGTCGTAGAAGCGGGGCGCGAGCAGCGCCACCGTCGACTTGCCCGAGCCCGCGGTGCCGACGAGCGCGACCGTCTCGCCCGGCGCGATGTCCAGCGAGACCCCGTCGAGCACGGGCTCGCTGCGCGCGTAGCCGAAGCGCACGTCGTCGAGCTGGACGCCCAGCGGGCCGTCGGGCACCGCCCGGGCGGTGGGCGCGTCGACGATCTCGGGCTGGGAGTCGATGAGCTCGTAGACGCGCTCGACGCCGGCGCGGGCGAGCTGGCCGGTGACGACGAGGCCGGCGACCAGCCGCGCCGGGCCGACCAGGGCGGCGATGTAGGAGGTGAACGCGATGAACACGCCGATCGTGATCGACCCGTTGACCGCCAGCACGCCGCCGAGCGCGAACACCACGAGCTGCCCGATCGTGGGCAGCGCGGTGAGCGTCGGCGTCAGGCGGGCGTTGAGCGCCGCCGCGCGCAGGCGCTCGGCGTAGAGCCGCCGCGCCGCCTCGCGCAGCCGGCCGACCTCGCGCCGCTCCTGGCCGAAGCCCTTGACGACCCGGACACCGGTGACCGTCTCCTCGACGTGCTGGGCGACCTCGGCGGCGCGCTGCTGGGCCGACCACGTCGCGGGGAAGAGCCGGCGGCGCAGGCGCGCGGTGAACACCACGCCCAGCGGCAGCACCACGAGCGAGACCGCCGTGAGCAGCGGCGACAGGAACAGCATGATCGCGACGGACACGACGAGCTGCCCGACCGTGCCCGCCACCAGCGGCACCATGCCGAGCAGGCCCTGCACCTGCTGGAGGTCGGAGTTGGCGCGCGAGACGACCTGGCCGGTGCGCAGCGCGTCCTGCTTGGGGCCGTCGAGGCGCGAGACCGAGCCGAAGACGCGGCGCCGCAGGTCGTGCTGCACCCCCAGCGAGAGCCGCCCGCCGAGGTAGCGGCGCAGGAAGGCCGCGCCGAAGCGGACCACCGCGATGGCGACCATCGCGCCGACCAGCCATCCGAGCCCGTCGGTGGAGCCGGCGACCGCGCGGTCGACCGCCGTGCCGATGAGCAGGGGACCGACGGCCTCGAGGCTGACCCCGAACACGGAGGCGGTGAGGGCGGCGACCGACAGCGCCGGGTGGCGCCAGCAGTCGCGGGCGAGACGCCGGACCCAACCTCGCGTGCGGAGTCGATCGTCCGGCTCCGCTGCGCTGCGCGTTCTGTCGGCCGACGCAGACGTGCGCTCCGTGGTGCCCTCCGGGATGTGGTGGTGGTGAGGCGAACCCCTCCAGATTAGGACCGCCCACCGACACCCCGCCGTGCGCGGCGACCCGGACGTGACGTACCCCCGGTGTCGTGGTCCAATGACCGCGTGCAGCACTTCCTCCTCGGCCCCCTGTGGGAGAGCCGTCGTGCGCACCTGTTCGACCAGCGGTGTTGCCGGGCCTGACGAGACGTGTCGCCGCCATCCGGCCGCGACGTCCCTCGCCCGCGCAGCGCACCGCCCCCCCCGAGAGACCGGCCGTCGACGGCCGCCGGCGCGCGTGCGCGGACGCCCGCTCTCCCGGAGGACGAGTTCCGTGACCGCCCTGGTCGACCACCCCGCGCACCCCGGCCCCACCTTCACCCGCCCCCGCTCGCGGCGCCCGGACCTGCGGCGCTGGCAGGACGGCCCGACCCCGGCGAGCCTCGCCGACCTGCTCACGCTCACCCGTGAGGTGGCCGCCGAGGTGGACGCCGGCCGCCACCCCGTCGAGGTCGACCCCGTCCACCGCTGGTCGCGGCGCCTGCACGCCGACCAGCACCTCGACGTCTGGCTGATCTCCTGGGCCACCGACCAGGCCGCCGAGCTGCACGACCACGGCGGCTCGATCGGCGCGCTGACCGTGGTGCGCGGGTCGCTGACCGAGTGGCGCTGGACCGCCGGCAGCGACGACGACGGCCTCTGCCCCGCCGAGGAGCTGCCCGCCCGCGGCCCCGGGCTGCGCCGCCGCGCCCTGGACCCCGGCCGCTCGGTCGCCTTCGGCCTGGGCCACGTCCACGACGTGTCCAACCGCGCCGCGGCGACCGCGGTCAGCGTGCACGCCTACTCGCCGCCGCTGTCGGCCATGTCGTACTACGGCGTCGGGGCGGGCGTGCTGCGCCGCACGCGCTCGGAGCTGATCGAGCCGGGACGGTCTCCCGAGTGAGCACCATCGACGACCTCCTCGCCGACGCCCGGTCCCGGCTGCGGCGCCTCGCGCCCACCGAGGCCGCCGCCGCGGTCGCGGACGGCGCGCGGCTGGTGGACATCCGGCCCGGCTGGCAGCGCCTCGACGAGGGCACGGTGCCGGGCGCCCTCGTGATCGAGCGCAACCACCTCGAGTGGCGCCTCGACCCGTCCTCCGACGCCCGCGTCGCCGAGGTCACCGACCACGACCAGCAGTGGATCGTGCTGTGCTCCGAGGGCTACACGTCCTCGCTCGCGGCGGCGGCCCTGCAGGACCTCGGCCTGCACCGGGCCACCGACGTCGTCGGCGGGTTCCGCGCCTGGGCGGCCGAGGGCCTGGCGACGGGGCCGGGGTCCGACGAACGGCCCGACTACGCGAAGGGCCCTGGCCCGTCACACGGCGACTGAGCGATGATCCGGTGCGTGGACGCGCCCGAGACCTGGATCACCCCGCTGACGCCGCTGTCGTTCCTGCGCCGCTCCGCGGACGTCTACCCGGACAAGACGGCGATCGTGCACGGCGAGCAGCGCACGACGTACGCGCAGTTCGCCGAGCAGGCCCAGCGCCTGGCCCGCGCGCTGCGCGCGAGCGGGATCGCGCCGGGCGACCGCGTGGCGTGCCTGCTGCCGAACGTGCCGGCCATGCTCGTCGCGCACTTCGGCGTCCCGCTGGCCGGGGCGGTGCTCGTCGCGGTGAACACCCGGCTGTCGGGCGAGGAGGTCCGCTACATCCTCGACCACTCGCAGGCGAGCGTGCTGATCGTCGACTCCGTCCTGCGCCCCACCGTCGAGCCGGTCGCGGACTCGCTGGAGACCGTGCGCGAGATCGTCACCCTGGTCGACCCGCAGGGCCCCGACGCCGGCGCCACGGTGGACGGCCCGACGTGGGACGACCTGCTGGCCCGCGGTGACCAGGGGGAGGACCTGGCCTGGGACGTCGCCGACGAGCGCTCCACGATCAGCATCAACTACACGTCGGGCACCACCGGGCGTCCCAAGGGCGTCCAGTACCACCACCGCGGCGCCTACCTGAACTCCTTCGGCGAGATCGTGCACTCGTACCACGACCCGTCGACGGTCTACCTGTGGACGCTGCCGATGTTCCACTGCAACGGCTGGTGCACCCCGTGGGCGATCACGGCGATCGGCGGCACCCACGTCTGCCTGCGCGAGGTGCGCGGCGACGCGATCTGGAACCTCATCGGCGAGCACCGCGTCACCCACCTCAACGGCGCCCCGACCGTCGTCACGACGATCATGAACGCGCCGCAGGCGCGGACCCTGGACTACGCGCTGGTCGTCACCACCGCCGGCGCGCCGCCGAGCCCCACCACCATCCTCGAGATGGAGAAGATGGGCTTCCGGATCGTGCACGTCTACGGGCTCACCGAGACCTACGGCCCGTACTCGGTGTGCCAGTGGCAGGAGGACTGGCGCGGGCTCGAGGAGCACGCGCGGGCGAAGCTGCAGGCCCGCCAGGGCGTCGGGATGCTCCAGTGCGAGCCGCTGCGGGTGGTGGAGCCCCTGTCCGACGACGTCACCGACTGGTCGACCGTCGAGCTCGTCGACGTCCCCGCCGACGCGACGACGATGGGCGAGATCGTCATGCGCGGCAACAACGTCATGTCCGGCTACTTCCGCGACCCCGACGCGACGGCCAAGGCGTTCGCCGGCGGCTGGTACCACTCGGGCGACCTGGGCGTGATGCACCCCGACGGCTACGTCGAGCTGCGCGACCGCGCGAAGGACGTCGTCATCTCCGGCGGCGAGAACATCTCCACCGTCGAGGTCGAGCAGGCCGTGCTCTCGCACCCCGCGGTGCTCGAGGCGGCGGTGGTCGGCGTGCCCGACGAGCAGTGGGGCGAGCGGCCGAAGGCGTTCGTCGTGCTGCGCCAGGGGCAGTCGGTGGAGCCGGAGGCGGTGATCGACCACGTCAAGGGCCAGATCGCGCGGTACAAGGCGCCGCGCGACGTCGAGATCGTCGACGAGCTGCCCAAGACGTCCACCGGAAAGATCCAGAAGTTCGAGCTCCGGGCCAAGGAGTGGGGCGACGCGACCACCCGCATCCGCGGCTGAGCCTCTCGGCGCGCGCGACGCCCCGCGGGGGCATGACCGGCCCCGGTGAGGGGAAGGGCAGCGGGACGGCGGAGACTGTCCGCCGCTGGTCGCGAGGAGGAGCGAGGGCGCGTGAGCGAGGAGTCCGTCGAACGGGGCGAGGCCGTCCTGGACAACGACATGACGAGCCTGGACACCGAGCCGTCGGTGATCCTGGACGAGGACCGCCTGGACGCCGATCCGCTCGAGGACGGCATGGACACCGCCGAGGGCTACAGCCGGGACGTGCGGCTCGGCGGCACCCAGGAGTGGGAGCGCGAGTCGCCCAGCATCGACCGCCGCCTGCCGCAGGAGGAGCCCGAGGCCACGGCCGAGCAGCCGCCGGACCGGCCTCTGGCGGCGACGCCGATCGACGACCTGGACGAGTCGGTCGACGACCCGGAGAACGCCGTCGACGGCGTGGGCGGCGCGGTCGTGCTGGACACCGAGGGCGCCACCGGCGCCACCGGGGCCGAGGGCCTGGCCGAGGAGGCCCGCGAGATCGAGCTGGGTGCCTCCTCGGCGGCCGGCGGCGTCGAGCCGACGGGCCTGCCCGCCGACGACACCGTCGGCGAGGTCGCGGCGGTCGACAACGAGCCGGGCACCGCGGAGGAGCAGGCCCTGCGCGTGGAGCAGGAGAACTGAGGACTGTGAGGATGGCGCGCCCGACCGTGCCGCGACGGGTCGTGCTCGCCGCCGGGATCGCGGGCGCCGTCCTCGTGGTGCTCCTGGCCGGCGCGCTGATGGGCGGCTGGCGGCCGTTCACCGCCGCCCCGGACGTCCTGACCTTCGGGGCCGGCGGCGACCTCGAGCAGTACACCCTGTTCGAGGGCCAGTGCGCCCGCGGGCAGCTGGCGAGCGGCGGCGGGTTCGGGGCGGAGGCCGACGCGCAGTGCGGCACGCCCCACGACGTCGAGGTCGTCGCGAGCACCGCGCCGATCGGCGAGGGCCGCGCGGTGTCCTACCCGGGGGAGGCGGCGCTCGCGGACTTCGGGCGGGCCTACTGCGCGATGTACGTCGACTCCGACCTGCTCGTCCCCTCCTCGGGCGGCGTCGACCGCGACGACCTGCGCATGACCGCCGTCGTGCCCAGCCGCGCGGCGTTCGCCGACCCGGGCTCGGCGGGGGCCACGCGCGGTGGCCGGGAGGTCAGCTGCGTCATCTCTCGGAGTGACGGCGAGGCGCTGACGGACCGCTTCTCGGTGATCTGACCGGGTTGCGCCGATCGGTGCAGTCACTCCCCGCGTTGGTACTCTTGCCCTGTGTGAGTGGCGATGACCATACTTCACCATGACCACACTTCCCGCCGGAGCGGACCGCCGGTCGCTCAAGCGCCGGGCCGTCGTCGCGAGCACCGTCGGCACGACCATCGAGTGGTACGACTTCTTCCTCTACAACACCGCCGCGGCGCTCGTCTTCGGGCCGCTGTTCTTCGCCGACTCCGAGGCCGGCGGGGTCCTGCTGGCGTTCTCCACGCAGTTCGTGGGCTTCGCCGCCCGCCCGATCGGTGCGGCGATCTTCGGGCACTACGGCGACCGCATCGGGCGCAAGTACAGCCTGGTCGCGACGTTGCTGCTCATGGGCGGGGCCACGGTGCTCATCGGCTGTCTGCCCACCTACGCCTCGATCGGCGTGCTCGCCCCGATCCTGCTGACGCTGCTGCGTGTGCTGCAGGGCATCGGGGTCGGCGGCGAGTGGGGCGGCTCGGTGCTCATGTCGATGGAGTGGGGCCACCGCAAGCAGCGCGGGCTGATGGCCGCGTGGCCGCAGGCCGGCGTGCCGATCGGGCTCGCGCTCGGCACCTACGTCGTGTGGCAGTTCTCCGGCCCCGAGTTCCTCGAGTGGGGCTGGCGCGTGCCGTTCCTCGCGAGCGTCGTGCTCATCGGGATCGGGCTGTGGGTGCGCCTGACCGTGCTCGAGTCGCCGGCGTTCGCGCAGGTCAAGACGTCGGGCAAGGTCGCCAAGCTGCCGCTGGCCGAGACGTTGCGCACCCAGTGGCGCGACGTGCTCAAGGCGATGTTCGTGCGCACCGCCGAGCAGGCGCCGTTCTACATCTTCACGTCGTTCGTGCTCGCCTACGGCACCCAGCAGCTCGACCTGGAACGCAGCGACCTGCTGCTCTACCTCATCCTCGCCGCGTGCCTCGGCATCATCAGCGTGCCGTTCTTCGGGTGGCTGTCCGACGGGCTGGGGCGCCGACTCGTGTACGGCATCGGCGTGGTGCTCACCGGGCTCTACGCCTTCCCGTACTTCGCGCTGCTCAACACGAGGACGGGCGGCCTGATCCTGCTGGGGATCATCCTCGGCCTGATCTTCCACGACATGATGTACGGCCCGCAGGCGGCGCTGATCTCCGAGAGCTTCGGCACCGGCATCCGGTACACGGGCGCGGGCCTCGGCTACCAGCTCGCCTCGATCACCGCGGGCGGCCCGGCGCCGCTGATCGCCACCGCGATCCTGGCCGGGACGGGGTCGACCACGTGGATCTCGATCTACATCATCATCTGCGCCGTGGTGTCGATGATCGCGTTGCTGATGATGCACCCACGGCCGCCGGAGGCCGACGAGGCGGACTACGCGTCCGAGGAGGACCACAGCACGGTCAGCGGGGCCGCCCGGACCTGACGCATCCTGGGGTGGATGCCGATCCGCCCGCTCACCCCCTCCGCGCTCGCCGACGAGATCGTCGCGGCGGTCGAGCGCGCCGGGCCGGGGCACGTCCGGGTGCTGGTCGACGGGGCGCCGCCGGCCCGCCCGGAGGTGCTCGCCGACGCGCTCGTCGACCCGCTGCGGGTGCGCTCGCGGCCGGTGGTGCGGGTGTCGGCGTGGGACTTCCTGCGCCCGGCGTCGGTGCGCCTCGAGCGGGGGCGCACCGACCCGGACTCGTTCTACGACGACTGGCTCGACGGGGGCGCGCTGGTGCGCGAGGTGCTCGCCCCGCTCGGGCCCGGCGGCAGCGGGCAGGTGCTGCCCCGGCTCTGGGACGTGGCCGTCGACCGGGCGGCGCGCGCCGAGCGCGTCGCGCTGCCCCCCTCCGGCGTGGTGGTCGTCGACGGCCCGCTGCTGCTGGGCCGCGGGCTGCCGGCCGAGCTCGCCGTGCACCTCGCCCTGTCCGAGACCGTGCTCGCCCGCCGCACCCCCGCCGACGAGGCCTGGACGCTGCCGGCCTACGCGCGCTACGCCGACGAGGTCGACCCGGTGCGCGTCGCCGACCTCGTCGTCCGCGCCGACCACCCCGACCGCCCGGCCCTCCAGACCGCCTGAGGCACGGGGTGTCTCAGCGTGGCGGCCACGCTGACGTTGAACGTCAGGAAAGCCGCCACGATCACGCCACCTGGCGCCGCGCCCGCAGCGCGAACCCCGGGTAGCCGGCCTGTGCCTCCGCGTCGCACATCCCGCGGTAGCGGGCGAACCCGCCGGCGTAGGGCAGGAACACGCGCGGCTTGCCCGGCACGTTCGCGCCGAGGTACCAGGAGCTCGCCGCCTGCGGCAGCAGCGTCGCGTCGGCGGCCTCGCGCACGTGGTCGGCCCACCGGGCCTGCGCCTCAGGGGTCGGCTCGGCGTCGAGGTCGTGGGCCCGCAGGTGCGCGACGACGTCGGCGATCCAGTCGACGTGCTGCTCGATCGAGGTCGGCATGTTGGTCAGCACCGAGGGGCTGCCCGGGCCGGTGATCGTGAACAGGTTCGGGAAGCCGGCGACGCCGAGCCCCAGGTAGGTCGCCGCGCCCTCGGCCCAGGCGTCGGCGAGGGCGAGCCCGTCGCGGCCCCGCAGGCCCAGCCGCAGCAACGGCCCGGACAGGGCGTCGAAGCCGGTGGCGAACACGAGGACGTCGAGCGGGTGCTCGGCGCCCGACGCCAGCCGCACCCCGCCCGGTGTGATCTCCGCGATCGGGTCGGCGCGCACGTCGACGAGGGAGACGTCCGGCCGGTTGTAGGTCTCGAAGTAGTCGGTGTCGATCGGCGGGCGCTTGGTGGCGAAGGGGTGGTCGCGCGGGGTCAGCGCCTCGGCGACGTCCGGGTCCGTCACCGTCGACCGGATCTTCGACCGGATGAACTCCGAGGCCTGCTCGTTGACCGCCGGGTCGGCGAGCACGTCGCGCACCGCCGCGCGGAAGCGCAGCCCGCCGCGCTCCCAGGCGCGCTCGAACAGGGCGCGGCGCTCGTCGTCGGGCAGGGCGAGCGTGTCGACGTCGCTGACGACGAACGGGTGCCCGTTGGTGGAGGCCTGCTGGACCTCGCGGATCGCCGCGTAGTCGGCCTTGTAGCCGGCGGCCTCCTCGGGGGAGAGCGGGGCGTTGCGGGCGGGGATGCTGAAGTTCGCGGTGCGCTGGAAGACGGTGAGGTGCCCGGCCGCCTCGGCGAGCACGGGGATCGCCTGGATCCCGGTGGAGCCGGTGCCCACCACGCCGACCCGCCGGCCCGCGACGTCGACACCCTCGTGCGGCCACTGCCCGGTGTGGTGCCACGTCCCGGCGAACGACGCCAGGCCCGGGATGTCGGGGACGTTCGCCGACGAGAGGCAGCCGACCGCGGTCACCAGCCACCGGCACGTCCACCGCGCGCCGTCCTCGGTGTCGACCACCCAGCGGTCGCCGTCCCACGACGCGGACACCACCGTCGTCGAGAACGAGATCGACCGCCGCAGGTCGAACCGGTCGGCCACGTGCTCGAGGTAGGAGAGGATCTCCGCCTGGCCCGGGTAGCGCTCCGACCAGTCCCACTCCTGCTCGAGCTCGCGGGAGAAGGCGTAGCAGTAGTAGTAGCTCTCGGAGTCGCACCGCGCGCCCGGGTACCGGTTCCAGAACCAGGTGCCGCCGACGCCGTCGGCCGCCTCGAGCCCGTGCACGGCGATCCCCAGCCCGCGCAGGCGGTGGATCATGTAGAGCCCGGCGAACCCGGCCCCGATGACGACGACGTCGAGATCGTTGCCCACGCTCACGAGTGTCCGTTGTCACCGTCCGCCGGACAACCGCACCGCGCAGCCGGGGTTCAGCGTGCCCTCGGGGTCGAGCGCCGCCCGCACGCGCCGGACGACGTCGAGCGCGCCCGGGTCGCCGAACTCCTCGAGGTGGTGGGCCTTGGCGCGCCCGACCCCGTGCTCGCCCGACACCGCCCCGCCCAGCGCGGTCCCGGCGGCGAAGACGTCGTGCAGGGTCCGGGCGAGGCGGTCGGGGTCGGGCTGGAAGACCGCGAGGTGCACGTTGCCGTCGCCCGCGTGCCCGCACCCGAGCACCCGCGAGCCGTGCGCGTCGCCGGCCGCGCGGGCCCGGGCCAGGAACGTCGCCATCGCCGACCGGGGCACCACCAGGTCGACGATCTCGTCGGCGCCCGCGGCCTTGATCGCCCAGAACGTCTTCTCCCGCGCCTCGACCAGCCGGCGCACCGACCCCGTCGGGAGGTCGAAGACGTCGGCGGCGCCCTGCCGGGCGAGCAGCTCCGCGAGCTCCTCGGCGTCCTTGTCGACCCGCTCCTGGCGCCGCCCGGCGAGCTCGACGAGCAGGTGGTCGGCGTCGACGAGGTCCTCGGGCAGGCCGAGCGAGAGGTCGGCGGCCGCGCAGACCGCGCGCATCGTCGGGCCGTCGAGGTACTCGCAGATCGTCGGCCCGAGCCCGGAGGCGACGACCGCGCTCACCGCGGAGGTGACCGCCTCCGCGTTCGGGAACGGCGCGAGCACCGTGCGCCGCGCGGGCAGGCGCGGGTGCAGGCGCACGATCACCTCGGTGACCAGGGCGAGCGTGCCCTCCGAGCCCACGAGCAGCTGGGTGACGTCGTAGCCCGACGAGATCTTCACGAGCTTCCCGCCGGTGAGCACCACCGACCCGTCGGCGAGCACCGCCTCCAGCCCGAGCACGTGCGAGCGGGTGACGCCGTAGCGCACCGCGCGCATGCCGCCGGCGTTGGTCGCGACCGTGCCGCCCACCGACGCGGTCGTCTCGCCGGGGTGCACGGGATAGGTCAGGCCGTGCTCGCCGGCGGCGGCGTCGAGGTCGGCCAGCGAGACCCCCGGCTGCACGACCGCGACCGCGTCGGCCGGGTCGATCTCGAGGATCCGGTCCATGCGCGCGAACGACACGAGCACCGCGCCGTCGTCGGGGGTCGCGGCGCCGGAGAGCCCCGTACCGGCCCCGCGCGCGGTCAGCGACGCCCCCGCGGCGCGGGCGGCGCGCACCACGGCGGCCACCTCGTCGCGGTCCGCGGGCCACACCACGTACGCCGGCTTGCCGGCCGGGACGCCGAGGGCCTCGTCGGCGCACAGGTCCGCGACGGCCGGGTCGTCGCCCGTGCAGACGTGCTCGGCGCCGACCGCCGCGATGAGGTCGTCGAACATCCCCGAGGTCTAGCACGAACCGCTACGCTGTGAACCACTTGCAGAATGCAACCGGATGGAGCGGGCGATGGGGCAGCTGATCTACTCGATGATGACCACCCTCGACGGCTACACGGCCGACGCGGACGGCGACTTCGGCTGGGGGATCACCGAGGACATGGAGCTGCACCGCGCCCTGGAGGAGGCCACCCGCGGCGTCGGCACCTTCCTCTACGGGCGGCGCATGTACGAGACGATGGTCTTCTGGGAGACCGCCCACACCCTGCCGGACGAGCCGCCGGAGATGGCGGAGTTCGCCCGCACCTGGCAGGCGGCCGACAAGATCGTCTACTCGACGACCCTCGACGAGGTCGCCAGCGCCCGCACCCGCATCGAGCGCGAGCTCGACGCCGACGCCGTGCGGGCGCTCACGGAGCACGGCGACGTCACCGTCGACGGCCCCGGTCTGGCCTCCGCCGCGCTGGCGGCGGGCCTGGTCGACGAGATCGCGCCGGTGGTCGTGCCCGTCGTGGTCGGCGGCGGCACGCCGTTCCTGCCCGACGGCCTGCGCCTGGACCTGGAGCTGGTCGGCGAGCGCCGCTTCAGCAGCGGCGCGCTGCACCTGCGCTACCGGGTCCGGCACTGAGCCGCCCGCGGGGGCGCGCTCGCTAGCCTCGGGGCATGGTGGTCCGCGACGCCCCGATCGTCTCGCACGTCGAGCACACCCCGGAGGCGACGCGTCCGCGGCGGGTGGAGGTCGTCGAGGTCCGGGACCTGACGCCGCGGATGCGCCGGGTGCGCCTCGCGGGCGACCTGCACGACCTGCCCGTCGCCGGGCCCACCGACCACGCGAAGGTCTTCTTCCCCGCCGCGCCGGGCGAGGAGCCGCCGGAGCCCGAGCTGAACGCGCGCGGGCTCGTCGTGCCGCCGGCGGGCCTCCCGCGGCCCTACCGCGAGTACACGCTGCGCCGCCACGACCCGGCCGCCGGCGTCGTCGAGATCGACCTCGTGCGCCACGGGGGCGGGCGCGCCGGCACGTGGGCGGAGGACCCGCGGGATGCGCTGTGGCTGCACGGGCCGCGCTCGAGCCTCGCCGTCGAGTCCCGCGACTGGTACCTGCTCGGCGGCGACGAGACGGCGCTCCCGGCCCTGGCGCGCTGGATCGACCAGCTGCCGACGGTGCCCGTGCACGTGGTCGCGGAGGTCGCCGACGCGGCCGAGGAGGCCTACCTCGGCGACGTCCCGCCCCACGTCACCGTCGACTGGCGCCACCGCGACGGCGCCGCGCCGGGCACGACGACCCTGCTGGAGGAGGCCGTCGCCGCGTTCACGCCGCCGCCGGGGGAGGGGTTCGCGTGGATGGGTGCCGAGGCCGGCGCGCTGCGCCCGGTGCGCCGGCGCCTGCGCGCGCTCCTGCCCACCGCGGCGGTCGACCTCGACGGCTACTGGCGCCGCGGCGTCGAGGGCACCGGCCTGGGCTGACCGGCGTATGTGAGCGAACTTCGGGGCTATAGCCCCGAAGTCCGCTCACGTGGGGTGGTCGGTCAGGCGGGTGGACAGGGCGCGCAGGACGCGCAGGCAGGCGTCGAGGTCGGCGGGGTCGAGGTCGGCGCCGAGGTCGTGCTCCAGCGCGGCCAGCTCCCGCCGCTCGCCGTCGCGCACGTCGGCCAGGACCCGCTGGCCGGAGTCGGTGAGCTCCACGAGCACCGAGCGGCGGTGCGCCGGGTTCTCGCGCGTGCGCACCCACCCGCGCCCGGCGGCGTCGTCGACCGAGCGCTGCACGAACTGCCGGGAGAGCGCCAGCGTGCGCCCGAGTGCGGGCACCGTCGTCGCCCCGCAGCCCGCCAGGGCGTCGAGCACCGCGCGCACGCCGACCGGCATGCCGCCCTCCTGCTCGACGGCCCGCACGCCGCGGCGGTAGAGCGGGCCGAGGACGTCGAACACGGCGGCGAGGCGCACTCCCGGGTCACTCATGACACCCATGTTGTCATGCTGGCCCGAACATGACACTTTGGGTGTCATGCTGGCTCACATCGACCAGGGCAGCGGCCCGCCCGTCCTCCTCCTGCACGGCGGCGCGCTGGACCACCGGCTCTGGGAGCCCCAGATCGCCGCGCTGGCGCGCACTCACCGCGTCGTCGCCCCCGACCTGCGCGGCCACGGCGCCTCCCCGACGCCGACCGCCCCCTTCCGCCACGTCGACGACGTCGCCGCCCTCGTCCGCGACCTGCGCCTCGACCCCGTGACCGTCGCCGGGGTCTCGCTCGGGGCCTCCGTCGCCGTGGACCTCGCCATCGAGGCGCCGGAGCTGGTGGCGCGCCTCGTGGTCAGTGGCGCGGGCGCGAGCGGGGCGAAGTTCCGCGACCCCGCCACCCTCGACCTCCTCGCCCGCTGGGCGCAGGCCGGGCGCGACCGGGACCGCGAGCGCTGGACCGCGATCTTTCTCGAGCTGGGCTTCGGGCCGGGACGCCCGTTCGCCGACGTCGACCCCGCGGTGCTCGCCCACGTCGCGCGGATGACCGACGGCACGCTCGACCACCACGTCCCCGACGGCGCGCCCGTCCTCCCGGTGCCCGTCGCCGACGTCGAGGCACGTCTGCCGACGCTGCAGGTCCCCGTCCTCGCCATCACCGGCCTGCTCGACAGCCCCGACCACCAGCGCATGGCCCGCGAGGTCGCGCAGGCCGCCGGCGGGCGCGTCGTCGAGGTCGCCGGCGCCGGGCACTACCCCAACCTCGAACGCCCCGAGATCGTCACCGGCGCCCTGCAGGCCTTCCTCCGTGAGCACTTTCCGGGGTCATAGGCCCGGAAAGTGCTCACGTACGGGAGGTGCGGCGGAGCCACAGCAGGCCCAGGATCGGCAGGACGACGGGGACGAAGCCGTAGCCGATGCCGAAGTCCGACCACACCGTCGGGTCGGGGAAGTCCTGCGGGCGCAGCAGCGACAGCGTCCCGATCCCGAGCACGCCCACCAGTTCGATGACCACCGCCACGAGCGCCACCCGCCGCGCGCCGCGGCCCAGGGCGACGGCGGCCACGAGGTACACGGCCGCCGCGAACGCCGAGAGCAGGTAGGCCTCCGGCGCGCGCTCGAACTGCACCGCGATCTGGTACAGCGCACGGGCCCCCGCCGAGATCGCGAAGACGACGTAGACCACGAGCAGCACGCGCCCCGGACCGGCCGCGAGGCGACGCTCAGCGGGCACCGGTCACCGCCCACACCTGGCCGGTGCGCAGCGCCAGCACCGCGGTCGTGACGCCCGCGACGGCCAGCACCACCGAGCCGTACCGGGTCCGCTCGCCGTGGGCCAGCGCCGCCCCGATCGGCAGCACCGCCAGCATCGCGACCAGGTAGCCGACGATCTCGACGACGGCCCCGGTGGTGCGCCCGCCCTCGACCACCAGACCGACGACGATCACGAGCGCGACGACCAGCGCGACGCCCTCGAGCACCAGCAGCCCGACGCGGTGGCCGAAGGTCGGCGCCTGGCCCACGGCGGCGGAGACCACGCACCACAGCGCCCACGCGAGGGCGAGCGCGAGGACCACGAAGGTCAGGCCGACGATCACGGACCGCAGCCTACGAGCCGGGACCGGTGACCGGCCGGAGGTGGTCGAAGATCAGGCTGGTGACGGTGCCCGCCACGTCGCGGTGGGCGTTGAGCCGGGCGACGAGGTCGCGCAGCGCGCCCGTGCCGGCGGTCGCGACGTGCAGGAGGTAGTCGTCCTCGCCGGCGACGAAGTACACGTCGCGCACCTCGGGCAGCCGGCGCACCAGCCCGGTGAACTCGCCGAGGCGGTCGCGCGCGTCGCTCTGCAGCCGCACCGAGATCATCGCCTGCAGGGGCAGCCCGACGGCGGCCGGGTCGACGTCGGCGTGGTAGCCGCGGATGACCCCGCGCTCGCGCAGCGAGCGCACGCGCGCCAGGCACGTCGACGGCGCGATGCCCACGGCCGCCGCCAGCGCCTGGTTGGTGATCCGGGCGTCGGCGACGAGGTGGGCGAGCAGCGCGCGGTCGACCTCGTCGGGCCCCCGCAGATCGTTCGGCGGCGGCGCCGCCAGACGCGGCAGGTCGTCCGATCCTTCCCGCACGACGCCAATCTACAGAATCATCTGCACAGAAGTACCGATCACAGCGCAGGAACTTCACGCTGGAGGCGACGTCAACGGACGGAGAGACGATGAAGGTCGCGGTGCCCGCCGAGGTCAAGGACAACGAGTTCCGGGTGGCTCTGACGCCCGGCGGCGTGCGCGAGCTCGTCGCCCACGGCCACGACGTGACCGTCGAGCAGGGCGCGGGCCTCGGGTCCGCGTTCGGCGACGAGGAGTACAAGGAGGCCGGCGCCCACCTCCTCGCCGACGCCGACGACGTGTGGGGCGACGCCGACATGGTCGTCAAGGTCAAGGAGCCGGTCGCGGCCGAGTACCACCGCCTCCGCGACGACCTGACGCTCTTCACCTACCTCCACCTCGCCGCCTCCCGCGCGTGCACGCAGGCCCTGCTCGACGCCGGCACCACCGCGATCGCCTACGAGACCGTCACCCGGGGCGGCGCGCTGCCGCTGCTCGCCCCGATGAGCGAGGTCGCGGGCCGGCTCGCCCCGCAGGTCGGCGCCCACCACCTCCTGCGCTCCCACGGGGGCCGCGGCCTGCTGCTCGCCGGCGTCCCCGGCGCGCCCGCGGGCCACGTCGTCGTCATCGGCGGCGGCGTCTCCGGGGCCGCCGCGGTGCAGATGGCGGTCGGCATGCACGCCCGCGTCACGGTGCTCGACACCGACCTCGACACCCTGCGCGCCCTCGACGCCCGCTACGCCGGCCGCGTGCAGACGATGTACTCGAGCGTCGACAACCTCGAGCGCGCCGTCCTCGACGCCGACCTCGTCGTCGGCGCCGTCCTCGTGCCCGGCGCGAAGGCCCCGACGCTGGTGCCCGACGCGCTCGTCGCGCGCATGAAGCCGGGCGCGGTGCTCGTCGACATCGCCATCGACCAGGGTGGCTGCTTCGCCTCGTCGCACCCGACGACGCACTCCGACCCGACGTTCGGTGTGCACGACACGCTCTTCTACTGCGTGGCCAACATGCCCGGCGCGGTGCCGAACACCTCCACCCACGCGCTGACGCACGCCACCCTGCCGTTCACCCTCGCCCTGGCCGACCGCGGCTGGCGCGACGCGGTGGCCGCCGACGCCGGGCTCGCCGACGGCCTCGCGACCCACGCCGGCGAGCTCCACAGCGCCGCCGTGGGCGAGGCGCACGACCTGCCCGTCGCCGCCCTCTAGTCGGCGGTCACCCCGACCTCGGCGAGGAACGCGGCCATCGCGTCGACGCTGCGGAAGCGGTCGATGTCGAAGTCGTCGAGCGGCAGCTGGCAGCCGAAGGTGTCCTCCAGCCCGACGATCAGCGTCACCAGCGCGAGCGAGTCGAGCAGGCCCTCGGCGACGAGGTCGGTGTCGGGGGAGGGGACCTCGACGCCGAGCCGGTCGCGGACCAGATCGGTCAGCTGCTCGGTGAGGGGCCCGGTGGTGGCGTCGGGCATGCTCAGCGTCCTCCTGTCGTGGCCTCCGCGGGAGCGAACCGCTCCCGCAGCGCCGGGCGATCGATCTTGCCGTTCACGTTGTGGGGCAGGTCGTCGAGCTCCGCCCAGCGCGCCGGCACCATGTACCTCGGTACCAGCTCGGTGAGCCGGCGTCGCACGTCCGTGGCCGGGAGCACGTGGCCCTCGGCCACCGAGTACGCGCAGCAGATCGTCGTGCCCTCGAAGCCGCCGGTCTCGACGCCGACCACCGCGACCTCGCGGATGCCGGGCACCGTGGCCAGCGCGGCCTCGATCTCGCCCAGCTCGATGCGGTAGCCGCGGCTCTTGACCTGCGAGTCCGCGCGGCCCAGGAAGTGCACGACCCCGGCGTCGTCGGTCCGGGCGAGGTCGCCGGTGCGGTAGAGCCGCTCGCCGGTGGCCGGGTCGGGCACGAACGCGGCGACCGTCTTCTCCGGGTCGCGCCAGTAGCCCGGCGACAGGCCCGCCCCGCCGATCCAGAGGTCGCCGACCTCGCCGACCGCGACCGGGGCCATCGCGTCGTCGAGCACGCGCAGCTCCTCGCCGTCGCACGCCCGCCCGATCGGCACCGGGACGGTCTCGTCGGCGGGGACCTCCGGGACGTCGTAGAAGCTCGACGCGATCGTCGCCTCGGTCGGCCCGTAGAGGTTGGTGAACCGCACGTGCGGCAGCCGGCGCATCCAGTGCGCGAGGACCGGCGTGGGCAGCACCTCCCCGCACCACAGCAGCCGCTCGAGCGCGGGGAAGTCGTCCTGGGCGACGACGTCGAAGCGCGCCAGGTAGGTCAGCACGCTGGGCACCGAGAACCACTGCGTCAGCGCCCGGTCGCGGATGAAGGCCGCCGTGGCCCGCGGGTCGACGCCCAGCGAGGCCGGGACGAGGTGCAGCTCGGCGCCCGCCGCGAGCGTCGCGTAGATGTCGAAGGTCGACAGGTCGAAGTGCAGCGGCGGGTGCCCGGACACCCGGTCGCCGGGGCGGGTGCCGAAGTGGCGCAGCCCCCAGTCGACGAACGCGAGCACCGTGTCGTGGGTGATCATCACGCCCTTCGGCACCCCGGTGGAGCCGGACGTGAACAGCAGGTGGGCGAGGTCGGTCGGCGCGACGCCCGGGTCGGCCGTGGCCGCGGTGAGCAGGTCGTCGCGGGTGAACGCGAGCCCCTCCTGGACGTCGATGGCCCCGACGAGCGGCAGCGGGCCGGGCAGCTCGGCGAGCACCTCGTCGAGCAGCGCGCGCGACGCGGCGTCGACCAGGACGATCTCGGGCTCGGCGGCGCCGACGATCCGCGCCACCCGCGACGCCGGGCCGGCCGGGTCGACGGGGACGTATGCCCCGCCGGCGCGCAGCGTCCCGATCAGCGCGGCGATCGTCCACGGGGCCTTCTCGGCGAGCACGCACACGCGCGCGCCCGGGGTGAGGCCGTGCTCCAGCAGCACGTGCGCGACCCGGTTGACCGCCCCGTCCAGCTCCGCGTAGGTCATCGTCACGTCGCTGCCGACGAGGGCGGGCCGGTCGGCGTGGCGCTGCGCCGAGACCGACAGGAGGTCCTGGAGGTGCCGGGAGGCGGGGCCTGCGGAGCTCGATCCGTCGATGCGGCTCATGCGCGCGCCGCCGCTCCCGCGCGGGCGAACACCTCGCCGGCGTGGCCGAGGTCCTCGGCCGCGGGCGGGATGTCCAGCACGAAGACGTCGGTGCCGCGCTCGAGGTAGCGGGCGACCTCCGCCGCCACCCGGTCGTGCGAGCCGACCAGGTAGGGGCAGAACGACTGGTAGTTCTCGAACGGCCCGAGCCAGTAGGGCTCCGGCTCGGCGTCGAGGTCGGCCGGCGCGGCCGGCGCCGTCGCGGCCGCCGCCAGCTGGTGGTGCCAGTGCGAGTCGGAGACCCGCATCGCCATCGCGTGCGCGACCTGCCCGGTGCGGTCGGCGGGGAAGCGCTCGTGGGCCACGCGCCACGCCTCGTCGGCGTCGTCGCGGGCGATGATCCCCATCCGCACGCCGCCGCCGGTGGGGCCGTCGGGCGCCTCACCCAACGGCTCCGGGTAGCGGATCGGGGTCGCGCCGATCTCCGCGGCGGCCGCCCGGCCGGCGGGCGAGGAGCCCGAGATGAGCACCTCGGGCATGAGCTCCGCGGGCATCGCCGGGGCGAGGCGCAGGTTCTCCACCTGGTGCCAGCGGCCCTGGTGGGTGACGGTCTCGCCGCGCAGCAGCGCGGTGAGGATCTGCGTGTACTCGACGGTGCGGGCGTACCGGTCGTCGTGCTCGGTGCGGTCGCCCAGCGCGACGAGGTCGTTCTTGAAGCCCCCGGCGAGCATGTTGAGGTGCACCGCGCGCCCGTGCAGGTACGCCAGCGAGGACACCATCGACGCGACCGTGTACGGGTGCATGTACACCGGCTGCACGGCCACCAGCGGCGCGAGGCGCGTCGTCGCCGTGATCGCGGTCTGGGCCACCAGCCACGGGTCGGCGATCCCGTTGTCGGTGTAGACGAGCATGCCCGCGCAGCCGGCCTCCTCGCTCCAGCGGGCGGTCGCCGCGACCGCGTCGAGGTAGTCCGCCGCCGCGACGTCCTTGGACTGCGGGCAGGTCGAGTAGACCGTCAGAGCGGTCATGCGGGCACTCCCTGGGTCCAGAGCACGTGGTGGCCCATCCACCACTCGCCGTCGAGTCGGGTGAGCAGCGTGTCGTCGGCGTCGAGGGCCGCGAGCACGCCCGGGTCCTGCGCGTCGACCAGCGCCCAGGCCGCCGGGCGGACCAGGCAGCGGCGCTCGCGCACCGCCTCGGCGAGCGAGGGCTCGAGGCGCCCGGACACGGCGGCCGCGCCGCGCGCGTCGGCGTCGGCGAGGAGGTGGTCGAGCACCGGGCCCGGGTCGGGCGTGGTGCTCGCGAGCTGCTGGACCTGCACGATCCCGCCGGCCGGCGCGAACGCGACGTACCAGCCGACCACCTTGCCGCCGCGCCCGCGCACCAGCGTGCGGACCACCTTGCCGCGCGCCGGGGCCACCGTGTCGAGCTCGGTGAACAGCGCCCGCAGGTACTCGGCGTCGTAGTCCGGGTGCAGGCGCCAGTGCCGCGGGGCCTCGGCCATCTGCTCGACCAGCGCCTCGACGGTCAGCGGCTCGCCGGTGAGCTCCGGGTCGGGCGCCGCGGCCGGGCGCGCCCCGACCCGCGGGATCCGCCGGACCAGCGCGTCGACCCCGCCGCCCGCGGTGCGCAGCGGGCCCGGGATCGACCGGCCCCGGTCACCGAGGTGCGCGGCGACCGCCGAGGTCGGGCGCAGCACGCGGTACCAGGCGAACGACGGGGCCGTGCGCACGCGCCCGCGCAGCTGGCGCCACATGCGGCGCATGAGGTCGGTGGCCCCGTCGGTGATCGTGAGGTCCTGCGGCCCGCGCAGGTAGGCGCGCGTCAGCAGGGCGCCGATCCCCGGCGTCGAGGGGTCCGCCACGAGGTGCCCCGAACAGCCCACCCGCAGCACCCGCCCGTCGAGGCGCATGCGTCGCGGGTAGGAGCCCAGGAACCCGATCACCCGGCCGTCGGACGCCTCGGCGACCAGCGGCGGGATCTCCGGGTCGGCCCAGACGGCGTCCAGGGTCGTGCGCGCCAGGTACCCGGCCAGTGGCGCCGGGGGCGTGTCCCGCCCGGAGCGGGCGAGCTGCTCGTAGAGCGAGGCGACCGCGGGCAGGTCCTCCCGCAGCAGGGGTCGGATTCCGGTCATGCGTCCTTCGTGTGCGCCCGCGGCTCCACGACGTACCCCTCGATGTAGAGGCGGTCGAGAGCGATCCCGGCGAACGTGTCGAGCGCCGTGCCCGGCGCCATGATCAGTGGCTGTCCCTTGACGTTGAAGGAGGTGTTGACGACGACGCCCGAGCCGGTGCGCGCCTTCACCTCGCGCAGCAGGCGGGCGAAGCCGGGCGCGAGGTCGTCGCGCACGGTCTGGATGCGCGCCGAGTCGTCGGCGTGGACGATCCCCTCGACGACGGCGCGCGCCTCGGGCCGGACCTGCGCCGTGGAGAGCATGTACCGGTCGGGCTCGAAGCCGCGGGTGACGAAGAGCCGGTCGACGTCCTCGTCGAGCACCGCGGGCGCGAACGGCCGGAACGCCTCGCGGAACTTCACCGCGCCGTTGATCCGCTCCTTGATCCGGTCGCCGTCGGGGCGGGCGAGGATCGAGCGGTGGCCCAGCGCGCGGGGCCCGAACTCCATGCGCCCGGAGAACCAGGCGACGATCCGGTCGGCGGCGATGTCGTCGGCGGCGCGGGCGTAGTACTCGTCGGTCTCGCCGACCCACGTCGCGGTCAGCTCGGGGCGGGCCTCGAGCGCGGCGCGCACGTCGTCGGCGGTGTAGGCGGGGCCGAGGTAGGGGTCGAACGGCCCGGTGACGGGCGCGAGGCCGCCGCCCTCGGTGCGCGCGACGTGCCACGCCGCGCCCGGGGCGGAGCCGTCGTCGCCGGAGGCGGGCTGGACGAACACCCCGTCGAGGCCCGGCAGGTCGGCGATCGACTGGTTGGCCTTGCAGTTGAGGAACGTGCCGCCGGCCAGGGCGAGGTGGCGCTCGCCGGTGCGCTCCAGCCAGTGCCCGACGAGCTCGACGAGCACGGTGGTGAGCCGCTCCTGCAGCGCGGCGGCGAAGTCCGCCTCGTCGCGGTGGATGTCGCCGTCGGGGGCCTGCGGGGTGAAGGCCGCCTCGGCGAGGAAGGCCCGGGCGTGCGGGTAGCCCCGCGCGGGCTCGTCGAGGCTGCCCGCGGGCCAGTCGACGACCACCGTGCCGCGCTGCGTGTCGGCGCGGGCGAGCTTCTCGAAGACCGGGCGGAAGCGCTCGGGGTCGCCGTACGGGGCGAGCCCCATGACCTTGTACTCGTCGTTGTTGAACTGGAACCCGAGGAACCGGGTCGCGATCGAGTAGAGGATGCCCAGCGAGGCGGCGATCGGGACGGTGTGCAGCAGCTCGAGGTCGTCGCCCGCGGCGCGGAACACCGACAGCGACTCCGCCTCGCCCATGCCGTCGCTGACCACGACGAGCGCCCGGTCGAAGCCGCTCGGGGCGAGCGCGGACTCGGCGTGCGCGACGTGGTGGCGCACCGGGCGGAAGCGCTCGGTGACGCGCGTCCAGCCGAGGTCGGTGAGGCCGTCGATCACCGTGGCGCTCGCGTAGACCTCGTCGAACGGGGCGCCGGCGATCTCGAACGCGCGGCGGTGGCGCTCGTAGTCGAAGCCGTGGGCGATGAGGTCGACGTCGTCGGGCGTCACACCGGCCTCGGCGAGGCAGGAGGCGATCGCGTGCACGGGCAGGGCCCCGGTGCCCTTCTCGCCGGTGAAGCGCTCCTCCGAGGCGGCCGCGACGAGGCGGCCGTCGACGATCAGCGCGGCCGCGCTGTCGAGCCCCTGGCAGATCCGCTCGTCGAGCGGGTCGATGCCGGGGTCCGAGGCTCGCAGGTGCTCCTGCGCGTGCGGCAGACCGGACAGGCCGAGAACGATCACGGCGCTCCTCTGGGGATAGGACACGACGTTGTGAGCGGTTCCACTATCGCCCCGGCGCTGTCGCCCCTGGGCGTGGGGGGCCTCCCGTGAAAAGGTCGTCTGTCCCGCTCCGGGGCCGGAGCGGCAGGAACCGGACAATTCTCTCCGGTCCTCTGTGACGGAAGACGCGCGGGGGTCACCCGGAGTTCCCGCCGCGTCCCCGGGAGTGAGCACCACGTCCGCCGGGCACCATCCCGACCATGGCTGACCGGTCCGATCTCGCCGCGTCCCTGCGCTCGCTCGACGGCGCGAGCTACGGGCGCTACAAGTCGCTGTCGGGGTCCTGGTCCGTGTCCGGGCTCCAGCTCGAGGTGCTGCGCGTCCAGGCCGACCCGTTCGCGCCGCCGAGCCGGGTGCGGCTCACGGTGGACGACGCCGGGCTGCCCGGCGACCTGGTCGCGACCGCCGACCGCCGCCGCGCGCTCGCCGCGTTCCTGCTGCGCGGGCTGCGCCGGACCCTGCGGGGCACGCCGGTGCACGTCGACGCCGGGGGTCCCGAGGTGCTCGACCGCACCGCCGGCACGGTGCGCGAGGACGGCGTCGTGGTGGTCGAGGTCGGCGTCCCGTTCCCGGGGCCGAAGCGGCGGATCCTGGGGCGCGAGGCCGCCACGCTGCTGGGGGAGACGCTGCCGGCCGCGGCGCGCGAGGCGATCTGCGCGGCGGACGTCGACGCGGCCCGGACGTTCGTCGAGACCGTCGAGGACGCCGTCGCGCTGCGGGCCGCGCTGGCCGACCGGGGGCTGGTCGCGTTCGTCGCCGACGGGGCCGTGCTGCCGCGGCGCAGCGGGGTCGACGACCGGCCGCTGGAGGGCGCGACGCCGTTCGGCGGGCCGCCGGAGCTGCGGGTGACGCTCACGGCGCCGAACGCCGGGGAGGTCGGCGGCCTCGGGGTGCCCGAGGGCGTCACGCTGATCGTCGGCGGCGGGTATCACGGCAAGTCGACACTGCTGCGCGCGCTGGAGGCCGGGGTCTACGACCACGTGCCGGGCGACGGGCGCGAGCAAGTCGTCACCCGGCCCGACGCGGTGAAGCTGCGCGCCGAGGACGGGCGCGCGGTGATCCACGACGACGTCTCCGCCTTCGTCGCGCACCTGCCCTCCGGCGAGCCGACCGACGACTTCTCGACCACCAACGCCTCGGGGTCCACGAGCCAGGCGGCGTCGACGGTCGAGGCGGTGGAGGCGGGCGCGGACGTGCTGCTCATCGACGAGGACACCTCGGCGACCAACATGATGATCCGCGACGCCCGGATGCAGCAGCTGATCGCGACCGAGCCGCTGGTGCCGTTCGTGGAGCGCGTCCGCCCGCTGCACGCCGAGCACGGGGTGTCGACGGTGCTGGTGATGGGCGGGTCGGGCGACTACCTCGGCGTCGCCGACACGGTGATCATGATGGACGCGTACCGGGCGTCGGATGTGACGGCGCGCGCCCACGAGATCGCGGCGGCCGGGACGTCGCGGGCCGTGGAGCACACCGGTTTCCCGGCGGTCACGCCGCGCGTCGTCGACCCGCGCTCGCTGGACCCGACGGCGAAGGGCAAGCGCCGGGTGACCGCCCGGGGGCGCGACACCCTGACGTTCGGCGAGGACGACATCGACCTGTCCGCCGTCGAGCAGATCACCGACCGCTCGCAGGTCGCGGGCATCGGGCGGGCGCTGGCGCTGCTCGGGGACGGCGTCCTCGACGGCACGATCACGCTCGCCGAGGGCCTGGACCTGCTCGACGCCGAGCTCGACCGCCGGGGGCTGCACGCCCTGCTCGACGGGCGCAGCGAGGACCTCGCCCGCCCCCGCCGCCACGAGGTCGCCGCCGCCCTCAACCGGCTGCGGTCGATGCGCCTCCGGCGCACGTGAATGGTATGGGTCGTCAGGACGACCCATACCACTCACATGGCGAAGCCATCACTCGACGATCTGGACCCGGTCGTAGACGTTCAGGCCGTTGAAGAACGCCTGGGCGTCGGGGTCGGCCATGCGCACGCAGCCCGCCGACTGCCGCGCCGGGTCGCCGCCGTGGAACGCGCGGCCGTTGTCGTCGAAGAACACCGACCACGGCATCCGCGCGTTGTTGTACTCCTTGGAGAGGTGGACCTCCTCCTTGCGCTGCACGGAGAAGAAGCCCACGGGCGTCTCCTTGCCCGGCGCGCCGTGGTTCATCCGCACCGGGCCGCGCAGGATGTTGCCCTGGCCGTCGGAGAGCCACGCCTCGTTGGTCGACAGGCGGGCGCAGGCCTTGACGTTGTCCTCGCACGGCATGGCGGCCTTCGGCACCGCCATGGCCACCGCCCCGAAGCTGCCGAACCCGGCCAGCGCGACGAGTCCGAGGACCAGCGCGGCGACGCGGCCGCCCACCCGCCGCCGGGCGCGCTCGCGCGTCTCCGGGGTGATGCCCATCCACGTGTGCCGACCCACCGTGCTCCTCTCGACGGTTCGCGCCGCAGCTCCGGCGCCTCCCTCTCAACGGCAGCGCGGGTGCCACGGACGAGTGGTCTGTCCGGGTGGTCACCAGGGGTGACGTACCGGCGACGCGCCGTGGCCTCGCGGCCTGCCGGGCGGGGACTCTCTCATCCCGATCATCGGCCGACGGGACCCCCCGGGGCGCTCGGCCGCCTTGCCCGATGTGCCCCTGAGCAGGAAAGTGACGCCGTGGCGGGAAAGGGATCCGGTGGGCGGGACGCGGGCGAGGAGCGCGCCGGCGTGTCGCTCACCAACCTCGACCAGGAGCTGTTCGCCGGCGCCGGGGTGACCAAGCGCGAGCTCGTCGACTACCTCGAACGCATGGCGCCGCGGATGCTGCCCGCGCTCGCCGGGCGCCCGCTGTCGGTGGTCCGGGCGCTGCGCGGGCAGAAGCCGTTCATGCAGAAGAACGTCCCGAAGTACGCGCCGGACTTCGTGCGCACGGTGTCGTTCTGGGCCGAGAGCTCGCAGCGCGAGGTCGCCTACGCCCTGTGCGACGACCTGCCCACGCTGCTGTGGTTCGCCAACCAGCGGGCCATCGAGTACCACCCGACGCTCACGCGCGCGGCGTCGATGGGCACCCCCGAGCACCTCGTGCTCGACCTCGACCCGCCCGAGGACGCCGGGTTCGACGCCGTCGTGGCCGCCGCGCACCTCGTGCGCCGCGCGCTCGACGACGCGGGCCTCGCCGGCGTGGTGAAGACCACCGGCGCGAAGGGCGTGCACATCCTCGTCCCGCTCGACCCGGGCCCGACCCACGAGGACGTCGCCGCCGCCACCCGCGCGCTCGCGGTGCGCACCGAGCGCCTCGACCCCGACGTCGCCACCACCGCGTTCATCCGCGCCGACCGCGGCGGCAAGGTGTTCGTCGACCCCACCCGCGCGGGCGGCTCGACGATCGCGTCGGTCTACAGCCCGCGCGTGCGCCCCGGCCTGCCGGTGTCGTTCCCGGTCTCGTGGGACGAGCTGGACACCGTGGTCCCGGCCGAGATCACCGTCGCGACCGCGCCGGAGCGCCCGGACCCGTGGAGCGACGCCGACGCCCGCCCGGCGCCGCAGGCGCTGCCCGAGGACCTCGTCGCCGAAGGGCACACGATCCCCGTCGCCCGCGTCCAGGCCATGCACGAGGGCAAACGCCGCAAGCGCGCCGCCGAACGCGGGGAGTGACGGTTCCCCGATCTCCTCGTGTCAGCGGCGTGCCGTCGCTGACGCCCAGTGTCCGTAACGCCACGCGCTCGCGAGGATCTTCGAGGTCGAGCGTCACGCAGGGTCGCCGAGGACGCCCGCGACGACGGTCGCGTCGTGCTCCTCGTCGCGCGCCACCGACGCCGTGAACCCCGCCGCGGCGAGGGCCTGGCGGGCGAGCGCGCCCTGGTGCGCGGCGCACTCGACGAGCAGGTGACCGCCCGGGCGCAGCCACGCCGGCGCCTGCGCGGAGAGCCGGCGCACGACGTCCACCCCGTCCCCGCCGCCGTCCAGGGCCGCGCGCGGCTCGTGCTCGCGCGCCTCCGGCGGCATGGCCGCGACGGCGTCGCTCGGCACGTACGGGGTGCTCGCGACGACGACGTCGACGCGCCCGGCGATCTCCGCGGGCAGCGCGGCGAGCAGGTCGCCGGCGTGCACGCCCGCGGCGCCGGGGAGGTTGGCCCGCGCGCAGGCGACGGCGGCGGGGTCGACGTCGGCGGCGTGCAGCACGAGCCCCGGGCGCGCGGCCAGCAGCGCCGCCCCGATCGCCCCGGTGCCGCAGCAGACGTCGACCACGGTCGCGCCCGGCGCGGCCACCGCCAGCGCCCGCCCCACCAGGAACTCGCTGCGCCGCCGCGGTACGAACACCCCGGGCGCGACGGCCACCCGCAGGCCCGCGAACCCCGCCCACCCCAGCACCTGCTCCAGCGGCTCGCCGGCCACCCGCCGGGCGACGGCGGCTTCTGGCGCGCCCGCCAGCAGCGCCGCCTCCTCCTCGGCGAACACGCAGCCCGCCGCGCGCAGGCGGGCCACCAGCGAGCTCACAGCCCCAGGATCCCCCGCGTCTCGGCGATCGTCGCGGGCCGGCGTCCCAGGTCCGCGAGCAGCGCCACGATCTCGTCGACGAGCTCGGTGTTGGTCGGCGTCCGCGGGCCCGCGTAGTCCTCCAGCCCCACCCGCACGTGCCCGCCGCGGCGTACCGCGGTCTCCGCCAGACCGGAGGCGACGACGTCGCCGCCGAGCACCGCGACCGACCACGGCAGGCCGGAGGGCTCGAGCATCTCGAGGTAGGCCTCGAGCGCGGTGGTGGTCGGCGGCAGCCCGAACTCCAGCTCGCCGCCGAAGTACAGCTTGACGATGGCGCCGCGCGGCACCCGCCCGTGGCGGTGCAGGGTCAGCGCCACCCGCAGGAAGCTCGGATCGAAGATCGAGATGGACGGCCCGGTGCCGTGCGCGGCGCAGCGGGCGAACATGTGCTCGGTGTCGGCGAGGCTGTTCTGGTAGGGCCCCGGGGCGGCGGCCGCGGCGATCGCGCCGTCGCTGGTCAGACCGAGGTTCACCGAGCCGGGGTCGACCAGCGAGAGCCCGCCGAGCCCGCGGCGGGCGAGCTCCTCGTGGTGCGCCCAGCGGGTCTCGATCGGGATGCCGCGGGCCCCGGCGGCCATCGTCGCGTAGAGCAGCAGGTCGGGGTGCTGCGCGAGCACGGGCGACCACGCCTCGAGGTACGGCTCGACGGGGTGGACCCCGGACGGCACGAACATCGCCTCGTGGTGGTCGTGCGCGATGCTCGCGCCGCGCGCCACGCAGGCGAGCATCTCGTCGGCGACCTCGGCCGGGGTCAGCGGCACGTGCGGGTTGACCGAGCGCGGCGTGGCGCCGTTGACGGCGACCTCGAGGATCACGGGAGACGTCACGCCCGCAGGATCGTCGCCACACGGCGCCGCGTCGAGGATCATCCGTGCCGTGGATCCCCTGACCCCCGAGGAGCTCGGCCGGGTGCGCGCGCTCGCGACCTCCTCGCTGTGCGACGCCGACAAGACCCTCGCCCTGCCCGACCCCGCGATCCGGGCGATGGTGCCCGAGGTCCGGATGGCCGGGCCCGCGGTCACCGTCGTCGCCCCCGACGACCACCTCCCGGTGCTCCTCGCCGCCGGGCAGGCGCCGCCGGGCTCGGTGCTCGTCGTCGTCAACCCGCGGGGAGCGCGGGCCGTCGCCGGCGAGCTGGTGGCCGCCGAGGCCCGCCGCAGCGGCCTCGCCGGGGTCGTCATCGACGGGTACTGCCGCGACGTCGCCGGCCTGCGCCGCCTCGGGCTGCCGGTGTTCGCCCGCGGCTCGACGCCCGCCTCGGGCAGCGCCCGCGACCCGCGGGGACTCGACGAGGGCCCCGTCGCGCTCGGCGGGGTGCCGGTACGGCCCGGCGACCTCGTGCTGGGTGACGACGACGGGCTCGCCGTCGCCACCCCCGACCAGCTGCGCGCCGCCCTCGCGGGCGCCGAGGAGGTCGAGCGCGCCGAGGCCGCCGTGCTCGCCGGGATGGGCGAGGGCCGCGGGCTCGCCGACCACACCAACCTCGCCGAGCACCGCGCCGCGCGCGCCGACGGCCGGGACTCGTCGCTGCGGTTCCTCGTCTGATGGGGGCCGTCCTCCTCGTCACCGGCGGCAGCCGGGGCATCGGCGCCGCCGTCGTCGCCCGCGCGGCGGCGGCCGGCTGGGACGTCTGCCTCACCTACCGCAGCGACGCCGACGCCGCGGAGAGCGTCGTCGCCCGCGCCCGCGAGGCCGGAGTGCAGGCGAGCGCGGTCCGCGCGGACGTGGCCGTCGAGGCCGACGTCGAGGCCGCGTTCGCGGCGGCGGACGCGCTCGGCCCGCTCGGCGGGGTCGTCGTCAACGCCGGGGTCGTGTCGCCGAAGTCGCGCGTCGACGCCATGTCGGCCGCGCGCGTGGCCGACATGCTCGCGATCAACGTGGTCGGCGCCGTCGTCACGTGCCGCGAGGCGGTGCGCCGGCTGTCGACCGCGCACGGCGGCCGCGGCGGGTCGATCGTGCTCGTGGGGTCGGCGGCGTCGCGGCTGGGGTCGGCGGGGGAGTACGTCGACTACGCGGCGTCCAAGGCCGCGGTCGACACCCTCGGGCTCGGGCTGGCCAAGGAGGTCGCCGACGAGGGCGTGCGCGTCAACGTCGTGCGGCCGGGGATCGTCGACACGGAGATCCACGCGTCGGGCGGGCAGCCCGACCGGGTGGAGCGCATCGGCCCGCTGGTGCCCGTGGGCCGCGCGGGCACGGCCGACGAGGTCGCCGCCGCGGTCGCGTGGCTGCTCTCCGACGAGGCGTCCTACTGCACGGGCAGCATTCTCGACGTCGCCGGCGGCCGGTAACCGGGAGCCCCCTCCCGGGTGGCCCGGCGCGCGCGGCAGAATCGCCGCCGTGACCGGCAGGTGGCGCAGCTACGTCGCGCTCGGGGACAGCTTCACCGAGGGCGTCGGCGACCCGGACCCGGCGACCGGGGCCGAGCGCGGCTGGGCCGACCGGTTCGCCGCCGCGATGGCCCGCCGCGACCCGGGGTTCACCTACGCCAACCTGGCGGTGCGCGGGCTGCTGCTCGACCCGATCCTGCGCACCCAGGTGCCCGAGGCCGTCCGTCTGCGCCCGGACCTCGTCAGCCTGTGCGCGGCGGGCAACGACCTGCTGCGGCCCGGCGCCGACCCGGCCGCGCTGGCCGAGCGCCTCGAGGGCGCGGTCGCGACGCTGCGGGCCACGGGCGCCGACGTGCTGGTGTTCACCGGGTTCGACACCCGCGAGAGCCCGCTGCTCAACCTCATCGGGCGGCGGCTGGCCGCGATGAACGACCACATCCGCGAGATCGCCCACCGCCAGGGCGCCCACCTCGTCGACCTGTGGGTCATGCCGCCGCTGTCGGACATGCGCGCCCGCACCGACGACCGGCTGCACCTCAACCCCGGCGGGCACGCCCGCGTCGCGGCGCGCGTCAGCGAGGTCCTCGGCCTGCCGCCCGAGGTCGACTGGCACGCGCCGTGGCCGGCGGCGGCGCCGACCACGTGGGGTCACCGCCGCGTCGAGGACGTCCGCTGGGCGCGCGAGTACCTGTGGCCGTGGGTGCAGCGCCGCGCCCAGGGCCGCAGCACCGGCGACGAGCGCACCGCCAAGCGGCCCGAGCTCAGCCCCGTCCCGTGACGGCGTGACTCACGGCCGGATCACGATCGGGTCGTCGACCAGGTGCACGTCGACCGGCGTCCGCGGGGTCCAGCGCGGCGGGGCGCCCGGGGACCAGTCCCAGCGCCGCGGCACCCGCTCCACGCCCAGCGCGTAGATCGTCAGCGTGCCGTCGTCGGCGATCCGCAGCCGCAGGAAGCCCTTGTGGTCCTCGATGCTCTGGGCGGCGAACAGCTCGTTGCGGTTGGCGCCGCGGGCGGCGAGCAGCAGGAACGTCGAGAGCACGAGGCTCGACAGGAGCCCCGCGGCCAGCACGACGAGCACGGTGGCCAGCGGGTCGTCCAGGCGGACCGCGACCACCGTCGCGCCGACCGCGACCGCCAGCTCCGGGATCGTCAGGCCGAGCCCCAGGAGGAACCGGCGCAGGCGCCCCGCCCGCTGCGGGACGACGAACGCGTACGACCCGCCCGCGACGGCCAGGCCCGCGATCACCGAGACCGCCGGGACGCCGAGCACCCACGGCACGATCACCAGGGCCGGCAGCAGCACGAGCAGGGGCAGCAGCAGGCCGTTGCGCAGCGGGAGGCGCCACAGCACCTTGACGGCCTCGGCGCGTGAGCCCTTCTCGGTGGGGAAGGTGCGCGGGCGCCGGACGTAGCGGTGGGTGCCGGTGGCGCGCTGCGGGCCGGGGGCGGCGAGGTCGGTGGTGACGTCGAGCGCCGGGGGCAGGAAGTGCGTCGGCGACGTGTAGGCCCCGCCGTGCCCCGCGGTGACCAGCACCTGCTCGTGCCCGGGGTGCTCGAGGCTGTACACGGCGTAGTGGTGGGTGTCGCCGGTGAGCACGAGCCGGATCGGCAGGTCCCGCCCGGCGAGGACGTCGCGCAGGAAGAAGGCGAGCCGGTCCATCGAGCGGTCGTCGCCGTCCTGCGCGCCGTACCAGGCGGGCGCCGCGGTGAGCAGCACGATCCGGTCGCCGTCGGGGATGGTCGAGACGACCTCGCGGAACCACTCGAGCTGCGTGGCGTCGACGTAGGTGTCGAGCTGGATGTCGATCGCCAGCACCCACCACCCGCGCGGCAGCGCGAGCGCGAAGTAGGAGCGGCGCTGGTCGGTGTCCCACCCGGCGACGTGCCGGCCCTGGCAGAACACCCGCAGGAACGCGGTGAGGCCGTCGTACCAGTCGTGGTTGCCGGGGATCGCGTAGACGGTGGGCGGCCCGGCCCCCGGGTCGGGGACGAACTGCTCCTGCAGCGGGCTCTCGAGGCGCTGCTCGTAGGCGAGCGTCCCGGCCACCGGGTAGACCTCGTCGCCGCCCAGCAGCAGCACCCGCCCGCGGGGGAGCACCGCGCCGTCGACGGTCAGCTCCGGCGCGCCGAGCAGGGTCGCGACCGTCGCCATCGCGCGGAACCCGTCCCCGGTGTCGCAGAGGAAGTCGAACCAGAACTCGCCGGACCCGTCCGCGTCGTGCACCGGCACGCCCTGCGCGAACGTCGTGCCCGCCATGACGTCGCGCTTGTCGGCGTAGGCCGCGACGGTGCTGCCGAGCACGACCGTCACCCCGGTGCGGATCAGCTCCGTCGGAGAGAGCCAGCGCACCGCCGGGAGCCGGACCGGTGCGCTGTCCCCCATGGGCGCACCGTAGTGGCGATCACAGGCTCGCGGTGGCGATCCGGGTCGCGTCGGCGATCGTGGCGCGGCCGTTCGTGCTGGCGGGGTCGGTCGGCGTGGTGAACACCGCGATCACCCACGGTGCCCGGTCCGGCGGCCAGACCACGGCGACGTCGTTGTTCTCGCCCTGCGCGCCCGAGCCGGTCTTGTCGCCGACGCGCCAGCCGCGGGGGAGCCCGGCGCGGATCTGCTCGGTGCCGGTGACGGCGCCGACCATCCAGCCGGTGAGCCGGTCGCGGCCGGCGGGGTCGAGGGCATCCCCGAGCACCAGCGCCCGGAGGTCGGCGACCATCGCGTCCGGGGTGGTCGTGTCGCGCTCGTCGCCGGGCGCGGTCTCGTTGAGCGCGGGCTCGAGGCGGTCCAGGCGCGTCGTCGGGTCGCCGAGGGTGCGGACGTACGCGGTGGTCGCCGCGGGCCCGCCGAGCAGGCCCGTGAGCAGGTTGGCGGCGGTGTTGTCGCTGACGACGATCGCGGCCTCGCACAGGGCGGCCACGGTCATGCCGGTGTCGACGAAGCGCTCGGTGGTCGGGGCGTAGGAGAGCAGGTCGGCGCGGGTGTAGCGGATCGTGCGCTCCAGCAGGCCGGGCTCGGTGCGGGCGCGCTGCAGCACCGCGGCGACCATGAGGACCTTCGCCGTCGAGCACATCAGCGCCCGCTCGTCGGCGCGGTGGGCCACCGCCCGGCCGCTGCCGGTGTCGAGCGCGAGCAGCCGGATCCGCCGTCCGGAGCGCTGCTCGAGCCCGGCGAGGGCCATCGGGGGCTCGGACAGCGGCGGGGGCGGGGCGGGTGCGGGCCCCGGCGCGCACCCCGCGAGGACGGTGAGGCCGGCCCCGACCAGCGCGGCGCGGCGGGTGATCATCCGCGGGAGGGTAGCGACCGGTACTCGAGGCCCGCGTCGGTGCTGTGCCACGCCACGAACCGGTCGAGCGTGACCACGATCGGCAGCGAGAACGTCATCAGCCACGCGTCGAGCGGCTGGTCGCCGAGCATCGGCGCGTACTTGCGCCCGAACGCGTCGAGCGCCTTCTCGACCTTCCCGAACGTGGACAGCCGGGCCCGGCCGCTGCCGGTGACGATGTCGGTGCCCTGCTCGGCGGAGTCGAGGGCGACGCTGACGAGGTCGTGGGTGCGCAGGTGGCCGATCTTGGCGGTGTCGGGCCTGCTGAAGATCGTCACCTTGGGGTCGTCCCATGCGAACCAGACCGGCACCGTGTGCGGCCGCCCGCCCGCGTCGACGGTGCCGAGCCAGATCACCGCCTCGGTCGCCAGGCGCTGCGCCGCGTGGGCGTCGCCGGGCACGGCGGGATCGAGCAGCGGAGTGGCCACGACGCGGACCTCACCACGACCACACACGGGCGGCAAGCACCACCGGGGCAACCCCTCGACGGGTGATCTTCGCAGGGTGCGGCCGGATGCCCTCTCGACACGGAGCCCGGTCGGCGATTCGATGTGCCCTGATCAGCGGTGTGACGGAGGGGGACGTGTGATGACCAGCGCGACGAGTGGTGCGGCCGTGCGCCGGTCCTCCAGCGGGTGGGGCTGGATCATGGCCTCGGGGGTCATCGGCCTGTTCGTCGGGATCCTGGCGCTCCTCTTCCCCGTCGTCACCGTCATCTTCGCGGCGATCGTGCTGGGGATCGGCCTGCTCGTGCAGGGCATCCTCGAGATCGGCGTCGCCTGGCGGGCCGAGACGGGGTCGACGGGCCGCGGGTGGCTCGCCGCCTTCGGCATCCTGGCGCTGGTGGCCGGCATCCTCGTGCTCTTCCGGCCGGGCGCCGGCGTCGTCGCGCTCGCCTGGGGCCTCATCCTCTGGTTCATCATCGTCGGCGTCCACGACCTGATCGTCGCCGGCTCCGAGCGCGAGCACCGCGCCTGGAACATCGTCCTCGGCGTCCTGAGCCTGATCGTCGCGCTGATCCTGCTGTTCTCGCCGTCGACGGCCGTCGGCACGATCGCGGTCATCGTCGCGCTGGGCTTCCTGCTCCGCGGCGCGGCGGACGTGGGTCTCGCGCTGAGCATGCGCCGCAGCGCACGATGAGGGCATGGATGCGCGCGAGACGGTCGGGCGCCGCTACGGCGAGCACCTGACCGACCGCGACCTCCTGGCCCTCGCCGACGGCGAGCCGAGCCGGGTGGCCCCGCTGCGCCGCCGTCCCGAGCTGCTGCTCGACCTGCTCGACCGCCCGGCGGTGGCCGACGCGGTGCTCGCCGCGCGGCGCGACGAGGGCGGGCGCTTCCGCCACGTCTCGCCGTTCCTCGTCTTCGCCGCCGCCGTGCACCGCACGGGCCGGGCGCTGGTCGGGCGCCTGCACACGCCCGACCGGACCGCGCCCCGCACCCGGGTGCCGATCTTCGACGCGCCGGTGCTCGCGGCCTTCGCGGCGGACCCCGAGCACCGCCTGCACCTCACCGAGCTGCTCGCCTCCTACTCCCGGCCGGCCTCGGGCGTCGTGTGGCGCCGCGACGAGTGGGGCCGGCACGCCGAGCGCTGGGACGAGCTCGACCTCCCGGCCCTCGCCCGCCTGCTCTCCGCCGTGCCCGCCGACCAGCAGCCCGGGGTGTGGCGCCGGATCGGCGACGGCGCCCTGTTCCTGGCCGGCGTCTTCCCCGAGCACGCCGAGCGGACCCTCGGGGGCGCGGGCCTGGCCCGCCTGGCCGGGTCGGGCGACGGCCCGGTGACCGAGCTCCTCGAGCAGCTCGCCGGCCGGGCCTACGCGCAGGTCGGCGCGGCGGTGCCCGTGGGCGTGGCGCAGTCGCCGCAGCTCGCGCGCCGGTTCCTCGCGCTCGTCGCCGAACGCCACCTCTTCCCGTCGGGCGGGCTGCTCAGCGCGGGGCGGTGACGAGCGGGTCAGCGGTAGGGGAACCAGACGAGGTCGACCATCGACCTACGCGTCGGCCTTGGCCCGGGTGACCTCGAGGGGTTCGTCGTCCGGGCTCGGCTCTCCGGTGATCAGCTCGGCGGCGCGACGGAGGTTGCGGCGGTACTGATCCGGTCGGGACTGCATCGCAGCGAGGCCACGCAGAGGCGTTCGCACAGAGTGCCGGCCCGCCCGAGGAGCCATGATCGCCCCAGGTGCTCCGGGAACCCTGTGAGACCAGGGTCCCAGGAGCACCCGGAGCGATCATGCGGCTCAGCCCTCCGGGGAGGTCCGCGGCGCGGGCACCGTCGCGGGGCGGGCGAGGTCGGGGTGCGCCGGACCGGCCCAGCGGCACGCGAAGACGTCCCAGTAGCAGGTGCGGTCGTGGACGTGCCCGTGACGTGTCACGCGGGTGGCGGGTCGGGGCGGGGCGTCGACGCTCATGGTGGGCCTCCTTCGGTCACCGAGAGTCCTGACGGTGACAGCGGGTGCTCGACGACGCCAGTAGTCATCACTCGAACGGCCCTACGTATTCGGCGCTGGGTGTGCTGGCGCGCACGCAGGGTCGGGGCACGACAGAATGCGCGCCGTGGAGGCCGCCGAGCTCGTCCTGCCCGATCCCACCCGCCCCGGCCTGCACGACGTCATGCCGGCGCTGCTGGACGCGGTCACCGGGGGCCCGGCCCGTCTCGGGCTCCCCCCGGTGCGCGCCGCCGCCCTGCTGCTCGTCGACGGGCTGGGCCACCGCCTGCTGCACGAGCACGCCGCGGACGCCCCGTTCCTCGCCGCGATGGCCGACCACGGCCCGTTGCTCGTCGGCTTCCCGAGCAGCACGTCGATCAGCGTGACGTCGCTGGGCACCGGCCTGCCGCCGGGCACCCACGGCACGCTCGGCATCCGGTTCCGGGTGGACGGCACCCTGCTCGACTCGCTGAGCTGGACCAGCGACGCCGGCGACGCGAGCGAGCTCCTGCCGCCGGAGACCGTGCAGCCCCACCCGACGGTCTTCGAGCGCGCCGTGGCCCGCGACGTCGGCGCCACCGTGGTGTCCGCGCGCGCGTTCCGCGCCTCCGGGCTGACGCGCTCGGCGCTGCGGGGCGCGCGGTACCGCGGGGTCGGCGCGTTCGGCGACCTCGCCGCCGAGCTGCTCGACGCCCTCGGCCGCCCGGGCGCCCAGCTCGTCTACGGCTACCACGCCGACCTCGACCAGCTCGGCCACCTGCACGGACCGGGCTCCACGGCCTGGCGCTGGCAGCTGCGCCAGATCGACCGGCTCGTCGAGCAGCTCGTCGCCGAGCTCCCCGCCGGCACCCTGCTCGCCGTCACCGGTGACCACGGGATGGTCACCGTCGACCGCCGCCACGACGCCGACACCGAGCCCGACCTGCGCGTGGGGGTCACGATGGTCGGTGGCGACCCGCGCGCCCGTCTCGTCTACACCCGCGACGGCGCCGCCGACGACGTGCTCGCCGCCTGGCGCGGCGTACTCGGCGAGGACGCGTGGGTACTCCCGGGCGCGGAGGTCGTCGAGCGCGGCTGGTTCGGCGCCCTGGACGACGGCGTGCGCCCGCGCGTGCCCGACGTCGTCGCCGCGCTGCGCGGGACCGCCGCGGTCGTGCGCAGCGAGGGGGAGCCGCTGCTCTCCCGCCTGCCCGGCCAGCACGGTTCGCTGACCGGGGACGAGCACGTGGTGCCGCTGCTGGCGGCGGCACGGGCCTGAGACGACCCGAGACGGAGGAGCCATGCCCGGACTCGACGGGCGCATCAGCCAGGGATGGGGCGGGACGCCGCCGAACGGGGTGCACGTCAACGTCGTGCTCGCGCAGCGCGCCTCGCCCACGGCCGCCGCGCTGACCACGGCGTTCGCGTCGCCGGGCCCGGGGTTCGCGCCGATCCTCGTCAGCGTGGGGCCCGACCAGCCGTCCTACGAGACGCTGCTGCCGCCGACGATCATGCTCAACAAGATCCCGACGGACAGCCGCGAGGTGGAGAGCCTGGTGTTCGGCGCGTGCCAGGTCGGGGTGGCGCGCGGGGTGCTCGACGCGGTCGCCGCCGAGCTGCTCGCGGCCGACCAGGAGACGCTCGTGTTCGTGTCCCTGTGGATCGACGCGACCGCCGGTGACGAGGACGCCGTGTGCCGCGCGGCCCGCGAGGCGACGAGCCGCGCGGTCGCCGAGGCCGTGCAGGGCCGGCCGCCCGAGCGCGCGCGCCGGCTCGTCGACGAGCGCGACACCGTGACCCATCCCGCGTACGGGCGATGAGTTCCGCGGCCGGGCGCCGTCACACCCTCGGAACCCGACACGAGGAGGAGCCGTGGACGACGTCTGGTCGCTGGTGCACGCGGAGCGCGCGGCGCTGATCGACGACCTGGAGCGCAGCGACCACCGGCGGTGGGACGAGCCCTCGCCGTGCCCCGGGTGGACGGTGCACGACGTCGTCGCCCACCTCGTCGACACCGCGCGCACGACCCGCCTCGGGTTCGCCGTCGGGCTCGCCCACGCCGGGTTCGACTTCGACCGCCTGAACGCGCGCGGCGTGACGCGGGAGCGGGGCGCCACCCCGGCGGAGACCCTGGACCGGCTCCGCGCGGCGGCCCCCCGCCGGACGACCCCGCCCGCGCCGCTCGACTCCCGGCTGGTCGAGGAGATCGTGCACGGCGAGGACGTCCGCCGGCCCCTGGGCCTGGTGCGCACCTACCCGGCCGCGGCCGTCGTCCGCGCGCTGCGGCTGCAGGCGCGGACCCCGGGGTCGTTCGGCGGCGCGAAGGAGCTCGTGGCGCGCGTCCGGCTGGTCGCCACCGACACCGACCTGGCGCTGGGCGACGGCCCGGAGGTGCGTGGGCCCGCGCTCGCGCTGCTGCTCGCCGCCTGCGGGCGGCCGACGGCGCCGGGGGAGCTCGCCGGGCCGGGGACCGCCCTCGTCAGAGATCCAGCGTGAGCCGCCCGCACCCCTTCTCGGCGCGCGAGACGCAGATGAACAGCGTGGTCTGGTCGGCGCGCTCCTCGTCGGTGAGCAGCGAGTCGCGGTGCTCGGCGCGGCCCGCGAGCAGCGGGGTCTCGCACGTCCCGCAGGTGCCCTCGCGGCACGACCAGAGCGCCGGGATGCCGGCCTCCTCGGCGACGGTGAGGATGCTGCGGTCCGGGGGCACGGTCACGGTGACGCCGCTGCTCGCGAACTCGACCTCGAAGGCCTCGCTGCCGGTCGCCACGACCTTCGGGGTGAACCGCTCCACCCGCAGGCTCCCCGGGGACCAGCCGGCCATCAGCGCGTCGACGGCGTCGAGCATCGGGGCCGGCCCGCAGGCGTAGACGAGCGTGTCGCGCCGCGGGGTCGCCAGCAGCCCGGCGAGGTCGAGCAGCCCGACCTCGTCCTGCGGGGCGAACCGCACCCGGTCGCCGTACCGCGTCAGCTCCTCGACGAACGCCATCGAGGACCGCGAACGCCCGCCGTAGAGCAGCGTCCAGTCCGCGCCCGCCGCCTCGGCCGCCGCGATCATCGGCAGGATCGGGGTGATCCCGATGCCGCCGGCGACGAAGACGTAGCGCGCCGAGGGCTCGAGCGCGAAGTGGTTGCGCGGCGCGCCGACGGAGACGATGTCGCCGCCGTGCAGCTTGTCGAACACGTGCTCCGAGCCGCCGCGGCTCGCCGGCTCGCGCAGGACGCCCAGGCGCCACCGCGTCCGGTCGGCGGGGTCGGAGCACAGCGAGTACTGGCGGACCAGACCCTCGGCGAGGTGCACGTCGACGTGCGCGCCGGGCGCCCACGCGGGCAGCTCGCCGCCGCGGGCGCAGCCCAGCGTCAGGGAGACGACGCCGTCGGCCTCGTCGCGGCGCTCGTGGATGATCATGTCCATGGTGGCGTGGTCTCCTAGCGCATCTGGCCGGCGCCGACGTAGGGGTGCGGGCTCGTGAGCAGCGCCCCCTCGGCGAACCGGGAGAGGCGGAAGTCCTCGGCGGGGATGTCGGGGTCGGAGCTGCGCCCGTCGACCACGAGGTCGGCGACGAGCCGCCCGACCGCGGGCGAGATCTTGTAGCCGTGGCCCGAGAACCCGGCCGCGACGACCAGGCCGTCGAGCCCGGTCCGCGAGATCACCGGGTTGAAGTCGGGCGTGACGTCGTAGCACCCGGCGTAGGTCGAGGCGACCGCCGGATCCGCGAGGCCGGGCAGGCGGGTCCCGACCTTCTCCACGGCGACGTCGACCGCGTCCGGGCTGGCCTGGTTCGAGTAGCGGTCCGGGTCGGCGGGTTCGAGCACCGAGAGGTCCGAGTTGCCGAACAGCAGCTTGCTCCCGCCCTCGGGGCGGATGTACTGCAGCGAGACCAGGTCGGAGAACACCGGGACCGGCCCGAGCGGCTGCCCGGGGTCGACGAGCACGATCTGCTCGCGGTGCGGGGTCAGCGGCAGCTCGATGCCGTGCGCGGCGAGCAGCGCCACCGACCACGGGCCGGCGGCGAGCACGACGGTGCCGGTCGCGACGACGGTGCCGTCGGCGAGCTCGACGCCGGTGACGCGGTTGCCGGCCGTGCGGATGGCCGTGACCGTGGTGCCCTGGCGCAGGCGCGCCCCGGCCCGCCGCGCGGCGCCCGCGAAGGCCTGCGCGGTCTGGTAGGCGTCGCCGTACCCGCCGCGCGGCTCGTAGGCGAAGGCCCCGAACGGCGCGAGGTCGGCCACCGGCCAGAGCTCCTGCACGTCGCGGTGGTCGATGTCCTCGGTCTTCACGCCGACGGCGCGCTGGGCCTCGAGCGAGGCGGCGAAGGCGTCGACGTTCTCGGGGCCGACGCCGACGACGTAGCCGGTCTGGTGGAAGCCGACGTCGGCGCCGAGCACGAGCGGGGCGTCCTCGAAGGTCTGCAGGCTGCTCGCGGCCATCGCCGCGAGCGACGAGACGCCGTAGTGGCTGCGCACGACGCCCGACGACTTGCCGGTGCCGCCCGAGCCGACGGTCGCGCGCTCGGCGATCAGGACGTCGGTGACGCCGCGGCCGGTCAGCGCCCAGGCGGCGGCGCAGCCCTCGAGGCCGCCGCCGATGACGACGACGTCGGCGGACGTGGTGCTCACGGGGTTCCTTCCTGGTTCGACGAGGGGTGGTGGGAGATGCGCGCGACGACGGTCTTGAGCTTCACGTAGCTCTCGAGCGCGACGAGCCCGCGCTCGCGGCCGGTGCCGCTGCGCTTGGTGCCGCCGAACGGGACGCCCGGGCCGCCGGCGAAGTACTCGTTGATCATCACGTAGCCGGCGTCGACCCGGTCGGCCACGCGCAGCGCGCGGTCGATGTCGCGGGTGTGGATGCCGGTGCCCAGGCCGTAGTCGGTGTCGTCGGCCAGGGCGACCGCCTGGTCCTCGCCGTCGAACGGCAGCACGGCGAGCACCGGCCCGAAGATCTCCTCCCGGGCGATGCGCATGTCCGGCGTGACGTCGGTGAACGTGGTCGGGGCGAGGAAGTAGCCGGCGTCGGGGAGCTCGCGGGGCGCGTCCGCGATCCGCGCGCCCTCCGCCCGCCCGATCTCGACGTAGCCGGCCACGCGGCGGTGGTGCTCGGCGGAGACGAGCGGGCCGAGGTCGGGGTCGTCGGCGCCCGGCCCGATCGTCAGCGCGGCGGTCCGGGCCACGATGCGCTCGACGAGCTCGGCCTGTACCGACCGCTCGACGAGCAGCCGCGTACCGGCGTCGCAGTACTGGCCGGTGTTGGTGGTGAAGCCGGTGACGACCTGCGCGGCGACCGTGTCGAGGTCGGCGTCGGCGAACACGATCTGCGGTGACTTGCCGCCGAGCTCGGTGACCACCGGGGTGATGTGCTCGGCCGCGGCCCGCAGCACGGCGCGCCCGGTGGCGACCGAGCCGGTGAACGTCAGCGAGCCGATGCCCGGGTGGGACGCGAGGGCGGCCCCGGCCTCCGCGCCGAGCCCGGTGACGACGTTGACCGTGCCGGGCGGGAACCCGGCCGCCTCCGCGAGCCCCGCGAACCGCAGCGCGGTCAGCGGGGTCTGCTCGGCGGGCTTGACCACCGCGGTGTTCCCGGCGGCGAGCGCCGGGGCGACGCTGCGGCACAGCATCGACAGCGGCGCGTTCCACGGGACGATGTGTCCGGTCACCCCGACCGGCTCCCGCACCGTCCAGGCCAGCGAGCCGGGGCCGAGCGGGATGGTCTCGCCGTGCAGCTTGTCGGCCGCGCCGGCGTAGTAGTCGAGGTAGCCGACGCAGCCCGCGACCTCGCCGCGCGCGAGCGAGAGCGGCTTGCCGGTGTCGAGGGTCTCGAGACGGGCGAACGCCTCGCGGTCGGCGTCCAGCGCGGCCGCGAGCGCCCGCAGGTGACGCGCCCGCTCGGCGGGCGGGACGGCGCGCGTCCGGCGGGCCGCGGCCCGCGCGGCGGCGACCGCCCGGTCCACGTCGTGCGCGTCGCCGCGCGCGGTCTCGGCGATCGTCTCGCCGGTCGAGGGGTCCTCGACGGCGATCGTGCGGCCGTCGCGGGCCGGGACCTGCTCGCCGCCGACGACGAGGCCGGCAGCGCTCACGGGTCGGGGAACATGCGGGTCATCGTGTCCTCGTCACCGCCCGGCATCCGGTCCACGCCGACCACCTTGTCGATCACCATGTTCTGGAACCGGTGCAGCGGCTCCTCGAACCGGAAGCACATGCGCCCGCCGCGGTAGGCCGGGTTCTCGATGCCCTCCTGGACGCGCTCGACGATCTCGATGTCCTGGCGGTTGACGAGGTCCCAGAACTTCGCGAGCTGCTCGATGCCGTCCCCGGCCTCGGGGTGCTCCAGCGACTCGGGGTGGGCCAGCAGCACCGCGGTCTCGACGGTGCGGTTCGCGGCGACGGGGCGGTTGAACAGCACGAACGCGTGGTTCGGGAGCACGACGAGCGCCGTCGAGGGGAACAGCCAGACGAACCGGCCGGCGTCGGCGTCCTGCGGACCCAGCGTGCTCAGCGCCTGCAGCCCGTCCCAGCCGCCGGCGTCGGTGTTGCGCGACACCGGCGTCGTGCACATGCCCGTGTACATGCCGGGGCCCTGCCACCGGTAGTGGTCGGAGAACTTGGAGACCTGGTTGAGCTCGGGGTGCACCCAGGGCAGGTGGTAGTACTCCATGAAGTTCTCGCCGACGAGCTTGTAGTTCGCGTTGATGTCGTAGGTGAGCCGGCGCTGCGGTACCCACTCGTCGAGCCGGTAGTCGCGGAAGCGGGTCGGCAGGTCGCCCAGGTGCACCGACAGCGGGCCGGAGTCCGGGTCGAGGTTGACGAACAGGAACAGGCCCCAGGTGTCGACGGCGACGTCGTGGAGCCCGTAGTCGGCCTTGTCGAAGCCCTGCGCCACCGAGGTGTCGAAGATCGACTCCTCGCCGGCGGGCACGTCGGAGCCCTCGAACAGCGGGGTGCCGAGGCACTTCCCGTCGGTGTCGTAGGTCCACGAGTGGTACGGGCAGCGGATGCGCCCGCGGTGGCCGACCTCGCGCGCGTCGTTCGCGAGCAGCTTCGTCGCGCGGTGGCGGCACACGTTGTGGAACGCGCGCAGCGCGCCGTGACGGTTGCGGGTGATGATCACCGAGCGGCCGGCGACGTCGACGACGATGCACGCGCCGGGGCGGTCGACGTCGGCGGCGAGGCCGACCGCGACCCAGCCGGACGCGAAGACCTTCTCCTGCTCGAGCGCGAAGAACTCGGGCGTCGTGTAGGCGTCGGGCAGCAGGGTCGAGGCGAGCTCCACGGGCAGCCGGGTCGCGGCGTAGGTGGCCTCGTCGGTGTAGGTGGCCGGGTCGACGGGACGGGCCGGCAGGGTCTTCTGCGGCAGGGTCGTCTCAGACATGGAAGCTCCGCGGGTGGCTCGGGTCGGTCAGGGCGGGGCGGGTGATCGAGAAGCTCCCGATCGGCTGGGACGGGGTGTGGCCGAGCGCGAGCTCCGAGAGCAGCTGCCCGATCAGGGCGGCGAACTTGAACGCGTGGCCCGCGCCGTTGGCGACGACGATCTGCGGGTGCTCGGGAAGGGTGTCGAGCACGAAGTCCTGGTCCGGGGGGACCGTGTACAGGCAGGTCTTCGAGTAGAGCTCCGGGCCGCCGAAGCGCGGGACGTGCCGGGCGACGAAGTCGGCGTAGCGCTCGCGACGCACGGGGTCGGGCTCGAAGGTGCGGCCGTCGGCGGTGGTCTCGTGCCCGCCCATGTGCTGGCCGAGCTTGGTGGCGACCTCCCCGTAGACGGGGAAGCCGTAGAAGTTGTGGCGCCCGTGCCACATGAACACCGGGAACCGCGACGGCGCGAACTCCGCCAGGTGCGGGGTGGCGTAGTAGGTGACCTGCTCCTGCAGGACGGTCAGGGGCAGCGCGGTGCCGGTCTGCGCGAGGACCTGGTTGGTCCAGGCGTCGCTGGTGACGACGACGCGGTCGGCGTGGAGCGTGCCCTCGTCGGTGACCACCGCGACGCCCGCGCCGTCCGGTCGGACGGACCGCACGGGAGTGTTCGCGCGGATCTCGGCGCCGTGGGCGCGGGCGAGCGCGCGGTGCACCGCGTTGGCCCGCGCGGCGTCGACGATGCCCGAGTCGGGCTGGTAGAGCGCCTGCTCGCCGCCCGTGAGCCGGAACTGAGGCCAGCGCGCCGTGAGCTCGTCGGCGTCGAGGCGCTCGTAGGCGACGCCGTAGCGGTCGAACATCGCGGTGTAGCCCTCGATGTTGCGGTTGCCCGACGCCATGCCCGCCCGCGCGACGCGGTCCTCGATGACCAGCCCGCCGGTCGGGGTGACGATCTGCTGGCACGCCTCGGCCTCGACCTCGTGCCACGCCTTGTACGCGGGGGCCGCGAGCGCCGCGTACTCCTCCTGGTGCTGCGCGAGCCGGATGATCCGGGAGTGGTCCTGGGACGCCCCGCGGACGTGCCCGAGCTCGAACTGCTCGAGCCCCAGGACGCCGGGACCGAGCTCGGCGGCGAGGCGGTAGAGCGTCGCCGAGCCCAGCCCGCCGAGGCCGACGACGATCACGCGGTAGGACAAGGAAATCTCCTGCTCGAGGTGGTGGTTCCGGGCACCGGCACCGGCACCGGCGGCGGCGGTGACGCGGTGCGTGATCGCAGTGTGCGAGCGGGAATCCGTCCACGTCCATCGCAACGTTGAACCTATGATCTTGTACGATCAGTACATGATCGATCGGCGGCTGCGGGTGCTCGCGGCCATCGCCCGGCACGGCACCGTCACCGCCGCGGCGGAGGTCTGCCGGCTCACCCCGTCGGCCGTGTCGCACCAGATGCAGGCCCTCGCCCGCGAGCTCGACGTGGCGCTGCTCGAGCCCGTCGGGCGCGGCGTGCGGCTCACGCCGGCGGCGCACACGCTGCTCGAGCACGGCGAGACGCTGAGCGCCCAGTGGGAGCAGGCGCGCGCCGACCTCGCGGCCCACCGGGCGGGCGCGGTCGGGGGAACGCTGCGCTTCGCGGCGTTCTCGAGCGCGGCGGCGGTCGTGGTGCCGCGGGTGCTCGACCACCTGCGCCGGGAGCACCCCCAGCTGCGCGCGCACCTGCGCGAGACCGAGCCCGCCCGCTCGTTCGACCTGCTCGCCGCCGACGACGTCGACGTCGCCGTGGTCGTCGCGACGCCCAGCATCCCGCCGGTGTCCGACCCGGCGTTCGACCAGCACGCCCTGTTCGACGAACCGCTCGACATCCTCGTCGGCCCCGGGCACCCCCTGCTCGGGGCGGACGTCGTCGCGCTCAGCGACCTCGCCGCCGACCCCTGGGTGTGCGGCAACACCGGCCGCGCCTACCACCAGCTCGTCACGCTCGCCTGCACCCAGGCGGGCTTCGCCCCCGACATCGCCCACCACGCCGACGAGTGGGACACCGGCGCCGCCCTCGTCGCGCGCGGCTTCGGGGTCGCGCTGGTCCCGCGCCTGGCCGACCTGCCCGCGCATCACGACACCCGGCGCATCCCGATCACCACGCCGCCGGTGCCGACCCGGCGCGTCGTCGCCGCCGTCCGCGCGGGGTCACAGGAACTGCCCACCATCGCCGCCGGGCTCGACGCCCTGCGCCACGTGACGGAGACGGGCCTCGACGCGCTGGACCCGTGAGCGGGGTGGTCGCCCCGGAGATCACGAGCACGTGGTGGACCTCGGGGGCGGCTTCGCGGGGGACGAGGTGCTCGTGATCTCGGAGCGCGGCGTGGGGCGCGCGGTGCCGGGTCGCCCGTCCCCGGCCACCGGAGATCACCAGCACTCGGTCACCCGCGCCCGGCCGGGCGAGGTCGATGACGTGCTCGTGATATCCGGCGTTCCGCCGCCCGAGGACGCCTCGCCGCCACGCCGCCGACGTCCGGAGCGGGCGAGCGCGTGGCGATACGGACACTCAGTGTCTGCGACGCCACGCCGCTGACACTCCTACCGCGCGTTATGGAAGATGATCCCGAGGACGTGGCGCTCGCCGGAGTGCACCGCGGACACGCCGTGGCGCATGTTCACGCGGTGGTAGCCGCGCGCGCCGAGCTTCGGGCGGTACCGCACCGGGAAGACGACGCCCTCGCCGAGCCCGGGGCGCACGACCATCGGCCGCGACTGCTGGCGCGGGCGCTGCTCGACGAACACGCTCTCGCCGCCGGTGAAGTCGACGTCCGGTGTGTTCAGCATGATCAGCAGCTGCAGCGGGAAGGTCAGGTCGCCGTAGACGTCCTGGTGCAGGCAGTTGTAGCCGGTGGGGCCGTAGCGCAGCACGAGCGGCGTCGGCCGGTGTTGACCCGCGGCCGCGCACCGCTCGACGAGCCCGGCGTGCTCGGCCGGCCACCCGTCCTCGCCGAGCGCGTCGGCCCAGCGGTTCGCGACGCCCGCCACCCCCGGGTACAGCCGGGTGCGCAGCGTCTGCACCAGCGGCGGCAGCGGGTCGGCGAAGTAGCGGTAGCGGCCCTCGCCGAACGAGAGCCGGGCCATCTCGACCGTCGAGCGGAACACCTCGTCGCGGTCGAACAGGTCGATCATCTCCCGGCACTGCGCGGGGTCGAGCAGCGGACCGGTCCGCGCGTAGCCGTCGCGGTCGAGGGCCGTGCCGATGGCCTTCCAGTCGAGGCCGTCCAGCGCGGGCAGGGCGGGCCGGGCGCCCCGGACGGGGCGGTCGGTCGTCGTCATACCCGGGGAACACCGACCGCCCCGTCCGCGTGGCACCTCTCAGAAGTCGGTCAGCGACGCGGTGTCGCGGGTCCGGTCGAGGTTCTCCCGCAACGCCTCGACCTTCGCCGTCGCGTAGGCGTGCGCGTCCGACCCGAGCACCTGGCGCAGCGGACCGCCGCCCTCGACGACGCCGGCGACGATCCGCGCGGCGCCCCGCACCGGGTCGCCGAGCTGGCTGCCCTGCAGCGCGAGGTGGTCACGGACCATCGCGCGGATCGCGGGATAGTCACCGGAGGTGTCCGCGGGCAGGGCGAGGGAGTCGGTGCTCAGGAAGTCGGTGCGGAAGTAGCCGGGCTCGACGATCGTCACGTCGATCCCGAGGTCGGCGACCTCGGCCGCCAGGGCCTCGCTGAGGCCCTCGAGCGCGAACTTGCCCGCGCAGTAGAGCGCCCAGCCGGGCACCGCGGTCAGGCCGAGGACCGACGAGACGGTGACGACGTGCCCGCTGCGGTGCGCGCGCATCACCGGCAGCGCGGAGCGCAGCACGTTCCACGCCCCGACGACGGCGACGTCGAGCATCGCGCGGACGTCGGCCTCGCTCGTCTCCTCGACCGCGGCGAGGAAGCCGTAGCCGGCGTTGTTGACCACGACGTCGAGGGCGCCGAAGCGCTCGGTGGTCGCGCGGACGGCGCCGTCGACCGCCGCGGCGTCGCGCAGGTCCACCTCGAGCGCCAGCAGGTCGGCGGTGTCGGCGCGCCCCTCCAGCGCGCCGGTGAGTCGCTCGAGCGACCGGGTCGTGGCGGCCACGCGGTCCCCGCGCTCGAGCAGGGCGACGACCAGCTCCAGGCCCAGTCCGCGGGAGGCGCCGGTGACGAACCAGGTGGCCGGACGGTCGGTGGGGTAGCTCATGGAGATCCTCTCGGTAGTCGGTGCGATCTCCACGCTGGTCGCCGGCGGGGCCGCGCGGACGCCCATCGCGAGCCCTGCGCTGCCGAGGACGCGGAGGGCCGGGCAGCACCCGCGCGAGGTGGGGAGGATGGGCGGATGCCCCAGAGGAACCGGGAGCTCGCCGACTTCCTGCGCCGCGCCCGCAGCGAGTGCGACCCGGCACGGGCGGGGCTGCCCGCCGACGCCCGCGTCCGCCGGGTACCAGGTCTGCGCCGCGAGGAGGTCGCGCTGCTCGCGGGCGTCTCCAGCGACTACTACGCGCGCCTCGAGCAGGGCCGGCGCATCCTTCCCTCGCCGGCCGTGCTCGACGCGATCGGCCGAGCCCTGGAGCTGGACGCCGCCGGGCGCGCGCACCTCGACGACCTCGTCGGGCTCGCCGGCACGCCGCGGCAGCGTCCCCGCGCCGCGCAGCGGGTCCGGCCCGGGCTGCGCCAGCTCGTCGACGCCCTCGACGGCGAGCCCGCCCTGGTGCTCGGCCGGTGCACCGACGTCCTCGCCGCCAACCGCATGGCCCGCGCGCTGTTCACCGACTTCGACGCGATCCGGCCCGCGGAGCGGAACTACGCGCGCTGGATGCTCCTCGACGAGGACGCCCGCGCGCTGTTCGCCGACTGGGAGGTCCAGGCCCGCGCGGCGGTCGAGAGCCTCCGGCTCGCCGCGGGCGCCGACCCCGACGACCGCGCCACCGGAGCCCTCGTCGGTGAGCTCCGCGAGCGCAGCCCCGACTTCCGTCGCTGGTGGGACGAGCACCGCGTCCACCGGCGCACCCACGGGTCGAAGCGCCTGTGCCACCCCGTGGTCGGCGAGCTGACCGTCGAGTTCGAGACGCTCACGCCGCCCGGCGACCCGGACACCACGCTGTTCGTCTACACGACCGAACCCGGCTCGTCGTCGCGGCGTGCGATGGACCTGCTCGCGAGCTGGACCCTGACCGTCACCTGACGCCGACCGGTTCGGGCTCCTCCGCCGTGTCCGCCGGACGAGGCGACCAGGCGCCGGACCGCAGCAGGCGCAGCCCGTTCAGCCCGACCAGCACCGTGGACCCCTCGTGCCCGGCGACGCCCAGGGGCAGGGGGAGCGTGCCGACGAGGTCCCACACGACGAGCCCGGTGATGATCGACCCGGCGATGACGAGGTTGGCGACCACCACGCGGCGGGCGCGCCGGGCGAGGTCGACCAGGGCGGGCAGGGTGGCCAGCTCGTCGCGGACCACCACCACGTCGGCGGCCTGCAGGGTCAGGTCGGCGCCGGCGTGGCCCATCGCGACGCCGACGTGGGCGGTGGCGAGCGCCGGGGCGTCGTTGATCCCGTCGCCGACCACCATCACCCGGCGCCCGGCCGCCCGCCGGTCCTCGATCGCCGCGACCTTGTCGGCGGGCAGCAGCTCGGCGCGCCGGTCGTCGATGCCGACGGCCGCGGCGACCCGGGCGGCGGTCCGCGAGTTGTCGCCGGTCAGGAGCAGCGGCGGGTCGACGGTGCGGGCGGCGAGCGCCGCGACCGTCGCGCGGGCCCCGGGACGCAGGGCGTCGGTGAGCGCGAGGACACCCTGCGGGCGGTCGTCCACGTGCACCACGACGGCCGTGTGCCCGGCGTCCTCGGCGTCGGCCACGAGGCGCCGCACGCGCGGGTCGGTCACCGGCGCCGGGCTCCCGACCCGCACCGACCGCCCCTCGACGACCGCCCGCACCCCGCGCCCGGGCTCGGCCGCGAAGTCGACGGCGTCCGCGAGCGCCAGCCCGCGCGCCCGGGCCGCCGCGACCACGGCGCGGGCCAGCGGGTGCTCGCTCGGGTGCTCCGCGGCGGCGGCGAGGGCGAGCAGCGTGTCGCCGTCGAGGCCCAGGCCGTGCACCGACGCCAGCTCCGGCCGCCCCTCGGTGAGCGTGCCGGTCTTGTCCAGCGCGACCGCGTCCATCGTCGCGAGGTCCTCCATGACCTGCGCCGACTTGACCAGCACCCCGCGGCGGCCCGCCGTGGCGATCGCCGCGAGCAGGGGCGGCATGGTCGCGAGCACCACCGCGCACGGCGAGGCGACGATCATGAACGTCATCGCCCGCAGCAGCGCCCCCCGGAGGTCCTCGCCGAACCACAGCGGGATCAAGAAGATCGCCACCGTGGCGACGACGACGCCGACCGAGTAGCGCTGCTCGATCGTCTCGACGAAGCGCTGCGTGCGGGCCTTCGTCGCCGAGGCCTGCTCGACGAGCACCGCGATGCGCGCCATCACCGACGCGCCGGCCTCCCGCGCGACCCGCACGCGCAGCGCGCCGGTGCCGTTGACGGTGCCGGCGAAGACCTCGTCGCCGACCGTCTTGGCCGCCGGCAACGGCTCGCCGGTGATGCTCGCCTGGTCGACCTCGCCGGCACCGTCGACGACGGTCCCGTCGGCGCTGATCGTCTCGCCCGGGCGCACGAGCACCTCGTCGCCGACCCGCAGGTCGGCGACGTCGACCTCCTCCTCCCCGGCGGCACCGACGCGCCGGGCCCGCTCCGGCGCGAGCTCCAGCAGCCCGCACACCGACGACTCCGTGCGCTCGGTCGCCCAGGCCTCCAGGGCCCCGGAGGTCGCGAAGATGACGATCAGCAGGCCGCCGTCGAGGACCTGGCCGATGGCGGCCGCCCCGACCGCGGCGACGACCATCAGCAGGTCGACGTCGAGCGTCCGCTCCCGCAGGGCCCGCAGGCCGGCGAGCGCGGGCTCCCAGCCGCCGCTGAGGTAGCAGGCCGCCCAGAGCGGCGCCCACACCCCGACCGGCGCGTCGAGCAGCTGCGTGAGCGCCGCGACGACGAAGAAGGCCAGCGACGCGAGCGCCCACCGCGCCTCCGACAGGCGGACGAAGCTCCGCCACCACGCGCTGATCGCCATAACCCGCACGCTAGCTCACGTGAGCAATCGTTCATACGTGGTCGGCTCAGCAGGTCGTGAGATGGCGGCTCGACGGGGCCGGCCTCGGTAGAGTCCGTGGTGTGGGACACGGGACGTCGGGGCCGGAACCGGCCGGGACGACGCTCCTGGCTGCGCTCGGCGCGGGGGTCGACGTGCCCGTCGAGGGCATCGCGGAGACCCTCAGCGCCCTGAGCACGCCCAGCCGGCTGCGGATCCTGCTGCACCTGGCCGACGGGCCGTCATCGGTCGGCGATCTCGCCGCGGCGGTCGGGATGGAGCAGTCCGCGGTGTCCCACCAGCTGCGCGTGCTGCGCCAGCTGGGGTTCGTCGTCGGCACCCGGCAGGGCAAGCAGATCTCCTACCGGCTGTTCGACCAGCACGTCGCGCGCCTGCTCGCCGAGGCGATCAACCACGTCCAGCACCTGCGGCTCGGCGTCACCGACACCGCGGCGGCTGTCCACTAGACGCCTCTCCTGGCTCCACAGCGTGAAAAAATCTAGTAGCTTCGCCTGACTTGTCCCTCGATCGGGTGGTCAGCGATGACGGTGCGTCAACAAAGCGGTGCCCGTCGCCTCCGGATGGCCCTCGCGGCCGCCTGTGTGGCGCTCATGGCGGCGGCCTGCGCGGCCGCGACACCACAGGTCGGCGTCGCGCCGGCGTCCTCGCCCTCCCCGGCGTCGCCGGTGACCGGACCGACGCCGGGACCCGGCGTCGCGTGGGGCGCGTGTGCCGCGCCGAGCGATCGGGACCCGGCCCTGCAGTGCGCCCGGGTCCCGGTGCCGCTGGACTGGAGCGCGCCCCAGGGGCAGCAGATCGAACTGGCGCTCATGCGCCGGCTCGCCAGCAGGCCGCAGGAGCGCATCGGCTCGATGTTCGTGAACCCGGGCGGTCCGGGGCAGAGCGGCGTCGAGCTCGTGGCCGGGGGCGGCGAGGACTTCGACCGCTGGGGCGGCGGCCGGTTCGACGTCGTCGGCTGGGACCCGCGGGGCACCAACTTCAGCTCGCCGGTGCGCTGCTTCACCTCCGACGCGGACCGCGACGCCTTCTGGGCGGGGGCGAGCATCCCGACGACCGACGCCGAGTCGCAGGCCTACGCCCGACGCACCACCGACCTGGCGCGCCGCTGCGGCGAGGTCAGCGGCGAGCTGCTGAATCACGTCTCGACCGCCGACACCGCCCGCGACCTCGAGGCGCTGCGCGTCGCGGTCGGCGACCCGCAGCTCACCTACGTCGGCCTGTCCTACGGGACCTTCATCGGCCAGACCTACGCCGCCCTCTTCCCGGACCGGGTGCGGGCGATGCAGCTCGACGGCCTCATCGACGCGGTCGAGTACAGCGAGGGCGCGGAGGCGCGGACCGTCGGCGACGTGGCGCACACCGACGAGGTCTTCGCCCGGTTCCGCGAGCTCTGCCAGCAGGCCGGACCGGCCGGCTGCGCGCTCGCGCGGGGCCCCGAGACCGTCGACCAGCGCGTCGCCGCCCTGTTCGACCGGGCGCGGCAGGCGCCGATCCCCGCGCCGACCGCGACCCCGCCCGGCGAGCTCACGTACGGCGACCTGCTCGTCTCCACCTTCACCCCGCTGCGGGTGCCGGGGATGTGGCCGCAGTTCGCCGCCGACCTCGACGCCGCCGCGAACGGCGACGCCTCGGCGCTGGAGACCTCGGCGCAGCAGTACCAGTCGCCGGCGGGCTACGACGCCAGCGTGACGTCGTCGGCGATCTCGTGCCTCGACGGTCCGGCGCAGCAGCCCGTCGCCGCGTGGCCGACGGTGGTCCCGGAGTTCGTGCGGTCCAGCCAGTTGTGGGGTGCGGTCAACGGATGGTGGCTCTGGGGGCCGTGCGCGTCCGGGTGGCCCGGACGCAGCGACGACCGCTACGCCGGGCCGTGGGACGCCCCGACCCGGAACCCCGTCCTGCTGATCAACAACCGGTGGGACCCGGCGACCGGGATCCGCAACGCCGAGGCCACGCAGCAGCGGCTCGGCAACGCCGTCCTGCTCGTGCAGGACGGCTACGGCCACCCGACCTACCAGGACCCGGGAGCGTGCGTCGACGCGGCGCGGGAGCGCTACCTCGTCGACCTCGTGACGCCGCCCCCGGGCACGGTCTGTCAGCCCGACAAGCCGCCGTTCCCGTAGACCCGGCGGTCAGTCCGCCGTGACGGTGACGCCGCCCTTGCCGGCGAGCCCGTCGGTCAGCCCGCCGCGGGCGGTGCCGTCGACGAGGGTCAGCGCGCGGACGTGGCGGGCGAGGCCCAGGCGCTCGAGCGCGAGGCGGTCGACCGGCAGGTCGCCGTCGCGGGCGAGCAGCTCCTTCGCCGAGATCTCGTCGGGCAGCCCGGCGAGCGCGGCGGCGTCGCGCACGTAGACCAGCCGCCCGGCGCCGAACGCGTCGGCGAGCAGCAGCGCGCCGGTGTCGGTGCGGTGCACCGGCAGGCGTCCCGTGGCCGTCGGGAACTCGTGGACGCCGTAGGGCGGGTAGCCGTTGGAGACCGCGGCGTTCGCGGCGGCGAGGTGCACGGGCAGCTGGCCCGCGACGGTCTGGTGCGGCAGGTACGACACGCCCTCGGCCGCGAGCAGCGACGCGACGAGGCGCCCGTTCTGCTCGGCCTCGGTGGCCGCGAGCCCGGCGAGCGCGCCGGTCGGCAGCCCCAGGTCGAGCCCGACGCCGAGGACGTGGCGCGCGCGGATGCCCGCGCCGGTCAGCAGCAGCATCCGGTGCTCGGGCAGCAGTCCGCGGATCTCCTCGACCAGCGGGAGCAGGACGTCGCGCCCGCGGTCGACGATGGTCGACCCGCCCAGCACGACCACCTCGAGCCACGGCAGCAGGCGGATCGGGGCGACGTCGCCGGGCTCGGCCGAGCGCACCAGCTCGGCGTCGAGCAGGGTCTGGCGGACGAAGGCCGACTCGACGTCGCGGCCCGTCCGGTCGTCGGGGGTCGTCACTGCGGGCCTCCGGCGGAGATGATCGTGCCGACGTGCTCGCCGGCGAGGGCGCGGGTGAGGTTGCCCGGCACGAGGCCGTTGACGACCTGGACCGACCGGACGTGGCGGGCGTCGCGCAGCAGCTCGAGCATCCCGCGCTCCAGCACGAGGTCGGGCAGGCCGCGGGCGAGCAGCTCGTCCACGGTGATCTCGGGGATGAACGTCGCCGCGGGGTCGGTCTTGGGGTTCGCGGTGTAGAGCCCGTCCTCGTCCTTGACGAAGATCATCTGCTGGCAGGCGTAGGTCTCGGCGACGAGGAAGCAGCCGGCGTCGGTGCGGTAGGGCGGGATCACGCCCTCGTGGGGGACGCGCTGCCACAGCCCGAAGGGCGGCATGCCCGGGAAGACCGCGGCGCCGACCTCGGCCAGGCGCAGCGGCAGCGTCCCGAAGGCGTTGGCCTCGACGACGGGGATGCCGTGGCGCGCCAGCAGGTAGCCCAGCATGGTGGCGTTCTGGCCGGCGACCGCCGAGCCGATCTCGGAGAGCACGCCGGTCGGCAGGCCCAGCTCCGCGGCGAGCGCGTAGGCGTGCCGGGCGCGGGTCCCGCCACCGGTGCCGATCAGCAGCCGGTGGCTCCCGGTGGCGGCGACGATCTCGTCGACCAGGGGCAGCACGGCCGCGCGCCCCCGGTCCATCAGGCTCTGACCGCCGACCTTGATCACCGAGACGTCGGGCAGCACCGGGGTCTCCGGCGCCTCGTCGCTCAGCGCCGCCAGGGCGGCGTCGTCGAGCGAGCGGTCGCTCAGCAGGGCGGCGAGGTCGGCGAGCTCGGCCGACCCGCTCGCGGACACGGACACCAGGGGACCTCCTCGTGGGTGAAGGGGCGACCAGCGCCGTCGGCCCCGGTCACGGCGAGGCTAGGGCCTGCCGTGATCTCCGTGGGGCGCCCTCGGGGAGGTGGCGAACCGCAGCTACGGACGGCGGCGCCGGGGGCTCGGCGAGGACGCGGGGTGGATCCCCCGGCCCTCGTCGCGCCCACGGCGCGCGCAGCCCGGCGTGTGACGTCGAGCACGGGGTCAGGTCATGGCCCGGCGGACCTCGTGGGTGTCGTTGATCGCCTCGAAGGCCGTCACCCGCCCGTCGGACAGGCGGAACACATGGGCGAAGCGCGACGTCATCGACCGGCCGGTCGCGCGGTGGACACCCTCGAACGCGCCCAGGACGACGAGGGCGCTGCCCGCGGCGAGGAACTCGGACGGCACGGGCACGAAGCTCTCCCAGTCCGCCCCGAGCGGGGCGAAGACGTGCGCGACGACGGCCTCGGGGCCCACGTGGGTCCCCGCGTAGGCGCTGCCCGCGGCCTCGGTCCAGGCGACCTGCGGATCGAGCACCCCCACCACGGCGGCGATGTCGCCGCGGGCGAACGCGCGGTAGGCCTCCTCGACGACGGCGAGGTCGGAGCTCTGCAGGGGAGTGGTCACGGCGGACTCCTCGGGACCGGGCGGACGCGGGGTGCGTGCCGCTGCGCTCAGCCCAGCGGGGTCCGGGTCCGCCCGGTATCCGGGACGTCCGCCACGGCCGCCGCGGGGTGCGTGGGTACCGCCGCGGCCCAGGCCGCGATCTGCGCGCGCGTGCCCACGCCGAGCTTCGCGCGCAGGTTCTCGGTGTGGCGCTCCGCGGTCCGCTCGCTGATGCCGAGACGCCGGCCGATCTGGCGGTTGGTCAGCCCGTCGGCGACGAGCCGGGCCACCTCGAGCTCGCGTGCGGTGACCCCGTGCGGCGCCGGCGTCGCGACGGCGGCCCGGGCGCCGTCCCGGGCCCGGTCGCAGTGGGGGCGCAGGTAGGCGTTGCGCCGCGTCCCGGCGCGCTCGCGCAGCCCGTCGGCGGTCGCGAAGAGCTCGAGGGCCTGCGTCGCGTGCCCGCGGGCGGCGGCGACGCACGCGGCCCCGTCGTGACAGTCGGGCAGCGAGCGGCGGTCGCCGATGTGGGCGAAGGCCGCCGCGCCGTCCCGGAACCGCCGGTCGGCGTCCTCGAGGTCACCGTCGAGGAACGCGAACCAGCCGAGGAACCAGCCCGCCTTGGCCGCTCCCCACGGCGACGGGGCCGCGAGGCGCGCGTTCTCCTCGAGCAGCGCGCGGGCCTCGTCCGCCCGGCCCTGGGCCCAGCGCACCAGGCCGAGCCCGCACGTCGTGCGCAGCAGCGGCATCCAGGCCGCCTCCTGCCGGGCGACGGCGAGGCCGCGCTCGGCGCGTTCGGCGATCGCATCGACGTCGCCGCCCGCGAAGTGCGCGATCCCGAGGCTGCCCGCGCACCAGGCCCAGCCGGCGGCGTCACCGCGCCGTTCGGCCAGGTCCGCCGCCTCCTCCAGCGCGCCGCGGGCGCCGGCGAGGTCGTCCTGCCAGAGCAGGAGCAGCCCGAGCGACTGCAGCGCGGCCACGCGCGCGGAGGGGTCCCACGCGGCCTCCGGACGGGCGAGGAGACGGGCGAGGTGGTCGCGGCCCTCGCCGAGGTAGCCCCGCATGTCCCAGAAGAAGTAGAGGTCGGCGGCCGTGCGCAGGCCGGTGGGCGTCGCCGCGGGCGGGCAGCGCTCGAGGGCCGCGCGGAGCTCGGCGAGCTCGGCCTGCGCGACGTCGATCCACGCGGCCTCCCGCGGCCCGGGGCACGTCAGGACCGAGTCGGCGACCTCCGCGCACCAGTCGGCGTGGCGGCGCACGGTGTCGTCGGCCGCGCGCGCCAGGCCCGCGGCGTGGCGCCGCAGCGTCTCCAGCATCCGGTAGCGGACACCGGTCCCGGCGGGGACGACCTCGACCAGGGAGTGCTCGACCAGCGCGGCGAGGGCCGGGCCGACGTCGCGCCCCGGCTCCCCGCAGACGCGCTGCGCGACCGGCGCCGTCCAGCTCCCCGCGAACACCGAGAGCCGGCCGAACACCGTCACCGACCAGTCGTCGAGGAGGGCGATGCTCCAGGCGATGGCGGCCTCGAGGCTCCGGTGCCGCTCGGGGACGGCCCGCCGCGGCGACACGGCGGTCCCGGCGTCGTCGAGGAGGCCCGCGAGGCCCACCGTGCGGACCTGCGCGGCGGCGAGCTCGAGGGCGAGCGGGAGCCCGTCGAGCGCCCGGCAGATCCGGGCGACGTCGCGCAGGTCGCCGTCACCCACGGCGCGGTCGGGCTCGGCGGCGCGGACCCGGTCGAGGAACAGGGCGACGCTCGGCGAGTCGGCGCCGTGCCCGTCGCCGGGGACCGGCAGCGGGGCGAGGGGCAGCAGGTGCTCGCCCGGGATGCGCAGCGGGCACCGGCTCGTCGCGAGCACCGTCAGGCGCGGGCACCGGGCGAGCAGGTCGGCGAGCCCGTCGACGGCGTCGAGGACGTGCTCGACGTTGTCGAGCAGGAGGAAGGCGTCGCGGTCCGCGAGGTGCCGGTGCAGCGTCGTGACCAGGGGCTGTGCCCCCGCCTCGCCGAGCCCGAGCGCGCGGGCGACCGTCGGCAGCACGAGCGCCGGGTCGGCGAGCGGGGCGAGGTCGACGAACACCGCACCGGCGACCCCGCGGGCGACCTCGGTCGCGAGCCGGGTCTTCCCGCAGCCGCCCACGCCGACCACGGTCAGCAGGCGGTGCGCGCCCAGCACCGCCCGCGCCGTCGCGACCTCGCGCTCGCGGCCGATCAGCGGTGTCAGCGGCGTCGGCACCGGGACCCCGTCCGCCTCCATCACCGCACGGTAGCGGCGCGCACGCCTCCCGGTCAGGTGCCCGCGGTCCCGGGGCCGATGGTGGCGGCCACCTCGACGACGACGTCGGCGGGGAAGCCGCCGCGGCGGGCGTGCTCGCGCACGGTCTCGACGTCGTCGGTCTCGTGCACGCAGTAGAACTTGTCGCCGGCGACGTAGCTGTGGCGCCACGTGTACGGGACGCCGAGGTCGCACACGACGTCGTTGGACGTCGCCGCGATCTGCGCCAGCTGCTCGGGCGTCAGGTCGGACGCGCCGGGGATGTTGCGCTCGATCAGGAAGGTGGCCATGGCACTGCTCCTTGCTCTCGTGTCGTCGGCCTGGTGGCCTGCGAGAACGCTAGGAGCGGGCGGCGGCGCCCCGCGTCGGGAGAGAATCCCCGTCGTTCGCCGCGGCGGTACCCATCTCGGGAGGCACGCATGGAATCCGCGATCGACACCCACCTGCAGTGCCCCCGCACGCTGTCGCGGCGCGTTCCCGAGGACTACCGGCCGCCCTTCCCGATCTGGGTCGCGCGCGTCGGGGAGGACGTCACCCGGGTCGTCATGGGCTACTTCGGGGTCCAGTACCGCGGCGAGGAGCACCGGGCCGAGGCGTGGGCGACCCTGCGGGCGATCACCGACGGGTTCGCGCTGGCGGACGGTCCGGGCGGGTGGGACGTCACCCACCACGTCGACGCGCAGGGGTACGACACGCTCGTCGCGGCGGCGTACTGGCGCGACGCCGGCACCACGCAGCGCTGGCTGGCGCGCCCGGAGATCGCCGCCTGGTGGGACGCGCCCGAACGGCTGTCCGCGGCCGTCGGCGTCTTCCGCGAGGTGCTCTCCCCGGGCGTCGACCGGTTCGAGACGCTCTACCCGTTCACCGACCGCCTCCCCGGCATCGGCGGGGTCCTCGACGACGTCAGCGACCAGGTCGAGGAGCACGCCTACTGGGGCGCGATGCGCGACCGCATCCCGCGCTCGCAGACCGACCGCATGGGCCCGTCGGGCGAGCTCGCGGCCACGAGCGACCCGGCGCGGGGCGGGCGCGTCGTCGTGCGCGGGCACGAGAACGTGGCGCTGATCCGCTCCGGCCAGGACTGGGCCGGCATCCCCGCCGAGGAGCAGGAGCTCTACCTCGAGGCCATCGAGCCGGCCCTGCGCCGGGCCATGGACTTCCTGCGCGACAAGGGGCAGCGTCTCGGCTGCTACAGCAACCGCTACGTCCGCAACGTCGACCTCGAGGGCACCCCGCTCGACACGACCTACGCCATCTCGTTCTGGCGCTCGCTCGACCTGCTCGAGCGCTGGGCCGAGTCGCACCCGAGCCACCTCGAGGTCTTCGTCGCCTTCGTCGGCCGCGCCCGCCACGTCCCGTCGCTGCGGCTCTATCACGAGGTCTCGGTGGTCGACGCGGACTCGCAGTACTACGAGTACGTCAACTGCCACCCCGCGACGGGCCTGCTGCGCGACGCCGTCACCAGCGACGCCGTCAGCAGCGACGCCGTCAGGAGCGCAGACCCGCCTCGCGCATGAGCGGCATGACGGTCTCGCCGAAGTGGTCGATCTCCTCGTTGTAGTCGAGGAAGCCCATGATCATGCCCTCCATGCCGGCGTCGCAGAGCCGCTGGAAGCCGTCGACCACCTGCTCCGGCGTCCCGACCAGCGGCTGGCCCGCCCAGCCGGCGATGAAGCGCTCCTGGAACTTCTCGATCTGCTCGCCGAACGACTGGCTCTCGACGCCGATGATGCTCATGAGGTGGCGGGCGCCCGGCCAGTCGCCCTCGTCGATGATCCGCTGGTGGTCGCGCCTGGCCTCCTCCTCGGTGTCGCGGCAGACCACGAGGCCGTAGGTCATCGTGCTGATCTGGCGCCGGTACTCGTCCTTCGCCTTCTTCTTGATCGCCTGCGTGTAGTCGGGCATCTTCTCGAGGTCCAGCGACGCGAAGTTGATGTCGACGTACTTCGCCGAGAAGTCCGTGCCCGCCGAGGAGTTGCCGGCGTTGATGAGCACCGGGCGGGGGTTCTGCACCGGCTTGGGCTCCGACTCGAGCTCCTGGGCCTGGAAGTACCGGCCGTCGAACGCGAACTCGCCCTCGGCGGTCCAGAGCCGCTCGACGAGCTCGAGCCATTCCCCGCCGTACTGGTAGCGCTCGTCGTGCTCGAGCTGCTGGGGGTTGAACATGTGCATCTCGGGGGTGAACCAGCCCATGACCAGGTTCATCCCGTACCGGCCGCCGGAGATGTGGTCGATGGTCGTGGCCATGTTGGCGGCGACGATCGGGTGCACCGTCGGGATGTGGGTCGTCGTGAAGATCGTGATCTGGTCGGTGCACTCCGCCAGGCCCGCGGCCCAGGTGAACGTCTCGAAGTTGGTGCCGTTGAAGTTGACGTTGCCGCCGAAGCCCTTCCAGCGGGCGACGGGGACCATCGCCTCCATGCCGAGGCGGTCGGCCTTCTGCGCGATCGACCGCGTGTGGTCCCAGGTGATCTCGTAGGTGGTCGGGGCGTCGGTCATGCACAGACCGCCCGAGCAGTTCGAGCCGAACAGGCCGAGCTTCATCTTCTGGTCGTTGAAGATGGACGGGCCGTTCTCGCGGGGGTGGCGGAGCGGGATCTCCTGCTCGCGACCGTAGGTGATCGTCTGGACCATGGCGACCTCCGGGTGTCGGGTCGGGCAGTGATGATCGCCACCACGCTAGGGAGCCGGTGATCGGCCCGGACATCCGTGAGACGCAGCGCTGCGTCCGAAACGCGCAGCGCGGCGGGCGGGGTCAGCCGTGGCGCAGCGTCTGCGAGGGCAGCTGTCCGTACCGGCGGCGGTACTGCTCGGAGAACCGCCCCTGGTGCAGGAAGCCCCAGGCGGCGGCGCGTTCGGTGACCGAGGTGTCGGCGGGGTCGGCGGCCACCAGGTCGGCGTGCACGCGCGCGAGGCGGACGTCGCGGACGTAGGCGCTGGGCGGGACGCCGACGTTGCGAGCGAACGAGACCTGCAGCGTGCGCGTGGACACCCCGAGGTGCTGCGCGAGCTGCGGGACGGTGAACGCCTCGGCGGCGTGGGCCTCGATGTACTCGGTCGCGCGGCGGACGAGGGCGGGGCGGTCGTCGGCGGGCGGGGCGTGCAGCGCCTCGGTGTACTGGTGCGGCACGCCGTGCAGCAGCGCCGTCATCACGTAGGTCTCGAGCTGGGCGCGGGCGAGCGGGGCGTCCGCGATCCCGCCGGGGCGGTCCATCTCGGTCTGCAGGAACTGCACCGCCGCGAGCAGGGCGGCGCCGGGCCCGCGGGTCAGGTCCATCGTGACGTCGAAGTCGAGGGGGTCGTGGACCGGCCGGCCCAGCAGGCTCCCGAGGTGCTCCTCGAGCGGCCCGCGGTTGAACTTCATGGCGAACTGGGTCGCCTCCGGCGTCCACTCGACCGTCGAGTGCTCGGTGGGCAGCAGGACCGCGCCGCTGCACCCGCCCGCGGTCGTCGCGCGGTCGCGGCCGCCGCGGCGCGTGACCTGCGTGTTCCCGGACAGGGTCAGGTTGACGTGGTAGCAGCTCTCCAGCGGGGGCAGGTCGAGCGCCGCGTTCGCCCCGTAGACGAGGTAGCCGAGCGTCATGCGCTCCGAGGCGACGCAGTTGAGGCGCGCGTCGAGCGGGCGGCCGCCCAGCGAGTCGAGCTCGTGGCGCACGTAGACCTCGGTGACCACGTGCTGGGCCTCGTCGACGTCGGCCGTGCTCATCACGGCGTGGCCGGCGAGGGGCTCGGCCGGGTCCCTGCTGGGTGCGCCCACTCGTGACCCCTCGCCCCGGTGCGACCGTGTCGCCGGACACAGTTGCAGGCAACCGATCGGGGTGGCAAGTCGATCGCAGCCCCGCGACGTGCGCGGATGCGCTGCGCAGATCGGCCGGCGCGGTGCGCGTGACGGATGGGGCGGTGCCCGCGGCGCCTCCTAGCCTCCGACGATGACCACCACGCGGCTCCTCGGCATCGTCGGCTCGCCGTCCCCGGGAGGACGCAGCCTCGTGGCCCTGCGCGCGCTGCTCGACGGCGCCGCGGCGACCGGCGCGGCCACCGAGGTGATCGAGCTCGCCGACGGGCCCGACCCGGAGGCCGTCCAGCGGGCGATCGAGGCCGCCGACGGCATCGCCTTCGCGACGCCGACCTACCGCGCGCGCTCGAGCAGCCTGGTCAAGGGCGTCCTGGAGAACACCGAGCGCGGCGTCGCCGGCGACACCCGCGCCCCGCTGCTGGGCAAGGCGACGGCGATCGTCCACACGGGCGCGACGGCCCACCACTTCCTCGCGGTCGACGACCTGCGCGACGTGCTGGGCGGGTTCTTCGCCGCCCAGGTGCTCTCGCCGGGCCTGTACTTCGAGGGCGCCGACTACGTCGACGCGACCACCCTCACCGACCGCGCCCGCGCGCTGGCCGACGCCCACGGCCGCGCGTTCGCGGAGTTCACGACGGCGGTGCGCGCGGCGCCCGCCGTCCGGGCCCTGCGCCCCCTGCTCTGAGTCGGCTCTGGTCCCCGCGCGTCGGCGGTGATGTCGGTCAGTCGCAGGTCGGGCCGTCGCGCCACAGCCGGCCGGCCGTGCCCGCGGCGAGCGCCTCCTCGTAGATCTCCACCTTGGTGTGGATGACCGCGAGGGCCTCCTGGAGGTCGGCGACCTGCCGGGCCACCTTCTGCTCGTGCTCCTGGAGGATCGCGAAGCGCTCCGCCTCGTTGCCGGGGCCCTTGCGCACGAGGGCCACGTAGCGGTGGATCTCGGGCAGCGGCATCCCCGACGAGCGCAGCTTCGTGCACACCCGCGCCCAGTGCGCCTGTTCCTGGGTGTAGAGGCGCCGCCCCGCGGCGTTGCGCCGGACCGGTCCGGCGAACAGCCCTTCCTGCTCGTAGAAGCGCAGGGTGTGGGTGGGCAGCCCGGTGCGCTCGCTGACCTCGCCGATGCTCAGCAGCGTCTCTGTCTCGGTGGTCACAGCGCCAGTCTACGACTTTGACTTCAAGTCGACTTCAACTCCTAGCGTCGCCGCCATGGCTACCACCTGGTTCATCACCGGCACGTCGTCCGGCTTCGGGCGCCTGCTCACCGAGCGCCTGCTGGCCCGCGGCGACCGCGTCGCCGCGACCCTGCGCCGTCCCGAGGTCCTCGACGGGCTGCGTGCCGAGTACGGCGACCGGCTCTGGACCGGCCGTCTCGACGTGACCGACGGCGACGCGGTGCGCCGCGTCGTCGGCGAGGCGTTCGCCGCGCTCGGCAGCATCGACGTCGTCGTCAACAACGCGGGGTACGGCGTCTTCGCGTCCGTCGAGGAGGCGTCCGACGAGCAGATCCGCCGGGTCGTCGACACCAACCTGCTGGGCTCGATCCACGTCGTCCGCGCCGCGCTGCCGCACCTGCGCGCCCAGGGGCACGGGCGCATCCTCCAGGTCACGACGGCCGGCGGGCAGACGACCTACCCGAACTTCGCCTATTACCACGCCTCGAAGTGGGGTATCGAGGGCTTCGCCGAGACGGTCGCACGGGAGATCGCACCGTTCGGGATCGGCCTGACGATCGTCGAGCCCGGCGCGACGCCGACCGGGTTCGCCGCCGCGCTGGCCACCGCGCCGGTCATGCCGGAGTACGAGGACACCCCGGCGGGCCAGGTGCGGCGCGCGCTGACCGACGGCTCGTTCACCCTGCCCAACGACGCCGGGAAGATCGCCGGCGCGGTGATCGACCTCGTCGACGGCGGCGCGACGCCCCTGCGCCTGCCGTTGGGCTCGGACACCTACGAGGACGTCCGCGCCTCGCTGGTCGCCCGGCTCGCCGAGCTCGACGCCCACCGCGACGTGGCCTACTCGGTGGTGAAGGACCCCGAGGTCACAGCACCCGCGTGACGAGCGCGACGCCCTCGGCCGTGACGTGGTGCGTGCGCCCCGAGCCGCCGACGACCCGGCTGGCGCTGCGCACCTCGACCGTCGGCTCGTCCGCGTCGTCGGCCCACCGGCACGCGAAGCCGCCGTACATCCCGGGCACGCGGACCCACATCGTCGCGCCGGGGTACTCCAGCAGCGGCCCGAGCTGGGGCGGTCGCAGCGGCCGGTCCAGGCGGCGCGTCCGGACCTCGACCAGGGCGCGCAGGAACGTCTCGATGTCGGCGACCGTCTCGTCGTCCAGGGCCATCGCGGGCTCCGGGCGGAGCCGGTCGGCGAGCGAGACGTGGCCGAGGCGGCGGGCCACCGTCTCGGGGGTCGCGCCGTCCGCGCCGCGCAGCGTGCGCCACGCGCCGCGGGCGACGAGGTCGTCGACGACGTCGGGGTGGGCTCCCTGGCGTGCCGCGTGGTGCAGCGGCGCCGAGCCGCTCCGGTCGCCCGCGCGCAGGGCGTTGGCGCTGAGCGCCGAGGGCAGGTCGTCGTCGGTCCGGTCCAGGAGCGTCGCGACGTGCGCCCAGTGGCCCTGCTCGACGGCGTCGGACAGGGCGTCGCGCAGGGCGAGGACGGTGGGCTCGAGATCGGCGCGTTCGAGGACGGCGTCCCAGAGGAGCTGCGTCACGGCCGGGGCGGGTCGGACCATCGCGCTCAGCCTCGCGGACGGAGATCGGTGTGTCAGTCCGCCGATCGGACCCTTGCCCTGCTCGTGCTCAGGAGCCGAGGATCCGCCGCTTCTGCGCGTCGAACTCCTCCTGGGTCAGGATGCCCTGGCTCCTGAGCTCGCCGAGCTGCCGGAGCTGGTCGATGGTGTCGGCCCCGGGGGCGCCGCCGCCGTACCCCTCGCCGTACCCGGCGGGCGGCGGGGGAGGCGGGGGCGGCGGCGCGTACTCGGCCTCCTCCGCGGCCCACCGGCCGGCCTGGCGGCGCGAGACGCGGTTGGAGACCGCCGTGGCCGTGCCGGCCACGAGGGCGGTGCGGGCGAGTCCTCGCAACAGTCCGGGCATGGGTCGACTCCTCTACGCGGGGACGGACGGGGCGAGGGCGGCCTCGACCTCGTCGACGGGGATGCGGCCACCGGCGACGAGCTGGGCCCCGCCCCGGCGCAGTGCGGTGGCCAGCGGTGCCGCCCAGACGTTCTCGTAGACGAGCACCGCGGCGGTGGCGCCGGGGTCGAGCACCCCGCCGGCCTCGTCCAGGTCGTCGCGCCCGAGCAGGCCCGACGACACCCCGTCGAAGACCATCAGGTCGAGGTCACCGTCGCCGTCGATGTCGGCGAGCTCGAGGACGCTGAGCGTGCCGTCCGCGGCCTTGGCGACGAAGACGAGGTCGAGGATGCGGATGAGGCCGCGGTCGACGAGGTCGAGCAGCAGGGGCATGCCCTCGCCGGTCCTCGCGCCGGGAGGGAACTCGACGACCAGGTAGTCGATCGGTCCTGTCTCAGCTCTCGGCTCGGTCATGGTCCTGCCTCCCAGCTCGCCGGTTCTCCGGCGCCCGATGCTCGTCGGCCGTCGCCGGGGGGTCGTCGCCCGCCGAGGGTGATCCCGGGGCGGGGTCGGGGAGCCGCAGGGTGACGACGTACGACGTGACCACGGCGACGATCACCAGCGGCATCACGGTGAGGCCCGCCGTCCCCAGGAACAGGGTGGCGAGCAGCACCGAGGTCATCGGGAGGCGCAGCATGCCGACCGTCATCGCGCCCATCCCGATCGCCGCCCCGGAGACGGGGTCGAGACCGGGCAGCAGCGCGAGCGCCGTACCGCCGACCGCCCCGATGTACATGGCCGGGAACGTGGGCCCGCCGCGGAAGCTGGCCAGCGACCCGGCGTAGGCCAGGCCCTTGCACACGATCAGCAGGAGCAGGGCGCCGAGGCCGTACGCGGCGGGGTCGTGCAGCAGCGGGCCCAGCGCGTCCTGCCCCGAGAACAGCACGTCGGTGGCCGCGTGCCCGGTCGTGCCGGCGTAGACCACGGCGAGGGCGCCGATCGCGAGGCCCACCAGCGGCGTGACCAGCACCGGGCCGCGCACCACGACCGGGCGCAGCCGCAGCGCCGCCCACCGGATCGCGAAGCAGAGGCCGGCGGCGACGACGCCGGCGGCCACCGCCCAGCCCAGGCCCCGGACCGTCGGCGAGTCCGCGTGCAGGTCGCCCACCGCCAGGGAGAAGGTGCCGAACCCGGTCCACGAGTCCAGCCCGAGGAACACCAGCGACCCGATCCCGGAGCCCAGCAGGCCCGGGACCAGCACCATGGTGGCCGTCGCGCCGCCGAGGCCCGCGGCCTCCATCATGAGGAACGCGCCGGCCAGCGGGGAGCCGAACAGCGTGCTCACCGCGGCGAAGCTGCCCGTGGCCGCCACCACCGAGGCCACCGACGCCGGTGCCGCCCCGCGGGTCGCCAGCCGCAGGGCGATGACGGCGAGCCCGCCGCCGATCGCGATCAGCGGGGCCTCCGGGCCCACGACGACGCCGAGCCCGATGCTCGCGAGCGCGGCCAGGGCGATGCCGCCGAGGGCCGCGGGCTCCGGGAACCCGCCGGCGTGGAAGCCGTCGGCCGGGGACTCGCCGCCGTGCCCGGGCAGGTAGCGCACGGTCAGCCCGACCAGGAGCCCCGCGACGCCGAGCGGCACCAGCGGCCACCACGGCGGCGCGCCCGCGAACCCGAGCCCCGCCGGGAGGGCCTCGAACGCCCAGGTCTGGACGAGACCGACGAGGGCGAGGAACCAGTAGGCGATCGCCGAGATCGGCACGCCGATGACGGCGGCGAGCGCGAGCAGGCCGAGGTAGCGCCGCGAGCGCAGGACGGTGAACGGGTCGACCGCGGGGTCCGGCGGGGTCACGACACGGGCTGGATGCGCCCGTCGCCCGCCGCGGCCCGCCGGCGTCCGTCGGGCATCGGCGCCTGCCACGCCTGCGCACCGGCGGTGGTGGCCACCTGGGCCACCCCGATGGCGTGGCGGGCGAGCTGGGCGGGCGACATCTCCGTGCCGCGCTGCCAGCGCCGGGCGGCGTCGAGCAGCGCGGCGCTGCCCAGGGCGAGACCGACGCTCACGAGGGCGCTGCCCGCGGCGGCGAGCACCGCGCCGCCGAGGAAGAGCCGGGAGTTGAACCCCTGGTCGGGGGGACGCGACGCCATGGCGGACCTCCGTGGATGGGCGATGCCGGTCCACCGTGTCGCCCGCGGCGGTGCGCCCGCATCACCTGCCCCAGGTGACTACGGAGGCCGCCGCAGGATCGGCGGTGCCGGTCAGCGGGTCGCCCGTCCCGTCCGGTTGAACGCCCAGCCGTCAGGGCCGACGGCAAGGGGGTCGATCGGATGATCGTGCACGCGTGCGGGTGGTCGACGGCGAGACCCGCCGCCGAGCGCCCGGTCCGGTGGCATGTCGGCGCCGGTCGTGCTGGTCGGGGGGATGGCCGCCACCGAGCCCGTCCTGCTGCCGCTGCTGACAGGACATCAGCGACCGTTGCCGGAAATCGAGATCGGGGCCGGGGGCCGGGGGCCGGTGGCCGATCCTGCGTGCGCCCCGCCGCGACGGGGTATCCCCGGCACAACCCGGTTGACGCTCCAGCCCCGCCTGTCGGCTGCTCGCCGAGCCCCTCCCGGTGGGAGTTCGTTGATCACCCTCGCCCCGTCGCTCCACCCCACCTCCACCGCCGCCCGCGTCCCGGCGGGCTGCGGCGATGCGGCCGCGTGCGGGCGATGACGGACGACGCCGGGCGAGGGGATGCGTCGACCGACCTGACGCGCCTGCGCGACGCCGTGGCGCTCGCGCTGCGCGGGCCCGATCCCGTCGAGGCGGTGCGGGTCGTGTGCCGGTCGGCGGCGGCGGCGCTGCCGGTCGACGGCGCCGCGATCTCGACCATCGCGGGCACGCGCCACCGCGAGACGCTGTGCGCGAGCGACGACACCGCCGCCGAGCTCGAGGAGCTGCAGTTCAGCCTGGGGGAGGGGCCGTGCTTCGAGGCGTTCGACCTCGGTGTGCCCGTCCTGCTGCCCGATCTCGACTCCACGGCCGGCGCGCGGTGGCCGATCTACGCCTCCCGGGCCGTCGAGTGCTCCCGCGCCCGGGCGGTGTTCGTGTTCCCCCTGGTCTTGGGCTCGCTGCGCGTCGGCGCCCTGAGCACCTACTGCACCGCCCCGGCCGTGCTCGACGCCGAGGCCGTCGCCGCCGGGAGCGAGCTGGCCCAGACGGCGGCGTTGGTGCTGCTGGGCGTCCAGGACCCGGCCGGCACCGTCGCCCGGGTCCAGCGCGAGGCCTCGGCCGGGAGCCTGGGCGCGCGGATCGTGGGGCACGTCCAGGTCCACATGGCGGCGGGCATGGTCGCCGAGCAGCTCGGCGTGTCCCCGGACGCCGCGTTCGACCGGCTGCGCGGGCACGCGTTCGTCGAGAACCGGCTGCTCGTCGAGGTGGCCTCGGACGTCCTGGCCCACCGGTTGCGTCTCGACCGGGTGCCGGACGGCCCCTCCGGTGACCCGGGCCGGCAGCCGTAGCGGAGCGCTGCCGCCGCGCGGCCGCCGCGCCTACGATGGTCCCCTCCACGACCTGCGCGGTCGCCGGCTCCACCCCAGGGGCACCGAGAGGACGGTCCCGACGGAAGGGGAGCGGAAGCGTGCACGGCGACCCCGGCCCGGTCGGCGATCCGGTGTCGTCCGCGCCGTCGCCCGGTACCGACCTCGTGGCGGCACTCGATCGGCAGCTGCAGCTCCTCGAGGACGCCGACGAGATCATGGGCGCGGCGGCGCGACGGCTGGGTGAGCACGCCGGCGCCGACCGGTGCGCCTACGCGCAGGTGGAGGCCGACGAGAACCACTTCACCGTCTCCGGTGACTGGGCCTCGGGCTCGCTGCCGCCGCTGACCGGGCGGTTCGCGATGGCCGCGTTCGGCGCCGAGGCGCTGGCGGCGATGCGCCGGGGTGAGCCGTGGGTCGTCGAGGACGCCGCGACCGACCCCCGCCTCGACGACGGCGAACGGGCGGTCTACGCGACCACCGGCGTCCGCGCGGCGGTGTGTGTCCCGCTGAGGAAGGCGCAGCGCTTCGTCGCGGCGATGGCGGTGCACCACGCGCTTCCGCGGCGCTGGACGCCCTCGGACGTCGATCTCACCACGCTGGTGGCCAACCGCTGTCGGGAGTCCCTGGCGCGCGCACGGGCCGACCAGACGGCTCGGCGCAGTGAGGACCGCTTCCGCATGTTGTTCGAGCGGGCGACCGACGGTATCTGGCTCGCCGACCAGGACGGCCGCTTCCTGGACGCGAACCCGGCCGCGTGCGCCATGGTCGGGATGTCCCGGGAGGACCACCTGGGGCTGCGGGTGCACGACCTCGTCCGCGACCAGGACCGGGGCCGGCTCGCGCATCTGCTCCGGCGGTTGCGCGCGGGCGAGGCCGTCCACGAGACGTGGGAGATGCGCCACCGCGACGGCGGTGCCGTCGCCGTCGAGCTCAGCATCTGGTTCACCCCCGACGGTCTGTGGCAGGCCATCGGTCGCGACGTCACCGCCCGCCGCCGGGCCGAGGTCGAGCGCGAGCGCCTCTACCGGTTCGAGCACGAGCTCGCCGAGACCCTGCAGCGAAGCCTCCTGCCCCGTGCCGCGCCGGCCCTGGCGCGGCTCACCACCGCCACCCGCTACCTCCCGGCCACCACCGAGGCCCAGGCCGGCGGGGACTGGTACGACCTCGTGTCGATCGGGCCGACCACGGTGGCGCTCGCCGTCGGTGACGTCGTGGGCCACGGTCCGCGCGCTGCGGCGATCATGGGGCAGCTCCGCAGCGCCCTGTCGGCGTACCTGCTCGAGGGGCATCCGCCGGCCGAGGCGCTCGAACGGCTGGACCGGTTCGCCGCCGGCCTCGAGGGCGCCCTGGGCAGCACGTGCGCGTGCCTGACGCTCGACTGGGAGTCCGGCGTGCTGACCTGGGCGCTGGCCGGTCACCTCCCGATGCTGCTCGTCGACGACGAGGGCGTCCGCTTCCCCGCCGGGGGCGAGGGCACCATGCTCGGGGTGCGGGCCCGCACCGCGCCCTACCGCTCGGCGTCACTCGTCCTCGAGCCGGGTTCCTCGGTCCTGCTCTACACCGACGGGCTGGTGGAACGCCGCGGGGAGTCGCTCGACGAAGGACTCGACCGGCTGCTGCGCAGCACCGCGCAGGTCGGTCACCGCCACCCCGAGGAGCTCGCGACCGGTCTCGTCGACGCCGCGGTCGACGGCGGCGGCTCGGGCGCCGCCGACGACATCGCCCTGGTCGTGGTCCGGTGGATCCCGGCGCCGCTGCGGGCCCGGCTGACGGCCGAGCCCACGTCGCTGCAGTCCCTGCGGCGGGAGGTCACACGGTGGGCCGCGCGGGCCGGCCTCTCGCAGGGCCACGCGATCGACCTCCACCTGGCGGTCGGCGAGGCGGCGACCAACGCCATCGAGCACGCCTACCCCGACGGTGCGGGCACCTTCAGCTGTGATCTCGCGCGGACCGGTACCGGCGCGGTCCATGTCGTCGTCTCCGACTCCGGTCGGTGGCGGCCGCCGCCCACCGACTCGGGCCACCGCGGGCGCGGGCTGATGCTGATCCACGAGATCGCCGACGACGTCCGCGTCATCCCGGGTGGTGACGGGACGCGCGTGGCCTTCCTCGTCCCCGACACCGGGTCCTGACCGGGCCGCGGGCAGCTCAGGCGCTGCAGATCACCGCTCGCCGGTGCGGGTCTTCTTCTCCAGCTCGCCGGTGAGCCATTCGGCGACCTTGACCAGCTTCATGTTGGTGTTCTGGGAGGACTCCACGAGCATCGAGAACGCCTGCTGCTGGCCGATGCCGAAACGTTCCATGAGGATGCCCTTGGCCTGGCCGATGACGTCGCGGTTCTCGAGGGCGAGGTGTAGGCCCTGGATGCGCTGGGCGCCGTGCAGGACCAGGGCGGCCTGGGCGGCGAAGAGCCGGCCGGCGTCGGCGGTGCTCTCGTCGAAGACGTGCGGCTCGCCGGCGTAGAGGTTGAGCGCCCCGGCGCTGCCCTGCTCGGCGAAGAGCTGGAAGGACATCAGCGCCCCGACGCCGCGCTCGCGGGCGGCCGGGGCGTAGCGGGGCCACCGGTCGGTCGCCTGGGCCATGTCCTCGACGATGGTGCGCTGCTCGCGCCAGATGGAGTCGAGGCACGGTCCTTCGCGGAGGTCGTTCTGGATTTCGTCGAGCTCGCGCACGGCGTCGCTGCTCGGCGCCGCGGACCTGACGCGCCCGCCGCGCTCGACCAGGGAGATGCCCGCCTGGTCGACGTGCGGGACGGTCTGGATCGCGCCGCGCACGACCAGGCCGAGGGTGTGCTCGACACCGTCCTCCTCGCCCCGCTCGAGCAGGCCGCGGGCCGCCTCCTCGAGCGTGCGGGCAAGATCGGCACCGACGCGCTCCCCGGTCCCCTCACTGACGTGCTCGCGTTCGTCGCGCTCTCGTATGGACGACATGCGAAGAGAATTACCCACGGAAGGAAGAGGCCGACACCGTCGATGGTGCGCGGTCGGCGGCGTCCCCCTGCCCGGGGGCACCGCCGACCGCCGGTGTCAGCGGCGGGGCCGCGTGGACTCGGTGCCGCGTCCGGTGGCCCCGGTCTCGTCGGTGGCCTCGATCTGCTCCTTGCGGACCTCGTCGGAGACCTGCTCCTCGTCGCGGTGGGTCTCGGTGTCCATGCGGACCCGCTCCTTGGCGACGGTCTCCTTGCCGACCACCGGGCGCTCCTCGTGCAGGACGACCTCGTGCTCCTCCTCGGAGATGGACGGCCCGTCGTGGGCGGCCGGGGCGTTGGCCTCGGTGATCGGCTCGCGCTCGACGCGGACCTCCTCATGCGACACCGGCACCGTCTGGGTCACGTTCTCGGTCACGACGTACTTGCGCAGCCGCGCCCGGCCACGCTCCTGGGTCTGGGTGCCGACGCGCAGCTCCTCCTCCGAGCGGGTCATCGCCTCGTCGGTGGTCGGGCCCGACGTGTCGCGGCCGACCGCGCCGTCGTGCTCGTCGCGGTCCGTACCACCACGTCGTTCGCCACGGCCGGCTCCGGCGCCGTCCGCACCGCCGGTCGGGGTGTCGTGGGTGCGGGCGGTGGCGGTGTCACCGCCGTGATCGACGCCGTAGTGGCTGAACAGCTGCTGCTCGTTCTCGACCGACAGCTCGTTTCCGGGGTCGTGGTGCGGCGCGTTCTGGACGTCGTCCTTGGAGTAGGGGACCTCGAGGTGCCCGCCCTGGTAATCGGCCCTGGCCAGCGGCACCAGGGAGATGTGGATGCCGAACAGGCCCGTCTTGATGGCGGCCCACTCGGGGCGCTGGGTCTGGTTGTCGAGGTAGACGGTCTCGACCTTGCCGAGCTTCTCCCCGTGGCGACCGGTGACGTCGGCACCGTAGAGGTCGCGAGGATCGCTGAGATCAACGGTCATGGTCGGTGACTCCTTTCCCGCCCGTGCGTGGAGGACCCGACGAACGCCTCGAGGCACACGTCGGTCCACGGCAGGATTCCGGACGGAATGGTGGAACTGAGATCGGGACGCGGAGTCGCCCGACGGCTGGACGAGAAACAGCAGAATGCGCATCCTGCTCACTCCGCGTCCCTTCCGGGTGGCCGTTGCGGGGCCCGGTCAATCCTCCCGACGGCGCGGCGATCGGAGCAATTCGAACGGCGTCCAGACGATCGTTTCGCACACAACCTTTGCTCGCCGGCGAGGACCTCACACACCCCCGGACACGACGACGCTCCGGCACCCGCCTGGATGCCGGAGCGTCGTCCTTCGCCTCCCTGTCGTGGGAGGGTGGGGCTCAGGGTCGGCCGTTGCCCCGGGTCGGCCCGGCGCCGGGAGCGCCGGTGCCGCCGTAGGGGTCGGCGTAGGGGTCGCCGTACGGGTCGCCCGGCTGGGTGACCCGGGTGGTCTGCTCGCTCGGTCCGGCGGCGTAGGCGCCCCCCGAGGCGCCACCGGCGGGCGCGTGCTGCTGCGTGTACTGCTGGGTGTACTGCTGGGCCTCGGCCTGGGCGCGCTGCTGGCCGGCCTGCAGGTCGGCCTGGACCTGGTCGGAGTTCTGCTGGGCCTTGCGGTACCCGGAGTTGATCAGATCGGCGGCGGCGTCGCGGCCACCGAGGCCGAACGCCAGCGCCGCACCGAGCGCGACCGCGCCGATCAGGGCGATGTAGGTCGCGTTCACGATCGTCTGGGCGATGCCGAGCTGGTTGAGGATCATGAACACGGCGATGGCCATGACCAGCG
>NZ_JBHSKG010000008.1:0-253409 GCF_042657905.1 Actinomycetospora rhizophila | reverse complement strand
TCGAGCATGTCGTTGACCGCGGCCCGCGCCGGATCAACCTCACCACCATCCCGCTCGCCGGCCATGGTCATCTGTGTACTCCGTCCTCGTCAGAGACGATCTTGTACACAGCCCATCTGACAGGCTCTACGGTCGCGGCGGCCCCGCCGGTGTCCGGGCACCGCCGTGCGCGCCACGGCGTTCCCGGGTCACGTGGTTGCGGTCGACCTCGCGCTTGACCGTCGAACGGTCCCGCCCGATCCGACGGCCGATCTCGGCGTAGGACAGGTCAGCGGCCAGCCCACGGGAGATCTCTTCCTGCTCGGCCAGCGACAGGTACCGGCCCTTCGGCTCACGCAGATCGGGAACCATCCCGCCAACCTCGCGAACCCAGCGCCACCCCCGGTGCTGCGACACACCCACCAACGCGCACGCGGCCTCGTGCTCCAAGCCCTCCAACCGAGCCCGCCAGAACACCCGCTCCCGCACCCGACTGCGCGGTCGACCCACGACACCCACCCCGCTCCTACTCGAGGTGTTGCGACCGCCCCTTGAATCCGCCGCCCCGGGGGCCTGCCGAACGTGCCTCTCGCCGTCGCAGCTCGCCAGAACGATCTCCCCGGAGAGCCGTCAGTGCTGCGGATACGAAGAGCACTGACGGCACCTCGAGAGATCAATCTGGAGAACACCTCGCGCCCCTCCGGCTCCGCCCGCGGCGACCAGCACGGTGCGCATGATCGAACGCCCCGGGGGCCTGCCGAACGTGCCTCTCGCCGTCGCAGCTCGCCAGAACGATCTCCCCGGAGAGCCGTCCGTACTGCGGACGCGAAGAGCACTGGCGGCACTCTCGAGAGCTCATCGTGGAGAGCACCTCGCGCGCCCCTCCGGCTCCCGCCGACGCGGACCGTCAGCCGGCGGAGCGGGCGCCGCGGTTGCGGCGCGAGGCCAGCTCGTCCTCGGGCGCGTGGTCGACCACGGCGGCGTCGGCGCGCTCGGCCGGGAAGCGCGAGATACTGCCGGAGATCTCGCGCATCGCGCCGCCGACGGCGATGCCGAACACGCCCTGGCCGCCCTGCAGCAGGTCGACGACCTCTTCCGGCGAGGTGCACTCGTAGACGGTGACGCCGTCCGAGAACAGCGTGATGCGCGCGAGGTCGCGCACGCCGTGGCGGCGCAGCTGCTCGACGGCGACGCGGATGTTGTTCAGGGAGACGCCGGTGTCGAGGAGGTTCTTGACCACCTTGAGCACCGCGAGGTCCTTGAAGGAGTAGAGCCGCTGCGAGCCCGACCCCGTGGCCGTCCGGATGCTCGGCACCACGAGCTTGGTGCGCGCCCAGTAGTCGAGCTGGCGGTAGGTGATGCCGACGATCTGGCACGCGGCCGGGCCGCGGTAGCCGAGCACCTCGCCGTTGCCCGGGTCGCCGTCACCGAACAGCTCGTCGGCGAACAGCAGACCCTGTTCACCCTCGGGACCGAGGGGCTCGAGCTCGGGGCCGGCGGGACCGCCGTCCTGACCACCGCTCACCGAACTGCCTCCCTCGTTCCGTTGTGACGCCGACGGTACGAGCGGCGGAGACGGGGGTCAACGCGACGCGCGGCGACTCTCGACCTCGAGTTGAGGGTGAGGATACCGAGGGTCGCGCACCTACGTGTCGGCGCCCCGGAAGTCCTCCGGCGACACGGAGTCGAGGAACTCGCGGAACTTCTCGACCTCGTCCTCCTGCTCGTCGGGGATGACGAGCCCCGCCTCGGAGAGGACACCCTCCTCGGCGTGGATCGGGACGCCGACGCGCAGGGCGAGCGCCACCGAGTCGCTGGGGCGGGCCGAGACGCGGACGTCGCCGTCGAAGACGAGCTCCGCGTAGAAGGTGCCCTCCTGCAGGTCGATGATCCGCACCTGCTCGAGGCGGCGGTCGAGCGCGCCGAGGACGTCCTTGAGGAGATCGTGGGTCAGGGGCCGGGCCGGCTTGACGCCCTGCTGCTCGAGGGCGATCGCGGTGGCCTCCACCGAGCCGATCCAGATCGGCAGGTACCGGTCGCCCTCGGCCTCGCGCAGCAGGAGGATCGGCTGGTTCGCGGGGAGCTCGACCCGAACCCCCACGACACGCATCTCACTCATGCGACTCGCCCTCCTCGATTGGTCGAGCTCCGCGCTCCGTCTCCCCGGCTACCGGTCGACGAACCGTGACGCTACACGCTCGGAGACCCCCGCGCGCGCGTCCGCGGACGCGCCGGGGATCGCGTCGCCGAGCGGATCAGCACCCCCGCGGAGGGCCGTGTGACGGGCGTGTGACGGGCCGACGACGGGGCCGTCAGCGGCGCAGGCCGTGCCGCAGACCCGACCCCACCAGCAGGGCGTGCAGGCGCCCGGAGAGGGCCGCGAGCTCGGAGGACAGCTCCTCCGCGCGCCGCGTCGCCTCGGGTCCGCGGCTGCGGGCGACGGGCGTCACGAGCTGGGTCAGCAGGCCCACCTCGCGGTCGGCGCTGGCCCGCGCGGAGCGCAGCAGACGCGGCTCGACGCCGAGCCGGGCGAGCGCGCCCGCGGTCCGCGCCACGAGGACGTCCTCGGGCTCGTAGCGGCCGTCGGCGTCGGCGCGCAGGATGCCGTGGTGCTCGAGGCCGTCGAGCAGGGCGGCGTCGACGCCGTCCTCGGCGAGGAGCACGTCGCGACCCACCGAGTCGCCGCGGGCGACACCGGCCAGGCCGTCGGGGTCCTCGTCGGGCTCGGCCCGGTCGGCCACCGACGCGAGGCTGCGCACCCGCGCGGACGCGCCGGTGCTCACCACCACCGGACCGGAGCCGTTCGACCCTCCCGGTCCGCCGGGTCCGCCGGGTCCGCCGGGTCCCCCCGGGCCGCCGGGCCCGCCCGACTCGACCGCCGGCGCGGCGGCGAACGCCACCTCGCCGCCCGCGACCGTGTCGCCGGGCAACGTGGGCCCGCCGGGCACCGGGTTGCGGTCGAACTCCTCGAGCCGCGAGCGGATCACCTTGAGGGGGAGGTAGTGGTCGCGCTGCGCCGACAGCACGAAGCGCAGCCGGACGACGTCGTCGTGCGAGAACTGCCGGTACCCCGCCGGGGTACGCGCGGGCCGGATCAGCCCCTCGGACTCGAGGAAGCGGATCTTGGAGATCGTGATCTCCGGGAACTCGGCCCGCAGCGCGTCCAGGACCGAACCGATCGAGAGGGGGGCTCCCCCCGGCTCGGGCAGCCCGGCGGCGGTCACTCCAGCCCCGCCCCCGCCCCGGCCGACCCGCCGTCGCGGGGGCCGGTGAGGAAGACGAGCCGGAACTTGCCGATCTGGACCTCGTCGCCGTTGGCGAGGACGGCCGTGTCGACGGGCTCGCGGTTGACGTAGGTGCCGTTGAGGCTGCCGACGTCGACGACGACGAACTCCGCCCCGTCACGGCGGAACTCCGCGTGACGGCGGGAGACGGTGACGTCGTCGAGGAAGATGTCGCTGTCGGGGTGACGCCCGGCGCTCGTGGTGTCGCGGTCGAGCAGGAAGCGCGAGCCCGCGTTCGGGCCGCGCTTGACCACCAGCAGGGCCGAACCCGCCGGCAGGGAGTCGACGCCCGAGACCGGTCCGCTGCGCGACTCGGCCTCGGGCTCGGCCAGGAAGTCGGCCCGGAAGACCGACGTCGTCTCGCCCTGACGCTCGGGGGGGACCGGGGGACCGCCTGTGCTCACCGTGCTCCTCCGTCGTGTCGTGCTCGTCCAGGTCGTCCCGCCCGTCCCGCGGGCCCTCCGCGACGTCCCCCGGGGAGGGCGTCGGCGCGGGCTCGGTGACGGATCGTCGCGAGGTGGCCGTCACGGTACCGGTCCCCGTCACGGGGTCGAGTCCCTCCCCACCCACCGTGAGCGCACATCGGCGTGCTGTGGCGGAGCGTAGGGACGCGACCCCTCGTCGGGGGCCCGTCCGTTGGCCGGCCGGGCCGTCAGGACCCGTCGAGGACGGCCTGGTAGCCCTCCGCGTCGAGCAGCTCGTCGACGGCGCGCGCGTCGGGTACCCGCAGCTCCATCATCCAGCCGGAGCCGTAGGGGTCGGAGTTGATGAGCTCCGGGGTCTCGGACAGGGCGTCGTTGACCGCGGTGACCTCGCCGTCGAGCGGCGCGTAGATCTCCGAGACCGACTTCGTCGACTCGACCTCGGCCACGGACTCGCCGGAGGAGACTGACGCGCCGACGCCGAGCAGCTGGACGAACACGACGTCACCCAGCTGGTCCTGGGCGTAGTCCGTGATGCCGATGCGGACGATCGACGCGTCCCCCTCGGTCGCGGTGATCCACTCGTGCTCGGCGGTGTAGCGCAGGCCCTCGGGGACCACCGGCGCCTCCTCGTGTCGGTGACGTGCTCAGTCGGACTCGGGCCGCGGCAGGCTAGAGCGCGCGGGACATCCGGGCCAACCGCACCGGGGCGCGCGTCACGCCCGCTCGGGGAGCTGCGCCGGTTCCGTGCGCACCAGCTGCAGCAGGTAGAGCGCCCCGGACCACAGATGCAGGGCGATGCCCCAGGTGGTGAAGGCGTAGGCGAACGGCCGCGCGACGTCGGCGCCCGGCCAGTCCATCTGGGCGAGCAGCAGCAGCGGGAACGCGTAGAGCAGGTTGAGCGTCGCCGCCTTGCCGATGTAGAGCACCGGGAACGCGAGGTAGCCCTTGCGCCGCAGCAGCGGCAGGGCGAGCGCGACGACGAGGTCGCGTCCGATGATCAGCGCGAGCACCCACCACGGCACGATCCCGCGGATGAGGAACGCCACCAGCGTCGCGACGGTGTAGAGCCGGTCGGCGAGGGGGTCGAGCATCTCGCCGAGCCGGCTGTACTGGTCGAGCGCGCGGGCGATGCGGCCGTCGAGCCAGTCGGTGATCCCGCTCGCGACCAGCACGACGAGCGCCCACCCGTCGGCGCGCGGCCCCAGCAGCAGCCAGAGGAACAGCGGCACGCCGGCGAGCCGCACGACGCTCAGCGCGTTGGGGACGGTGAGCCAGCGCTCGTGGGCGAGCTCCCGGAGGGTCACGCGCCGCAGTATCGCAACGACGCGCTCAGCGGGCCGTCCAGCCGAGGTCCATCGTGACCGGCGACCCGTTGAACGCCCCACCTGCCGGGGTCTGCAGGAACGCGACGACGTCGGCGACCTCGGAGGGCTCGATGAGCCGCTTGAGCGCGTGCGGCGTGAGGATGATCTCTTCGAGCACCCGGTCCTCGCTGATCCCGTGGGCCTGGGCCTGGGCGCTGATCTGCTTCTCGACCAGCGGGGTGCGCACGTAGCCCGGGCAGACCGCGGTGGCGGTGATCCCGTCGGGGGCGCCCTCGAGCGCGAGCGTCTTCACCAGCCCGAGCACGCCGTGCTTCGCCGAGACGTAGCCCGCCTTGAACGGCGACGCCGCCAGCGCGTGGGCCGACGCGATCGCGACGAAGCGCCCGCCGTCGGGGGCCGCGCGCAGAGCCTCCCACGCGTACTTGGCGAGCAGGAACGGGCTGGTCAGCAGGATGGCCAGCAGGGCGTCCCAGCGGTCCTCGTCGAAGTCGGCGACCGGGGAGACGTGCTGGAAGCCCGCGTTGGCGACGACGAGGTCGAGGCGGCCGAAGTGCTCGAGCGCGGCGTCGACCGCGGCGCGGTTGCCCTCGCGGGTGGTGAGGTCGGCGCCGAGCGAGGGCCCGGGCAGGGTCTCAGCCAGATCTCCTTCGGGCGCCTTGAGGTCCACCCCGAGGACCGACCAGCCGTCACCGTGGAGCCGGTCCACGATCGCCCGGCCGATCCCGCTGCCCGATCCGGTCACCAACGCCGCTCGCTGCTCGTTCGCCATGCCCCGACCGTAGGCTCTCTCGCCGTGATCGGCCCCGCCCTCGGCCTGCCGGCCGAGCCCGCTCCCCCGCTCCCCGACGTCCGCCGGATCGCCGTGCTGCGCGCGAACGGGCTCGGTGACTACGTCGTCGCCGAGCCCGCCCTCGCCGCCCTGCGCCACGCCTACCCGGACGCCGAGATCACCCTGCTGGGCGCGGGCCACCACGCCGCGCTGCTCGCGGGCCGCCGCTCGCCGGTGGACCGCGTGGTCACCGTGCCGCTCATGACCGGCGTGCGCGTCGGCCCGGACCCGGACGCGAGCGAGGAGGAGGTCGAGGCCTGGTGCGCCGAGCAGCGCGCCCACGGCTACGACCTCGCGGTCCAGATGCACGGCGGCGGGCGCAACTCCAACGGGCTCCTGCTGCGCCTGGGCGCCCGCGTCACGGTCGGCACCGCCACCCCCGACGCACCGCGCCCCGACCGCTGGGTGCCCTACTGGCCCTACCAGCACGACACCATCCGCTGGCTGGAGGTCGCCGCGGCCGCCGGGGGCACGCCGCGCCGCGTGGAGCCGCGCGTCGAGGTGCGCGACGAGGACCTCGCGGCCTCGCACGCCGTCGTCCCGCCCGGCGACACCCCGCTGCTCGTCGTGCACCCCGGCGCCACCGACGCCCGCCGCTGCTACCCCGAGGAACGCCTGGGCGTCGTGGCCCAGGACCTCGCCGACCGGGGGGCCCGCGTCGTCGTCGCCGGGGGCCCGACCGAGGCCGAGCGGGTCGAGCGGGTGGTCGCGGGCATGCGCACCGCGCCCGAGACGGCGGTGGGGACGCTCGACCTGCCGGCGCTGATCGGCCTGCTCTCGCGGGCGACGCTGATGCTGGGCAACGACTCGGGCCCGCGGCACCTCGCGGGCGCGGTCGGGACGCCGACGGTCGCGGTGTTCACCTACGCCAACCTCGCCGACGTCGCCCCGCTGACGCGCGTGTGGCACCGCGTGCTCGTGTCCTGGCACGGCGGCTGCCGGGTGTGCGGGCGGCGCGTGCTCGACGGCTGGTGCGGGCACGAGGAGAGCGCCACCCACGACGTCGACGTCGCCGACGTCCGGGAGGCCGCGCTCGACCTGTGGGAGCAGGCGATGCTCCGCCCGTGAGTGATCCGGGTCGCCCGGGCGACCCGGATCACTCACCGGACGCGCAGCGTCGTCCCCTCCTCGGGGGCCACGATCTCGCCGATCACCGGGTGGCCGGGGATCTCGCCGGCGAGCAGGAGGCCGCCCGAGGTCTGGGCGTCGGCCAGCAGCAGCGCCGTGGTCTCGTCGACGTCGAGGCGGGCGTGCGGGCGCACCCAGTCGAGGTTGCGCCGCGACCCGCCGGGCACGTAGCCCTCGCCGGCGGCCCCGCGGGCGCCGTCGAGGAACGGCACGGCGGCGCTGTCGATCACCGCGGTGACCCCGGAGGCCCGGGCCATCTTGTGCGCGTGGCCGAGCAGCCCGAACCCGGTGATGTCGGTGCCCGCCCGGATCCCGGCCGCGACCGCCGCGCGCGAGGCCTCGGCGTTCAGCGTCGTCATCACCGCGATCGCCTCCGCGAACGACTCCCCGGTGGCCTTGTGCCGGTTGTTGAGCACGCCGAGCCCGAGCGGCTTGGTCAGGGTCAGCGGGGTCCCCGGGCGGGCGGCGTCGTTGCGGATGAGCGCGTCCGGGTCGGCGGTGCCGGTGACCGCCATGCCGTACTTGGGCTCCGGGTCGTCGACCGAGTGCCCGCCGGCGACGTGGCAGCCGGCCTCGTCGGCGACGGCCAGCCCGCCGCGCAGCACCTCGGCGGCCAGCTCGTAGGGCAGCACCTCGCGCGGCCAGCACAGCAGGTTCAGCGCGATCACCGGGCGCCCGCCCATCGCGTAGACGTCCGAGAGCGCGTTGGTGGCGGCGATCCGTCCCCACTCGTAGGGGTCGTCGACGACGGGGGTGAAGAAGTCCGTGGTGGCGATCAGCGCCAGCCCGTCGCGGATGCGCACCGCCGCCGCGTCGTCCCCGTCCTCGAGGCCGACGAGGAGCTCGCCCTCCCGCGCGGTCGACGGGGACGGCATCAGCCCGCGCACCACGTCCTCGAGCTCACCGGGCGGGATCTTGCAGGCGCAGCCGCCGCCGTGGGCGTAGCCGGTGAGACGGACGGCGGGCGCAGTGGTCATGACCCCGTTCTACCTCGTCGGGTCGAGCACCCGCTCCGCGTCGTCTCCCTAGAGCCTGTGCAGACCGTCCAGCACGCGCTGCATGATGTCGCGCGACGGGGCACCGGTGGACGCGACCGCCCGCGGGTGCACGAGCAGCAGCCCGGCGCCGGCCATGTCGTCGATGATCACCCGGGCGACGCCCAGGGGCACCGCGAGCAGCGCCGCGACCTCGGCCACCGACCGCGGGTCGCCCACGACGTCGCCCAGGGCCACGTGCTCGGGGTCCTCGAGCGGCGGGCGCGGCGAGGGGATCGACACCAGCGTCTCGACCGCGAGGTCGGCGGTCGTGCGGGTGCGCCCGCGCGTGCGGACATAGGGACGCACGCGCGTCCGGGTGCTCTCGGGCGGCGGGTCGGCGGTGAGGAACAGGGGCATGGTCGGCGGGTCGTCGGGCTCGGTCCGGGCGGGCGGCGGGGCCTGGGCGGGAACGGCGTCGTCCTCGGCCTTCGTCCGGGCGGCCTCCTTGCGGGCCCGCCGCGCGTGGGACCCGAAGCGCGCACCGGTGAGCGGGAGCGGCGGCTCGTCCTGGCCCGGCAGGACGATCCCTTCGGGCTCCGCGGCGGCTCCGGCCGCGGGCTGCTCGGCCTCGGCGACCTGCTCGGCGATTCCGTCGGCGACCTCGTCGGCGTCCCCGTCGGCGAGGGCGCGCGGGAAGCGGGCGCCGGTGCGCCCGACCCGCGTGCGCCGGCCACGGCGGCCGCCCTCCCCGTCGCTCACGCTCCGCGTCCTCCCGGTGGTCACGATCGGTGGATGCCTCGATCGGGATCCCCCGCGCCGCCTCGTCGGGTGGACCGGACGAAGGGGATCGATCGTCACGATAGAGCAGGTCTCGGTTCCATCACAGCGTGCTCCGCACCCCGTTCGGGGCACCGTGACGCCCGTGACGGACGGTGACACGGTCGTTACTGTGTGACGGCTGTGTCACGCCCCCGGGACGACCTGATTGCGACCGGATCGGAGTCCGTGTCCGGCGGCGACGCCCCGCCGCCGGAGGGCTAAGCTCCTCCTCAGCCCCATCTCGGACCTCTCTCCGTGGGGCTTTTCCCACCGAGGCTCGGGGTCGTCGTCGTTCCACCCGGTTCGCCGGGACGGCGACCCCGAGTCTCGTTGCATGTACACATCAACTCGCTGGTCGCTGCACGCGGATCCGCTCGCCGGCCAGGGCCACGACGTCGCCGGGGACGATCTGGCGGCCCCGCCGGGTCTCGTCACGGCCGTTGACCGTCACCTCCCCGGCCTCGAGGACCTCGCGGGCGGCGGCGCCGTGCTCGACCAGCCCCGCGAGCTTGAGCAGCTGGCCGAGGCGGATCGTCTCGTCGCGGATCTCGACGTCCCGGATCGGGCTCCGGCCGGCCGGCGCGCGGTGCTCCACGCGGCGAGTGTGCAACGCGCCTCGCTGCCGGGCAGCCGGGGAGCGCCGGTGGTGGGATGACGGCGATGGTCGCGCTGCTCGTCGTCGCCGGGTTCGCCGCCGGGCTGACGGGCTCGATGGCCGGGCTGGCCTCGCTCTTCTCGTACCCGGCGCTGCTGGCGGTGGGCCTCTCCCCCGTCGCGGCCAACCAGACCAACACCATCGCGCTGGCCGTCGCGAGCGTCGGCTCGGTACTCGGCTCCCGCCCGGAGCTGCGCGGCCAGGGCACGAGGGTGCTGCGCCTGCTGCCGCTGACCCTGGTCGGCGGGGCGATCGGGGCGGGGCTGGTGCTCGTCACGCCGTCCGACGCCTTCGCGCTGATCGTGCCGTTCCTCGTGGCGGGCGCCTCGCTGGTCCTGCTGCTGCCTCGGCCGGCGGACGCGAAGCCGGTGACGTCCCGGGTCGGGCAGGCCGCGACGGTGGTGGGCGTGCTGGCCGTCGGCGTCTACAGCGGCTACTTCGGTGCCGCCGCGGGCGTGGTGATGATGGCGCTGCTGACCCGGGCGCTCGCCGACAGCCTCGTGCGCGTCAACGCCGTGAAGAACGTGCTGCTCGGGGCGTCGAACGCCGTGGCCGCGGTCGGGTTCGCGGTGCTCGGGGAGGTCTCGTGGTCGGCGGCGCTCCCGCTCACCGCCGGGCTGCTGGTCGGCAACTACTGCGGGCCCGCGATCGCCCGGCGCCTCCCGCCGACCGTGCTGCGGATCGGGATCGCCGTCGCCGGCCTCGTCCTCGCGGGGGTCCTGCTGGCCCGGGCGCTCTAGAGCGTCTGCCCGCCGTCCACGACGACGGTCTGACCGGTGATGGCCCGGCTCGCGACGACCCCGAGCACGGCGCTCGCGACGTCCTCGGGTGTGGTCTCGCGGTCGATCAGGGCCGCCGACGCGAGCTCCCGGCCCCGCTCCTCGTTGCCCGCCCACCAGCGGGTCATGACGAGGCCGGGCGCGACCTCGTTGACCCGCACCGGCGCGAGCGCGCGGGCCAGCGAGCGCGTCAGCCCGTGCAGCGCGGACTTGCTCACCGCGTACGGGAGCGAGGAGCCGCTGCCGGTCAGCCCGGCGATCGAGCCGATGTTGACGACGACCCCGTCCTGCGCGGCGCGCAGGTCGTCGGCCCCGGCCCGGGCGCAGTACCAGGGCGCCATGAGGTTGACCGCGAGCATCTGCCGCCAGACGTCGTCGGTGGCGCCGTCGAGGTCGTCGAGGGGCAGCGGGACCGTGGCGCCGGCGTTGTCGACCACCGGTGCCGCCGCCGGTGACCAGCGCCGTCACGAGCTGAGCTGCCGCTTGACCTCACCGGAGACACGACGCCCGTCCGCACGCCCCGCGACCTGCGGCTGCACCACCTTCATGACCTGGCCCATCTGCTGGGGCCCCGCGGCACCCGTCTCGGTGATCGCCGCGGCGACCAGCGAGGTGAGCTCCTCGTCGGACAGCTGGGCGGGCAGGTAGTCGGTGAGCACGGCCTGCTCGGCGCGCTCGCGCTCGGCGAGCTCGGTGCGCCCGGCGCCGTCGAACGCCTCGGCCGACTCGCGGCGCTTCTTCGACTCGCGCCCGAGGACCGTCACGACCTCGTCGTCGGAGAGCTCGCGGTGCGACTCGCCCGCGACCTCCTCGGTGTTGATCGCCGACAGGGCCATCCGGATCGTCGACACCCGGACCTCGTCGCGGGCCTTCATCGCGGTGGTGAGGTCGCTGCGCAGTCGCTCTTTCAGCTCGGACACGGCCCCACCGTAGTCACGTCACGCGACGGAGAATCGGCGTCGGCATCACGCGCAGCACCCGCCCGAGCACCGCCCACGGCCAGGTCGGGACGTAGGCGAAGGCGGGGGCCTTCTCGATCGCGTCCGCCATCGCCCGGGTGCCCGTCGCGGCGTCGACCGAGAACGGCCTGCTCATGCCGCCGTTGAGCTCGGTGCGGATGTAGCCGGGGGCGAGCGTGGTGACACGGATCTGGGTGCCGGCGACGTCGACCCGGATGCCCTCGGCGAGGTGGGAGAGGGCGGCCTTCGTGGCGGCGTAGGTGGTCTGCGCGCCCTTCAGCCCGCGGTCGGCGGCCACCGACGACACGACGACCAGGTGCCCCGCGTCCTGCGCGCGGAAGATCTCCATGGCGGCCTCGCACTGGGCCAGCGCGGCGACGAAGTTGGTCCGCGCGGTGGCGAGGTTGGCGTCGAAGCGCCCGGTGCCGATCGGCGCGCCCTTGCCGATGCCGGCGTTGACGATCACGCGGTCGAGGCCGCCGAGCTCGTCGCGCACCGCGCGGACGGTGCGGAACACGGCGTCGTGGTCGTCGACGTCGAGGGCGGCGATCGCGATCCGCACGCCGGTGGGGGCGAGCTCGTCGCGCAGCGCCTCGAGGCGGTCGAGGCGCCGGGCGACCAGCGCGAGGTCGTGGCCGCGTCCGGCGAGCTCGCGGGCCATGCCCGCGCCCAGTCCCGCGCTCGCGCCGGTGATCAGTGTCCGCACGGGGAGCGTGCCTACCAGTTCAGGGGTGGGCGAGCACGTTCACCACGACGCCCTGCGGGGTGCGCACGAAGAACCGGCGCACACCCCAGGGCTCGTCGGTGAGCGGGTGGACGATCTCGTAGCCGGCCGCGACGGCCTGCGCGTGCACGGCGTCCACGTCGTCGACCTCGACGCTCACCCGGCTGTCCTCGGGGGCGCTCGCGTCGCAGGAGATCAGTTGCACCTGGGCCGTCCCCGACCGATGGTTGACCACCCAGCCCATGTCCATCGCGGTCTCGAGGCCGAGCAGGCCGGTCCAGAACGGGGCGTCGGCGGCGGGGTCCTCGACGGCGAGGTTGGCGACGATGCGGTGCACGGTCATGGTGTCGACCCTGCCGCGACGGGCCCCGGCGGTCTTGCAGGAATCGGAGGTGCGCCACGGCCGCGAGGCCTGTGGTGTTCTGCTGGACGTGGCCGACGACGAGCAGCTGCGCACCGCGCTGGTCGAGGATCTCGACGCGGGATTCGAGGCGGTGGTGCGCACCCACGGCGACGTGGTGCACGCGGTGGCCCGGCGCACCGCGGACCGGCCGGCGGACGCGGAGGACCTCGCCGCCGAGGCGTTCCTGCGCGCCTACCGGGCCCTGCGCGGGTACGACGCGCGGCGGATCGAGCGGCTGGACCTGCGGCCCTGGCTGCTGACGATCCTGCTGAACACGGCCCGCAACGTCCGTCGTGACGCCGCCCGCCGCCCCCGGACCGACGGCGCCGCCGACCCGCCCGACCGCGCCAGCCCCGCCCCCGGTCCCGACGAGCGCGCCGAGGCGAGCGACCTGGGCGACCAGCTCGCGGCCCTGCTCGCCGAGCTCCCGGTCGCCCAGCGCACCGCCGTGGTCCTGCGCCACGTCGTCGACCTGCCGGTGGCCGAGGTGGCCGCCGTGCTCGCGTGCAGCGAGGGCACCGCCCGGTCGCACGCCGCCCGCGGGCTCGCCGCGCTGCGGGCCCGTCTCTCTGCCGAGGAGTCCTCATGACCGACACGCTGCTGGAAGGCCTTCGCGACCTCGCCGAGCCCGCGCCCGCGACCCTCGCCGAGCGGGTCGTCGACGGCTGGGTGCGCGCCGAGAGCCCGCTGGGCGAGGTGTACGCCGTCGTCGGTGCCCACGGTGTGCGCCTGCTGCGGACCGCCGTCCACGCCGGCGACCTCGACGCGTTCCTCGAGGGCTACCGCGCGCGCCACGGCCGTCCCGTCCGCCCGGCGCCGCGCGCACCCCGGGGCCTGCTGCCCGCGCTGCGCGGCACGGGGCGGGCGCCGGCGGTGGACCTGACCGACGTCGGCGACTTCGCGCGCAGGGTCCTCGACGCCACGGCGCGCATCCCCGCGGGCCAGGTGCGCCCGTACGGCTGGGTGGCCCGGGAGGCCGGGCACCCTCGCGCCGTCCGCGCGGTCGGCACGGCGCTCGCCCGCAACCCCGTGCCGCTGCTCGTGCCCTGCCACCGCGTGGTGCGCGGCGACGGCGACCTCGGCCAGTACCTCTCCGGGCGCGCCGACAAGGTGGCGCTGCTCGAGCAGGAGGGCGTCGACCTCTCCCGGCTCGCCGCGTACGCCGCCGCGGGCACCCGGCTGATCGGCAGCGACACGACCGGCGTCGTCTGCCTGCCGACGTGCCACCACGCGCGCCGGATCACGGCGGCCCACCGCCGCGGCTTCGTGAGCCTCGACCGCGCCCGCGCCGCGGGGTACCGCCCGTGCCGGGACTGCCGGCCCTGAGCCGAGTGGGTGTTGTGAGTGATTTCCTGCGCCATAGCGCAGGAAATCACTCACACAGGGCGCGGTAGACGGCGCGGGCGCGGTCGAGGACCTCGCGGTGGTCGGCGAGCTGGGCCTCGCGGCGCTCCGGGTCGAAGCGGCCCTCGGCGACCACGATCTCCTCGAGGCGGTCGAGCAGGCCCAGGCACCAGCGCGCGTCGGCCGCCCGCCCCACCCGGGCACCGCCGACCTCGACGTGCACCGGCGAGGTGTGCGCGAACACCGGACGGTCGGGATCGAGCGGGTGCGGCCCACCCCGCGCGATCGCCGCGAGCCACAGCGGGCCGTCCACCCGGACCCGGGCGGTCACCACGTCCGACGCCGCCGCGATCTCGCCGTCCGGCCCGACGAGGACCACCTCGTCCGCCCCGCTCCCCCGCACCCGCGCGCTCACCTCGAGCAGGTCACCGGCGCGGGCGTCGACGACCGACCCGGGTCCGGTGCCGTCGACGGACAGGGACACGAACGGCCCGTTGGTCGCGAGCGTCCGCCCGGCGCGGACCGCGTCGCGCACCGCCTCCGCGGTGACCGGCGCGCCCCGGAGATCCGCGTAGGTGCGCAGCCAGCCCGGCGGGTTGGACGCCACGCCCGGGCCGTGGGCGAACGACAGGAAGACGTCGCTGCCCGCGACCGCGGCCGGGCGCAGGCCGCACCCCAGCAGCCGGTGGTAGAGCTCGGCGCCGGCGCGGTCGTCGAAGCACGACACGACCTCCATGGCGTCCACCAGCCCCAGCGCGGCGTCGGCGACGAGCTCGCGCGCCTCGACCGTGCGGTGCGGCGACAGGAACGGCGCGTACGGGTCGTCGCCGTCCCCGAAGCCGCCGAAGACGGGGTGCGCGTAGGTCGTCGCCGCGTCCGCACCACGGAGCTCGGCGCAGGCCGCGGCGTTCGGCGGCCAGTCGTACGGGTGCTCCGAGCCGGGGTGGCCGGTCTGGTAGCGCGTCGGCGGCGCGGTCGGCGCGACGGCGTGCACGTGGCCGAGCAGGTCGTTGCGGAACTCCACCGACGCGCGGGCCACGGTGCCCGCCGACGCCCACAGGTCCTGCCCCACCGTCGCCTCGAACAGCGCGCGGTCGTAGACGTGCGCGCCGCCGAGGTTGCCGGCGGTGAGGTTCATCAGCTCCAGGCCCTCGCCGTGCTGCATGTCCCGGGCCTGCTCGGGGGTCACGACGAGGTCGCCGGAGTAGTTGAGGTGCACGTGCAGGTCGGCGGAGTGCCAGCCCTCCGCCGCCGGATCGACGAGACGCTCGGGCTCCAGCTCGACGACGGCGTCGCCGCGGGTGACCACGGAGGCCGTGGCGTACTCCGGGCCCCGCGTGCAGGTCACGGTCAGCTCGCCCGCCGGGACGGTGAGCGTGGTGTCGCGGGCGTGGAAGTAGGGCCGGTGCGCGCCGTCGCTCTTCGGCGGTACGCCGTCGGGCCACCACCCGCCGCCGGCCGCGTCGACCACCGACCACCGCGACCACGCGCCCGAGCGCACGCGCAGGGTCGCGGCGGGCCGCACCTCGAGCGCGCCGGCCACCTCGAGCACGTGCCCGGCGTGCGCCACCGTCAGCGTCGGCCCCTCGACCTCGACGGTCGCCACCGACGCCCCGCCGGCGGCGACGGTGATCGGCGTGCCCTCGACGACGACCGTCGCGGCGATCGCCGCGTCCACGACGACGTCGAGCGTCGTGGGCCGCCCGGCGACCGCGAGCCGCGGCGATCCGACCCGGGGCACGAGCGCCCCCGCCGCGGGCACCTCGAGCACCACGAGGCCCGGCGGCGGCGTGTCCCCCGCGACCCGACGGATGGCGGCCGGCCAGTCCCCGCCGGTGGCGGCGAGCGCGTCGGTGAGGTCGCCGAGCCGCGAGAAGCGGGCGAGCCGGAAGAACTCGGGCAGGTCCTCGTCGCCCCAGTCCCAGCCGGTGCGCTCGCGCAGGCGGCGGTAGTGGGCGAGCGCCTCGATCGCCGCGGCGGGCAGGTCGAGGACCTCGTCGTCCTGGCAGCACATCGGCTCAGCGCACCGTGAACCCGGCGTCGACGGGCAGCGCCACGCCGGTGACGTAGCGGGCGCCGTCGGAGACGAGCCAGTCGATCGCGGCGGTGACGTCGGCCGCGTCGAGCAGGCCGACCGGCATCAGGTTGCCGACGTCGGGCACCTGGCCGTCGGGCGGGTCGGTGAACAGGGCGGCGACGGCGTCGTTGAGCACCATCGTCGTCGCCACCCCCGACGGGTGCACCGAGTTGACGCGGATGCCGTGCGGCGCGAGCCAGTGCGCCCAGCCGCGCACGAGCCCGACGAGCGCGTGCTTGCTCGCGATGTAGCCGTCCAGCTGCCCGCTGCCGTCGCCGCCGCGCCCGGACAGGCCCATCGACGAGCTGGTGACGACGATCGCGCCGCCCCGTCCCTGCTCGATCATCCTCGGCGCGGCGGCCTGGACGGTGTTCCAGACGCCGACGGTGTTGACGTCGAGCTGGTCGCGGAACGCCTGGGCGGCGGACACGCCCGGCGACGCCATCCCGATCCCGGCGTTGGCGAGCACGATGTCGACGCCGCCGAGCTCCTCGACCCCGGAGGTCACGGCCGCGGACAGCGCGGCGGCGTCCCGGACGTCGGCGACGTGGGCGCTGACCCGCCCGCCGCGCTCGCGGATGCCCGCGGCCGTCGCGGCGAGGTCGTCGGGGCTCGCCATCGGGTAGGCGACGCCCGCGATCGGCGCGCAGACGTCGACGGCGACGACGTCGGCACCCTGCTCGGCGAGCCGCCAGGCGTGGCTGCGGCCCTGTCCGCGGGCCGCGCCGGTGATCAGGGCGACCCGTCCCGCGTGCTGTCCGGTGCGCATGGCGCACGACCGTACCGGAGTAGTCCTGAAAAGCAACTACCCGGTACGGCTGCGCAACGGATCAGACGGGGGACTTCTCCCCCGCCTCGACCGGGACGCTGATCAGGTTGCCCGCCGGCGGCAGCGGGCAGGTCGCGAACGCCGTGAACGAGCACGGCAGGTTGAGCGTGCGGTTGAGGTCGATCCGCACCGACCCGTCGTCGGCGGGGGCGGCGGTGCGCAGGATGCGCCCGCCCCCGTAGGTGCTCTGCCCGGACGTGCCGTCGCGGAAGTGCAGCCGCAGCTCGCCGCCCTCACCGCCGAGAGCGATGAGCTCCTGCTCCTCGCCGCCGAGCGTGAAGGTCACGGTGCCCACGGCCGTCGGGTGGAAGCCCAGGCCGTCGATCACCGTGTCGACGTCGATGACCCGCGGCGCCTCCCACGGCGTGAACCGGCCGGTGACGATCCACGCGGCGTCGACCGGGAAGGCTGGCACGCCGGTGAAGCGCGCGAGGGTCGGCCCCTGGGGGTCGCGGACGCGCAGCCCCAGGTGCTCCTCGCGGCGGATCACCTCGACCCGCCGCTCGCCGACGGCGACGAGCACGCCGGGCTTGCCGTCGACCGGCTCGACCCGCACGGTGCCGTCGACCGGCTCGCCGTCCACGGACACGCCGTCGCCGGCCGCGGCGGTGATCTCCGCGGTGGTGCCCACGGCCCGCCACGTCCCCGGCAGATCCTGGTACGCGCGGGCCTCGCCGTCGAGCCAGTGCAGCCCGGTGAGGCTCAGCCACCCGTGCGGCGCGCGGAGCGTGTCCTCACGCTCCGCGTGCCAGGCGCTCCAGGCCCCGGCCAGGTCCTCCTCGACCGCCGTCACGCCGACGTCGTCTCCTCGCGCTGGGTCTCTCCGCGGCGAGGCAGCACCCAGCCCGGGCGCACGAAGTGGCAGGTGTAGCCCCAGGGCATCTTCTGCAGGTAGTCCTGGTGCTCCGGCTCGGCCTCCCAGAAGTCGCTCGCCGGCTCCACCTCGGTGACGACCGGCCCGGGCCACAGGCCCGAGGCGTCGACGTCGGCGATGGTGTCGCGGGCGACGCGCTCCTGCTCGGGGTTCGTGTAGTAGATCGCCGAGCGGTAGCTGCGGCCGATGTCGTTGCCCTGGCGGTTGCGGGTCGACGGGTCGTGGATCTGGAAGAAGAACTCCAGGATCTCGCGGTAGGAGATCGTGTCGTCGTCGAAGACGACCTCGACGGCCTCGGCGTGGTCGCCGTGGCGGCGGTAGGTCGCGTTCGGGGTGTCCGGGTCGCCGGAGTAGCCGACCCGGGTCGAGAGGATGCCGGGTCGCTGACGCAGCAGCTCCTGGGCGCCCCAGAAGCACCCACCGGCCAGGATCGCGGTCTGAGTGGCCACGGATTTCCTCCTCGTCTTTCGCCTGCAGGTGGCACAACGCGTTCGGCGGGACGGCTGTTCCGCCCCATCCGGGCCGATGATGTGCCACTCGGGGTGACATGCTGCGCACCGTGAGCGAGCAGCGCATCGAGGTCTCCCGCTGGATCGCGGCCGAGCCGGCGACCGTCTTCGACGTCCTGCGCGACCCCCACGGCCACGTGGCCATCGACAGCTCCGGGATGCTCATGGACGCCTCCGGCGAGCCGGTGGAGGCCGTCGGCGACCGGTTCACCGTGCACATGGACCGCGAGGCGCTCGGCGACCGCCCCCTCGGGCGCTACGACGTCGACGTCGTCATCACCGTGTACGAGCCCGACGTCGAGATCGCCTGGACGGTCGAGGGGCAGGTCCGCCCCTACATCGGCCACGTCTACGGCTACCGCCTCGAGCCCGACGAGGACGGCACCCGGGTGACGTCCTACTACGACTGGTCGGACATCCACGCCGAGTGGGCCGCCCGCGACATCTTCCCGGTGATCAACCCGCACTCGCTGAAGGCGACGCTGGGGATCCTCGCCCGGACGGTCCAGAAGGACTGAGGAGCGCCTCGGCGCCCACGTCCCAGGTCTCGGTCCGGACCATCAGCGCGACGCGGTCGACGCGCACCGTCAGCGGCAGCCGCGGGGCGATCGCCGCCGCGGCGGCCCGCAGGGCCTCGGTCGACGCGGCGCGCCGCAGCCCGACCGTGAGGTGCGGGACGAGCTCGCGGCCGTCGACGGGCAGTCCCGGGAAGGCGGCGTGGACCCGCTCCGCGATCTCCCGGAACGCCGCGGCCGCGTCCGGGGCGAGCCACACCACCCGGTCGCCGAACCAGCGCAGCTCGCCGAACGTGCAGGTGAACGCGGGGACCTCCGCCACCGCCGCGCGCAGGGCGGTCAGGGTCGCGGCGGTGACCCCGGCGGGCTCGACGAACGGACGGACGAGGGTGAGGTGCGCGCCGAGCCCCCGGCGGGCGGTGGGGTCGAGCTCGTCGCGGAACGCGCCGACCAGCGGCTCGGCGTCGGGGACCAGCGCCGCGATCATGGTCCGGCGCGCGGCCGGGTCGAGGAGACCGTCCACGCGGCGAGCATGCCCTCTACCGTCCACCCCGTGCGCTGGTCCATCGCGATCCCCCAGTTCGGCGCGGGCACGTTCGACGCCGCCGGTGTGCAGGCCCACCTCGCCCGCGCGGAGGAGCTGGGGTTCGAGGGCGCCTGGACCATGGAGCTCACCGTCGGCACGGCGCCGGTGCTCGCGCCCCTGGAGGTCCTCGCGTACGCGGCCGCGTGCACCGAGCGGCTTCGGCTCGGGGTCGGCGTGCTGGTCGGCACCCTGCACGACCCCCTGCTGCTCGCGTCCTCGCTGACCGCCGTCGACCGCCTCAGCCACGGCCGGCTCGACGTCGGGATCGCGCCGGGCGGCGGCGCCCGGGACCTCGCCGCGTTCGGGGTGGAGCGCGCGACCTTCGTGGCCCGCTTCACCGAGGGCCTCGCGCTGATGAAGGCGGCCTGGTCCGACGCGCCGCGCATCTCCTTCGCGGGCCGGTTCCGCCGGCTCGAGGACCTGGCGATCGCGGCGAAGCCGGTGCAGCGCCCGCACCCGCCGCTGTGGTTCGGCGGCAGCGCCGCCCCGGCGCTCGCCCGCGCCGTCCGGCTCGGCGACGCGTTCCTGGGCGCGGGCTCGGTGACCACGGCGGCGTTCGCCGAGCAGGTCGGCACGATCCGTCGCGAGCTCGAGCGTCAGGAGCGCGGGACGTTCCCGATCGCCAAGCGCGTCTACGTCCGTGTCGACGACGACCCCGCCCGGGCGCGCGAGGGCATGCTCGCGAGCCTCCACGGGCTCTACGGCGACAAGCCGGGGATCGCGGACGTGCCGGTGACCGGGACCGCGGACGACGTCGCGCGCGGCCTGGCGGAGGTCCGCGACGCCGGCGCCGGGATGATCCTGCTCGACCCCCTGGGCGACGACGTCACGGCCGACCGCGAACAGCTCGAGCGGCTCGCGGCCGACGTCCTGCCGCACGTCCACTAGCCCGATTCGCGCACTTCCCTCCCGCGGTCCGCGTGGCACGATCCACCGGGTGACCAGCCGTGCCTCGCGGGAGGAGCACCTGCGCGACCTCGCGCTGCTGCGCCGCGTCCGCGACCGGATCGACCGCGACTACGCGCAGCCGCTCGACGTCGAGGCGCTGGCGCGCGGCGTCCACTGGTCGGCGGGCCACCTGAGCCGGGCGTTCCGCCAGGCGTACGGCGAGTCCCCGTACAGCTACCTCATGACCCGGCGCATCGAGCGCGCGATGGCGCTGCTGCGCCGGGGCGACCTGAGCGTCACCGAGGTCTGCTTCGCGGTCGGCTGCTCCTCGCTGGGCACGTTCAGCACGCGCTTCAGCGAGCTGGTCGGGATGTCGCCGAGCGCCTACCGCCGCGACGCCGCGCGCGAGGCCGAGGGCATGGCACCGTGCGTGGCGAAGAAGGTCACGCGACCGGTCAGGAATCGAGAAGCACCCGCCGTGGGGGCGTCCCTAGCGTGAGCGCCATGGACATCAGCATCTACCAGGCCTACCTCCCCCACGACGACGCGCAGGCCGCGATCGCGTTCTACCGCGACACCCTGGGCTTCGAGGTCCGCAAGCACGTCGAGTACGGCGACCTGCACTGGATCACCGTCGGCCCGCCCGACCAGCCCGGCACGTCGATCGTGCTGACCCCGCCGGCCGCCGACCCGGGCATCACCGACGACGAGCGGCGCGTCGTCGCGGAGATGATGGCCAAGGGGACCTACGCGGGCATCAACCTCGCGACGCCCGACGTCGACGCCGCCTTCGAGCGGCTGCAGGCCGGCGACGCCGACGTCGTCTCGGAGCCCACCGACCAGCCCTGGGGTGTACGCGACTGCGCGCTGCGCGACCCGGCGGGCAACATGATCCGCATCTTCGAGGTGAAGTGACGCCAGGCAGGGGGACGGAGACCCGATGAGCACGGCCACGACCGACGCCCGGGCGAACGGCACCGGGGCGACCGGGCACGACGCCGACAGCCACGACCTCATCCGCGTGCACGGCGCCCGCGAGAACAACCTGCGCGACGTCAGCGTCGAGCTGCCCAAGCGCCGGCTGTCGGTGTTCACCGGGGTGTCCGGGTCGGGCAAGAGCTCGCTGGTGTTCGGCACGATCGCCGCCGAGTCGCAGCGGATGATCAACGAGACGTACAGCGCGTTCGTGCAGGGCTTCATGCCGACGCTCAACCGGCCCGACGTCGACGTCCTCGACGGGCTGACCACGGCGATCGTCGTCGGCCAGGAACGGATGGGCGGCGACGTCCGCTCCACGGTCGGCACGGCCACCGACACCGGCGCGATGCTGCGCATCCTGTTCAGCCGCCTCGGCGTGCCCCACATCGGCGGGCCGCAGGCGTTCTCGTTCAACGTGGCCTCGATCAGCGGGGCGGGCGCGGTGACGTTCGAGAAAGGCGGCCGCGAGGTCAAGGAGCGCCGCGACTTCAGCATCACCGGCGGCATGTGCCCGCGCTGCGAGGGCCGCGGCACCGCGTCCGACTTCGACCTGACCGCGCTCTACGACGACTCCAAGTCGATCAACGAGGGCGCGATCACGATCCCCGGCATGAGCATGGACGGCTGGTTCGGCCGCATCCTGCGCGGCTGCGGGTTCTTCGACCCGGACAAGCCGATCAAGCAGTTCACGAAGCGCGAGCTGGACGACCTCCTCTACAAGGAGCCGGTCAAGCTCAAGATCGAGGGCATCAACCTCACCTACACCGGGCTGATCAACCAGATCCAGAAGTCGTTCCTGTCCAAGGACCGGGAGGCGATGCAGCCCTACGTGCGGGCCTTCGTCGACCGCGCGGTCGTGTTCACCACGTGCCCGGAGTGCCACGGCACCCGGCTGAGCGAGGCCGCGCGGTCGTCGCTGATCCACGGGAAGAACATCGGCGACGTCTGTGCGATGCAGATCAGCGACCTCGCCGAGTGGGTGCGCGGGCTCGACGAGCCGTCGGTCGGGCCGCTGCTGGAGAACCTGTCCGAGACCCTCGACTCGTTCGTCGAGATCGGGCTCGGCTACCTCTCGCTCGACCGGCCGGCCGGCACGCTCTCGGGCGGCGAGGCGCAGCGCACCAAGATGATCCGCCACCTCGGGTCGGCGCTCACCGACGTCACCTACGTCTTCGACGAGCCCACCATCGGGCTGCACCCGCACGACATCGCGCGCATGAACGACCTGCTGCTGCGCCTGCGGGACAAGGGCAACACGGTGCTGGTCGTCGAGCACAAGCCCGAGACGATCGCGATCGCCGACCACGTCGTCGACCTGGGGCCGGGCGCGGGCACGGCCGGCGGCGAGATCGTGTACGAGGGCTCCCTCGACGGTCTGCGCGCCGGCGGCACGCTGACCGGGCGCCACCTCGACGACCGGGCGGCGCTCAAGGAGTCGGTGCGCACCCCCACCGGGGTGCTCGAGGTGCGCGGCGCCGACAGCCATAACCTGCGCGGCGTCGACGTCGACATCCCGCTGGGCGTGCTCGTCGCCGTCACCGGGGTCGCGGGCTCGGGCAAGAGCTCGCTCATCCACGGGTCGGTGGCCGGGCGCGAGGGCGTCGTGGTGGTCGACCAGGCCCCGATCAAGGGCTCGCGGCGCAGCAACCCGGCCACCTACACCGGGCTGCTCGAGCCGATCCGCAAGGCGTTCGCGAAGGCCAACGGAGTGAAGCCCGCCCTGTTCAGCGCCAACTCCGAGGGCGCCTGCCCCAACTGCAACGGCGCCGGGGTGATCTACACCGACCTCGGGATCACGGCGGGCATCTCGACGCTGTGCGAGGTGTGCGAGGGCAAGCGCTTCGACGCCTCGGTGCTCGAGTACCGGCTCGGCGGGAAGGACATCAGCGAGGTCCTGACCATGCCGGTGTCCGAGGCCGTGGAGTTCTTCGCCGCCGGCGACGCGAAGACCCCGGCGGCCCACAGGATCCTCGTGCGGCTCGCCGACGTCGGGCTCGGCTACCTCACGCTCGGCCAGCCGCTCACCACGCTGTCCGGCGGCGAGCGCCAGCGGCTCAAGCTGGCGACGCAGATGGCCGAGCAGGGCGCGGTCTACGTCCTCGACGAGCCCACGACCGGCCTGCACCTCGCCGACGTCGAGCAGATGCTGGGCCTGCTCGACCGCCTCGTCGACTCGGGGAAGTCGGTGATCGTCATCGAGCACCACCAGGCCGTGATGGCGCACGCCGACCGGATCATCGACCTCGGCCCGGGCGCGGGCCACGACGGCGGTCTCGTGGTCTTCGAGGGCACCCCGGCCGAGCTCGTCGCCGACCGCTCCACGCTGACCGGGCGGCACCTGGCTGATTACGTGGGCGCGACGACGTCGGTGGCCTGAGCCACCACCTGCTCGAGCACCAGCGCCAGCGGCGGCCACGTCTCGCGGCCTCGCCGGACGACCGCGGACGCGCGCAGCCGCACCGCGGGCGCGGTCAGCGGGACGATCGCGATGCCGGGGGCGGTGGGGCGGTCGTGCGGGAGCAGGCCGACGCCGAGGCCCGCGAGGATGAGGTCCTCGACGAGGTCGAGGCTGTCGGCCTCGTGGGTCGTGCGCAGGGCGAAGCCCGCCATCGAGGCGAGCGTGCGCAGGACCTGCTCGTCGGCGGGGTTGCGGGAGTTGCCGATCCAGGCGCGGTCGCGGAAGGCGCTGACGACCGCGAGCGAGTCGGCGGCGTCGAGCGGCGCCTCCGCGGCCGGCACCGCGAGACCCCACGCGGTGGTCCACAGCGGCGTGGCGGCGAGGTCGGGGTGCAGCGCGGCCGGGGCGAGGTCGTAGTCGTAGGTCAGGGCGAGGTCGATCCGGTCGGCGACGAGCATGGCCTGCGCCTCGGCGGGCTCGTACTCGCGGATCGTCAGGGCGACCTGCGGGTGGGTCCGGGCCATGGCGACGACCGTCGGCATCAGGGTGCGGCGGATCGCGCTGGCGAACCCGGCGACGCGCACGAGCCCGCGTGGCTCGGCGTCCGGGTCCAGGTCGCGCTGCGCGGCCTCGACCGCGGCCAGGATCGTGCGGCCGTGCTCGGCGAGCCGCTGCCCGGCCGGGGTGAGCCGTGCGCGCCGCCCGTCCGGCTCGACGAGCGCCGCCCCGGCCTCGCGGGCCAGCGCCGCGATCTGCTGGGAGACCACCGACGTGCTCGTGCCCATCAGCTCGGCGACCACCCGCATCGAGCCGTGCCGGTCGAACTCGACGAGGTAGGGCAGGCGCCGCGTGTCCACGACGCCATCATCCGCGATCCGCGAACGGTGCGTGAAGGAATCCCACGTGGACGCGGACGGTTCCCCGCCCTCTACTGGATCCCGTGACCACGCTCCCCACCTCGCCGCGCGGCGGTGCCGCGATGGCCGTCGGCGCCATGTTCTGCGTGCAGCTCGGGCTCGCCCTGTCCACCGGGCTCTTCGAGGCCGTCGGCCCGGCGGGCACGGCGGCCCTGCGGCTGCTGTTCGCCGGGGCGCTGCTGCTCGTCCTCGTGCGCCCGCGGCCCTCTGCGTTCACGCGCACGAGCCTCGCCGCCTGCGTCGCGCTGGGCACCGTCACCGCCGGGCTGACGATCCTGTTCACCGAGGCCATCGCCCGCATCCCGCTGGGCACCGCCTCGGCGCTGGAGTTCCTCGGCCCGCTCGGGGTCGCGCTGGTCCGCGGTCGTGGGCGCGCGCGGGGCTGGGCGCTGCTGGCCGCCGTCGGCGTCGTCCTGCTCACCCACCCCTGGCAGGCCGGCCTCGACCCCGCCGGCGTCGGCTTCGCGCTGGCCGCCGCGGCCTGCTGGGCGGGCTACATCCTGCTCACCCAGCGCGTGGGCGACCACGTCACCGGGCTCACCGGCCTCGCGGTCTCGATGCCCGTGGCCGGGCTCGTCGCCGCGGTCGTCGCCGGGCCGGGCCTGCTCGCCGACGCCGGGACCGGGGCGCTCGACGCGTCGGTGCTGCTCGTCGCGCTGGCCATCGCGCTGCTGATGCCGGTGATCCCCTTCAGCCTGGAGCTGCTGGCCCTGCGCCGCCTGACGGCCGCGGCCTTCGGCACCCTGATGTGCCTCGAGCCCGCCATCGCCCTCGCGATCGGCGCCGTGCTGCTCGCCCAGACACCGACGCTCGAGGCGGCCCTGGGCATCGCGGCGGTCGTCGCGGCCGGCATCGGCGCCGAGCGTTCCGGCGCGCGCGGTTCCTCAGGCGTAGGACGCGATCAGTCCCACGACCACGCCGGTGCTCCCGACGACCGCCGCCACGACGCCCCAGAAGAGCGCCGGGCGGATGTTCCGGGTGCGGCCGGTCCCCCACATCACCGCGGCGGGCAGGAGCCCGAGCGCGGCGAGGCCCAGGAACGGCACCGTCAGGGCGGCGAGCACCCCGCCGGTGCCGGCGGGGACGGCCCGGTCGCGGTCGGCGTCGAGCTGCGCACGGACGACCTCCCCGGCGGTCGAGTCGGGTGACGCGTCGACCTGGACCGGCGGGCTCCCGTCGTCGGGCACGAAGACGCCGTCGCAGTCGTAGCGCCCCCGGCCGAGGTCCAGGCACTGCTCGACGGTGAGCGTGCCCGGGGTGCCGACCGCGCCCGCCGCGAGCCGGACGTCGCCGACCCCCAGCGCGATCGGCAGCACCGCGATCACCGCCCACAGGACCACGAGGACGATCCGGCCGACCGGTCCGGGTCCGGGTCGCCGCCCGTGGTGTGCCATGTCGTCAGACCGCCCGGCCCGTGCCGTTGGCGGCGCGACCCCCGCGCGGCACGACGCTCACGCCGACCGTGACCGTCGCGCCGTCGCCGATCCGCTCGGCGGCGCGCACCGCCTTCTTCACCGGCAGGACGTAGCCCCCGTCGCGGGGCAGCAGCGAGGTCTCCCACTCGGTGGCGCCGATGCGGGCGCGGACCGGCACCGCGCCCCACCCGTACGACGCGTCCTCGGCCTCGACGACGTCGCGCCCGTGCTCGGGCAGCGCGATCCACCAGTACGGCGCCGGACCCCGCCACTCGAAGATCGCGGCGGTGAACTCGAGGTCCATGACCGTTTCCTACCGCACGGCGTGGACGGGTCGAGCTCCCCTCGCGCTCAGTGCCGCCGGTCGGGCTCCGGGTCGGGATCGGGCTCGGGGTCGGTGAAGCGGCGCCAGGCCCGGTCCCAGGCCCGGAGGCGGGCGCGGTCGAGGACGTGGCGCAGCCCGGCGAGCAGGAGCAGCGAGACGGTCAGGCCGATCAGCAGCAGGAACACGGTGACCATGGCGCCGTGCGCGCCCGGCGCCGTCGCCGGCATGGGCGGGGGCGTCGGCCGGTCGGCGGCGTCCACCCACAGCACCCGCGTCTCCCCGGGGGCGGTGCCCTCCGGCACGCGCGCGAGCCCCGTGCGCGGCAGCCCGTCGGCGCCGAGCCAGCGCACGGGGACGCGCACGACGTCCGTCGAGGGATCGGAGCCGTCGTGCGCCGGGCGGGACGCGACGTCGGCGCCCGGCGGGAGGTCCCGCGACGCCGACGGCTGGACCACCGCGAGCACCGGGTGGCGCTCGCCCTGCTCGATCGCGGCGGTGACGGTGAGGCGCGCCGTGACCTCCCCGCCCACGCTCAGCGCGACGGGCAGGAGCACCAGACCCGCGATCAGCAGCACCCAGCGGGCGGCGACCTCGAGGCGGTCGCTCCCGCGCCGCAGCGCGGACCGCGGGGGCACGAACAGGGCGATCGCCCCGCGGGCCGGGCCCGTTCTCGCCCCCATGGTGCGCCGCCTCCCCTCGCTCGCGCCTCCGGGGAGCGTGGGCGGCGGGCCGTGGGGGCGGGCAGGGTCGTCCGGCCCGGCGCACCCGGGACCTTCGGCCCTGTGGCGCAGCGCGCCGGAACGGTCACCCGAGGAAGTCGTCGACCAGCTCCTCCATGCCGCGCAGCGGGCGGTAGAGGCGCCGGTCGCGGGGTGGCGGGATCGAGGGTGACGCGGTGTCGAGCTCGCCGTCGGGGCGTGCCGGCCCGCCTGCGCGACCGGTGGCGGGCGTGGGTGGCGCGTCCTCGTCCACGACGGGTTCTCCTTCGGCACCGGAGAGCGTTCGGGTCGCTCCCCACGGTGACCGTGCGCGCCCGGCCCGTGCAGGGCCGAAGGTCCCGAGATCCGATCCTCGATCATGGAGGCATGAGCTTCTTCGTGAAAGGCGCGGGCGAGGGCGACCGGTACGGGTTCGGCGGTGCGGTCTTCACCGTGAAGGCGAGCGGGACGGACACCGAGGGACGGGTGGGGGTGATGGAGCAGGCGGCGCCGGGCGGGCTGACCGTGCCCCCGCACACCCACGAGGGCGAGGACGAGATGTTCTACGTCCTCGAGGGCGAGGTCCGCGGCTTCTGCGGCGACGAGCGCTTCACCGCCGCGACGGGCGCGTTCATCTTCCTGCCCCGGGACGTGGAGCACGGTCTCGAGGTCGTCGGCGACCGACCGGCCCGGGTGCTGACGATCGTCGGGCCCGCCCGCTTCGACGCCCTCGTGGTGTCGCAGGGCACGCCGCTGACCTGAGCCTCCGCCGGCTCACCGTGCGGCTCCCAGCACCTCGTCCCGCAGGGTGTTCTTGAGGATCTTGCCGATGGTGCTGCGGGGCAGCTCGTCGCGGACGACCACCGTCCCCGGGACCTTGAACCGCGACAGCCGCGCCGCGCACCAGGCGATCAGCTCGTCCGGGTCGGCCTGCGCCCCCGCCGCGAGGACGACGTGGGCGACGATCGCCTCGTCGTACACCGGGTCGGGCACCCCGTGGACGGCGGTCTCGAGCACGGCCGGGTGGGCGGCGAGCACCTGCTCGACCTCGCTGGCGGCGACGTTCTCGCCGGCGCGCTTCATCATGTCCTTGGCGCGGTCGACGAAGTACGCGCGGCCCTCGTCGTCGAGCCGCACCTGGTCGCCGGTACGCAGCCAGCCGTCGTCGAACAGCGCCGCGGTGGCCTCCGGGCGCCCGTCGTAGCCCGGGGTCACGTCGACCCCCGGGCGCCCGCGCACCTCGAGCTCGCCGGGGCCGCTCCCCTCGCCCTCCTCCCCGACGACCCGGACCTCGATGCCCGGCAGCGGCAGGCCGATCGAGTCCCAGCGGCGCCGCTCGTCGAGGGGGTTCATGAACGGCGGGACGACGGTCTCGGTCATCCCGTAGAGCTGCAGCAGCGGCGCGCCGAACCGGGTCTCGAACTCCTGCGCCTGGGCCGGGGCGAGGTTCTGGGCGAACAGCACCAGGCGCAGGGCGTTGTCCGCGTCGTCCGGCGTGGGCTCGGAGCGGGCCAGCACCATGCGGATGGGCGCGGCGAAGAGGCTCGCCAGGGTCGGGCGCAGCTCGCGGGCCTGGGCCGGCCACCCGGTGGCGGAGAAGCGCGCCGCGACGGCCACCGACCCGCCCGCCACCAGCGCGGACATCAGGCAGTAGTACTGGGCGTTGCCGTGGAAGAGCGGCAGCGTGACCAGCCAGCGGTCGTCGGCGGTCACCTGCAGGTGGTCGGCGACGAGCTCGCCGACGCGCCGGTAGTTGGCGTGCGTGACCTGCACGCCCTTCGGGGCGCTGGTGGTCCCGGACGTGAACATGATCGCGGCGAGCTCGGGGTCCGCGGCCGGCGGGGGCGTCGCACCACCGCGACGGGCGACCAGCTCGTCGAGCCCCAGCACGGTCCGCGCGCCCGCGACGGGCTCGACCGTGCCGCGCAGGGCGTCGTCGACGACCGAGAGCACCGCGCGGGAGTCGGTGAGCTGGTGGGTGACCTCGTCGGCGGTCGAGAGCGGGTTCACCGGGACGACGACGGCCCCGAGCCGCGCGCAGCCGAACCAGACGTCGAGGAACTCGGGGCGGTTGGGCGTCATGAGGTGCACCCGCGCGCCGGGCCCCACTCCCAGCCCGGCGAGCAGGCCCGCGGTCTCGTCGGCACGCCGGACCTGCTCGGCGTAGGAGACGGTCGCGGGGCCGCCGTCACCGGCGAACACGAGGAACGGCGCGTCGGGGCGCTCGGCGGCCGTCGCGGCGAGGAGGTCGTAGACGCTCACAGGACCTCAACTTGTACTCGGGTACATGTTTCGCGTGGACCCTAGTGCCCCTTGAACGCCTCCGCCAGCCACCACGACGGCCCGTCGGAGGTGACCTTCGCGTCGAGGAGCAGCGGCCGGTCCCGCGGGCCGGCGAGCCACTCCCCCACGATCGCGAGGTCCGCGGTCGACCGGACGATTGCCGCCGCGCACCCGTAGCCGGCGGCGATCGCGGCCAGGTCGATGTCTCCGAAGCGCACGGTCGCGTGGTCGCCGCCCGCGAAGTGGTGGAACTCGGCGCCGTAGCCGGCGTCGTCGTAGACCACGATCACCATCCCGAGCCCGAGCCGCACCGCGGTCTCCAGCTCGCTGATCCCCATGAGGAACCCGCCGTCCCCGCACGCGGCGACGGGCAGCCGGTCGGGGCGCGCGAGCGCGGCGCCGATGCCGGTCGCGAGCCCCAGCCCGATCGACTGGAACGCCTGCGTGAAGCAGAAGCCGGCCTCGTCGGGGACGCCGAGGTAGGCAGCCGGGTAGCCCATGAAGTTGCCGGAGTCGACGGCGACCGTGCGCTCGGCGGGCAGCAGCTCGTCGAGCGCGGCGGAGAGCACGCGGGGGTCGATGCGCTCGTCGGCGACCTCGTCGGGGACGTCGGGACGCTGCGCGCGGAGGCGTTCGGCGACCGCCGGACTCCGGTACCCGGCGCTCTTCCCGACGACCTCGAGCGCGTCCCGCGCCGTCGCCGCGACGTCACCGAGCACGCCGAGGGTGATCGGGCGCTGCGCCCCGAGCGCCTCGGCGGTGTCGTCGACCTGCACCAGCGTGGCGTGCTCGGTCAGGACCCCGTGGCGCGTCGTCCACATCGTCAGCGAGGCACCCCAGGCGACGACGACGTCGGCGTCGGCGATCAGCTCGGCGGCCAGGGCCGTCGAGAAGCCGCCGGAGATGCCGAGCGACCACGGCGAGCCGGTGAACAGGCCGTGCGCGACCGCGGAGGTCGCGAGCAGGGCGCCGCTGCGCTCGGCGAGCTCCTCGAGCTCGGCGCGGGCCCCCCGCGCGCCCCGGCCCGCGACGAACACCGGACGCTGTGCGCCGTCGAGCAGCCGGGCGAGCTCCGCGACCGACGCCGGGTCCGGGCGCGGCGCCCGCCAGGTCGTCCGGGCCGGGGCCGCGGCGCCGACCGCCGCCGCCTGCACGTCCAGCGGCAGGTTCAGCACCACGGTCCGGCGCTGGTCACGGCAGATCCCGTAGGCGCGCACGACGTCCGCGGCCGCCGACGCCGCCGAGTGCACGCGCTCGGGCACGGCGCCGACCGAGCGCGCCAGCGCGTCCTGGTCGACCCGGAAGTTCGAGCGGACCGCGCTCCCGGCGGTCTCGGCCGCCAGCACGAGCAGCGGGGTGCGCGACTTCGCGGCCTCGGTGACCCCGGTCAGCGCGTTGGTCAGCCCGCAGCCCTGGTGCAGGGTCACGACGGCCACCTCGCCGGACGTGCGCGCGTAGGCGTCGGCCATCACCGCGGCCCCGCCCTCGTGGCGCGCCGCGGCCCAGGGGACGCCGGCGTCCCGCAGCGCGTTCGTCACGTGGAAGTTGCCGCTGCCGACCACCCCGAACGCGTGCCCGACGCCCAGCTCGGCGAGCAGCGTCCCGACCTGCTCGGCGACCGTGACCATCAGTGCTCGATCAGTGCGAGCGCCCGGGTCGGTGAGCCCGAGCCGCCGACGATCGGCAGCGGGCTGACGACCACGACCGCGCCGCGGATCGGGAGCCGCCCGAGGTTGCGCAGGCTCGTCAGGCCCCACTTGTTGGCGCCCATGAGGAAGTTGTGGCAGGCGAACGGCGGGTCGAACCCGCCCGCGGCACCGGCGTCGGTGCCGACCGTCTCGACGCCGAACCCGGTGAGCGGTGACTCCTGGGCGATCCAGCGCGCGCACTCCGCCGAGACGCCGGGCGTGTGCGGCCCGGCCTCGTCGGCGTTCATGAACTCCTCCTGTGTCGCCCCGTACGCCTCCCACCCGGTGCGGTAGAGCAGCCAGCCGCCCTCGGGCAGCGGCCCGTGCTCGGCCTGCCACGCCTCCAGGTGCGCGATCTCGAGCAGGAAGTCGGGGTCGGCGGCCACCTCGGCGGTCTTGTCGATCACCACCGCGGGCGCGACCAGCGTCGACATCGGGGCCTGCGACACGTCGAGACCGTCGCGCCCGGTGACCCAGTGGTTGGGGGCGTCGAGGTGGGTGCCGGTGTGCTCGCCGGTGTGGATGTCGTTCCAGTACCAGGCCGGCCCACGATCGTCGTAGCGCGAGAGCTCCTCGAGCCGGAACCGCGAGGTGTTCGCGAACGGCGGCGGCAGCTCCAGGATCGGCGTCGACTCCTGCAGCGGCGTGGTGAGGTCGACGACCTCGACGGCACCCGAACGCAGCGCGTCGGTGAGGGCGGCGAGCACGGACATGGTCGTCTCCTGGGTGGGTGCGGGTCTCCGGGGGATCATCACCCCACCGGGTCCCGACGGAAAGGACGGACATGCCCCTCGTGCGCGCCGACGGCGACTTCCTGCTCGGTCTCTTCTCCCCCAACTGCTCCTCCGGGCTCGCCGTCACCGCGGTGCCCGAGCGCTGGTCGGGGAGCTGGGAGGACAACCTCGCCCTGGCGGTGCTCGCCGACGAGGTCGGCGTCGACTTCCTCCTGCCGATCGCGCGGTTCATCGGCTACGGCGGCGAGACCAACTTCCACGAGAGCGTGCTGGAGCCGGTCCCCTGGGCGGCGGGCCTGCTCGCCCGCACCCGGCGCATCCACGTGTTCTCCACCGTGCACACCGCCTTCAACCACCCGGTGGTCAGCGCGAAGCAGCTCGCGACCATCGACCGGATCGGCGGCGGGCGCGCCGGGATCAACATCGTCGCCGGGTGGAACAAGCCCGAGTACGACGCGTTCGGCGTCGAGCTGCCGACCGACCACGACGCCCGCTACGCCCGCGCCCAGGAGTGGTTCGACGTCGTCCGGGAGCTCTGGACGACGCCGGGGCGCTTCGACCACGTCGGCGAGTTCTTCGCGCTGCACGGCCTCGAGGGCGAGCCGAAGCCGGTGCACGGGACGCTGCCCATCCTCAACGCCGGGTCGTCGGGCCAGGGCCGCGACTTCGCCGCCCGCAACGCCGACTTCGCGTTCACCGTGGTGGCCGGCCCGGAGGACGGGGGCGAGGTGGTCACGGCGGTGACGACGGCGGCCCGCGAGCGGTACCGGCGGGAGATTGGCGTGCTCACCCTCGGGCACGTCGTCTGCCGCCCGACCCACGCCGAGGCGCAGGACGCGCTGCACCACTACGCCGAGGAGGGCGCGGACTGGGCGGCGGTCGACAACCTCATGGCGCTGCAGGGCCTGCACGCCCAGTCGTTCACCCCGGAGATGCTCGCGACGTTCCGGTCCCGGTTCGCTGCCGGGCACGGCAGCGTGCCGCTGATCGGCACCCCGGACGAGGTCGCCGCCGAGATCGCCCGCTACGCGCGCGCCGGGTTCGCCGGGATGACGCTGGCGTTCCTGGACTACACCGCCGAGCTGCCCTACCTGGCCCAGGAGGTGCTCCCGCGCCTGGAGCGGCTCGGGGTGCGGCGGGCGCGCGACTGATCGTCTACCGCTCTTGTCCGGACCCGGGTCGTGACCACAGGATGGGCCGGCCGATGCCGTGGGAGGAGGTCGCCGTGCACCGCCGTCGTTGAGCCGCCGTCGTGCCGCCCGGTCGGGCGGCGTCCGCACGGTCACGGCGGCCGGCCGCGCCCTCCTGACGAGGTGCGCCCGACTCCGCCGTGATCGTTCCCCGATCCCGGAGGAGTCTCCGTGTCCCTTCCTGCTGCCCCGACGACCCACGATGTGCTCGACGCCGTCGGCGCCGTCGTCACCTCCACCGTCGCCCCCGCCGCCGCCGAGATCGACCGCACCGGCGCCTACCCGCGCGCCGACGTCGACGCCCTGGCCGGCGCCGGCGCGCTGGGCCTGCTCAGTGCCCCCGAGGTCGGGGGCGCCGGCGGCTCCCTGGCCGACGTCGCGGGCGTCCTCGAGACGATCGCGCGTGCCGACGCGTCCACGGCGATGGTCGTGCTCATGCACTACGCCGCGACCTCGGTGATCGAGCCGCACGGCCCCGAGGACGTCCGCCGCGAGATCGCCGCGGGCCGCCACCTCTCCACGCTCGCGTTCTCCGAGCGCGGCTCACGCAGCCACTTCTGGGCCCCGGTGAGCACCGCGACCGCGGTCGACGGCGGCGTGCGCCTGGACGCCGCGAAGAGCTGGGTGACCTCGGCCGGCGAGGCCGACAGCTACGTGTGGTCCAGCCGCCCGGTCGAGGCCGACGGGCCGATGACCCTGTGGCTGGTCCCCGCGGGCACCGCCGGGATCGCGGTCGCGGGCACGTTCGACGGCTTCGGGCTGCGGGGCAACGCCTCGACCCCGATGAGCGCGGACGGGGCCGTGGTGCCGTCCTCGGCGCGGCTCGCCGACGACGGCGCCGGCCTCGACGTCGCGCTGGGGACCGCGCTGCCGACGTTCCTGGTGGGCAACGCCGCGGTGTCGCTCGGGCTGATGGAGGCCCTGGTCGACGAGGCCGCGGGCCACGTGACGACGACGCGGCTCGAGCACCTCGGCCAGACCCTGGCCGAGCAGCCGGCGACCCAGCGGACGTTCGCCGCGCTGCGCACCCGGGTGGACGCCACCCGGGCCTTCCTCACCGACACCCTCACCGCCCTCGGCTCCGGGCGCCCGGACGCGACGCTGCGCGTGCTGCAGGTCAAGGCGGTGTGCGCGGAGGCCGCCGCGGACGTCGCCGACGGGGTGATGCGGCTCTGTGGCGGGGCCGCGTTCCGCAAGGAGCTCGGCATCGAGCGGCGCTACCGCGACGCGCTCGCCGCGCGGGTCATGGCGCCGACCACCGACGCCCTGCACGACTTCGTCGGCCGGGCCACCCTCGGCCTGCCGCTGTTCGGGGGTGCCTGATGACGCTGCTCATGGGCGGGGTCGCCTACGACCCCAAGGTCGTCACCATCTGGGACGGGTTCCGGCACTGGCTGCGCGGCCAGGGCCTGGACTTCGACTACGTCCTCTACTCGCACTACGAGCGCCAGGTCGACGACCTCGTCGCCGGGCACATCCACGCCGCCTGGAACTCGCCGCTGGCCTGGGTGCGCAGCGAGCGCCTCGCCGCCGCCCGCGGCCGGCGGGTCAGCTCGACGGTCATGCGCGACACCGACCAGGACCTCACCTCGGTGGTCGTGGTGCGGGCCGACTCGCCCGCGCGCTCGGTGGCCGACCTGGCCGGCGGCACCGTCGCGGTGGGCGCGGTCGACTCCCCGCAGGCCACGCTGATCCCGCTGTCGTTCCTGCGGGGCCAGGGGCTCGGGGACCTCACCGTGCGCCGCTTCGACGTCGGCGTCGGCCTGCACGGCGACCACATCGGCGGCGAGCGCGACGCCGCGAGGGCCCTGGTGGCGGGCGAGGTCGACGCGGCCGCCATGATCGACGGCAACCACCTGCTGTTCGGGCAGGAGGGGACCCTGCCGGCGGGGTCGACGCGGGTGCTCGCGCAGACGCCGACCTTCGACCACTGCACGATGGCGGTGGTCGACTCCGCGCCGGCCGACGAGGCCGGCGAGTTCGTCCGCCTGCTGCTCTCGATGTCCTACGCCGACCCCGAGGTCCGCCCGCTGCTCGACCTCGAGGGCCTCAAGCAGTGGGTGCCGGGGCGCACGAGCGGCTTCGGCCCGCTGACCCGGGCGGTCGACGAGGTCGGCTTCTACGACGCCGACGGCGGGGTGACGGCGGCGGAGTACCGGCCGTGACCACGCCCGGCGCCCCGCTCGATCTCGGTCCTCTCGGGTTCGAGCGGGGCGCCCACCTGCTGGTCGACCGGGCCCTGCGCGGGGTGTCGGTCGGCGGCCGGGTCGAGGTCACCGGCGGCGACCCGGCCCTGGGCGTGCACCTGCGCGCCTGGGCCCGCCACCGGGGCCACCGGTTCGCCGTCGTCGCCGACCGCTCGGCCACCTTCGCCCTGGAGCGGGGTCCCGCCGAGCTCCAGCGCTGGCAGGGCGCGGAACGGGCGGGCGCACCGGGCCCCGACGGCATCGTCGACCGGCCGCCCGCGCGGTGGGGGCTCGCCGCCCGGGGCGCGCTGATCGAGCCCGGCGGCCCGGACACGGGCTTCGACATCGACCGGCGCGAGGTGGTCTGGGCCGACCTCGCGCCCCGGCTCTACGCCCACGCCGCGGCGGCGCAGTGGGACCCGGCCACCGCGGTGGACTGGGCGGCGACGCCCGCCGAGCCGGTGCCCGCGGACGTCGAGGCCGCGGTCGTGCAGGTGATGACCTACCTGGTCGAGAACGAGCAGGCCGCGCTGGTGGTGCCGGCGGCGCTGCTGGCGCGCGTGCACCCGCACTTCCGCGAGGTCCAGCAGCTCCTCGCGGTGCAGGCCGCCGACGAGGCCCGCCACGTCGAGGTGTTCAGCCGGCGCGCGATGCTCCACGGCGGGCCGATGGGCACCTCGTCGGCCGGCGGGCGCTCGTCGCTGGCGACCCTGCTGGCCGAGCCGGACTTCTCGCTGGCCTCGTTCCTGCTCTCGGTGCTCGGCGAGGGGAGCTTCCTCGCGCTGCTCGGCTTCCTCGAGCAGCACGCCCCCGACCCCGTCACGGCGCGCATCGCCCACCTCGCGCGGGTGGACGAGGCGCGCCACGTCGCGTTCGGGGTGGCCCACCTGGAGCACCAGAGCGCGCTCGACCCGTCGCTGCGCGGCGGGCTGCGCACCGCGATCGAACGCCGGCACGACGCGCTGGTCGACACCGCCGGCCTCAACGCCGACGTGCTCGACGCCCTGGTGCTGCTCGCGGCGGGGTCGTGGTCACCCGAGGCGATCGCCCGCGGGTACGACCGGGTCCAGGAGCTGCACCGCGCCATGGACGACGGCCGGCGTCAGCGGCTCGCGCGCCTGGGGTTCCCGCCCGACGAGGCCGCCGAGCTCTCCGCCCTGCACACCCGCAACTTCATGTGAGTCAGCCGGCGGGCGCCTCGAGCACCTCGGCCGCGGCCGGGTCGAGGCCGTCCTGCAGGCGGCGCAGCAGCGACTCGAACTGCTCGGCGTCGGCGCCGAGCAGGTCGCGGAACTGGCCGCGCACCTCGGCGGTGACCTGGTCCCACTCGGCGAGCGCCCGGCGCCCCCGCGCGGACACGACGATGAGCACCCGGCGCCGGTCCTCGACGTCGCGGCGGCGCAGCACCAGGTTGGCCGACACCATGCGGTCGACGAGCTTGCTGAGCTTGGGCGCCAGCAGCAGCACGTGGTCGGCGACCACGTTCATCGGACAACCGCCGCGCTCGGCGAGCAGACGCAGGATCCGCCACTGGTCCAGACTGGAACCGACGCCCCGCAGCGCCTCCTCGAGGCGCGCGGTGAGGGTGCGCTCGACGAGCGACAGGAGCCGGAGCGACTCCTCACCGTCCCCGGTCGACCCTGCGGCGTTCGCTGGCACGCGACGATGGTAGCCAGGCCGCCGGTCCCGGCGGTGACCAGCACGGCGAGGTTGCATCCACAGGCCCCACCGGACGCGGACGAACTCGTACGATCGGAGTACCCCCGCGGCGAGGTGTGCTCGCTAGCGTCGAGCAATGGCCGAGTCGCTGGTGCCCGCTGCGGGGACGACGCGCGCGCCGGGCGGACGCGACGTCCTCGACATGGCGCTCGTCGTCCCCCTGCAGGGCCCCGCGGGGATCTTCGGCCCCTCCTGCGAGAGCTGCGCGACGCTGGCCATGCAGGAGATCAACGCCGACGGCGGGGTCCTCGGGCGCGAGCTGAACCTGGTGCCGGTCGACGGCGGGCGCAGCCCCGAGGAGGTCGCGATCGAGGTGGACGCGCTGGTCAGCGCCGGCGCGGTGCAGGCCGTCACCGGCTGGCACATCTCGGCGGTCCGCGAGGCCGTCGCCCCGCGCATCCGCGGCCGCGTCCCCTACGCCTACACCGCGCTCTACGAGGGCGGCGAGCAGCGCCCCGGCGTCTTCCTCACCGGCGAGACGCCCGACCTCCAGCTCGGCCCGACCCTGGACTGGTTCGCGAGCACCGCCGGCGTGCGGCGCTGGACGATCGTCGGCGACGACTACGTCTGGCCCCGTCGGTCGGCCACCACCGCGGCGCGCTACCTGCGGCGCATCGGCGGGACGGTCTGCGACGAGATGTTCGTGCCGCTGGGGACGTCGGACTTCTCGACCGTCCTGCGCCGCGTGGAGGCCAGCGGCTGCGAGGCCGTGCTGATGCTGCTCATCGGCGACGACGCCGTCGCGTTCAACCGCGCGTTCGCCGCGTCCGGGCTCGACCGGGACATCCTGCGGTTCAGCTCGCTGATCGAGGAGAACGTCCTGCTCGCCTCCGGATCGGAGAGCACCCGCGGCCTCATGACCTCGGCGGGCTACTTCGAGGACCTCGCGACGAGCTCCGGGCTCGAGTTCGCGGCCACGTACTTCCGCGAGTTCGGCGACGACGCGCCGGTGCTCAACAGCCTCGGCGAGTCCTGCTACGAGGGCGTCCGGCTGCTCACCGAGCTCATGCGCCGCGCCGGCTCGATGGACGTGCCGGCGATGATGTCGGTGGCCGACGGGCTGGCGTACGAGAGCCCGCGCGGCACCGTCGAGCTGCGCGACCGGCACCTGCGCCAGCAGGTCTTCCTCGCCGTCGCGGACGGGCTGACCTGGGACGTCGTCCAGCAGCTGTGACGCTGTGTGGTCGCCACGCGACGACTCGCGACGGTCGTTGACACCCCCGGTGACGGTGGCTAGCTTTCCTAGGAAATCATTTCCTCGTTGCTATATCTTTTCGCGACCGCGCGACGAAGGGATCCACCCATGCCCCTGTACGCGTACCGGTGCGACGAGGACGGCGCCGTCGAGGTCATGCGGCCCATGGGCGCCGCCCCGGCGACCCTGTCGTGCCCGACCTGCGGCGCCGACGCCGCCCGCATGATCACCGCGCCGCGGCTGCGCGGCGACGGCGCCCGCATCGCGGCGATCGACCGCGCCGAGGCCTCCCGCACCGAGCCGACCGTGGTGTCGGCCCCGCCGCCCCGGCCCGTCGGCCCGCGGCCGGCTCCGCGCCTCGACCCCCGCACCGCGGCGCTGCCCCGTCCCTAGCCCGTCCCTAGCCCGTCCCCCCCGGCCCTGCCCCGTCACCCGGCCCGCGCGGTCCCCCACGGCCGCCCGGGCTGCTCCGACCTGCCCACTCCACCGAAGGGAACTGCCATGCCGCATCTCCGAGGGGCGCCGCCCCGTGGCTAGCGTCGGCCTGCTCTTCGTGGGCGCCGTGCTCTTCATCAACGGCGTCATGTTGCTGGGGTGGATCGACGCCCGCTCCGCCGCACCGATGAACTTCTTCGTCGGCGGCCTGCAGATCATCACGCCCCTCTACCTGATCTTCACCGCCGACGGCGACGCCGACGTCATCCTCGCGGCGTCCGGCCTGTTCCTCTTCTCGTTCACCTACCTCTACGTCGCGGTGAACCTGACCTGGGACCTGGACGGCACCGGGCTCGGCTACTTCTGCCTGTTCGTCGCGATCACCGCGGTCGTGTTCTCGGCGCTGAACTTCACCCGCTTCGCCGATCCGGCCTTCGGCGTCATCTGGCTCTACTGGGCGTTCCTCTGGGCCCTGTTCTTCGTGCTCCTGGGCCGCAAGCGCGACGGGATCGGGCGCTACACGGGGGCGGTGTGCGCCATCCAGGGGTGGGTCACCGCGTGGATCCCCGCCCTCCTGCTCCTCACCGGCGTCTACACCGAGATCGGTGTCCCGCTCGCGATCGGGCTCGCGATCTTCGGGGTCATCGTCTTCGCGGCCCTGATCCCGTGGGCGCGCCGCACCCCCACCCCCGCGACGCCCGCCCCCACCGGCGAGCACGCCGTCGCCTGACCCGTCCGACCCACACCAGGAGAGAACGATGCCGAAGAAGGTCTTCCCGCTCGACAGCAACAAGAAGTTCACCGACCAGGAGATCGTCGGCCACAACCGGTGGCACCCCGACGTGCCCGCCCAGGTGCACGTCAAGCCCGGCGACGTGTTCCGCGTCGATTGCCGCGAGTGGTTCGACGGCGCGATCGTCAACGACGACTCCGCCGACGACATCCTCAACGCCCCGCTCAACTCGGTGCACGTGCTCTCCGGGCCGATCTCGGTCGAGGGCGCCCAGCCCGGCGACCTGCTCATCGTCGACATCCTCGACGTCGGCCCGATCCCCCAGGAGGACTCCGGGCCGCTGGCCGGGCAGGGCTGGGGCTACACCGGCGTGTTCGCCAAGCGCAACGGCGGCGGCTTCCTCACCGACCAGTTCCCCGACGCCTACAAGGTGATCTGGGACTTCCGCGGCGGCCAGGCCACGTCGCGGCACGTCCCCGGGGTGTCGTTCACCGGCATCGTCCACCCCGGCCTCATGGGCACCGCGCCCTCGCACGACCTGCTGCGCAAGTGGAACGCCCGCGAGCAGGCGCTCATCGACACGAACCCGCAGGCCGTGCCGCCGCTCGCGCTGCCGCCCCAGCCCGACTCGGCGATCCTCGGCTCCCTGTCCGGCGACGACTTCGAGCGGGCCCGCAACGAGGCCGCCCGCACCGCACCGCCGCGCGAGAACGGCGGCAACCAGGACATCAAGAACTTCACCAAGGGCAGCCGCGTCTTCTACCCGGTGTTCGTCGACGGCGCGAACCTCTCCATGGGCGACCTGCACTTCTCCCAGGGCGACGGCGAGATCACGTTCTGCGGCGCGATCGAGATGGGCGGGTTCATCGACCTGCACGTCGACCTGATCAAGGGCGGCATGCAGACCTACGGCGTGTCCGAGAACGCGATCTTCATCCCGGGCAACACCGACCCGCAGTACAGCGAGTGGATCGCCTTCTCCGGCACGTCGGTGACCCTCGACGGCGAGCAGCGCTACCTCGACTCGCACCTGTCCTACCAGCGGGCCTGCCTGCACGCGATCGACTACCTGACGACCTTCGGCTGGTCGGACATCCAGGCCTACATGATCCTGGGCGCCGCGCCGATCGAGGGCCGCCTGTCCGGTGTCGTCGACATCCCGAACTCGTGCTCGACGGTCTACCTCCCGACCGGGATCTTCGACATCGACGTCAAGCCCGGCAAGAACGGTCCGGCCCGGATCGATCCCGGGATGGGGGTCCCGAAGGCCAGCGCCTGACCCGACCGGACGGGCCACGCGTGCGCGTGGCCCGTCCGCGCGTCCCCGCCGTGGCCCGACCGTGCCCGTCGCGAGACCGGACGGCCCTACCTCCGGCCCCCGGGCAGGACAAGACTCGATCCACGGACGTCGTGGCCGGCGGCTTCGAGGGAGGGGCACATGACGCGGGGGGAGAACGGCGCGGCCGGGACGCAGGGCGCCCCGTCGACGGGGGACCGACGGATCCCCTGGTGGGGGGTCGGCTTCGACGTCGTGCGCCGCGGCTACGACCGGGGCCAGGTCGAGCAGGCGCTCGACCGGGCCCAGGCCGACCTGGAGGTCATGACCGCCGACCGGGACGCCATGGTGCGCTCCGAGGAGCAGGTGCGGGCCGAGCTCCGCTCGGCGCGGGCCGACATCGACCGCCTCGTGGGCAGGCCGTTCACCGTCGGCGGGCTCTCGGCCCGGCTGCAGCACCTCCTGCGCCTCGCGGAGGAGGAGGCCGCCGAGCTGCGGGCGGCCGCCGCCGACGACGCCGGCGCGGTCGGCGAGCGGGCGCGCCACCGGGCCCGCGCGACCGTGGCCGACGCCGAGGACCGGGCCGCCGCGCTCCTCGACGAGGCCGCCGCGCGGGCGCACGCGCGGCTCGAGGAGGCCGCCGAGCGGGCCGCGGCCATCGTGCTCGGCGCCCAGAAGGAGGCCCGCGCGGTGCGGATCGAGGCCGAGCGCCTCCGCGACGAGCACGACCGGCACCGTGTCGAGTCCGACGCCGAGCAGCGCGACCTCGTCGAGCGCGCCCGCGCCGACATCGCGCGGCGCGAGCGGGAGTCGGCGGCCGACCGACGGCACCGCGACGACGAGGCCGCCGACGCCCGCCGCCGCCGGGCCGAGCAGGTCGAGGCGGCGCTGGCCGCGCGGCAGGAGGAGGTGTCCGCGGCGCTGGCCGACGCCGAGGAGCGCCGGCGCGCTGCCGAGGAACGCGCCCGCGCCCTCGAGACGGAGGCCGACGCCCGGCGCGAGGCCGCCGCGCGCGATCTCGCCGACCTCGAGGATCGCCGGCGCCGCACCCTGGCCCAGCTGGACGAGCTGCGCCGGACCCTCGACCTGCCCGCGGTCGGCGATCTCGGCGGGCCGGTGCTCGTCGGCACCAACGGCGAGGCCCCCGAGCCGGGCCCGGGACGCGGGGCGGCGTAGCGGCGTGGCCCCGACGCCCTCCGACGCCGCCCGCATCCGGGCGGACAACGTCCGGGTCCCGCGCGAGGAGTTCGTGGCGGTGTGGGACGAGGCGGGCCGGCGGGCGGCCGACGGCTACACCGAGGCCGTGGTGCAGACCTGCCGGTGGCTCGCCGCGATCCCGTCGCGCACGGCGCTGTGCGGTGGCCAGGTGCGCTCCCCGGTGACGTTGCGCGCCTGCGTCGCCTACCCGGCCACGATCGCGGCCGAGTGGGAAGCGGCGCAGCGCCGGGAGGCCTTCCTCCCGGACCTCGCGGCCCGGCCGGGCTGGTGCGACGGGGTCCGGGCGACGCTGGCGTGGGCGTGGGACCGGTCGGGGCCGCCGCCGCTGGACGTCGTCCGGAGCTGACGGCGGCCCGTCAGCGCACCGCCGGGTCGATCGCGACCGGTTCGCGGTGCGCCTCGTGGTGGTCCGCGTTGCGCGGCGTGGCCAGGACGCTGCGGGTGCGCTCGTCGAGGTCGGCCTCGGAGAGCAGCCCGTTGCCGGCGAGCACCGTCTCGAGCGCGGTCAGCCAGTGCTCGTAGTAGCTCCACGGTGCCTGCGCGTCGTCGGCGCCGTCGGCCTCCCACTGCCGGATCGACGCGATGAGCGAGAGCTGGAACTCCGACCACTCGTACTGCCCCGCGTGGTAGGCCGCGACCGCGAGGGAGAAGGCGCGCAGCTCCCAGGGCTCGCGGAACGCGGTCTCGCCGTCGCCGCCGGGCGTGCCCGCGACCAGCGACTCGACCCGCCGCCGCGCCTCGCCGAGCTCGGTCTCGTCCCTGATGGGCGAGGTCGGCGTGCTCACGCCGGGGCCTTGGTCGGCCCGACGCCGATCATCGAGTCGCGGGTCACCAGCGCGGCCAGCTCGTCCTCGGAGAGGCCGTCGGTGCCCGCGGGGCGCTGCGGGAGCACCCAGTAGCGCAGCTCCGAGCTGGAATCCCACACGCGGATCTCGACCGACTCGGGCACGTCGTAGCCGAACTCCTCGCGCAGCACCCGCCGCGGCGAGCGCACCATGGCGGCGCGGTACTGCGGCATCTTGTACCAGTTCGGCGGCAGGCCCAGGACCGGCCACGGGTAGCACGAGCACAGCGTGCAGACGATGACGTGGTGGACGTCGTCGGTGTCCTCGACGGCGACCATGTCCTCGCCCTGCAGCCCGCCGATGCCCAGCTCGGCGCACGCCGTGCTGGCGTTGGCGAGCAGGCGCTTCTTGAAGTCGGGGTCGGACCAGGCCTTGGCGACGACCTTGGCGCCGAGCTGCGGGCCGACCTCGTTCTCGTAGATCTCGGCGAGCCGGTCCACCGCCTCGGTGGTCATCAGGCCCTTCTCGATCATGATGGACTCGATGGCCTTGACCCGGGCGGCGATCTCGGCCTGGGTGGCCCTCTCGGGTGCGCTCACTGGTCGGCGCTCCTCAGCTGGTTGCGGGGACGATGTAGGGCTCCCAGACGTCGAAGGTGATCGAGCCGTTCGGCTCGGCCTCCTCGGCGCCCCAGAGCTCCTCGTTGGTGAAACGGACGGTGTACACGTGCTCGGGCGCCTCGCCCCGGTCGTTGCCCGCGGTGTCCGGGTAGATCATCTCGCCGTGGGCGAGGTCGATGACGCCGGTCTTGCCGCGGATGTAGCCCGCCTTGCGGGTGTGTCCCTTGGGGGCGTCGGCGACGACGGTGACCCGGTCGCCCACCGAGAACTTCGGCTTCTTGCCGGTGTCGCGACCGGCGGCGACACCGTTGGCCACGGCCCAGTCGATGAACGCGGTCAGCTCGCCGTCGGGGTCCTTGCCCTCGGGCAGCGGCGCGTCGGGGTTCTCGAGGTAGTACTGGGTGCGCTTCTCGATCTCGGCGGGGTCGAGCTGGTTGTGCCGCACGCCGTGGTGGATCACCGAGTGGACCCAGTGCTCGTAGTAGGTCGAGCTCAGGTACTCGATCGGCTCGATCTGCTCCATGCCGAAGCGGAACTGGTCGACCCCGAAGAAGCCGGCCCGGAAGGCGAGCGGGAAGAGCGTGTGGGCGTGCTTCTCCCACTCCGCCTTCCACACGGGTTCCTCGGGCGTCGGGTTGATCGCGCCCATCCCGTCGCGGCCGCCGAGATCGTGGATGCCGTTCATCGAACCTCCGGGTGGTAGACGGAGCGGAGCGGGAGCTCGACCCGTCGAGGGGTGTCAGGAGAGACGGTCAGGCCATCGCGGCCGGGGCTCCGGTGGGGGCGGGGAACCCGCCGACGGCCTGCTCGAAGGCGTGCGCGACGCGCAGGACCGTGGCGTCGTCGAACTGGCGGCCGACGATCATCATCCCGACGGGCAGCCCGCCGGCGAGGCCCGCGGGGACCGAGCAGGCGGGGTGGCCGGTGACGTCGAACGGCGCGGTGTTGGCGAGCATCTCCAGCGCACGGCCCAGCGTGTCGAGCACGGGCCCGTCGCGGTCGGGGCGCACGGTGGCGCGCTGCGGGAGCGTCGGCAGCACCAGCACGTCGACGTCGGCGAGCGCCGCGTCGTAGGCGGCGGCGAGCTTCGGCGCGAGGTTGCGCGCCATCCCGTAGTGGCGGCCGTGGGTGGTGTCGAGGCTGTAGCGCCCCGCGAGCAGCACGAACTTGACCGTCCGGGAGAACGCGGTCGGGTCGGCCGCCCACTGCGCGCCGTAGTGGTGCATCAGCTCCGGGTCGTAGAGGCCCTTCCAGTTCAGGCCGTACCCGGAGGTCTCGATCATCTGGGACGTGGCGCCCTCGGTGGCGATGACGTCCCAGATCTTGGGGCCGTGCAGGTGCCAGGGCACCGACACGTCGCGGACGTCGAGCCCCGCGTCGGCCAGCGCCCGGGTCGCGGCGCGGACGGTATCGTCGACCTCCTGCTCCGACTCGGCCAGCCCGAACCCCTCGCGCAGCACGCCGACCCGCAGGCCGCGCGCGTCCTGCCCGAGGGCGCCGAGGTAGTCGGCCACCTCCAGGTCGCTGGGCTGGCGCGGGTCGTGGCCGTCGCGCCCGGCGATCACCGAGAGCATCAGCGCGGCGTCGCCGACGGTGCGGGTGATCGGGCCGACGTGGTCGATCGTGAACTCGATGGGGAACGCGCCGGTGTAGGGCACCAGGCCCCAGGTCGGCTTGTGCCCCACCAGCCCGCAGTTGGCGGCCGGGATGCGGATCGAGCCGCCCTGGTCGCCGCCGGTCGCCATGTCGACGATCCCCGCCGCCACCAGCGCGCCGCTGCCGCTCGAGGAGCCGCCGGCCGTGCGCGTGGGGTCCCAGGGGTTCTCGACATCGCCGGTGTTGGCGGTGATCGAGGCGCCGGAGAAGCAGAGGTCCTCGCAGACGGCCTTGCCCGCGATGGTCGCGCCCGCGTCGAGCAGGCGGCGCACGATCGTCGCGTCGGTGTCGGGCACGAAGCCCTCGAGGGTGGCCGAGCCGTTGGTCATCGGGACCCCGGCCACCGCCGTGTTGTCCTTGACCGCCACGGTGCGGCCGGCGAGCGGCCCGGACGACGACTCGGTGATCGACGTCCGCACGTACCACGCGTTGTACGGGTTGTCCGCCCGGTCGGGCCGGGACCACTCCCGCTGCGGCACCGCGGGCGCCTCGGCCTCGTAGAGCTCGGCGACGACGTCCCAGGAGGCGAGCAGCCCGGTGACGGCGGGGTGGTACTCGCCGACCTCCTCGGGCGTCAGACCGAGCCCGTAGCCGGTGGAGACCGCCGTCAGCGCGTCGTGGTCGGGCACGGGCAGAGACGACATGGACGCTCCTCGTCTGTGGCGCGGGTCTCACCCGAACCCTAGGAACGACCGGAGCATCGGTCAACGCTCGCTGACGTGTTCACATGATCGGAACGCGCGCCTCGGGGAGGGCCGGGCGCGCCGGGATCGTGACACCGGGAAACGTCGTCACCTGTTGACCCGTCGCGTGTGAGGCGGTTTGCTCGGTCCCGGTCCCCACGCCGCCCGCCCCGAGGAGATCCCCGTGACCTCTGGTGTCGCCACCGCGAAGACCCGCACGGCCGCGGTCGCCGTCCCGGCCTCCGAGACGCTGCCCTGGCTGCTGAGCGCGCTCGTCGTCGGGCTGGTGCTCTACTACGTCATCGGGATCGACCAGGGCGCCACGTCGTTGTTCGGCGACAGCTCGGTGATCCACGAGCTCGTGCACGACGCGCGGCACTTCCTCGGCTTCCCCTGCCACTGAGACGTCACCGGCGCCGCAGCCGGTCCAGGCTGAGCGGGCCCGGGCCGAGCACGAACAGCAGCAGGAAGATCCAGCTGTAGAGGGCCGCGGGCTCGCCCCCGTTCTCCATCCAGTTCCACCCGTCGGGCAGGTGGATGACGAAGTAGGCGAACGCGAGCATGCCCGAGAGCAGGAACGCGGCCGGGCGCGCGAACAGCCCGACGGCGACGAGCAGCGCGGCGAGGATCTCGACCACCGAGATCGCGACCATCACCCCGCCGGGCGACTCGCCGCCGAGCAGACCGATCATGTCGATCGGGTGCAGCAGGAAGAGCACGGTCACGGCGACGCGGAACGCGAGCAGCGTGCCCGGTCGCGCGTACCGGAGAAGCGAGCCGGAACGCATCGTCGTCGAATCGCGCTCGGCGGTGGTCTCGAATGAGGTCGTCATGGCGACAATTCTGTCGATCCGGACGAACGACACCAACGCAGAATGCGGATGTAGGGTATGCGCGTGGCGCATGGTGACCTCGGCCTGGTCCACGAACTGCGCGCGCTCGCCATCCTCCTCGAGGAGCGCAACGTCACCCGGGCCGCCGAGCGCTTCCATCTCAGCCAGTCCTCGATGAGCCGCACGCTGCAGCGGCTCCGGGCGCTGGTCGGCGACGAACTGCTGGTCAGGGCCGGTGGCGACTACGAGCTGACGCCCCGGGCGCGCGAGATGCAGCGCGAGCTCGCCGTGCTGCTGCCGCGGCTGGAGAACCTCGTCGCGGGACGCGGCTTCGACCCGTCCACCGCCACCGGGATCGTGCGCATCATCGGCACCGACTACACCGTTTCCACACTCGGACCTCACCTGCTGCCGCGATTGCTCGACGCCGCGCCCGAGCTGGAGGTCCGCATCGAGCCGCGCGACCACGACAGTTACGCCGATCTCGAACGCGGACGGGCCGACCTCGCGCTGTCGGTCCTGCGGCCGTCGGCGCCGTTGCGGTGGGAACAATTGTTCACCGACGACGTCGTGTGCGCGGTGGCCCGCGACCACGCGGTGCATGACCGTTTCTCGGTGGCCGACTACGTCGCCGCCCGCCACGCGGTCGTCACCGTCATCCACGGCGATCAGCCCATGATCGAACGGTGGCTGCAGGCCATCGGCCGCAGCCGCACGGCCGCGGTGCGCGTCGCGCACTTCAGCTCGGCGCTGGCCGTCCTGCCCGGCACGGACCTCGTCGCGACGATCCCGCGACGGCAGGCCGAACGGCACGCGGCCCTCGACCCGCGGGTGCGGCTGGTCGAGGCGCCGGAGCGCTTCGACGCCTTCCCCTACGGGATGGTCTGGCACCCCCGCCTGGAGTCCGACCCGATGCACTCGTGGTTGCGCGACGTCCTCCGGGCCGCCGCCGCGGACCTCACGGCGCGCCCAGCTCCAGCAGGTACTTCTTGATCTCGCCCTTGAGCACCTTGCCGACCTTGGAGCGTGGCAGGTCCTCCCAGATCTCCACCTGCTTCGGCGTCTTCACGCTGCCGATGCGGGCCTTGACGAACGAGGTCAGCTCGGCGGGGTCCAGCGAGCTGCCCGGCCGCAGGGTGAGCACCGCGGTCAGCCGCTCGCCCCACTTGTCGTCGGGCAGCCCGATCACCGCGCTGTCCGCGACGGCGGGGTGGGCCATCAGCGCCTGCTCGACCTCGGTGGAGTAGACGTTGAACCCGCCGGTGATCACCATGTCCTTCGCGCGGTCGACGATGAACAGGAAGCGGTCCTCGTCGAGGTAGCCGATGTCGCCGGTGTGATGCCACCCGTGCCGCGACGCCTCCGCCGTGGCCACCGGGTCGTCGAGGTAGCCCCGCATCACCAGCGAGCCGCGCACGACGATCTCGCCGCGCTCGCCGGGCGGGAGCAGCCGGCCGTCCTCGGACATGATCGCCACGGTCACCAGCGGCGAGGGCCGCCCGGCCGACGAGAGCCGGGCGCGGGCGATCGTCCCGTCGGGCGCGAAGTGATCGGCCGGGGCCATCGTCGAGATCATCATCGGCGCCTCGGTCTGCCCGAAGAGCTGGGCCATCACCGGCCCGATCCTCGTCAGCGCGTCCTCCAGCCGCGACACCGACATCGGCGCGGCGCCGTACCAGAAGCACTGCAGCGACGACAGGTCGCGCCCGGGCAGCGACGGGTGGTCGAGCACCATGTAGATCAGCGTCGGCGGCAGGAAGGTGTGGGTGACGCGGTGGCGCTCGACGTGGTCGAGGAAGCCGCCGACGTCGGGCGACCGCATGATCACGATCGCGCCGCCCAGGCACAGCACCGGGAAGCAGAGCACCCCGGCGGCGTGGGTGAGCGGGGCGAGCGCGAGGTAGGTCGGCGGGCCGCCGCGCTCGGGCCACGGGTAGCTCATGAGCGTCACCGCGGTCATCGTCTCGAGGTTGGTGCTGGTGAGCATCACGCCCTTGGGCGTGCCGGTGGTCCCGCCGGTGCCGACGATCATGGCGAGGTCGTCGCCGCTGTCGCGGTCGACCGGCTCCGCTCCCCCGGCCCCGAGGAACTCCTCGAGGCCCCGCGCGCCCGCGACGTCGCCGTCGAGGCAGACCAGCGTGCGCAACTGCGGCAGGTCGCCGCGGATCGCCGCCACCAGGGACGCGAAGGAGGCCTGGAAGAAGAGCACCGAGCAGCCGAAGAGGTCGAGCAGCTCGCGGTTCTCCGCCGCCTCGTTGCGCGGGTTGACCGGGCACCAGACGGCCCCGGCGCGGCTGATGCCGAAGACGCAGGTGAACGCGGTGGGGTCGTTGGCCGAGAGGATCGCGACCTTGTCGCCGGGAGCCACGCCGTCGGCCACCAGGGCCGCGGCGATGCGCTCGCTGAGCGCCCGGACCTCGGCGTAGGTCGCGGTCTCGCCCTCGCAGACCAGGCAGGGGGCGCCGGGATCGAGCGACGCCCCCTTGTCCAGGTAGTCGACCAGCCGCATCACATGCCCATGCCGCCGTCGACCGGCAGGCCGGCGCCGTTGACGAAGCGCGAGGCGTCGGAGGCCAGGAACACGACGGCGTCGGCGATGTCGGACACCTCGCCGAGACGGCCCGAGGGCGTCAGCTCGACGACGGCGCCGACCGCGGCGTCGGGGCTCTCGAACAGCCCGAGGCCCGCGGTCTCCACGGCCAGCTTCTGGCCCATCGCGGTGGGCACGAGGCCGGGGTAGACGCAGTTCACCCGCACCCCGTAGCCGAGCTTGCCCGACTCCATCGCCGCGACCCGCGTGAGCCGGTCGACGCCGGACTTGGTGGCCGAGTAGCCGCCGATCGACGGGAACGCGATGGTCGCCGCGACCGAGGCGACGTTGATGACCGCGCCGCCCTGGCCGGCCGGGCCGCCCGGGCGCATCGCGCGGAAGGCGTGCTTGATGCCCAGCATCGTGCCCAGGAGGTTGACCTCGAGCATGCGGCGCACGTCGTCGGGCTCGGTGTCGACCAGCAGCTGGGTGACCTCGAGGCCGGCGTTGTTGATCACCACGTCGAGCCCGCCGAGCTCGCTGACGGTCTGGCCGACCGCCGCCTCCCACTGCGCGTCGTCGGTGACGTCGAGCGCGACGAACCGGGCGGTGTGGCCGTCGGACGACAGCGCGGACGCGGTCTTCTCCCCCACGTCCTTCGCGATGTCGGCCAGCATCACGGCGGCCCCCGCGCCGGCCAGCGCCCGCGCCATGCCCTCGCCGAGGCCCTGGGCCCCGCCCGTGACCAGCACCCGGCGCCCCGTCAGGTCGAACGCGCTCATGGAACTCCCCACATCGTCGTGTCGGTGGTGTGGATCACACGCTAGGGAGGTCCCCGAACGACCGTCAAGGACGACTTCGGACGCTCGTCCAACGAAAGCTGGACGAGCGTCCGACACCGCGGGTTAGGCTGGGCGGGCCGTGCTCCGCTCCGGGAGGACCGACCGTGACCAGCACCGATGCCACCGATGCCCGGGGCCGGCTCGCGCGACGGCGGGTCGACAAGTTCGAGGAGCGCCGCCGCCTGCTCGCCGACGCGGCCCTGCAGACCCTCGCCGAGCGCGGGTACGCGCGCACGAGCCTGCGCGACATCGCCCAGGGCTCCGACTTCAGCCTGGGCGTCCTGCACTACTACTTCCGCGACAAGGTCGAGCTGATCACCTACTGCGTGCGGCGCTACAAGGCGCAGTGCACCGAGCGCTACGACGCCATCGCCGCGCACGCCACCGACGCCGAGGCGCTGCTGCGCGACGCCGGGGACGGGCTCGCGGCCACGCTCGCCCACGACGCGCTGATGCACCGGCTCTGGTACGACCTGCGCGCGCAGGCGCTGTTCGAGGAGTCGTTCCGCTTCGACGTCGCCGACATCGACGCGAGCCTCGAGCGCATGATCTGGCGGATCGTCGCCGCGTACGCGGACCTCGTCGGCGTCGCGCCCCGCTGCACCGCCGGGCTCGCCTACGCCGCCTTCGACGGGCTGTTCCAGCAGTCCCTGCTGCGCCACCTCTCCGGCGACGCCGCCGCCCTCGACGACCTGCGCGCCGGTACGCGGGTGCTGCTCACGCGGCTGGTCTGAGGGGTCGGCACCCCCCGCGGCGGGGGTACACCCGATCGCCGCGAGCGTCCTCGTCGCGGACCGTGGGACACCAGCACCCCGGACCGGAGAGGACGCCGCCATGCTGGACCAGGATCTCGCGCGGGCGCTCGACGCGTGGCTCTCGTCGGCGCCGGCCGACGGTCTCGCCCTCGCCCACCTCGTGACCCGCCGGATCCGGCGCGCCGGGCGCTCCGACGTGCCGGCCCCGGTCCTCGACGCGCTCGCCGGGATCGCCGGGCGCCACCGCGGCCGGGACCCGTTCCTCGACGACTACCTCGACGCGGTGCTCACCCCGCACGAGCTCGCGCTCCCCCTGCTCGGGCGGATCCTCGAGCACTCCGGTCTCGACGCCGAGCACCTCGCCGCGCTGCTGCTCGCCGACGTCGTCCGGCACGAGACCCGGCACCCCGACCCCGTCGACCCCGCGGCCGGCCGCCGCCGCGCCCGGCGCGCGGCGCGCGTCGTGTGGACGGTCGACATGTCCCTCGACGCCGACCAGGCGCCCCCGGCCGCGCCCGCGCTCGCCTGGCTCGAGCACACCGTGCTGCCGACCTCGGCGCGCCGCGACGAGTACCTGGTCGTCCGCGCCCGGCAGGCCCACCACCTCGTCGGGACCCGGCCGCCGCTGGCCGACCTGCTCGGACGCCTCGCGGGCGGCCCCGCCGTCACCGACCCCGCCGTCACCGACCTCGCCGCCCGGCGCGCGCGGCGGTCCGCGCCGGTCCGCGAGGTCGTCGCGGCCTGACCGCCCTCGGACCCCCGCCCTCGGACCCCCGCCCTCGGACCCGCCCTCAGACCCCGGCCCGCGGCCGGTCCCCGCCGCCGCGGCGGCGCCACGGCAACCGCTCGCCGGCCCTGGTCGCGACCGCGCGCCACGGACGGCGAGCGGCGCGCCGGACGACGGGCACACGGGCCACCGCCGAGGTGCCCCGACCGGGTGCGCTGTCGAGGTCGAGGCGGCCGCCGCGGTCGGCCAGCACGCCCCGGACGAGCAGGAGACCGACGTGCCCCGCCGCCGGGGCCGCACCGACGTCGAACCCGGCACCGTCGTCGGTGACGCCGAGCGCCACCCAGCCGTCGGTGCCCGCGGCGAGCGAGACCCGGATGCGCGTCGCCCCGGCGTGCCGCACGGCGTTGCGCACCAGCTCGTGGGCCACCCGGTGCAGCGTGACCTGCAGGTCGTCGGGGATCGGGCCGTCGAGCGAGGCCTCGACGTCGAAGTCGACGGAGCTCGCCGAGGTCAGGCGGGCGCCGAGCTCCTCGAGCGCGCCGACGAGCCCGCCCGCCACGACGTCGGGCGGGACGAGGTCGTCCAGCAGGCCCCGCAGCTCCGCCATCTCGTCGGCGAGGAGGGCGTGGGCCTCGCCGAGCACGGACGCGGACCGGGGCCCGTGCTCGTCGCGGACGACCTCGAGGAGCAGGCCGACGCCGGCCAGGTCCGGGAGCACGCCGTCGTGGAGACGCTGGGCGATCTCCCGGCGCGCGGTCTCGGCGGCGGCGAGCCCGTAGTCGCGGGCCGCCCGCTGCTCGGCGCGGGCACGCTCGGCCCGGCGCGCCAGCGAGACGGAGACGGGCAGGGTCAGGACGGCGAGCAGCAGGAGAGCCGCCGCCGTCGCGACGACGACGGGCACCGCGGTGGCACGCACGGCGGCCGGCTCGTCGACCCGGATGTAGAGCTCGAGCCAGGCCTCGGCGCCCCGTGCGTCGCGGAACGTCGAGAAGACCTCCAGCAGCGTGCTGGAGTGGGCGAACTCGTAGCGGTGCTCCGGGTCGTCGGGGACCTCCTGCACCAGCGACCCCCCGGCGCCGAGGGCCCCCATCTCCGCCGGGTCGTAGCGGGTGGTCTCGCCCTCGACCCGCCGCTCGTCGGAGTAGACGATGCGGGCGACGCCCTCGCGCGGCGACCAGATCTTGACGCGCGACAGCATCCCGCCGGCCAGGAACGGCTCGACGGCCGCGTCGAGCTCGGCCCGCGTGGCCTCGTCCACCGGGGCGGACAGGTCGTGGCGCGACACCGCGTCGCCCACAACCCTCCCGACCTGGCGGGCGGTGTTCTCGGCGCCCCGGTGGGCGTCCTGGCGGGCGAACAGCGCGACACCGGAGGCGATCGACACGACGGCGACCAGCACGACGACCACCGTGATCACGGCGTGGCGGAGCAGCGCCCGCCGCAGCACACCGCCGTCGGCCGCCACGGCTCAGTACCGGGTGCCGACGCTGATGAGCCCCCGGCGGTGCGCGGCGACGACCGCCTCGAGCTGGCTGTGGGCGCCGAGCTTGGCCATCAGGGTCTTGACGTGCCCCCGCACCGTGTGCAGCGACAGCTTCAGCTCGGCGGCGATGCGCGCGGGCTCCCGGCCCTGCCCCAGCAGGCGGAGCACGTCGCACTCGCGCGGCGTCAGCTCGACCCGCCCGGGCGGGACGGCGGCGTCGACCACCGGGGCCGCGGGCGCGGGGGCGCGCAGCGCGGCGAGGACGCGGTCGAGCGTGCCCTCCTTGGCCAGGAAGGCCGCAGCACCGGCGGCGAGGGCGCGCTCGGCGAGGTCGAACCGGGCGTGGGCGGTGAGGACGATCGTCCGCGTGCCCGGCGTCAGCTCGCGCAGGCCCGCCACCACCTCGAGCCCCGAGCCGTCGGGGAGATCGAGGTCGACGATCGCCGCGTCGAGGGCCGTGCGCCGGGCGTGCGCGAGGGCCTCGCGGACCGAGTGCGCGACCACCACGGCCGCGACGTCGCGCTGGCGTCCCAGGCTGGTGCGCAGCGCGTCGGTGAACACCCGGTGGTCGTCGACGACGAGCACGGTCGTCCCGGGCGTGCCGACGCCCTCGCCGGCGACCGTGTCCGCGCTGCTCACCCCCTCATTCTAGGGAGATGGGCCCGCCGGTCCGAAGGCTAGCCTCACCTCGGTCTGATGGCGCACCACCGGAGCCGAGCGATCACGATGACGAGCTTCGTCCTCCCGCCGGAACCGCACGGCCGGCGCGATCGGCGGGTCCAGGAGCTGTTGTTCGACATCAAGGACGCCGCGCTCGACCAGCTCGCCGACGGCCGTGCCTCCGGTGTCTCCTACCGGGCGATCGCGGCGCGGCTCGGCGTGTCGCGGGCGACGCTGCGCTACCACTTCCCGAGCCGGGACGACCTGGTGGACGCCCTGGTCGCCGACGGCTTCATCACCCTCGAGCGCAGCCTGCGCGCCGCGCTCGACCGGGTGCGGGACGCACCGCTCGCGCAGCGCTGGACCACCCTCGCGCACGCGTACCGCCGGTGGGCGCTGCGCCACCCCCGCCACTACGGCGTGCTGCAGCACGTCCGCGCCGGGACGGGCCCGGACCGGGTGGAGCGGGTGTTCGTGGAGATCGCGCCGGACCGTCCCGGGCGGGACGGCGTCGCGGCGACGGTCCACGCCCGGCTCCGGTGCGCGGTGCTGCGGGAGCTGGACGCGCGGGCCCGCGGCGAGGTGGGCGACCACGACGAGCGCTTCGACGGCGAGGTCCGGGAGCTGGCCCGGGTCCTCGACGGCGACGCGCCCCCGCCTCACGCGGGGTAGGCGTTGACCTCGCCGCGCACCGACACCGTGACGTCGTCGCCGGGCGCGACGGCCGAGTCCCCGGGCAGACGGGCGGTGACGACCTCCGTCCCGGACGCGGGGTCCCCCAGGTCCAGCTCGACGGTCGCGTCCGGCCCGCGGAAGTCCCGCGACCGCACCCGGGCGCGGACACCGTCACCGCCGGCCCCGACGCCGAGCTGTTCCGGGCGCACGAGCACCCGGACCGGTCCGGCGGCGCCGTGCCCCCCGCGACCGGGCCGCACCGCGAGCACCCCGAGGGCGCAGGTCACCACGCCCGCCCCGTCGCCGCGCCCGTCGAGCAGCACGGCGTCGCCCACGAGCGCGCCCACCCCCGCGTCGACGGGGTCGCGGTAGATCGTGCCCGGGGTGTCGACCTGGGCGATCACCCCGTCGCGCATCACCGCGACCTGGTCGGCGAGCGCGAGCGCCTCGGCCCGGTCGTGGGTGACGAGCAGCGCGGTCGCGCCGGCGGCGGCGAGCGCCTTGACCACCGCGCGCTGGGTGTCGGCGCGCAGCCCCGCGTCGAGCGAGGAGAACGGCTCGTCGAGCAGGACGACCGCGGGCTCGGGCGCCAGGGCCCGGGCGAGGGCGACCCGCTGCTGCTGGCCGCCGGAGAGCTCGTGGGGGTGGCGCCGCGCCAGCGACGGCGCGAGGTCGACGCTCTCGAGGAGCGCGGCGACCCGGGCGTCACCACCGCGGCGCTCGCGCCACGGCAGGCCGAACAGGACGTTCGCGGCCACGGTGAGGTGCGGGAAGAGCGAGCCCTCCTGGGTGAGGTACCCGATGCCGCGCCGCTCGGGCGGGAGCGCGCGGTCCGGCCCCGCGACCGGGCGCCCGTGCAGCGCGACGGTGCCGTCGTCGGGGCGCTCGAAGCCCGCGACGATCCGCAGCAGGGTCGTCTTGCCGCAGCCGGAGCGGCCCAGCACCGCCGTCAGCGTGCCGGCGGGGGCGGCCAGGGAGGCGCCGTGCAGCACCGGCGTCGCCCCGAACGCCTTCGTGACGCCGTCGACCACGATCCCGCTCACGGGTGGGCCCCGGCGCGCACCTGGCGGGTCAGCAGGAACGCCGCCGGGATCGAGATCAGGATCATCGTCAGCGCGTACGGGGCGGCGGCGCCGTACGCGACGGCGGCCGCCGGGCCCCAGAACTCCGTGGCGAGCGTCGCCGTGCCGGTCGGGGCCAGCAGCAGCGTCGCGGTGAGCTCGGTGGCGACGGCGAGGAACACCAGCGCCGCCCCGGCCCCGGCGCCCCGGGCGAGCAGCGGGGCGGTGACCCGGGCGAGCACGGCGCCGGGGCGCGACCCCAGCCCGTGGGCGACCTCCTCGAGCTCGGGGGGCACCCGCAGCAGCGCGGCGCGCAGGTTCACCAGCGCCAGCGGCATGAACAGGATCGCGTAGGCGGTGACCAGCAGCGGCGTGGTCTGGTAGAGCCCGGGGACGAGGCGAATCGCGACGATCACCAGCGCCAGCGCGACCACGATGCCGGGCAGGGCGTTGCCGAGGTGGGCGATGCGCTCGAGTGCCCGCGAGAACGCCCCCGGTTGCCGTACGGCGAGCCAGGCGACGGGGAAGGTCAGCGCGACGGTCACCGCGGCGGCGGCGAGGCCGAGCCCGACCGAGGTGGCCGTCGCGGTCGCGAGCGCCGCCCAGTCGACGGTCGTCGAGCTGCCGGTGACCATCCAGCGCACGACGCTCACCACGGGCACGCCGAGCGCGGCGGCGACGAGCAGACCGACACCGGCGAGCGCCGGCACCGTCGCCCCGCCCAGCGGCGTGCGCGCCCGCCGCCGCGCCGCCCCCGCCCCGACCCGCGCCCCGCGCGCCCGTCCGGCGAGCGCGAGGTCGGCGGTGAGCAGGAGCAGGCACAGGAGCACGAGCACGCCCGCCAGCATGGCCGCGGCCGGCCCCGCGTACGTCGACTGGAACTGGTCGTAGATCGCGGTGGTGAAGGTCGGGTAGCGCAGCAGGGCCAGGGCGCCGAACTCGGCGAGCAGGTGCAGCCCGACGAGCAGCGCACCGCCGACGATCGCCGGGCGCAGCGCGGGCAGGACGACGCGCCGGGCCGCCGCGCGGGGGGAGAGACCGAGGGCGCGGGCGACGTCCTCCTGGTCGCGGTCCAGGCCGCGCAGCACGGCGGCGACCGGGAGGTGCACGAACGGGAAGTACGACATCGTCGTCACCACGAGGGCACCGACGAACCCGTCGGCCCCGGGCAGGACCGACACCCAGGCGTAGCTGTTGACGAACGCCGGGACCGCGAGCGGCGCGGCGAACAGCGCTCCCCACACCGGCGCGCCGGGGAGGTCGGTGCGCTCGGTGATCCACGCCGTGGCGGTGCCGAGGACGACGCAGGCCGAGCACGTCGCCACGACGAGCACCGTGGTGTTGACCAGCAGCTCGCCCACCCGCGGCCGCCACACCAGCTCGGCCACCGTCGCCGGGCCGACGGTGATCGCCGAGACGACGACGTAGCCGACCGGCAGCAGCGCGAGCAGCGCGGCGAGCGACGCGACGCCCACGCGCAGCGGGGCCGCCGCGGTCACAGCAGGCCGGCCTGCTGCATCATCCCGACGATCTTCGGCCCGTTCAGGGTGCTGAGGTCGACCGGCGGCGGGCGCAGCTCGGAGAACGGCTTGAGGGCGGGATTGGCCGGGACCCCGGCGCCGACGGTGTACTCGAGGTTCTCCGAGCGGGCGAGCACCTGCTGCCCGGGCACGCCGGCGAGGAACGCGAGAAGCTGCTGGGCCTCCGCGGGGTGGCTGCTCGAGGCCAGCACGCCGCCGCCGGAGACGGAGAGGAACCCGCCGGCGTCGCCGTTGGTGTAGAACTCCAGCTCGGTGTTCGCGCTGTTCGCGCCCGCCTCGGCGCGGTCCTGGTACCAGTAGTAGTGGTAGATGATCCCGGCCGGGACCTCGCCCCGGTTGACGGCCTGCATCGTCGCGGTGTTGCTCTGGTAGATGCGCCCGTTGGTCTTGAGCCCGGCCAGCCACTGCTGGGTCGCGGCGTCGCCGTTGAGCGCGTTCACCGCCGAGACGATCGCCTGGAAGTCCGCGCCGCCCGGCGGGAACGCGATCCGGCCCTGCCACTCCGGGCGCGCGAAGTCGAGGATCGACTCGGGCAGCTGGTCGGCGGGCACCAGGGCCGGGTTGTAGACCACCACCGTCGTGCGCGCCGCGATGCCCACCCAGTCGCCGCGGGTCGAGGCGTACTGCGGCGGGACCTGGGCGCGCGTGGCCGGGTCGACCGGCGCGAACAGGTTCGCCCCCGACACCAGCGACATCGCCGGGCTGTTCTCGGTGAGGAACACGTCGGCGGGCGAGGCGGCACCCTCGGCCACGAGCTGGTTGCCGAGCTCGAAATCCCCGCCGTCGCGGACCTGCACCGGGATGCCGGTCTGCCGGGTGAACTCGTCGACCCACAGGCGCCCCAGGCCCTCGTGCTGGGCGTTGTAGAGCGTCAACGTGCGGTCCTCCGGGGCGGGCGCCCCACCGCAGGCGGTCAGCACGACCGCGCACGCGGCGACAGCGGCCACCGTCCGGACCAACGACGCGAACCGACCCGGCACGGGCACCCCACGACTCCTCACGTTTCGACCGACGCGTCCGTTTCCTGGGTGAGGCGCGCCTTACCTCACTCGACCGTGATCCGCGATCGCCGACCACCCCCAAAATTGGGCATATGCAGCGGTTCTCCCCCTGACACGTTGTGGGCGCGCGCGCCGGACGGGCGCGAGTTCGGGCAGCCTTGGCTCACAGAGGAGAACCGTGGACCTCTTCGTCTTCTCGACGTCGGGCGGCGAGGTCGCCCGCCTGGCGGCCGCCGGCGTGACCGGCGTCGTGATCGACTGGGAGCGGCGCGGGAAGGCCCGGCGGCAGGCCGGCGAGGACACCCAGATCAACCGGGACACCGCGCGCGACCTGCGTGCGATGCGGTCGGCGACGAGCGCGACCGTCGTCTGCCGGATCAACGCGGTGGGCCGCTGGACCGCGGGCGAGGTCGACCGCGCGGTCGCGCTCGGCGCCGACGAGCTGCTCGTGCCCATGCTGCGCCGCCCCGAGGAGATCGACCGCGTGCTCGCCCTCGCCGACCGCCGCTGCGGGGTGGCCGCGATGATCGAGACGCAGGACGCGGTCGACACCGTCGACGCGGTCGCGCGCCGCCCGCTCTCCCGCGTCTACGTCGGCCTCAACGACCTGCGCATCGACCGCGCCGCCCGGACCGGGCTCCCCGCCGGCCTGTTCGCCCCCATGGTGGACGGCACGGTCGAGCACGTCCGCGATCGTGTCGCGGCGGCCGGTCACCCCTTCGGCGTCGCCGGGCTCACCCGCCCCGACGCCGGGCACCCGGTCCCCAGCGCGCTGCTCGCCGCGGAGATGGAACGCCTCGGCGTCGACTTCACGTTCCTGCGCCGCTCGTTCCACGCCGACACCGCCGACCGCGACCCCGCCGCCGAGATCCCCCGGATCCACGCCGCCCTGGCGCTGGCGGGCGCCCGGGACGCCGGGGCGCGGGCCGCCGACCGCGAGGCGTTCGCCCGCGCCGTCACGGCGGGCGTCGCGACGGCCGTGCCGGCGTGAGCCACGCGCTCGTCACCGGGGCCGGCGGCTTCGTCGGGCGCCACCTCGTGGCCCGCCTGCGCGCCGACGGCTGGTCGGTCACCGCGCTCACGCGGGACCGGGTCGACCTCACCGACCCCGCCGCGGCGACCGCGGCCGTGCGCGCCGCCGACCCGGACGTCGTGTTCAGCCTGGCGGCCGCGCGCGACCGTCGCGACGCCGCGGCGCGCGCCGCGACGACGGCGGTCAACACCAGCGCCTGGCTGGTCGACGCCCTCGGTCCACGCTGCCGCGCGGTCGTGCGGCTCGGCTCGTCCACCGAGTACGCGGCGAGCGCCGACCCCCTCACCGAGGACCACCCGCTGAGCACCGCGAGCTTCTTCGGGGCCACCAAGGCGGCCGGCTCCCTGCTCCTGCTCGCGGCCGCCGCCGAGCGGCGCGTGCGCGCCACCGTGCTGCGGGCCTTCCAGGTCTACGGCCCCGGCGACCACCCCGGGCGGTTCGTGCCCGTCGTGCTCGCGGCCGCCCGCACCGGCGACCGCGTGCCGCTCACCGCCCCGGGGATGCGGCGGGACTGGGTGTGGGTCGGCGACGTCGTCGACGCGTGCGTGCGCGCGGCCCGGGCCGACGACCTCGCGCCCGGCACCGTGCTCAACCTCGGCACCGGGGTGCAGACCGCCAACGAGGAGCTGGTCGCCCTCGCGGGGCGGGCGACCGGGCGGCGCATCGCCGTCGACGTCGGCGCCCACCCCGGGCGCGACTGGGACACCGGGCACTGGGTCGCCGACCCCACCCGGGCCCGGGAACTGCTCGACTGGAAGGCGACCGTCGACCTGGCCGACGGCCTGCGCCGGACCTGGCGGGCGGCGTGACCGTCGCCGTCGTCGTGCCGGTGCACCGCAACGCCGCGACGCTCGGGGAGCTGGTGCGCCGCGTCGCCGGGGCGCTCGAGGGCCGGTCGTGGCGCGTGCGGCTGGTCGTCGACGCCTGCCCGGAGGGCAGCGGGGTCGTCGCGCGGGCACTCGCCGCGCGGGAGCCCCGCGTCGCCGTCACCGAGCTCGCGGTCAACGTCGGTCAGCACGCCGCGCTGCGCCGCGGGCTCGCCGACGAGCCCGGGGCGAGCGCCTGGGTCTGCCTCGACGCGGACCTCCAGGATCCCCCCGAGGCGCTGCCCGCCCTGCTGGCGCACCTGCGCGACCACGACGTCGTGTTCGCCGGGCGGCGCGGGTCCTACGAGTCGCCCGGCCGGCACGTGACGGGACGCGGGCACCGGCTGCTCGTCGCCGCGCTCACCGGGCTGCCGCGCGACGCGGGGGCGTTCCTCGCCCTCGGTCCGCGCGGACGAGCGGCCCTCCTCTCCCCCGCCGGCGCGACGGCCCCCAGCGTGGTCGTCGCGCTCGGCCCGCGGACCCGGGCGGGCGCGGGCCTGCGGGTCGGGTCGCATCCCGTCGCCCGCGCGGCGCGGCCGGTCGGGACCTCGGCGTGGTCGTCGGGAGCGCGGCTGCGGCAGTCGGTGCGGACGGTGCGGTGGTGCACCCTCCAGCGCGCTCAGCGCACCCAGCGTTGAACGACCAGCGAGGTCCACGTGGCGCGCAGGAACCACTGACCCTCGACGCGGCGACCCGAGCTCGCGAGCAGGACGTCGCCGTCGACCGGCCCGGTCTCCCCGTGGATGATCCGCACGCGGACGTACCAGACGACCGCCGCGTCCGGCGCCGCGTAGACCGGTGGCACGCGCAGGTCCGGGGCCATCTGCGGGTGGCGCGTGCGCACGTAGTGCTCCAGCGCGAGCGCCGACTGCCGGTCGCCCGCCATGACGACGTCGCCGGGACGGTGGGCGGCCGCGATCATCGCCGCGACCTCGTCCGAGCGCTCGCGCGGTGGCGCCCACAGCAGCCCGACCGACGCCACCAGCGAGGTCACCAGGAGCACCGCGCTGAGCACGACCGCGGGTCCCGCGCCGACGACGCGCAGACGCCAGGGCCAGCACGCGACCCCGGCCGCCGTGAGCACGCCGAGGCCCAGCAGCGCGGGCAGGACGTAGCGCGGCTCGTAGACCGCCCGGAGCTCGGTCTCGGCGATCAGCAGCGCGAGCACGGGCAGCGCGAGCCAGCCCGTCACGACGACCAGCAGCCGTGCCGGCGCGCGCCACACCCCGAGCGCCGCGGCGACGGCCACCACCCCGGCGAGCACGACGTCCTTGCCCGACCAGCGCCAGGCCGCGAACAGCGGCAGCCGCCCGGCGGTGTCGTAGAGCAGGGCGGCGTTGCGGTCGGCGACGGTGGCGAGGTTCAGCGCGACGAGCCCGAGTGCCGGCACCGCCGCCAGCGCGGCCACGAGCGCGAGCCACACCGCGCGCCGCGGTGCGAGCACCATGCCGGCGAGGGTCAGGCCGGCCACGGGCAGGAGCGCGTACCAGTGCGCGAGCCCGGCACCGACCGCGCACAGCCCGAACACGAGCAGGCCGAGCCGCTCGCGGTCGAGCCACCGCGCGAGCCCGTACGCCGTCCCGGCCGTGCCCAGCAGCGCGAGCCCGTAGGAGCGGGCCTCGACGCTCCACTCGAGCACCAGCGGGTTGAGCGCGGTGACCAGGCCCGCGACCAGCCCGACCCGGCGGTCGGGCGCGAGCCGCGCCACCGCCGCGGCGAGGACCCCGGACGCGGCGGCCCCGCACACCAGGGCGAGGACCCGCAGCGTCAGGTCGTTGTCCGTCCCCGGGAGGAGCAGCACCACGTGCGCCACGACGTACCACGGCAGGTTGTACGAGGGCGGGATGTCGCGCAGGTACCAGGTGGTCCCGCGCCCCTCCCACGCCGCGCGCAGGATCTCGGCCAGCGGCAGGCGCGCCACCTCGGTGGAGAAGAGCTCGTCGTACCAGAGCCCGGTGCCGCGGGTGAGGACGACGGCGCCCAGCAGGAGGGCCACGGCCGGCGGGACGAGCGCGACGACGGCCGGCGCCGGGCCCCGCGCGGGCGTCCCGGGCGCCGCACGGCCGTCGTCCACGCGCCCATCCTTCCAGGGCGGCAGACCGGCGCTCGCGGCCTCGTCGCGGTCGCCGCGCGCTACCTGGCCGCCGGCCTTGTCGTGCTCCCGCTGAGCCTCGGGCTGCACCTCGCCCTGGTGCACGCCGGGCTCGACGTGCACCTCGCCCGCGCCCTGAGCTTCGTGGCCGGCACCGCGCTGGTCTCGGTGCTCCACCGGCGCTGGACGTTCCGCTCGGCGGGCGCGCGCGGGGCGGCGTGGTGGATGGCGCTGCTGTCGGCCACGACCTTCGCCGTCGTCGTGCTCACGCACGGGCTGGCCCTCGCCGCGCTCCCGTCCGTGGTCGGCGGGGGGTGGGTGGTCCCGGCCGCGTGGGTCGTCTCGCAGGGGCTGGGGACGACGGTGAGCTTCGCGGTCCTGCGCGGTGCCGTCCTCCGGTGAGCCCACCGGTCGCGTACGGTCCCGGCGTGCCCGAGGCGGTCGGCGGTTGGACGATCTTCGGCGAGCGGTCGGCGTACGAGAGCCCGTGGGTGCGGGTCCGGCTCGTCGACGTCGAGGCGCCGGAGGGCCGGCGCTTCGACTACCATGTCGTCGACCTCTCCCGGGTCGCCGTGGCGCTGGTCGTCGACGACGACCGGGTCCTCCTGCTGTGGAAGTACCGCTTCCCGGCCGGCCAGTGGGGCTACGAGCTGCCCGGCGGGATCGTCGACGACGGCGAGGCCCCCGGGGCGGCCGCGGCCCGCGAGACCGCCGAGGAGACCGGCTGGCACGTCACCGGGGAGGCCGAGCACCTGCTCTCCGTCGAGCCCCTGCCCGGCCAGGTCCGCGCGCGCATCAACGCCTACCTGTGGCGCGGGGCCGAGCACTTCGGGGACCCGACCGACCCCGCGGAGGACGGGACGGTCGCGTGGGTCGACGTCGCGCGGATCCCCGAGCTCGTCGCGCGCGGGCAGGTCCTCGGCGCCGCGACCGCGACGGCGCTGATGTACTTCTACGGCACGCGCTGAGCGATCAGTCCTTCCCCAGCAGGGTCGCCGCGTGGTCGGGCACCGCGCGGGCGACCTCGCGGGGCGGGCGGACGTAGCCGTCGCCCGACGGGCGGGCCGGGAGCTCCAGGGTCGGCAGCTCGATCGGCGCCCACGGCACCGTGTGCAGCAGATGGGCGATCATGTTCAGCCGCGAGCGGCGCTTGTCCTCGGACTCGACGATCGTCCAGGGCGCGATCTCGGTGTCGGTGGCGGCGAGCATGTCGTCCTTGGCCTTGGAGTACTCGTCCCAGCGGCTGATCGACTCCAGGTCCATGGGCGAGAGCTTCCAGCGCTTGAGCGGGTTCTCGAGGCGCTCGCGGAAGCGGCGTTCCTGCTCGTCGGGGCTCACCGAGAACCAGTACTTGCGCAGCATGATGCCGTCCTCGATGAGCATGTCCTCGAAGGTCGGGCACTGGCGCAGGAAGCGGTCGTACTCCTGGGGTGTGCAGAAGCCCATGACGCGCTCGACGCCGGCGCGGTTGTACCAGGAGCGGTCCAGCAGCACGATCTCGCCGGCCGCCGGCAGGTGCGCGATGTAGCGCTGGAAGTACCACTGGGTGCGCTCGCGCTCGGTGGGCGCGGGCAGGGCGACGATGCGCGCGACGCGGGGGTTGAGGTTCTCCACGACCCGCTGGATCGCGCCGCCCTTCCCGGCGGCGTCGCGCCCTTCGAAGATCACGACGAGCCGCACCCCGGTCGCCTTGACCCACTCCTGCATCTGCACGAGCTCGCCCTGCAGCCGCAGCAGCTCTGTCTCGTACAGCTTCTTGGGGAAGCGCTTCGGCTTCTTGCGCGCCTCGGACGTCGTCATCGCCGTGACCCCCTCTTCTCCGACACCGCATACTCGGGCCTCCCCCACGTCCCTGGCTAGGAGTTCGTCGTGACCGAAGCGGGTCCCACGCTGCCTCCGACCGACCCCGGCGACGATCCGGGCGACGATCCGGGCGACGATCGCTGGCGCTACGGGCTCTACGCCGTGCTCGGCGGCACGGTGCTCATCGCGCTGATCGCCGTCGTCGCGATCCTGCGGTACCCGGCGGCGGCCGACGCCGCGACGGCGACCGCCCCGTTCGTCGCCGCGATCGGCGCGATCACCGGGGCGTACTTCGGCATCCAGGCCGGCTCGGCGAACCAGGCCCGGACCCACCAGGCGTTCGTCGACGCGAGCCACCGGGCGGAACGGTGGGCGGCGCTCGCCGACCCCTCCGTGGCGGCCCAGGTGATCGGCGTCCCGGACCCGGCTCCCGCGTCAACGACGTCGACGGGAACTAGTTCCGCAGGTCGCACGCCCCCGGACCCCGGCGGCCCCTAACGTTCTCCTCGGCTGGCCGGTCGATCCCTGGCTCTCGGACCGACCGGACAGCCGGCTCTCCGGAGGCCGCCCGTGCCACCGCATCGCACGGTGAGACGCGGCGGGGCACGGCGGTGCCGGAGCACGCGTGAGTCGACGAGGGGCGTCCCCGGCGGGGCGCCCCTCGTCGCGTCGGCGGACGGTGGTCGGTGATCGACGGCAACCGCTTTCGCCCACACCCGCGCCGCGCAACTCGGCGGGGATGAGGTGGTTCCCCGCCCGCGCGGCGGGCATCCTCCGTTCCATGACCTCGACGGCGGATGACGCGCACACCGAGGGCGAGCACGGCGACGGCGCCGACCGGGACGGGCTGCGTCTCGACGCCACCTACGACGACCCGGCCCTCACCGTGTTCCGCACCGCGGAGTGGATCCCCCCGGCCTACCGGCAGGCCTACCTCGACGGGGCCGCGAGCGTGCTGGGGCGCGCACCCTCCCGCGAGTCCTGACCTCGCGGGCGCTCGGGATCAGTCCCCGACGGGGTGGATCTCGAGGTCGTCGATGTCGTGCGGGCCCACGCCGACGGGACGACACCGCTCCCGCCACGGTCGCGCTGCCCACCGCCGCGACCAGTCCGCGGTCGCGACGAGCGGGAGGAACCCGGCCCAGAACTCGTTCATCAGCTCCCAGAGCGCGTCGCCGTCCGCCCCGGACACCGTCGCGCGGCCCGCGAAGCCGGCCACGATCTCGTCGGCGACCCAGGCCGGATCGGCCTCCGGGCGCAGCAGGCCCTCGGTCTCCGCCTCGGCGAGCAACTCCCGGGCCTCGTCGCGCCACCAGGCGCTGACCTCGGCGAGGGTCGGTGAGGCGACGACACGGTCGCGCAGGAGGCGACCGGCGCCGCGCGTGATCGGGTCGTCGAGGCGGGTGATCACGGCGTCGGTCAGCAGGACCAGCGCCTCGAGACCGTCGGCGGACGCCCGCCGGACCGCGGGCGGGACCTGGTCCCACGACTCGCTCATGGCCTCGACGAGCGCCTCGGCGACGGCGTGCTTGGACGCGAAGTGGAAGTAGAGCGCTCCCTTGGTCGGCACGCCGTCGCCCAGCAGATCGGTGAGCGCCGTGCCGTGGAAGCCCTGCGCCGCGAAGCGTTCGCCCGCCGCCGCGAGCAGGGCCCGCCGCGTGGCGCGCGACCGCGCCTGCTGCGGTACCCGCGGGCTCTCGGTCGCCGGCACGGCCTCGCTCGCCACGGAGCCTCCCCCCACACCGTCGGTCACCAGCAGTGTGGTGGCGGGCCCCCCGGCACGCCACCCGCCGGGACGGTGCAGCTGGACCTGGAGCGCACCGGATAGCCGACGAGCGGGTCGGGCCTTCACCGGAAGCGTACCGCTGGGTACGGTTCAGGAGCGAGCCTGGTGCGTCGGGGGCCCTGATCCGTGTCCGAGGAGGCGACGTCGCCGGAGAGGGGGCCGGCGACGTCGTCCCTCGCGTCCGACGCCGGCGTTCACCCGCCCACTCCTCGCCGACGAGATGACCCCCATGGCGCGATGAAATGTAGGGTCAATCGCGAGGAGCCGGTGGAGGGAGCCGCGGGTGGCGTCGAGGTTGGACCGGGCGGGTGCCGTACCCCTGTGGTCGCAGCTGCAGGACGACCTGCGCGACCGCATCCACCGCGGGGAGTTCGAGCAGACGTTCCCCGGTGAGCTGGCCCTGGTCGACGAGTACGCCGTCAGCCGCAACACCGTCCGGCAGGCCCTCGCCCAGCTGCGGGCCGCCGGCATGGTGACCGCCGAGCGCGGGCGGCCGCCCCGGGTGGCCGACCGCTACGCCCGACCCGAGATCACACAACCGGTGGGCGCCCCCTCCACGCTCTTCGAGGCCGTCGAGAGCACCGGTCGCACCCAGACCAGCGTGGTCCGCGCCCTCGAGCGCACCGTCGACGGCGTCGTCGCCACCCGGCTCGGGCTCGAGGAGTCCACGCCCCTGCTGCACCTCGAGCGGCTGCGCTACGCCGACGACGAGCCCCTGGCGTGGGACCGCGCCTGGCTCCCCTTCGCCGCCGCCGGCGGCCTGCTGGGTGCCGACCTGAGCCACACCGCGCTCTACGACGAGCTCGCCCGGCACACCGGGCTGCGCGTGGACAGCGGCCACGAGCGCATCCGGGTCGCCCTGGCCGACCCCGTCCGGGCGCGCCTGCTCGGCGTCGGCACCGGTGACCCCGTCTTCCGGATCGAGCGGGTCGGGCACCAGGGCGGCGTCCCCGTCGAGTGGCGCCAGACCGTGGTGCGCGGCGACAGGTTCAGCCTGACCGCCGCCTTCGGGCCCCGGCAGCACTGGCAGCTCGCTCCCGACACGACCGGCGGCACCGACCGTGCCCCGGTCCCGGCGTGACCGCAGCAGGAGGCCGACGATGAGGACCGCACTGCTCCCCCGCGCCGACCGGTCCGTGCGGGCACCCGTGACGTGGTCGTGCCGGTGGGAGACCGCCCTCGAGCCCCGCGACCACGACGCGATCGCCGCCCTGCTCGCCCGCAGCTACGCCACGTCGGCCGGCGCGTTCCCGCGCGGCCACAGCTGGGCGGGGGCGCGCCCCGAGCTCCGGGTCCTCGGCCACCAGGACGGCGAGGTCGTGGCCCACGCCGGGCTGATCCGCCGCTTCCTGCGCGCCCCCGACCACGACGCGTCGGTCCTCGTCGGCGACGTCGGCCTCGTCGCGGTGCACCCCGGGCGTCAGGGCCAGGGCCTCGGCGCGGCCCTGATGAGCTCGGTCGCCGGCACCCTCGACCGGCTCGGCCTCCCGTTCGGGTTCCTCACCTGCGACCCCGACGTTCGCGCCTTCTACGAGCGCAGCGGCTGGACCCCCTTGCTCGAGCACCCGATGCGCTCGATCCGCGTCGACCAGGACCTCGAGGACCACCGCCGCAACGGCATGCTCCTGCCGGTCCAGCGGCCCGCCACCGACTGGCCGTCGGGGCGCATCGAACGCAACGGCCAGGAGATCTGACCTCGGCGCTGACGGCTCCCCGGGGAGATCGTTCTGGCGAGCCTCGATCGCGAGAGGCGCACCGTGCCGGTGGGGTGGCGCGCTCAGCCGGGGATCAGCAGGCCGTGGTTGTCCGGTCGGCGGCGGGCGAAGGTCGACGGCAGTCACCCCCCGACCGGAGGAGCGCCCATGACGAACGACCCCGCCACCGCCGACCGCGTCCCCGACCGTCCTGTCGTGGACGAGGCGACGACGCTGTCCGGGGCCCTGCGCGGCAGCCTCGCGCGCTCCGGTGGCGTGACGGGGATCCTCGTGGCCGCCGTCCCCGCCGTGGCGTTCGTCGTCGCCGACGCCATCGGCGGCCTGAGCTGGGCGTTCGTCGCCCTCGCCGTGGCCGCCCCGGTGGTGTTCGGGGTGCGGCTCGCCCGGCGCGAGTCGCTGCGGGGCGCGCTGGTCGGGCTCGCCGTCGCCGGTGTCTGCGCCGCGATCGCCGCCTTCTCCGGCGAGGCCCGCGCCTTCTTCCTGCTCCCCACCCTCATCCCCGCCGTGATGGGCGCGGTCTTCCTCGGCTCGGTGCTCGTGCGCCGTCCGGTGGCCGGGGTGCTCTTCAACCGCCTCGTCGGCGGGCCCGCCGACTGGCGCGAGCACCCCCGCCTGCTGCGCATCTACACCGTCAGCACCCTGGCCGGCGTCGCGTTCCACGCCCTCAACCTGGCCCTGCGCGGCGTGGCCTACCTCGCCGACCAGCCCGCCGTGCTCGCGGCCCTCGGCGTCGCCGCCGTGCCGGTGTTCGCCCTGCTGGCCGCGGTCACCCTCGTCGCCGCCCGCCGGGCGATCACCGCGGCGCCCGCGGCCGTCCCCGCCTGACCGGCCCCGGTCCGACGACGACGACGGCGGAGAGTCACCCCTGTCACGCGGGTGACAGCCCTCGACGCCCTCGCGATCAAGAATCGCCGACGGGTGATCGTCGGACGCGCAGGACCAGACGGTCCGCGGGGTAGGAGGCAGGGTGGCCGGGGAAGGCCTGATGCGTGACCCTTTCGACCGGCGTGGTGCGCGACGGAGGCCACGGCTCCCGCCCGATCGGCGGCGTCCCGACACCGGGGCACCGACCGGCGAGCGGGAGGACCCGGGCGACGCCGACCGGGCCCCGGAGCCCGCGCGGGGTGGCGACGACCCTCGATCGTGACCGCCAGTTGACACGTCAACCATCGCTGCTAGGTTCGGTGACACGTCATCCACTGGTGCGAGTCCCGGAGGAACCATGACCGACATCGCCCCGCACGGCCTGCACCACGTCACCGCCATCGCCGGCGACCCGCAGCGCAACGTCGACTTCTACACCGGCGTGCTCGGGCTGCGGCTGGTGAAGACGACGGTCAACTTCGACGACCCCGGCACGTACCACCTCTACTACGGCGACGACGCCGGCCGACCCGCGAGCATCCTGACGTTCTTCCCGTGGCGCGGCGTCGCCCCGGGCCGGCAGGGCGCCGGCCTGACGACCGCCACGGCGTTCAGCATCCCGCCCGGGTCGCTGGGCTGGTGGCAGGGCCACCTCACCGCGCACGGCGCCGAGCTCGTCGCGCCCCCGCGAGACCGCGAGACCGCGGGGCAGGCCGAGGAGGTGCTGACCTTCCGCGACCCGGACGGGCTGGTCATCGACCTCGTCGCCTCCCCCGGCGACACCCGCTCCGGCTGGGACGGCGTGGCCGCGATCCCGGCCGAGCACGCGGTGCGCGGCCTGCACTCGGTCACGCTCACCGAGGCGCAGCTCGACCCCACCGCCGCGATGCTCACCGATCTGCTGGGCATGAACGCCGAGGGCGGCGGCGAGCGCGCACGCTTCGACATGGGCCGCGAGCAGGCGGGCGCGGTCGTCGACGTCGCCGCCAGCACCGACGGGCAGCGCGGCCTGCAGGCGGGCGGCACCGTGCACCACATCGCGTTCCGGGCGCCCGACGGCGACACCCAGGAGCGGTGGCGCCAGCAGCTCGTCGAGGCCGGGCTGAAGGTCACCCCGATCCTGGACCGGCAGTACTTCACCTCGATCTACTTCCGCGAGCCCGGCGGCGTGCTCTTCGAGATCGCGACCGACCGGCCCGGGTTCGACGTCGACGAGCCGCTGCTCGAGCTCGGCCGCCACCTCAAGCTCCCACCGTGGCTCGAGCCCGACCGCGAGCAGATCCAGCGCTCGCTGCCGCCGCTGCAGGTCGACGGCCGCACCGTCGAGGGGACCGCGTGAGCACGCCCACCGACGCCACCGGTCTCGGCCGCCCGCACGTGTGGCGGCCGGGCTCGACGGCGCGCCCGCTCCTGCTCCTGCACGGCACCGGCGCCGACGAGCACGACCTGCTGCCCCTGGGCCGGGCCCTCGACCCCGACGCCGCGCTGCTCTCGCCGCGGGGCAGCGTGCTGGAGAACGGCATGCCGCGGTTCTTCCGCCGGCTGCGCGAGGGCGTGTTCGACGAGGACGACCTGCGCGCCCGGGTCGACGAGCTCGCCGGCTTCGTCGCCACCGCCGGCGAGCACCACGGCGTCGCCCCGGGCTCCTGGTGGGCCGTCGGCTTCTCCAACGGCGCCAACATCGCGTCCGCGATGCTGCTGCGCCGCCCCGAGGCCCTCGCCGGCGCGGTGCTGTTCGCGGCCATGGTGCCCTTCGCCGACCCGCCCGACGCCGACCTGAGCGGGAAGGCCGTGATCGTGGCCAACGGGCGCCGCGACCCGATGGCCACCGCCGACCACACCCGCCGGCTCGTCGCCCAGCTGCGCGACCGCGGCGCCGACGTCACCGAGGTCCCCCACGGCGGCGGGCACGCGATCGACCCGGCCGGCGTCGCCGAGATCGCCGGGCTGGTGGCGCGGCCGTCGTCCTGACGGGGCCTAGTTGCCGACCCCGAGGCTCGCCATGAACGCGGCGGGATAGCGGTCCCCGCGCGCCGAACCGGCCGGGACCGCCGCCTCGATGCGGGCGAGGTCGTCGGCGCCGAGCGTCAGCTCCGCCGCGGGCAGCGCCTCGTCCAGCCGTTGCCGCGTGCGGGCACCGACCAGCGGCACGATGTCGACGCCCCGGGCGGCCACCCAGGCGATCGCCAGCTGGGCGACGGTGCAGCCCTTCGCCTCGGCGACCTCGCGCAGCGCCTCGACGAGCGCGAGGTTGTGCTCGACGTTGCCGTCGGCGAAGCGCGGGGTGGCGCTGCGGAGGTCGCCGGGGGCGGTGTGGCCGGCCGTCCAGTGGCCGGAGATGAGCCCGCGGCCCAGGACGCCGTACGCGGTCAGGCCGATGCCGAGCTCGCGCAGCGTCGGCAGGACCTCCGCCTCCACCGCACGGGACAGCAGCGAGTACTCGATCTGCAGGTCGCTGATCGGGTGCACGGCGTGCGCGCGGCGGATCGTCGCCGCGTCGACCTCCGAGAGACCGACGTGGCGGACGTACCCGGCGTCGATCATCTCCGTGATCGCGCCGACGGTGTCCTCGATGGGCACCGCGGGGTCGAGCCGGGCCGGGCGGTACACGTCGACGTGGTCGGTGCCGAGGCGTTCCAGGGAGTAGGCCAGGAAGTTCTTGACCGCCGCGGGGCGGTTGTCCTGCCCGCTGAAGACGTGGCCCGGCCCCCGCAGCGCCCCGAACTTGACGCTCAGCGTGTAGCTGTCGCGGTCCCGGCCGCGCAGGGCCTCGCCGAGCAGCATCTCGTTGTGGCCCATGGCGTAGAAATCGCCGGTGTCGATCAGCGTGACGCCGGCGTCGAGCGCCGCGTGCACCGTCGTGATCGCCTCCGCGCGGTCGGTCTCCCCGTAGGCCCCGCCGGACATCCCCATCGCGCCCAGGCCCAGCGCGGAGACCCGCGGTCCGGTGGTCCCCAGCTGTCGCGTCTGCATGGCGTCCTCCTCGTGCTCGGTGATCACTGCTTCCACCGTGCGCCCGGGCCGGCGGCCCCCGGAGAGGAGCGTTCATCGTGGGAGCGGCGCTCCCTGGATCACCCGCCGCGCGCGCGGGATCGTCGAGACATGCAGCGCGACGAGCTCGCCGACTTCTTGCGCCGGCGCCGTCGGTCGATCCGCCCGGCCGAGGTCGGTCTCGCCGACGGGCCGCGCCGGCGCACCGCGGGGCTGCGCCGGGAGGAGGTCGCGATGCTCGCCGGGATGTCGACCGACTACGTCGTCCGGCTCGAGCAGGGCCGCGGGAGCCGGCCCTCGACGCAGCTGCTCGCCGCGCTGGCCCGCGCGCTGCGCCTGTCCGAGGACGAGCGCACGCACCTGTTCCACCTCGCCGGCCAGCCCGCGCCGCCGTCCGACGGGACGGCGCGCCTCGCCCGGGCCGGGCTGGTGCGCATGCTGGACCTGCTCGACACGCCGGCCATGGTGATCTCGGACCTCGGCGAGGTCCTCGCCCAGAACCGGCTCTCGCTGCTCCTGGCCGGCGACCACACCGGTTTCGCCGGCGACCGGCGCCACCTCGTGGTCCGCTGGTTCACCGAGCCCGCCGTGCGCGCCTCGCACGTGCCCGAGGAGGTCGAGCGGCACTCCCGGGAGCTCGTCGCCGACCTGCGGGCGGCCGTCGGACGACGCTCCGGCGACCCCGCGGTGGCCGCGATGGTCGAGCGGCTGCGCGCCGCGAGCCCCGACTTCCGGCGGCGCTGGTCCGAGCACGAGGTCGCGGTGCGGCGCGCGGACCGCAAGACGCTGGTGCACCCGCGCGTCGGCGAGCTGGTGATGGACTGCGAGACGCTCGTGACCCCCGACCAGGGGCAGCGCATGGTCGTGCTGACGCCGGCCGACGCCGCGACCCGCGACCGTCTCGACCTGCTGCGCGTCGTGGGGCTCGAGGAGTTCGCGGGCGAGGCGGGCTCCTGACGCGTCAGCGCGGCGCGGAGACCGGAAAGCCCTGGCGGCTCCAGGCCCCGGCCAGCACCAGCGCGAAGATCCTGCGGCGGCGCCCTGGCGTTCCGGCGCTGGAGCGGCGAATGGCCCGGCGACTGATCGCCGGCTGCCGCACACGCGCCGAAGGCCCGTTCCCGCGGGGAGCGGGCCTTCGGCAGCGTTTCGGGCCGGCACCCTCGGGGGCAGCCCGGCCTCCTCGTCGGTGACGGGCTCCAGACACCAGGGCCCACCGTCCCTCGTGTCGTCGAAAGGCCCTCCCTGATGAGTTCTCCCCAGCGCTCCGGTGCCACGGCCACGGCCACCCCCACGCGACGCCGCCGGCCCGTGTGGGCCTGGCTGCTCCTGGCCCTGCTCGCCATCGCCATCGTGATCGCGATCCTGTTCCTCACCGGACGCTGCGGGTCGGGGAGCACCACCGGCGCTCCTCCCGCTCCTCCGGCGGGCGCCGCCGCGCCCGCCGCCCCCGGTGCTCCTCCGGCGGGCGCCGCGCCCGGCGCCCCCGGTGCCCCGCCGGCCGGCGCGGCGCCCGGCGGTGACGGCGGCAACGCTCCCGGCAGCGCACCCGGCACCGCGCCCGGCGCCACCGGGGGCGGTACCGGCGGTGACGGGTCCACCGCGGCGCCGGGGGCGCCGGGCGACCCGGCCGCGCTGCAGAGCCGCATCGACCAGATCGTGGCCGCCACGCCGATCACGTTCCGGGCGAACAGCGCCGAGCTGACCGACGCCGGCGCCGAGAGCCTCGGCCGCGTCGCGGAGGAGCTCGCCGCGGTGCCCGCCGCCCGGGTGCAGGTCACCGGCTACTCCGCGCCCCTGGGCGGCGCGACGACGCCCGACCCGCAGCAGCTCTCCGACCAGCGCGCCACCACGGTCGCCGACCAGCTGGCAGGCGACGGCGTGGACCGCGCCCGGGTGCAGACCCGCGGGGCGTCGGACACCGAGCCCCGCCCCGACCCCGCCGCGAGCCGCCGCGCGGAGATCACCGTCTCCTGACCCCGCCCGGCGCCGCGGCCAGGACGGCCGCGGCGCCGGCGGGGAGCCACGCCTCGCTCAGCCGCCGGTGCCGCTCGAACGCTCGGGCGGGAACGGCATCTGCGGGTGGTGGGGCACCTCGGGCGAGGAGGTGTCGAGCGGCACGGAGGCCGAGCGCACGAGGCCGAGCTGGGTCGACTGGCGCGGCAGGACCGCGTCGAGGAGCCAGTCGGCGGCCGTGCGCAGGCGGTTGCCGGGCATCGAGAGCAGGTGGTACCCGCGGGCGACGACCTTGGCCGGCAGGCCCGCGAGGCGCAGGTGCAGGGGGTTGGCGGCGGCGTCGGTGCCGCCGAGGTCGACGACGAACCCGAGGTCGCGGTGCCGGTAGCGACGCCGCCGGCCGCGACCGAGCGACGCCGCGACGTTGCGTCCGGCCAGCCGGCCCTGGCGTTCGGCGTGCTGGGCGGTCATCGCGGTGTACTGCCCCGGCCGGTGGGCGTCGGGGACCGCGGCGGCGTCACCGCAGGCGAACACCTCGGGGTGGCCGGGCACGGTGAGGTCCTGCTCGACGACGAGCCGGCCCTCGGCGAGCTCGAGCCCCAGGCCCTCGATGAGCGGGTCGGGACGGACGCCGACGCACCACACGATCGTCCGGGTCGGCACGTGCTCCCCGCTGTGCAGCCGGACGCCGTCGGCGGTCGTCTCCGCGACGGTCTCCCCCGTGCGGACCTCGACCCCGCGCTCGCGCAGCACCCTCTCCGCGGTGCGGGCGAGGTGGCGGTCGAGACCGGCGAGGACCTCGCCGCGGGTGACGAGCAGCCAGCGGACCGCGTCCTCCCCCAGACCCCGCATCCGGGCGAGGTCGCGGGTGAACAGCTGCCCCTGGGCGGCCACCTCGGTGCCGGTGTACCCCGCCCCGACCACCACGAAGGTGCAGCGGGCGCGGCGCTCGTCCGGGTCGTCCGACCCGGCGGCGAGATCGATCTGCCGGATGAGGTGGTCCCGCAGGTAGAGGGCCTCGGGGATGCCGCGGAAGCCGTGCGCGTACCGGCTGAGCCCGGGGATCGGCATGAGCTTGTGGACGCTGCCGACGGCCAGCACGAGCCGGTCGTAGCCGGTGGTGTGGTGGCGACCCTCCGGGTCCATCCAGCGCACCCGCCGCCCCGCGAGGTCGACGTCGTCGACCTCGCCCTGGGCGTGGGTCACCGACCGCGGCAGGGTCGCGGCGAGGGACACCGAGATGCGCCGGGGCTCCAGGACGCCGCTCGACACCTCGGGCAGCAGCGGCAGGTAGAGGAAGTAGTTGGTGGGGCTGACCAGGACGACGTCCGCGCGCTCGCCCAGGCTCCGGGCCAGCGACCGGACGGCGTGGTAGCCGGCGAACCCCCCGCCGACCACCACGACCCGCGGGCGGGCCTCCCCCGCGGTCGTCCCGTGCCCGACGTCGTCCTCCGCGCTCGTCACGGCCGCGACTTCCCGGTGCGCCGCGCCGGTGAAACGGCGGCGGCGACACGGCACGCGCGGGGTTTGCGCCCGCGCCGCGACGCCGACCATGCCCCGGTGACCGACGACTACGTGCACTGGCAGGACGTCACCACCCGGTGGAACGACAACGACCAGTACGGGCACCTCAACAACGTGGTGCACCACGCGATCATGGACACGGCCGTCAACCGCTGGCTGATCGAGAACGGCTGCCTCGACCCGCACGGCGGCACCACCGTCGGCCTCGTGATGCAGGTGCACTGCGAGTACCGGGCCCAGGCCGGGTTCCCGGACGTCGTCGCGGTCGGCCTGCGCGTCGGCGAGCTCGGCAACACGAGCGTGCGCTTCGAGGTGGGCATGTACCGCGGTGACGGGGAGCTGTTCTTCACCGGCCACTTCGTGCACGCGTTCGTCGACCGGGAGACCGAGGCGACGGTGCCGATCGAGGGCGCGCGCCGCGCGGCGCTGGAGGGTCTGCGGCGCCAGGGCTGATCACCGCGGGCACCGGGGTGACGACGGCCGCGGCGGCTGCCACGATCACGACCGTGGCGACCGATCATCGGCCGTCGGAACGGAGCAGCTCGTGGCCGTCGCGCAGTCCGGCATCCTCGCCCTCGGCACCTCCTCGCACGCCTACCTGGAGTTCGACCGCCTGCCCGGCACCACCGACCGGGCCCTCGTCGAGGCCGTGGCCGAGCTCACCGCCACCGTGAAGACGACCGGGGCGACGGGTCTCGTGGCCGGGCTGCGCCCCGAGCTGTGGGCCGCTGTCCAGCCCGACGAGGCGCCCGATGCGCACGGCTACGACGCCCCGGTCGTCGGTCCCGACGGGTTCACCATGCCCGCCACCCAGCACGACCTCGTGCTGTGGGCGACCGGCGGCGGCCGGTCGATCGTCTTCGACGCCACCACGCACGCGGTGGCGGCGCTCGCCGGGGTCGCGGGGCTCGCCGACGAGACCGTCGCCTGGTCGCACCACCACGACCGCGACCTCACCGGCTTCGAGGACGGCACCGAGAACCCGCCCGCGGCCGAGGCCGTCGGGGTCGTCACCATCCCCGAGGGCGAGCCGGGCGCGGGCGGCTCGGTGCTGCTGCTGCAGAAGTGGGTGCACGACAGCTCCACCTGGTACGCGCTGGAGCGCTCGGTCCAGGAGGATGTCATCGGCCGGACCAAGCCCGACAGCGTCGAGCTCGACCCGAAGCCCGACGACGCGCACGCGGCCCGCACCGACCAGGACACCTACGGGCACATCTTCCGGCGCAACACCGCCTGGGGCGACACCGCCGCGCACGGCACGATGTTCGTCGGCTTCTGCGCGCAGCAGGGGCCGCTGGCCGCGATGCTCGACGCGATGGCCGGGATCGACGGGCCGCGCGACGCCCTGACCCGCTACACCAGCGCGCTGACCGGGGCGTACTACGTCGTGCCACCCGCCGACGTCCTCGCCCGCCTCGCCCCCGCCGCCGAGTGAGCGGCCCGTCGACGGTCGGGACCGCGCCGGTGCGCTCCGACGTCACCCGCGCGCTCGTGGTGGTGGCGCACCCCGACGACGTGGACTTCGCGGCCGCCGGCACCGTCGCCTCCTGGACCGCCGCGGGCGTCGCCGTGGCGTACTGCCTGGTGACCTCCGGGGACGCGGGCGGCTTCGACGACACCCCGCGCAGCGAGATGGCGGGCCTGCGCGAGGCCGAGCAGCGCGCTGCCGCCGCCGCGCTCGGCGTCACCGACCTGACGTTCCTGCGCCACCCGGACGGCGAGGTGGCGCCGACCCTCGCGCTGCGCCGCGACATCAGCCGGGTGGTGCGCCGGGTGCGCCCGCAGCGGGTGCTCACCCAGTCGCCCGAGGTCTTCTGGGAGCGCATCGCGGTCTCCCACCCCGACCACCGGGCGACCGGCGAGGCCGCCCTGGCCGCGGTGTACCCCGACGCGCGGAACCCGTTCGCGCACCCGGAGCTGCTCGCCGACGAGGGCCTCGAGGCCTGGGCGGTGCCCGAGACCTGGCTGGCCGGTTGCCCGCCGGAGCGGGTCAACCACGTCGTCGACGTCGGGCCGACCCTCGACGCCAAGCTCGCCGCCCTGCGCGCCCACCGCTCCCAGACCGCCCACCGCGACGACCTCGAGACCCTGATCCCGGGCCTGCTCGCGCGCAACGGGGAGCGGTTCGCCCACCTGGCGGCCGACGGGGTGCGCTACGTCGAGGCCTTCCAGGTCGTCGACACGTCCTGATCGCGGGCGGCGTCGCCGTGCGGCTGTGCCGGGAGCACGCAGTGCCGCGGGTCGGGTGGCCCGGGCCCTACTCGCCGAAGGCCACCCGCACGTCGTCGGTCGTGGTCCGGGCCCGCTGCGCCGGAGCGGCGTGCTCGATCTCGACGGGCTCGAGGACCACCTCGTCGGCCACGATCGCGGGGTCGACGCGCATGACCGCGTAGCCGCCCACGGCGCCGGCGCCGAAGCCGGGCGCGAAGATCCGCACGGGGCGGTCGATCGCGCCGTCGCGCACGGCGTCGTGGATGGCGATGGGGATGCTCGCCGCCGACACGTTGCCCATCGACTCGATGTTGAAGTAGAGCTGGTCCTCCGCGAGCCCGGCCTTCGCGGCCAGGTCGAGGATCATCGTCTTGTTCGCCTGGTGGGGGACGATGAGCTCGATGCTCTCCAGCAGGCTGCGGCCGGGGTCGTCGGGGTCGGTCTGCTCGGAGAGCTCGCCGAGCATCTGGCCCAGGTAGCGCTGGACCAGCGACTTGACCTCGGGGCCGTACACGGTGATGTCGTTGTCGAACTCCGGATTCGGCCAGATGATCGAGTTGACCTCCGACGCCGGCCCGCTGGCGTAGGTCTGCAGCACCTCGACGTCGACCGGGGCACCGTCCGCGGCCGGGGCCACGACCAGCGCGGCCGCACCGTCGCCGAAGATCATGCGCGACGTGCGGGCGCTCCCGATCTTGTCGGAGAACTTCTCGACGCACACCAGCAGCACCGGGCGCCGGACCTCCTGGATCTGGCGGACGGCCTCGGCGAGCCCGTAGGGCAGCCCGGCGCAGGCGGCCACCATGTCCATCGACGTGTGGGTCTGCGCGAGCCCCAGCTCGCCGGACACCCACGTGGCGATGGAGGGGATCTGGCGGTTGCTCGTGCAGGTGCTCACCAGCACCGCCCCGATGTCCTCCGGCGCGCGGCCGGACTTGGCGAGCGCCGCCCGGGCCGCGTCGAGCGCGAGCTCGTGCGGATCGCGCGCCGAGTAACGCCGCTGCCGGATGCCCGTCTTGCGGGCGATCTCCTCGGCGCTCATCGGCGACCACGAGAAGCTGGTGTTGCGGATGACGTCGACGTTGTCGCACACGTGCTCGCCGCGCACCACGGCCAGGGCCTCCACCGCCGGCCGCACCGCGAAGGCCTCGCGCACCCGCACCGGCGGGTAGGGCGTCCGCGGCGACACCGGCTCCACCGGCGTCCTCGGCGACGGCGCGGCGGGCCCGGTGTCGCGGGCCTGTTTGACCCGCTCGATGAACGCCATCACGTCGCGGTCGCGCGGGTGGAAGGTGACGACGAAGTCGTCGGGGCCGATGTCGGCGACCGGGCGCAGCGTGGTCCGCGAGCCGTCCCACGGATAGAGGTTGTGCAGCACCATCGCCCAGCGCGTGAGGGCCTCGAGCTCGGGCACCTCCTCGTCGGCGTCGAGGATCTCGTCCATCGTGAAGCGGTGGTGATCGGGGTCGTGGTCGGGCATCACGAACGTGAGCGCGTCCGGCTGCGCGGCGAACTCGGCGACCGTCGGCTTGATCGCGGGAAGCTCGGTGGCGTGGTGCAGCTTGTGGCGGAACACGTCGAAGAGCAGGGCGAAGACCCGGTCCTCGGTGTCGCCGGCCCAGCGCGGCGCCAGCTCGTGGTAGGCGCGCTCGACGGCGGCGACCTTGCGCTCGCGGTCCTCCCACGGGGTGAGCACCGGGAGGAACACGTCGTGCCGGTGCCGGGGGACGTCCCGCCACCGCATCGGACGCTTGTCGAACATCGTCATCGAGTAGCGGTTGACCCAGAACAGGTTCTGGCCGAGGTCGCGCAGCAGCTCGAACCGGCTCGGGTAGGAGCCGCTCTCCACCCGGTGGAGGATGTCGGTCCCCGTGGGGGCCTTGGCCTCGAAGTCGCGCTCGATGACCGCGGTGAACTGCTCGAGGGTGTCGAGGACGGTGAAGTCCAGCTCGCCGAAGAAGTTGGCGGGGAAGACGAGACGACCATGACGGTTGACCACGAACGGCTTCACGGCACCACCTCCGACGTCCGGCACGAGCGGTGGCGTGGTCGGCCACGTGGTCGCCCACTGTAGAAGAGCGAGGAGGCCGCCGGACCCGGTCGACGCCCGCCGTGGCGAGGAGAACCGGCGCCGCGGCGCAGCTGTCGCAATCCGCTGGGACGTCGGCACCAAGCTCGCCGGTAGGGCGTTTTCCCGCCGGTGGTGCGGCAACGCCACAGGAGTGGGACGTCACCGTGACACGGGCGCCGGCGCGCGCCCGGAGCTGCCCGCGGACGGGAGCCGGTCCCACCGCCGCCCCGCGAGCGTGACCCGCAACCGCGCGGTCTCCGTCGTGGCCGTCGGCGCCCTCGCGGGCGGGATCGCGGTCGCCGCCACGGCGGGACCCTGGTCGCCCGACGACGCGCCGCCCTCGCCGCAGGCCCGTCCCGGGGGTACGCCCGGTGCGCAGGGCGACGGGCCGGCGGCGGCGCCCGTCCCGCCGCCGAGCCCCCCGACGCCGCCCCAGGCGGTCGCGGTCCCGGCGCTCGCGCCCGCGCCCGCGCCGGAGATGTGGCGGGCCGGTCCGGAGGCCTTCCGCCGGACGCCGTGGAACACGGTGGGCGCCGTGCCCCCGCAGGTGGACGGGGACGAGGTCGCGGTCGTCGTGACGGGCCGCGGCCAGCGCAGCGAGCTCGAGCCCGACCTGCCCGCCGCGCAGGAGGGCGACCACCACGACCTGACCTTCTCGGTGCGGCTCGACGGCGAGTTCGCCCCCGGCACCACCACGCGCCAGGTGATCGCGCGGTGGGAGAACGACGGTCCGGGCGCCGCGCCGCTCGACCTCCGCGTGCGTGACGGCGAGCTCGTGCTGCACGGCGGCGAGGGTCATCCGTCAGGCCCGCGCACCGTCACCCACGCGCTCGGACCGGCGCCGATCGGCGAGTGGACCGACCTGCGCCTGCGGGTGGACTTCTCCGCGAACCCCGACAAGGCCCACGTCAGCGTCTGGCGCGACGGCCGCCTCGTCGTGGACGACCGCCCGCCCGCCGGCACGCTCTACCCGGGACAGCAGAGCTACCTCAAGGTCGGCCTGCACCGGGACCGGCTGCTCGCGCAGGCCAGCGCCGTGCGGTTCCGCACGCTCCAGCTCGAGCACGGCCGCGCCGCGGCGGACCCCGACCGGGGCGACGCCGCCCCGCGCACCTCGTCGACGGAGCGCCGGACGGCGGAGCGGCCGTCGGGCACGTCGTCCCCGCGGACATCGGGGACGCCGTCCCGGGACGAGGGCACCCGGGACGAGGGCACCTGGGACGCCGCGGCGCCCGCCCGGGCGGTCGATCGCGACACGTCGTCGCACGACGGGTCGGACGACGGATCGGACCGCGCGGCGTCGGAGGACAGGTCGGTGCCGGAGGACAGGTCGGTGTCGGAGGACAGGTCGGTGTCGGACGACAGGTCGGCGTCGGAGGACAGGTCGGCGTCGGAGGACAGGTCCGACCGCCGCATGTCTGACGCTGCCCCGCGGTCGGACGACCGACGCGACGAGGACGCCGAGCCGCGGCGCCGTGCGTCGGAACGCGAGGAGTCGACGGCCGACCGGTCCCGGGACGACCGCGCCGACCGCTCCGACCGCTCCGACCGGGCCGGGCAGGACACCGGAGATCGCGCGTCGCCGGAGCGGTCCGGGCGGTGATCAGCCGGCCGTCGCCCGCGCCGCCTCGTCGATGAGGGCCGCGACGGCGTCGGGCCGGGAGACCGTGACGGCGTGGGAGGCCGTCACCTCCACCGTGTGTGCCCCCGCCCGCTCCCCCATGAACCGCATGGCGGCGGCCGGGATGGCGAGGTCGTCGGTGGTCACGAGGTTCCAGGACGGGATCGTCCGCCAGGCGGCCCTCGTGGCCGGCTCGTCCAGCGCGGCCGAGGTGATCGGACGCTGGGTGGCCGCCATCAGGTCCGTCACGTCCTCCGGAACGTCGGCGGCGAACACCTTCCGGAACTCCTCCTGCCGGATGGAGAGGTCGGTGGCGGTGCCCCCGCCGGGGAGCGGGACCGGCACGGTGTCGAGGGCGGCACCGAGCTGGGCCCCGGGGAAACGCCCGGCCAGCTGCGAGGTGCTCTCGCCCTCCTCCAGGATGAAGCTCGCGACGTACACCAGCGCCCGGACGTCCGGGTGGCCGTCGGCGGCCTCGCTCATCACCGACCCGCCGTAGGAGTGCCCGGCCAGCACGATCGGGCCGTCGAGGCTGTCCAGGACGCCGCGGAGGTACTCGGCGTCGGCGTGCAGGCCGCGCAGCGGGTTGGCGACGGCGACGACGCGGTGGCCGGCTCCCTGCAGGTCCCGGATCACGCCGTTCCAGCTGGAGGAGTCGGCGAACGCTCCGTGGACCAGGACCACGGTGGGAGCGCCGGGCGTCGATGCGGTCATGAGGTGCCTCTTCCGTGTCGGGACGGCTTCCGGGCCGTCCGGAGCGAGCTGCGGTATGCGAAATATCGCACTCTGCACGAGACCGGTCAAGGGTGTCGCGTTGACAGGGGCGGTCCCACGGGATGCGGTGTGCTGCATGCCGGTACCCGGGGGTCGCGGACTCGTCGCCAGGTCGCTCCTGCGGGAGGACGCCTACCGGGCGATCCGCGACGCCATCGTCGACGGGACGCTGGCCCCCGGTGAGCGCCTCAACGACGGCGACCTCGTCGAGTGGCTGGGCGTGAGCCGCACGCCGGTGCGCGAGGCCCTGGCCCGGCTGGAGCAGGCCGGCCTGGTGCAGACGAGACCCGGCCGGTACACGATGGTCAGCCCGCTCGACGTCCGCGCCGCGCGCAACGCCCAGTCGGTCACGGCCGTCATGCACGAGCTCGCGACCCGGGAGGCGCTGCCCGACCTCTCGACCGCCGAGCTCGACGCGATGCGGGCGGCCAACGGGCGCTTCGCCGACGCCCTGCACCGCCAGGACGCCGACGCCGCCACGGCCGCCGACGACGACTTCCACGGCGTCCTGGTGACGGCCAGCGCCAACGAGGCCCTCCGCGAGGTCCTCGAGCGCTACACGCCCGTGCTGCGCCGCCTGGAGCGACTGCGCTTCTCCTCGCTGAGCGGCCGCGACTCGGTGGCGCAGCACGAGCAGATCATCGCGCTCTGCGAGGCCGGGGACGCCGACGGTGCCGCCGCCGCGAACCGCGCCAACTGGCAGACCCTCGCCGCCCTCATCGACAGCCTGGACGAGGGCGCCGGGGACCGTGGAGCGTCGGAGCGCACGTGACCCACTCGGGATCTTTCGCGACGTCCCGGGCACTGTGACGATGCTCCGGTGTTGTCGACGACATCGACGCAGGTCACGCGGTACGGGCGCGCCGCCATCACCGTCGGGGTGGCGCTCCTGACGATCCTCGTCCTCGCGGGGTGCTCCTCGCAGGAGCCGGGCGGGCCGCAGTCCGCCGGCGACGTCGACACGACGCTCCTCGACGCCGGCCTGGTCGTGTGCTCGTCCCGCTCCGCCCCGAACCCGCCGGGGACCCAGGCGCTCGAGACGCAGACCTTCGACGTCGGCACCAACGACCAGGGCGAGTCCTCGGCCGAGGGCGTGGGCGGCGACGGCGTCGACACCTGCGCGCCGACGGCCGTGACCCGGGTGACCGTGAGCCGCTACGCCGACCAGGACGCGGTCACGGCCGGCGCCCAGGCGCTGCAGGGCACGGCGGGCGGCGCGACCGTCCACACCACGAGCGACCTCACCATCCTCGTGCAGGGCAACGCGACCGAGGCGCCGACGTACCAGGTCAACGACGTGCTGACCAAGGCCGGCGCCACCTGACCTCAGATGTTCGACGCGTCGGGCGGGAGGTCCGCCGGCGGTCGGGGCATGGCGTCCCCGCCGGAAGTGTCGGGGCAGGACGCGTCGAGGGTGTAGGCGGTCATCGACAGCGACCCGTAGGCGTACCCGTCGACGAGGACGTCCATCGCCGGGTCGGCGCTCGCCCCGGCCAGTCCGGCGAAGTAGAGGGCCGGGATGAAGTGGTCCGGCGTCGGGACCGCGGACCGGAAGTCGGCGTGGGCGTCGAGGGTGGCGAACTCGGCGGGCTCGGTGAGCATGCGCTCGCGCGAGTCGTCGCTGAACCGCTGCGCCCAGTCGTACCCGTCGTCGGCGAGCGCCCAGTCCATCGCCCCGAGGTTGTGGACCACGTTGCCGCTGCCGATCACCAGCACGCCGCGCCGGCGCAGCGGGGCGAGCTTCGCGCCCAGCTCGAGGTGGTAGTCGAAGGGCTTGTCGGCGTTGATGCTCAGCTGCACGACCGGGATCGAGGCGTCGGGGAACGCGTGCAGGAGCACCGACCAGGTGCCGTGGTCGATGCCCCAGCTGTCCACGTCGGCCCCGACCCACGTCGGGTGGACGATCTCGCTGACCTCGTCGGCGAGCTCGGGCAGTCCCGGTGCCGGGTACTGCACGTCGAAGAGCTCGGCCGGGAAGCCGTAGAAGTCGTGGATGGTGCGCGGTCGTGGCATGACGGTGACGGCGGTGGCGTTGATGTACCAGTGCGCGCTGATCACCAGGATCGCGCGCGGACGCGGCACCGCGGCGCCCAGCCCCCGCCAGGCCGTGGTGTAGCGGTTGACCGCCAGGGCGTTCATCGGGTTCCCGTGCCCGAGGAACGCCGCCGGCATCAGCGTGCCGTCCGCCGCCGTGCTGCCAGGGTCGACCATCGCGATCCACCACCCTTCCCGGACCCCCGTGCGCGGGGCCCGACCGATGCTCCCCCATCCGCCCGCCCCGCGGGGCCTCCTCCTCACGCGGGGGCGGGCGGCACGACCAGGACGGGCCGGTGACCGTGCTGCAGCACCGCCCGGGCGTTGCTCCCGAGCACCACCTCGCGCAGGAGCGAGCGCCGGCGCGACCCGACCACGATCACCCCGGCGCGCTGCGCGGCCGCCTCGCGCGCGAGAGCGGCCGCCACCGCCGCGGGGCCGAACCCCTCGGCCCGGAGCCGCAGGGCGTCGGCGGGGACACCCGGCGCCTGCGCCTCGGCGCCCGTGGGGGACTCGACGTGCACCGGCACGAGGACACGACCGGAGAACAGGTCGGCGGCGACCGCGTCGGCGTGGTCGGCCGCGGCGGAGCCGTCGTGCGCCACCAGGACCGGTCCCGACGCCGTCGCCGCCCGCTCGTCGGCCAGCAGCGGAGGGACGACCAGCACCGGTACCGGGCTGCGGCGCGCCACGACCTCCGAGACGCTGCCGAGCAGGCCGCGCACGCCGCCCAGCCCGCGCGACCCCACCACGACGGCCGCCGGGTGCAGCTCCTCGGCCAGGGCCGCGAGGTCGAGTCCCTGGTCGGTGTGCTCCCCGCGGACGAAGGGCTCGGCGGTCCACCCGGCGGCGCGCGCGAGGGCCACACCGTCGGCGGCCACGTCGCCCGCCGCCGCGGCGGCCTCGTCACGGGCGAGCCGCTCGAGGTGCTCGCCGGTCCAGGCCCGGTGCGCCAGGCGACGGTGGATCACCGAGCCGGCGTCGGGCGCGGACCAGATGTGCGCCACGCGCGCGGGCCGGTCCGGCACCAGCCGTGCGCCCACCGCGATCGCGGTGGCGGCGTCGGGGGAACCGTCGAACCCCACGAGGAGGCAGTCGGCGCTACGGGACATCGCTGGGCTCGCTGACGAAGTTCGCGCTGCCGAGGAACACGAACTGGACGAAGCCGGCCAGCGCGATCACCACCGGCAGGAAGATCCCGGCCAGGTTCATGTCCCAGGCGCCGAGCGGGAAGTACACGGCGCCGGCGGCGAACATCGCCGCGGCCATGGTGGCCTTCGACACCGCGACGCGGCGCAGCCACGCCGGGTGGCGCAGGGTCAGCAGGATCGCCGCCCCGACCGCGGCGAGGACCGCGAACTGGGGCAGGCCCAGGCGGATGCCGGCCACCGTGGCCGTCGCCGCCCCGCCGGCCACCAGCGCGGCGAGGCCGACGCCGCCGAGCGCCAGCGCGAGGACGCCCTCCACCGCCATCGCCGCCCGGGTCCGCCGGGTGAACCGCCGGGCCTCGTCCTCGAGGTGGCCGGTGGCCATCGTCCGCACGTCCTGGCCGGTCGCCACGCTCCCCATCACCGCACTCCTCCCACTCACGCGCAACGGGGCCGGTTGCCCCGCGCACCTCGAGGATGCGACGAGACGCCGCCCCGTGGGTTGTAGGATCGGCCAATCTGCTGAGGCCACGTTGTCGGGGGGATCACCGATGATCACCTTGGACCGGCTGGTGAACGTGCTGGCCGGCAGCGGCGCCCGGCTCGCCGGAGGAGCTCGCGCGCGGGACGTGATGCTGCGGAGCCTGGTCGTGCACGACCCGACCGATCCGCGCCCCGCCACCGGCGACGTCTTCCTGGCCGTCGGCGTCGACTCGCCGGCCGAGGCGGTCGACCTGGCCGAGCAGGCGCGCGCGTCCGCCGTGCTCGTCCGCGCCCCGGCGCCGCTCGAGCCCGCGACCTCCGCGACGGCCGAGCACGCGGGCGTCGCCGTCGTGCTGGCCGACCCCGAGGTCTCGTGGAGCCACCTCACCGGCCTGGCCTACGGCCTGGTCCTCGAGGGCCGGGAGACCGAGTCGGGACGGGGACCCACCGATCTCTTCGCGCTGGCCGACACCCTCGCCGCCGCGCTCCGCGACTCCTCGGTGGTGATCGAGGACCAGCTCTCCCGGGTGCTGGCCTACTCCAGCTCCGACGACGTCGTCGACACGGTGCGCTCGCAGACGATCCTGGGACGGCGGCTGCCCGACCGCGTCCGGGAGCTGTTCGCCGAGCGCGGGGTGTTCCGCCACCTCGCCGCCTCCGACGAGCCCCTGTTCGTCGAGCCCTCCGCGGCGCACGGCTTCGGCGGCCGGATGGTGATCGCCGTGCGGGCGGGCCGGGAGCTCCTGGGCTCGTTGTGGGTCGAGACCGCGTCCCCGTTCGACGCCGGGCGCCGCCGGGTCCTCGAGGACGGCGCCCGGACCGCCGCGCTGCACCTGCTGCGCTCGCGCGCCAGCGCCGACCTGGAACGTCAGGTGGAGTCCGACCTGGTCACGCGCCTGATCGAGGGCAGCGGGGACGCCCCGGCGATGGTCAGCCAGCTCGGTCTGCCCCCCGGCGAGCTGCGCGTCGTGGCGCTGCAGGCGCACGTCCGGGACGAGCAGCACGCCGGGGTCCTGCTGGCCTTCGAGCACGTGACGACCGGCTTCGGCTGGTCCCGCCCGGGCCGCAGCGCGCTGTTCGCCCACACCGTCTACACGCTGCTCCCCGCCGGGGACGAGACGGTCGGGGTGGCCCGCGAGTGGGTGGCCTCGGTCCGCGCCGGGCTCCCCGCCCACGTCGGGCTGGTGGCCGGGATCGGGGGTGCCGCCGAGGCCTCCCTGCTGCCGGCGAGCCGCCGCGAGGCGGACGAGTGCCTGGCGCTGCACGCCGCGCACCCCGAGCTCGCGCCGGTGGTCTACGACGAGTCGTGGGACCGGATCGTGCTCCGGCGTCTGCGGGCGGTCACCGCCGCGGGCCGCATGCCCGAGCGCGGTCCGGTGGCCGAGCTCCGGCGGCACGACCGGCGCCACGGGACCCACCACGTCGAGACCCTGCGGGCCTGGCTCGCCGCCCACGGGGACATCGGGGCCGCCGCGGCGACCCTCGACGTCCACCCGAACACCGTCCGGTACCGCCTGCGGAAGATGGACGAGGCCACCCCCCTCGCCATCGACCACCCCGACCAGCGGCTGGCCCTGATCATCGCCCTCGCCGCGACGGACGAGGACCGGACGTAGCGGGTCAGCGCAGCGGGTCGAACGGGACCAGCTCGGGCGGCTGCTTGCCGGTGGTGATCTGTTCGGCCAGCAGGCGGCCCGTCACGGGCCCGAGGGTCACGCCCCACATGCCGTGGCCCCCCGCGACGTAGACGCCGGGCCGGCCGGTGGCGCCGACGAGCGGGAGCGCGTCGGGGGTGACGGGGCGCGCACCGACCCAGGGACTGCTGCGCTCGTCCCAGCGGACGCCGGCGAGGAGGTCGCGGACCGAGGCGACGACGGCGTCGGCCCGGGCGACGTCGGGCGGGCGGTCGGCCGCCCGGAACTCCATCGTGCCCGCCACGCGCAGGCCGCCCTCGTGCGGCGTCAACGCGACGCGCGCGCCCGGCAGGTAGATCGGCCCGGGGACCGGGGCGTCGGTCGGCACGGTGAACGAGTAGCCGCGCCCGGCGCGCACGGGGAGGCGCACACCGCCCCGGCGGGCGAGGTCACCGAGGTGGGCGCCGGTCGCGAGCACCGCGACGTCGGCGCCGACGGGCGGACCCTCGGCCGCGCACGCGATGACGCGGCCCCGGTCGGACCGGAGCGACGAGACGGCCATCCGGGACCGGATGGTGGCTCCGCGGCGCACGACGGCCTGGGCCAGCCGGTCGACGAGGCGCGCCGGATCGAGGAACCGCTGCCCGTCGACACGGACCCCGGCGACGATGCGCCCGGAGAGCTGGGGCCGCGCGGCGTGCAGCTCCGCGCGGTCGAGATCGGCGGACGACACCGGCACCCCGACGGCCGCCACGAGGGCGAGCTCCCGCCGGAAGCCGGCGGCGGCCCGGGGATCGGTGAACCCCGCGACGATCGCGGACTCGCGGGCGCCGACCTCGACGCCCGCACCGGACAGCGTGTCGTAGGCGGGCAGGGCCTCCACCAGGAGAGGCAGGGACGCCTCGAGTGCCCGACGCCAGTGCCTCGTGGTGCAGTGGGCGGCGAAGCGCAGCAGGAAGCTCCACAGGCGCGGGTCCGGACGCCGGGAGAGGCGCAACGGGGCACGGGGGTCGAGCAGCCCCCGCAGACCCTCCCCCAGCACGTGCGGCGACGTCAGCGGCAGGGAGAGCCCCGGCGCCACCCACCCCGCGTTGCCCCACGAGGCGCCGCTGCCGACCTCGCCGCGGTCGACCACCGTCACCTGGACACCCCGGTCCTGCAGGAACCAGGCCGTCGAGAGGCCGACGACCCCCGCCCCGACGACCACAGCACTGCGCGGCGTGATGTCGCCACCGACCCCGGACATGGCCACCTCCCGTGACGCCGTCGAACGCCTCCGACGGTGGCCCGTGTCGGGCGGCCTCCGGTTGTGCGCAGACGACAACGCCGCCGATGCCGATTGTCCGTCGGCGACATCCCTTCCCCGTGGGCGGCGGCGCACAGTGAGCCGGCGGGAGGAGCTTCGCGCACCGGTGGAACCGGTCGGACCCTCGGGGAGGTGCACGTGGTGGCAGGTCGGACCTGGCTCAGCGCGCAGGGCCATCAGGAAGCCCGCAACGAGCTCGAGCGGCTCCTGCTCAGCCACCGCTCGGATCGCCCCCGGCACGACCTCGACGACGACCCCTGGGCGCGTCACGAGTGGCGGGAGCGCCGCATCCGGCAGCTCCAGGAGCTCCTGCTCGGCGCCGCCGTCGGCGTCGCGCCCGCGGACGACGGCATCGCCGAGCCCGGCATGGTGCTCACCGTCCGCATCGACGACGCCCCGGAGACGGAGACGTTCCTGCTCGCCGAGAGCAACGTCCCGAGCGCGTCGGGGATCGAGGTCTCCTCGCCGGCCTCACCCGTCGGGCGGGCGGTGCTGGGTGCGCGCGAAGGCGACACCCGCGCCTGCCGGCTCCCCGACGGACAGACGATCTCGATCACGCTCCTGGCCGCGAGGCCCTACGACGGACTCCACGCTCCCGAGGCGACACCGAAGGGATGAGGATGATCATGGACGACGTGGAGCGCCGGGCGCTCGACGACATCGAGGGCCGGCTGGCGGCCGACGACCCGCAGTGGGCCGGCGTGTTCGACGCGCAGCAGGCCCGGCTGCGCACGACCCGCCCCGCGTGGATGCAGCGCCTGCTCGTGGGCGGCGCGGTCCTGATGGGCGCGCTCACCCTGATCATGGTCGTCGCCGGGATCCCCTCGCTGACCGCGCTCTTCGTCCTCTCGGGAGCGGGGTTCCTCTGGCTCGTGCACCGCCCCTCGCGGTCCTGACCCACCCGACGGAGAGGAGGTCGGCGTGGACGTCGCAGGCGGCGTGCTCGACCATCGGGCGACCGCGGTGGTGCCGGACGACGGCGTCGTGGCCGGAGCGAGGTACCGCCCGGAACGGTTCGTGGTCGGCGTCGACGGCTCGCTCGGTGTCCTGGCCGCGGTCAGCTGGGCGGCCGGCGAGGCCGCCGCGACCGGCGCCACCCTGCACCTCGTGCACGCCACGCCGGGGACGCTCCCGGCGGACGAGCCCGACGGCGGCGCCCGGGGCCGGGCCTGGCTGCGCCGGGCCCTGCGCGCCGCCGCGGCGGTCGCCCCCGACGCCGCGATCACCGTGGCCCAGCTCGAGGGACCGCCGGGCCGGGCGCTCGCCGCGGTGTCGCGGAGCACCGACCGCGTCGTGCTCGGCGGGAGGCGACGGCGGGACGTCGACGACCGGCACGGCGACGCCACCGTGGCCCGCCTGCTCACCGACGCCCGGTGCCCGGTGATCGTCGTGCCCCCGTCGCGCACGGGGTCGTGGGCCTCGACGCCCTCCCCCCGCCCGGTCCTCGCCGCCCTGCGCGGGACCGTCGACGACCGGCGGACCCTCGAGCTCGCCGGCGAGGCGGCCCGCCGCCGACGCGTCGCGCTGGTCGCGGCGATCGGCGCGCCCCCGGCCCGTCGCCACGCGGCGATCGCCCACGCCCAGCGCGCCGGCGCGCGACGGCTCGAGGTCGGCGACGACCTCCTGGCCGGGCTGCGGCACCTCGGACAGCGGTCCCAGCTGCTCGTCGTCGGTGCGCCGGACCCGGACGCGGGGTGGTCGGACGAGGAGCTCGCCGCACTCCTGCGTCACCGCACCTGCGCCGCGATGGTCGTCCCGGCCCGCTGACGCCGGACGGGCGCCGCCTCAGCCGTCGCCGACGAGGCGTTCGATGTCGTCGCTGTGCCCCACGGCGAGGATGACGTCGTCGCGCGACACCACGGTCTCGTTGGTGGCGTAGGTGAACGCGTCGTCGCCGCGCTTGATGGCCACGACGGTGACGCCGTGCTTGCTGCGGACCTCGGTGCGGTGCAGCGGGACGTCGACGACGTCCCGGGGCGGGCGGATCTTCGCGAGCGCGAAGTCACCGTCGATGCGCAGGTAGTCGAGCACGTTGCCCGCGACGAGGTGCGCGACGCGCTGCCCCATGTCCTGCTCCGGGAAGATCACGTGGTGCGCGCCGAGGCGCTCGAGGATGCGGCCGTGGTGGGCGCTCGTGGCCTTGGCCCAGATGTCGGGCACCCCGAGGTCCACCAGCAGCGACGTCACCAGGATGTTGTCCTCCAGGTGCTCGCCGATCGCGACGACGGCGTGCCGGCAGTCGCCCACCCCCAGCTGGCGGAGGGTCTCGAGGTCGGTGCAGTCGGCCGTCACCACCTGCGCGAGCTCCGAGGACAGCGCCTGCACCGTGCGGTTGGAGCTGTCGATGGCGAGCACCTCGTCGCCCTGCCGGGTCAGCTCCAGGGCGATCGCGCTCCCGAAGCGCCCCAGTCCGATCACGACGGTCGGGCCGTGCGCGTCACCCAATGATCGTCCTCTCCTCGGGCCGCCGGTAGAGGCGCGGGCGCTCGCGCAGGGCCAGGGCCGACGCCAGGGCGAGCGGCCCGAGCCGTCCGATGAACATCAGCACCACGAGCACGACCTCCGCGGCGGCGGGCAGATCGGTGGTGATCCCCGTCGAGAGCCCGACCGTACCCAGGGCCGACAGCACCTCGAAGAGCACACGGTCCATGTCGTGGTCGGTGATGCCGAGGAGCACGAAGGTCGAGACCATGGCCAGCCCGACGCCGAGCAGGGCCACCGCCAGCGCCTGGCGCTGGTTGGCCTCCGGGATGCGGCGGCGCGCGACGTCCACGTCCGCCTCGCCGCGCATCTCGGCCCAGAGCACGAGCGCCAGCAGGCCGAAGGTCGTCACCTTGATCCCGCCGGCCGTGCTCGCGCTCCCCCCGCCGATGAACATCAGGACGTCGGTGGCCAGCCAGCTCTCCGGGGTCATGGCGCCGACGTCGACGACGGAGAAGCCGCCGCTGCGGGGCATGACGGCCGAGAAGAAGCCCGCCAGCAGCTTGCCGGGCACCCCCATCGGCCCGAGGGTCGCGGGGTTGCCGTACTCCAGGGCGATCAGCACCACCGTGCCGGCGACCAGGAGCGATCCCGAGGTCAGGACCGTGATCCGCGTGGTGACCGACCACGTCGAGGGGCGCCGGGAGCGGACCAGCTCGAAGATCACCGGGAAGCCCAGCCCGCCCGCGACGACCGCGAGGGCGACCGGCAGCAGCATCCAGGGGTCGCCGGCGAAGCCGATCATCCCCTCGGGCCACAGCACGAAGCCGCCGTTGTTGAACGCCGACACGGCGTGGAAGAGACCCTCCCACAGCGCGGCTCCCGGCTCGGTGCCGTAGCCGACGACGAGGCGGAGGCCGAGCGCGACGGCGGTGAGGGCCTCCCCGGCGAGGCTGAACAGCACGACGTTGCGCAGGACGCGGCCGACGTCGCTGAGGTCGAGGGGCCCGGACTGGGCGCGCGCCACGAGCCGGGCGCGCAGCCCGAGGCGGCGGGACACGAGAACGACCAGCAGCGAGGCCACCGTCATGATGCTCAGGCCCCCGACCTGCAGGAGGCCGGCGATGACGACGTGGCCGAACGTCGACCAGTACGTCCCGGTGTCCACGACGACCAGGCCGGTCACGCACACCGCGGAGGTCGCGGTGAACAGCGCGTCGAGCAGGCCGGCGCCGTCGGGCCCCGCGGCCGACGCGGGCAGCATCAGCAGCCCGGTGCCGACCCCGATCCCGCTCGCGAAGGCGAGCGCGATGAGCTGGGCGGGGTTGCCGATCCACCCCGCCCGACGTCGGGCCGGGGCCGTCACCCGAGCAGTCTCGCACGGGCTGCGCTCAGCGCCTTCTCAGCACGCCGGGGCACCCTGGTCACCCGGGTGCCGATCAGCCGGGGGCCGCGAGGGGGTGCACACGGTGACGACCGATCCGACCCGACCCGAGCCCGCCCGGCCGCTCACCGAGCAGGAGAAGGCGGTGCTCGCCCGGATGGCGGCCGAGCTCCGGCACGACACCGGCGGGGCCGTCGACGACCCGGGGCCGGAGAGCCGGCAGCCGTCGCGCGCGGCCGTGCGCCTCGTCGTCCAGGTGCTGGTGGTGGTCGTGCTGGCCGCCGTGCTCATGCCCAGCGTGTGGGTGGGGGTCGTGCTCGCGGTGATCGTGCTGAGCGGGCCGGCCGCGGCGACGTGGTGGGAACTGCGCACCCGACAACGCTGATCCGGGGCCGTGGGGCAGAGTGAGGGCGTGGCGGCCCGCGACGTGACCCCCGACGACTGGCGGGCGACCCTCCTGCTGCCCGGACGCACCGTCGTCCGCGGTCGGGGTGTGCAGCACCCGCTGCCCGCCGGCAGCGAGCCGGAGTTCGGCCTCTACCTCGGCGTCGAGTACGCCCCGTCGTGGCCGCACCGGTGGCTCGACTGGCCGGACTTCGGCGTCCCGGCCGACCCCCTCGACGCGGCCCGGGCCATCGCGCAGCTCCATCGCCGCGCCCGCGCGGGCCGGCGCGTCGAGGCGGCGTGCCGCGCGGGCAAGGGCCGGACCGGCACCGTGATCGCCTGCCTGGCGATCCTCGACGGGCTCCGGACCGAGCACGCGGTGAGCTGGACCCGGCAGCACTTCCACCACCGCGCGGTGCAGACACCGTGGCAGCGACGGTGGGTCCGGGACTTCCCCGAGCTGCTCGAGCACGCGTCCCGCTGATCCGGCGGACCGCCTAGATCGGTCCGTCGGTGACGGTCCCGGGCGCCCGGTCGCCGGCCAGCTCGAACCGCGCGCGCGAGCGCCAGCGCCCCTTCGCGCCGTCGAGCACGAGCAGGTCGAGCCGGCGCACCCGCGCGCGGATCGGCAACGTCGCGCCGAGCCGGGCGGCCGCGATCCGCAGGTCGTCCACCGACGACGCGCGGGAGAACCCGACGGTCACGTGCGGCACCACGGGACGCCGGCCCCCGTAGGGCGCCAGCTCGGGGAACTCGGCGCACACACGGACCGTCAGCGCGCGGAACGGCGCTTCGGACACGGGCGCGAGCCACAGGCAGTCGCGCTCGAACCAGCGCGTCTGGTCGAAGACGCAGTCGAACGCGCGGGCACCGTCCAGGGCCACGTCCAGCCGCTTGACCACCGTCGTGTCGATGGTGGCCGGCGGGAGGAACGGTGCGAGCACCGTGACGTGCGCGGTGAGACCCACCGCGGCGCGCGGGTCCAGGCGCCACCGGTGGCCGCCCAGCACGGTGTCGGCCTCGCCGATGAGGGCGACCAGCCTGCTGCGGCCGTCGGCGGCGCTCACGTCACCACGACGCGCTCGCTGCAGGACACGGCACGAGTGTCCACGATCGAGTGGTGCACGACGGATTGCGCCCGCTCGCGGAGACCGTCTGGTCGCCGTGGCCCAACCTCCGGCGCGTGCGCGCAACCGGTGTCCGTTCCGCGCACGGCACCGAGGACCGGCGGACCCGGTGCACGTCCGGGTGAATCGGGCCTGCCGTGGACAACCGCTTCGTCCTCGGGACCTACTCTCGGGTGGTGGCGATGGAGGTCCCGCACGTGGAGTCGAGCGAGGATCCTGCATCGGCGTGGCTCTCGCTGCGCGAGCTGCAGGTGCTCGCCCTCGTGGCCGAGGGCCGGTCGAACCGGCAGATCGGCGACGCCCTCGCCCTCTCCCCGTTGACGATCAAGGCCCACCTCGCCCGGATCGGACGCAAGCTGGACAGCGGCGACCGCGCCCACATGGTGGCCCTGGCGATGCGGGCCGGGCTCATCACCTGACGCGAGGGGCGCGCGGTCGCTGTCGAGGACGAGGCCGTCCCGGCGCGACCAGCGACCAACGTCCTCGATCCACCCGCCGAGGTCCCTGATCGGCGAGCCCGAGATGCCCTGTCGCGACCCCCGGGCCGGGCGCGAGGGTCGTCCCGGTGGACGACGCGGCGGGGGGACCCATGGCGACAGGTGACGGCCGGCCGGGGTCCCCCGTCGGCCTCGACGGGCGTGCGTCGGACGCGTTGCTGGGCGTCGGGCGGTTCTTCACCCGCTGGGACGAGACTCCCGACGGGCGCGCGGTGTTCCGGGAGGGGGGCCGGGCCGGCGACGCCTTCTACCGGGACCGGTGGAGCCACGACAAGGTCGTGCGCTCCACGCACGGGGTGAACTGCACCGGGTCGTGCTCGTGGAAGGTCTACGTCAAGGACGGGATCATCACCTGGGAGAGCCAGGAGACGGACTACCCCTCGGTCGGCCCGGACCGCCCCGAGTACGAACCGCGCGGGTGCCCCCGTGGCGCCGCGTTCTCCTGGTACACGTACTCCCCCACGCGGGTGCGCCACCCCTATGCGCGCGGCGTGCTCGTCGAGATGTTCCGCGAGGCCCTCGCGCGTCTCGGCGACCCGGTCCTCGCGTGGGCCGACGTCGTCGGTGACCCGGAGCGTCGCCGGCGCTACCAGCAGGCCCGCGGCAAGGGCGGCCTCGTCCGCGTGAGCTGGTCCGAGGCCGTGGAGATGGTCGCCGCGGCGCACGTGCACACGATCAGGACCCACGGGCCCGACCGCTGCACGGGCTTCTCGCCGATCCCGGCCATGTCGATGGTGTCGCACTGCGTCGGCACCCGGTTCATACAGCTCATCGGCGGCGTCATGACGTCGTTCTACGACTGGTACGCCGACCTGCCGGTGGCCAGCCCGCAGGTCTTCGGCGACCAGACCGACGTCCCGGAGTCCGGTGACTGGTGGGATGCGACCTACCTGCTCATGTGGGGCTCGAACGTCCCGGTGACGCGCACCCCGGACGCCCACTGGATGGCCGAGGTCCGCTACCGCGGCACCAAGGTCGTGACGGTCAGCCCCGACTACGCCGACAACACCAAGTTCGCCGACGAGTGGATGCCCGCCCAGGCCGGGACGGACGCCGCCCTGGCCATGGGCATGGGCCACGTGCTGCTGCGCGAGTTCTTCGTCGATCGACGCTCGACCTTCTTCACCGACTACGTGCGCACCTACAGCGACCTGCCGTTCCTGGTCCGCCTCGAGCAGCGCGACGGGGGCCGGGTGCCCGGGAAGTTCCTCACGGCCGCCGACCTGACCCCCGACCCCGCGCCGGAGGACGCGTGGAAGACCGTCCTGCTCGACGAGGCCACCGGCGAGGCGGTCGTCCCGAACGGCTCGCTGGGGTTCCGCCACGCCGAGTCCGGGGTCGGGCGCTGGAACCTCGACCTGGAGGGCGTCACACCCGCCCTCACGCTCGCTGACCTCGGCGGGGAGCCGACGGAGGTCCTGCTGCCGGCGTTCGTCGCGCCGGACGGGAGCGGGTCGGTGCTGCGCCGCGGGGTGCCGGCCCGCCGGGTCGGCGACCATCTGGTCACGACGGTGTTCGACCTGGTGCTCGCGCAGTACGGCGTCGAGCGCGACGGGCTGCCGGGCGCGTGGCCGGACGGCTACGCCGACGCCGCGACGCCCTACACCCCGGCCTGGCAGGCCGAGATCACCAACGTGCCCGCCGAGCAGTGCGTGCGCGTGGCGCGCGAGTTCGCCCGCAACGCCCAGGAGTCCGGCGGACGCTCGATGATCATCATGGGCGCCGGCATCTGCCAGTGGTTCCACGGTGACGTGACGTACCGGGCGATCCTCGCGCTGCTCGTGCTCACCGGCTGCCTGGGCCGCAACGGCGGCGGGTGGGCGCACTACGTCGGGCAGGAGAAATGCCGACCGATCACCGGCTGGATCTCCCTGGCCAACGGCCTGGACTGGAGCCGCCCGCCGCGCACGATGACGGGCACCTCGTTCTGGTACATGCACACCGGCCAGTGGCGCAACGACGGCTACTCGGCCGACTCGCTCTCCTCGCCGCTCGCGAGCGGCCACCTCGCGGGCCGGCACACCGCCGACACGATCGCGCAGTCGGCGCGGCTGGGATGGATGCCGTTCTACCCGCAGTTCACGGCCAATCCCCTCGACGTCGCCGACGCGGCGACCGAGGCGGTCGCCCGGGGGGAGGCCGCCGACGTCGGCGCCTGGGTCGTCGAGGCGCAGCGCGCCGGGCGGCTCACGCCGGCGATCGCCGACGTCGACGCAGCGGAGAGCTGGCCCCGGACCCTGGTGCTCTGGCGCTCCAACCTGTTCGGGTCGTCGGCGAAGGGCGACGAGTACTTCCTGAAGAACCTCCTCGGCACCCACGCGAACGTCCTGGGCACCGAGAACCCCGAGGCGCCGCGTCCGCACGAGGTGGCCTGGCACGACGAGACGCCCGAGGGAAAGCTCGACCTGCTGGTGTCGGCCGACTTCCGGATGACCTCGACGACGCTGCTCTCCGACGTCGTCCTGCCCGCGGCGACCTGGTACGAGAAGCACGACCTCTCCTCGACCGACATGCACCCCTTCGTGCACGCGTTCAGCCCGGCGATCGACCCGCCCTGGGAGGCGCGGACCGACTTCGACGCCTTCCACGCCCTGGCCCGCCGGGTCTCCGCGCTCGCGGCCCGCCACCTGGGCACCCGCCGGGACCTCGTCGCCGTCCCCCTGCAGCACGACACGCCGGGCGAGACGGCGCAGCCCGGGGGCGTGGTGCGCGACTGGGCCCGCCCGGACGTGGCCGCCGTTCCGGGTGTCAACACGCCGGTGTACTCCGTCGTCGAGCGGGACTACACCGCGATCGCGGACAAGCTCGCCACGGTGGGGCCGCTGGCCGACCGTCTCGGCTTCACCGTCAAGAGCGTCACCTACCGCCTCGAGGAGCAGGTCGCGGCGCTGGCGCGCAGCAACGGCGTGATGCCCTCCGGAGCGGGCGCCGGGCGGCCCGCCATCGACACCGACCAGCACCTCGCCGAGGCGATCCTGCGCTTCTCGGGCACGACCAACGGGGCGCTGGCCGTGCAGGGCTTCCGCACGCTGTCCGAGCGCGTCGGGCGCCCGCTGCACGACCTCGCCGAGGGGTCGGAAGAGAAGATCGTCCACTTCGCAGACACCCAGGCCGCGCCGGTCCCCGTGATCACCTCACCGGAGTGGTCCGGCTCGGAGACCGGCGGGCGGCGCTACGCCCCGTTCACGGTCAACATCGAGCGCCTGAAGCCCTTCCACACGCTCACCGGCCGGATGCACCTCTACCTCGACCACGACTGGCTGTCCGACCTCGGCGAGGCACTGCCGCTCTACCGCCCCCCGCTGGACATGCAGCGGCTCTTCGGCGAGCCCGTCCTCGGGCCGGACGGCGCGCTGCAGATCACCGTGCGCTACCTGACGCCGCACTCGAAGTGGTCGATCCATTCCGAGTACCAGGACAACCTGTTCATGCTGGCGCTCTCGCGCGGCGGGCCGACGGTGTGGATGAGCCCGCAGGACGCCGACGCGATCGAGGTGCGCGACAACGACTGGGTCGAGTGCACCAACGCCAACGGGGTCCTCGTGGCCCGCGCGATCGTGAGCCACCGGATGCCCGCCGGCGTCGTCTACGTCCACCACGCGCAGGAGCGCACGATCGACGTCCCGAAGTCGGAGGCCACCGGGCGCCGCGGCGGGATCCACAACTCGGTGACCCGCCTGCTCGTCAAGCCCACGCACCTGGTCGGCGCCTACGCCCAGCTCTCGTACGCGTTCAACTATCTCGGCCCCACCGGCAACCAGCGCGACATGGTCTCGACCGTGCGGCGGCGTTCCCAGGACGTGAGGTACTGACATGCGCGTCATGGCCCAGATGAGCATGGTGATGAACCTCGACAAGTGCATCGGGTGCCACACCTGCTCGGTGACCTGCAAGCAGGCGTGGACCAACCGCGCCGGCACCGAGTACGTGTGGTTCAACAACGTCGAGACCCGTCCCGGCCAGGGCTACCCGCGGCGCTACCAGGACCAGGAGCGCTGGCGCGGCGGGTGGACGCTGAACCGGCGGGGCCGGCTGCGCCTGCGCGCGGGCGGGCGGCTCAAGAAGCTCCTGACCATCTTCGCCAGCCCCGTGCAGCCCGAGCTCGCCGACTACTACGAGCCCTGGACCTACGACTACAGGACGCTCGTCGAGGCCCCGCTGGGCGACGACTTCCCGGTCGCGCGCCCGAAGTCGTTGATCACCGGGGCGGACACGAAGATCACCTGGTCGGCCAACTGGGACGACGACCTGGGCGGGACGCCCGAGCACGGCCACCTCGACCCGGTCGTCGAGCGGATCCGGCGCGAGTCCGAGGAGAAGATCCGCTTCGAGTTCGAACAGACCTTCATGTTCTACCTGCCGCGGATCTGCGAGCACTGCCTGAACCCGTCCTGCATGGCGTCCTGCCCCTCGGGCGCGATCTACAAGCGCGTCGAGGACGGCATCGTGCTCGTCGACCAGGACCGGTGCCGCGGCTGGCGCCAGTGCATCACCGGCTGCCCGTACAAGAAGATCTACTTCAACCACAAGTCGGGCAAGGCCGAGAAGTGCACGTTCTGCTATCCGCGCGTCGAGGTCGGCCTCCCCACGGTCTGCTCGGAGACGTGCGTGGGCCGGCTGCGTTACCTCGGGCTGGTCCTCTACGACGCCGACGCGGTCACCGCGGCCGCCTCCGTGACCGACGAGAAGGACCTCTACGCGGCCCAGCTCGACCTGATGCTCGACCCGCACGACCCCGCCGTCGTCGCGGCCGCCCGCGCGCAGGGCATCCCCGAGGATTGGCTCACCGCAGCCCGGCGCTCCCCGGTCTATCGGCTCGCGAAGACCTACCGGGTCGCCCTGCCGCTGCATCCCGAGTACCGGACGATGCCGATGGTCTGGTACGTCCCGCCGCTCTCGCCGATCGTCGACCTGCTCGCGGGCCAGGGCCACGACGCCGAGGACCGGGACGTGCTCTTCGGCGCCATCGAGACCCTGCGCATCCCGCAGGAGTACCTGGCAGAACTGTTCACCGCGGGCGACACGGAGGTCGTCGCCCGGGTGCTGCGGCGCCTCGCGGCGATGCGCTCCTACATGCGCGGGGTGACCCTCGGCCGCGAGCCCGACGCCTCGATCCCGGCCGCCGTCGGGATGGGCGAGGAGGAGCTCTACGAGATGTACCGGCTGATGGCGATCGCCAAGTACGACGAGCGCTACGTCATCCCCACCGCCCACGTCGAGCAGGCCCACGACCTCGAGGAGATGGGCTGCTCCCTGGACTTCGACGAGGGCCCCGGGATGTACGACTCCGACGCCTTCGGGGAGGCCAGCGGCCGGCCGGTGCCGGTCGCCGTGGAGACCTTCCACGCGCTGCGCCACCGGCAGACCGGCGACACCCCGGTCGGCGGCGAGGACCTGCGCGGCCGGGTCAACCTGCTCAACTGGGACGGCAACGGGCGGCCCGACGGGCTCTTCCCGCCGGCGCGTGAGGGCGACCGATGAGGTGGCCCCGGGCGCACGCCGGCACGACCGACCATCGCGTCGTGCACCAGGTCGCGTCGTGGTGCCTCTCCTACCCCGACGCCGAGCTCACCGCCCGGCTGCCCCTGCTGCGCGACGCGCTGGCCGAGCGACCCCGCGGCCCGGCGGTCGAGGCACTCGAGCCGGTCGTCGCGCACCTGCTGGCGGGCGGTCCCGGGACGCGCGAACGGGAGTACGTCGAGACCTTCGACCTCTCCCGGCGCCACGCGCTGCACCTGTCGTACTGGACCGACGGCGACACCCGCCGGCGCGGCGAGGTGCTCGCGGGGTTCGTGGAGCGCTACCGGCGCCACGGGTTCCGCGTCGACGCCGGCCGCGAGCTGCCCGACTTCCTGCCGCTGGTGCTGGAGTACGCCGCGCTCGCCGATCCCGTCGACGGTGCGGCCCTGCTCCAGGAGTACCGCCCGAGCCTGGAGCTGCTGCGCCTCGCGCTCACCGACGACGCCTCGCCGTACGCGGGAGCCGTCACCGCCGTCTGCGCCACGCTGCCCGGGGTCTCGCCACCGGACCGGGCCGCCGTGCACGCGATGGCCGCCGCCGGGCCGCCTGCCGAGACGGTCGGCCTGGACCCCTACGACCCGCGCCTGCTGCCGCTGGAGGAGTCCCGATGACCGTCCTGCTCTGGGGGGTGCTGCCGTATCTGGTGATCGCGTCGCTGGTCGGCGGGACGATCTGGCGGTACCGGTACGACAAGTTCGGCTGGACGACGCGATCGTCGCAGCTCTACGAGTCGCGGCTGCTGCGTATCGGCTCGCCGCTCTTCCACTTCGGGATCCTGGTCGTGTTCGTCGGGCACGTGGGCGGCCTGCTGATCCCGGAGAGCTGGACCGAGGCGGTCGGCGTCTCGGAGTCGCTCTACCACGTGAACGCGCTGGTCCTCGGCGGCATCGCCGGGGTCTGCACGCTGGTCGGCATCGTCCTGCTCGTCGTCCGGCGCCGCAGGACCGGACCGGTCTTCATGGCGACCACGCGCAACGACAAGCTCATGTACGTGCTGCTGGTCGGCGCGATCGTGCTGGGACTCTGGACGACGCTGGTCAGCGTGGGCGCCGGTCATGAGGCGCACGACTACCGCCAGACCGTGTCGCCCTGGTTCCGGTCGATCTTTCTGCTGCAGCCCGACGTCGCCGCGATGGCGGCCGCGCCCGTCCAGTTCCACGTCCACGCCCTGGTCGGGATGCTGCTGTTCGCGGTGTGGCCCTTCACCCGTCTCGTGCACGCCTTCACCGCGCCGGTGCACTACCTCTTCCGCCCCTACATCGTCTACCGCAGCCGTGACCGGGTGCAGCCCTCCCCCACGGGACGTCCGCGGGCCGGCTGGAGCCCCGTCGGCACGCCCGATCGGGAGCGGAGGCCCCGATGACCGGCACCGGCACCGTCCCCGACCTCCGCACCGGTCAGACGCGGAACCTCGCCCTCGCGACGCTCGCTTTCACCATCAGCTTCTGGGCCTGGAACCTCATCGCGCCCCTCGGGGTGAGCTACGCCGAGGCCATGGGCCTCTCGGCCACCGAGAAGGCGATGATCGTCGCCACGCCGGTGCTCGTCGGCTCCGTGGGCCGCATCCTCGCCGGCGCCCTCACCGACCGCTACGGCGGCCGCGCGATGTTCACCGTGCTCCTGCTGCTCACCGCGCCGTTCGTGCTCCTGGTCGCGCTCGCCGGGACCCTGGGCTCCTACCCGCTGATGCTGCTGTTCGGCTTCTTCCTGGGCATCGGCGGCACGACCTTCGCGGTGGGCATCCCGTTCGCCAACGCCTGGTACGAGAAGTCCCGGCGCGGCCTCGCGACCGGCATCTTCGGCGCCGGCATGGGCGGCACGGCGCTCTCGGCGTTCTTCACCCCGCGCTTCGTGCGCTGGTTCGGCTACACCGCGACGCACGTGATCATCGCCGTGGCGCTGGTCGCCGTGGCCGCGCTGGTGTGGACGACGATGCGCGACTCGCCGGTCTGGACGCCCAACACCAGCCCGGTCGTCCCCAAGCTCGTCGCCGCGGCGAAGCTGCCGATCACGTGGCAGATGTCCTTCCTGTACGCCGTGGCCTTCGGCGGCTTCGTCGCCTTCTCGACCTACCTGCCGACCTACCTCAAGGACGTCTACGAGTTCGACCTCACCGGCGCCGGGACGCGCGCCGCCGGGTTCGCGATCGCCGCGGTGATCGCGCGCCCGATCGGCGGCGTGCTCTCCGACCGGCTCGGCCCGCGCCGGGTCGCCGCGACGTCCTTCGCCGGCGCCGCGGTCCTCGCCGTCGTCGTCGCGCTCAAGCCCCCGCCGGAGCTCCTCGCCGGGACCGCGTTCGTGCTCCTGGCCGGGTTCCTGGGCCTCGGCACCGGCGGTGTCTTCGCCTGGATCGCCGTCACCGCCCCGCAGGAGCGCGTCGGCAGCGTCACCGGCATCGTCGGCGCCGCCGGTGGGCTGGGCGGCTACTTCCCGCCGCTGGTCATGGGCGCCACCTACGACGCCGTGACCCACAGCTACACGATCGGTCTCGCCCTGCTGTGCATCGTGGCGGTGATCGCCCTGATCTACACCCTGGTCGGCGTGCGGACCCCGCGCCCGACCGCCACGAGCTCGCCGGCCGACGGCGGGTGACGCCGGTCCCGCCGGGGCGGGACGGGGTCAGCGCCGGCCGAGCAGGATGTCGGCGATCTCGTCGGGGCGCTGCAGCGGGACGAGGTGCCGCGCGCCCTCCAGCACGCGCGACGACGCCGCCGGCACGGCCTCGGCGATCTGCGCCATGTGCTCGGGCACCGCGACACCGTCGTCCTCCGCGGCCACCACGTCGGTCGGGACCGCGATGCCCGCCAGCTGCGCCAGGTCGTCGAACGTGGAGATCATCTCCAGGGCGTCCGCCCACCGCGTGCGGTCGGCGGCGCGCAGCCAGGAGCCCACGGTCGCGGCGACGCCGTGCGGCTCGGCCAGCTCCTCGGGGGTGAACCACCGCGAGAGGCTGGCCTCGGGGTCGGCGGTCCCGTCCCGGAGCCCCTGCGCGACCGTGGCGAACGCCGGGAACGGCGATGCCCGCGTGCAGATCAGCGACAGGCGGTTCACCCGCTCCGGGTGCTCCAGCGCGACACGCTGGGCGGTCTGGCCGCCCCACGAGTGCCCGACGAGGTGGACGTCGGGGAGGTCGAGACGGTCCAGCAGCGCGACGACGTCGTCGGCCAGGCGGGAGTAGCCCGCGACGGGGACGTCGGTGGCGGACCCGTGGCCGCGCGCGTCGAAGCACACCGTGCGGCACCGACCGTCCACGGCGCGCACGACCGGGAGCCAGGCGCGCACGTCGAAGGGGGTGCCGTGCAGGAGGACCACGACCCGGCCCCCGCCGCGGTCGAGCACCCTCGTGCGGTAGCCGGGCGCGAGCTCGACCGTCGACTCCGCCTGCGTCGTCCCGTCCATCGGCCCCCTCCTCCACCACGGAGCATGCCGTAGATCGCGGCCGCGTCGTGCCCGCGCCGTTCGGGTGCGGCAATTACTTCCCTCATCGCAGCTCCCCTGCGCCCGAGGGCGTCGCAGACTCGGTGGGCGATGGACCCTGCAGAGACCGACCCGCGGCCCGGCACCGACGTCGGCCCGGGCCCGAGCGCACCGGCCGGCGCGGCGATCCTGCTGCCGGGGAGCCCGGCGGCCCGCGCGGCCGGGTGCGGGTGCTCGGTCCTGGCCAACGCGGCCTACCGCTGCGGCGCGTCGACGAGCCCGCTGATCGAGGCCACGTGCCCCGTCGCGCACGGGGACCCGGTGCTCTGAGGGGCCCGGCCTCGCGCGCGCGCTCGGTCGCTAGTCGCCGGTCTCGGCGAGGCCCGGGCCGCGCCGGTGCTCGTAGACGATGTGGGTCTGGATCGAGCGGACCGAGGGCACCGAGGTCACCTTCTGCCAGGCGAAGCGGCGCAGCGCCTCGCTCGAGGCGACCGCCACCCGGATCTGCACGTCGGTCTCGCCGGACAGGACGGTGGCGTCGAGCACGCACGGGTCGCCGACGACGGCGTCGAGGAAGCGGGTGACGACCTCGGCGCTCTGGGGCCGCAGCTGGACCGCGATGAGCGCCTGCATCGGGCGGCCCAGCGCACCGGGGTCGAGATCGGCGGTGAACCGCGTGACCACCCCGGCGTCGACGAGGCGCCGGACGCGTTCGTGGGTGGTGGACTCGGCGAGCCCGACACGGCTCGCGAGCTCGCGGTTGGTGATCCGAGAGTTCTGCTGGAGAGCGACCAGGATCGTCCGGTCGACCGGAGGCAGCTCCACGATCTCGTACGATAGCCGAAGGTCCTTCGCAGCCGACCCCGTCAGACCGGAACTCCCACTAGCCTGTCCCTCGTGACGCACACCCCGGTGTCGACGAGTCTCCCGGTCCTCGACTTGGCGATGCTGGACGGCGACGAGGCCTCGGCCGCGGCGTTCCGCGACGCCCTGCGCGCGGCGACGCACGAGGTCGGGTTCTTCTACCTGGTCGGGCACGGCATCCCCGACGACGTCACCGCCCGCGCCTTCGCGACCGCCGAGCGGTTCTTCGCCCTGCCCGCCGCGGACAAGCAGGGCATCGAGATGCGGCAGAGCCCGCACTTCCGCGGCTACACCCGCACCGGCGGCGAGCTCACCGGCGGGCAGGTCGACTGGCGCGAGCAGATCGACATCGGCGCCGAGCGCGACCGCGTCGACGACCCCGGCGCCCCGGCCTACATGCGCCTCGAGGGCCCGAACCTCTGGCCCGCCGCCCAGCCCGACCTGCGCGCGGTGTTCACCGACTGGGAAGAGCGGTGCTCCGCCGTCGCGCGCCGGCTCATGGCGTCCTGGGCGGTGGCGCTGGGCAGCCCCGCCGACGTCTTCGACGGCACCTTCGGCGACCGCCCCTCCACGCTGATCAAGCTCGTGCGCTACCCCGGCCGCGAGGAGCGGGGCCAGGGCGTCGGCGCCCACAACGACCCCGGCGTGCTCACCCTGCTCATGATCGAGCCGGGCAAGGGCGGTCTGCAGGTCGAGCACGACGGCGCCTGGATCGACGCGCCCGCCGTCCCCGGCGCGTTCGTCGTCAACATCGGCGAGCTCCTCGAGTTCGCCACCGACGGCTACCTCAAGGCGACGATGCACCGCGTGGTCTCGCCGCCGCCGGGCGAGACCCGCCTGTCGATCCCCTTCTTCTTCAACCCCGCCCTCGACTCCACCGTCCCGCGGATCGACCTCCCCGCCGAGCTCACGGACGAGGCGCGCGGTGTCACTCAAGACCCGGACAACGTCATCTCCGGCACCTTCGGCGACAACCTGCTCAAGGCCCGCCTGCGCGCCCACCCCGACGTCGCCGCCGTCCACCACGCCGACCTCGTGAGGAGCGGGTCCTGACCGAGGGCCCGACGGCATACTCGACGCCCGTGCGTCCCCGACCGTGCCCGTGCGGCCTGCCCGAACCGTTCGACACCTGCTGCGGCCGGTATCTCGGCGAGACGGGCGACGCGGCGCCCACCGCGGAGGCGCTCATGCGGTCGCGGTACACGGCCTTCGCGCGGGGCGACGTCGACCACCTGCTGCGGACCTGGCACCCGACCACGCGCCCGACGACGCTGACGCTCGATCCGTCCGTCCGCTGGACACAGCTGGAGGTGCTCGACCGCGTCGGCGGCGGCCTGCTCGACACCGACGGGGTCGTCGAGTTCCGTGCCCACCACCGCGAGGGCCGGCGGACCGGGGTCCTGCACGAACGCAGCCGCTTCGTCCGCGAGGCCGGGCAGTGGCTCTACCGGGACGGCACCGCCCGCTGAGCCCACCGTTGCCAGCCACGCTCGGGATCGAAGCGTTCGCCTGACCACTCGATCAGGGCATTCACGCCTCAGACTTCCCGGGGCGATCATCACTCTATGTCATCCCTGAAGACGCTGTCCGGGTTCGTACCATGGATCGTGTTCACCCTGACGGCGAGCCGGCTCGGTGCCGGCGCGGTCGGCGTGGCGTGTCTGTTGGCGCTGGTCGTCGCCGTCGGCCTGATCGCCCGCGAGATGATCAAGGGCGAGTCGCCCAAGCTGCTCGAGGTCAGTGCGGCGGTCGTGTTCCTGGCCCTGGGGATCGTGGCGTTCGCGGTGCCCGGCGTGGACGCCTTCCTCGCCGGCTACGGGCGCGCGCTCGCCGCGGCGGCCCTGGCCGCGATCATCTTCGCGACCCTGCCGGTGATGCCGTTCACCGAGCAGTACGCCCGCGAGAGCGTGCCCCGCGAGTTCTGGCACACCGAGCGCTTCCGGTCGATCAACCGCCGGATCAGCGCGGTGTGGGGTGCGGTGATCGTGGGCATGGCGGTGAGCCACGCCGTCGCGGGGACGTTCGACGCACCCGGGGCCGGTGCCGGGTTCCGCCCGACCGACCTCGTCTTCAACTGGGTCGTCCCGGGGCTCCTGATCTGGGCCGCCATCGCCTTCACCGAGAGGGCGCAGCGCGCCGCAAAGACCGACCACGCAGCCCCCCTGCACGGGGCGCACGAGGCCACGGCGTCGCCCTGATGTCGCTCGGCCCGGCGCCGTTCCGTCCGGCCCGCGTGGACCTCCGGACGGGAGGCGGTGCGACGTGACGACGCTGGAGTTCCCCGACGGTCAGGTGCTCACCATCGAGTCCTCGGCGCCGGACTTCGCCTTCACCGCGCTGCTCCCACCCCACCACGCCGGTCCCCCGACCCACCGGCACCGCCACGAGTGGGAGCACTTCACCGTCGCCTCGGGACGGCTGGTGGTCCGCGTCGGGCGGGAGCGTCGTCTGCTGGTGCCCGGCGAGTCCGTCGCCGTGCCCCCGGGCACCACCCACGCGTTCGCCAACCCGTTCGCCGAGCCGGTCCGGCTGCGCACCGTGGAGAGCCCGGCCGGCCCGTTGCAGGCCCAGCTGCGCGCCCTGGCCTCGTCGCCGGACCGTCCACCGCTGCGGGAGCTGGCCCGCATCAACGCCGAGCACGACTGGTCGTTCACCGTGGCGGGGCTCCCGGACGCGCCGCAGCGGGCCCTGTGGTGGCTCCTCGCGCAGCTCGGCCGGGGTGGACGTCGATGACACCGGGCGTGCTCACCGGATCGGGTGGTCGTGGCCGAACCGTTGCCCACTCCGAGCGCTGTGGACCCGCCGACAGGACCGCCGGGCCCTAGAGTCGACGAACGGGTCGTGGGGCCCGTTTCTGCTTCTCTCCAGGGGTCGGCCGTGTCGTCTCGCTCCGTGCTCGCGCAGTCGAGGTTCTTCGCCTGGGCCCGGCCCCGGGCGGGCGGACCGGAGGTCGAGGGCGCCGAGCGCCCCGGCAGCCGGCGGGCACGGCAGCGCTACCACCGCGCACTCGTCCTCGTGATCGGCGCGTGGGCCGTCGTCACGTGCGTGGCGGCCGCGGTCTTCCCGCCGGCGGCGCTGGCGGCCGCCGTCGTGGGCGTCGCCCACATCCTCGTCGGGTACCGCGTCGAGCAGAAGCGCCGGACCGAGGAGGGTGGCGCGCGGGCCGAGCCTCGCTGAGCCGGCCCCGAGGCGGGAACCGGCGCCCGCACCGTGTGGGTGGAGCGCCGGCGTCGTGGTCCTACTCCCCGTCCTCTTCCCCGTCCCGCCGGGCCGCCTGCTTCGACAGCGCGAGGTCCGACTCCGAGGACGCGGACTCCTCCGGGATGTTGGTGGGACCGTTGCCCCCGGCGCCCGCGTCCCGGCCGGTGCCGGCCGACCCGGTGGTCGCCTCGTCCTTCTCGTCGGTCATGGTCCTGCTCCCGTCCTCGGTGTCACGCCGACCGCACCAGAGCCGTCGACGTGATGAGCCCGTGGGCTAGCCGTCCGGGAAGATCGAGAAACGCGCCCGCCGACGAGGAACGCGCTCGAGGAGCGCGCAGTACGGTCCGGGCATGTTCGACGGAGACGAGATCGTGCTGGGTCCCCTGCCCAAGGGCATCGTCCGCGCTGGTGAAGGTCAGCACCGCCGGGTGTGGAACGTGCTCGGCCACACCTACTGGGCGAAGGCGATCAGCGAGTCCAGCTTCGCGTTCGAGACCCTCGACCCGCCGGGCACCGGCGTACCGCCCCACGTGCACCCCACGCAGGACGAGCACATCCACGTCCTCGGCGGCGTCTTCACGCTCTACCTCGACGGCCAGTGGGAGGAGGCCGGTCCCGGCGACACGGTGCTGATGCCGCGCGGCCTCCCCCACGCCTACTACAACCGCACCGAGGCCGACACCCGCGCCCTGTTCTGGGTGAGCCCGACCGGCAACCTGGCCCACCTGTTCGACCAGCTGCACGACCTCCGGGATCCCGACGAGGTCGTCCGGCAGTCCGCGCTGCACGACGTGGAGTTCCTGCCGCCCGGCTCCGTGCCCGGCGCCTGAGTCCACCGTTCGATGAAGATCGACGCACGGCTCGACACGACCCTGTCCTCGGTCGCCGGTGACGTCCGCGCCTGCGAGGAGATCGGGTTCGACGGCGCGTGGAACACCGAGAACCGCGCCGACCCGTTCCTGTCCCTGACCCTGGCGTGCGAGCACTCGCAGCGCATCGAGGTGGGCCCGTCGGTCGCCATCGCCTTCGCCCGGACCCCGATGACCATCGCGTACCCGTCCTGGGACCTGCAGCGCTTCTCCGGTGGGCGGTTGATCCTCGGGCTCGGCAGCCAGATCCGGCCCCACGTCGCCCGGCGGTTCTCCATGCCCTGGTCGGAGCCGGCCGACCGCATGCGCGAGTTCGTCGTCGCGCTGCGCGCGATCTGGCACACCTGGACGACCGGTGAGCCCCTCGCGCACCGCGGACGGTTCTACGAGCACTCGCTCATGGCACCGGCCTTCACGCCGCCGCCGAACCCCCACGGTGCGCCGCCGGTCTTCCTCGCCGCGGTCGGGCCGCGGATGCTCCGGGTCGCCGCCGAGGTGGCCGACGGGCTCTTCGTCCACCCGTTCTGCACCCGGGCCTATCTCGAGGAGGTGATCGTCCCCGAGGTCACGGCCCACCGGCCGCCGGGCCGCCCTCCTCTGCAGATCGCGCTGTCCCCGTTCGTCGCGCTCGACGAGAGCGACGTCGAGGCGGTGCGCCGCCAGATCTCCTTCTACGGTTCGACACCCGCGTACCGCCGGGTCCTCGAGCTCCACGGGCAGGGAGAGCTGCAGGACGAGCTCCACCGGCTGTCGAAGCAGGGCCGGTGGGACGACATGCCCCACCTCGTCGACGACGACCTCCTCCACGCGATGTGCGCCGTCGGGTCACCGGGCGAGGCCGCCGTGCTCCTCCGGGAACGCTACGGCCGGGTGGCCGACCGCCTGCGGCTCAACCGCCCCGGCGACGCTCCGCCGCCGCCGGCGCACTTCGCCGAGCTGGTGGCGAACCTGCGGGAGCTCGATCCCGCGCGGTGAGCACACCGCCCCGGACGACCGCAGCGGCGGCGTTAGTCGATCAATCGAATCGTCAACAACTCCGCAGGTCCCCTGCTCCGTGGCGGAGCGACGGGCCTGGCCCCGGCACGCGGCGTGTCCGTCACGGGGGGCGTGCCGGGGCACCCACGAGGTGCGGCGTTCGGGCCGTGGGCCCGGCGCCGCTGTCGGGGCCGGCCCCGGACTTCGTCCCCGGGGGGTAGGAACAGCGTCCGGGACCGGCACAGCCATGGTCGCACCACGGCCCGCCGCCGCGCGCCGGTTCGACGCGCCCCCGGGACATACGGGCGCACTGCTGCGCCTGCTGGCCAACGGCCTCGTTCGCCTACGTCCTCCCCGGCGCGCTCCCCGGTGCGGTGGACCCGCGCCTCGTGCCGGTGCCAACATCGTCGTCGGTCCGAGCCGGCGCGGTGCCGGCCAGAGCTCGATCCGCCACAGCGGTCGACGCGCATCGGCCGCCCGCGGCCGGGCGCCGGCGGGGCCGGGACCTCACGGGGGATCAGGGCGGGGGATGGCGCGGCGACAGGCTGTGGTGGATTCGGCGGCGGGACTGACGCCCTTCGGGCATCTGGGCTGGTCCTACCGGGACCGGGACGAGTTCTTCCTGCAGGCCGCACGGTTCCTCGCCGACGGTCTCGTCGAGGGCCACTGGGTGGAGTACGTCGGCGCCGGCGACCGGGAGGCTCTGCGCACGGAGCTCGCCCTGCTCCCCCGGTCCCCGGGCTCGCGCCGGACCGGGTGGCGGTCACACCGATCCGCGAGTTCTACGGCCTGGCCGCCGAGAGCGCCGTCGTCGACCCCGACCTCGCGGTCCGGTCCCGTGTCGCGGCGACCGAGGCGGTCGTGCGCGCCGGGTACGGCGGGTTCCGCGCGGTCGTGGACACGACGTCGCTGGTCGTCACCGAGGGACAACGGGACCGCTTCGCCCGCTTCGAGTTCCTGATCGACCAGAAGATGGCCGCCCTGCCGATCTCGGCGCTGTGCGCGGTCGACCACCGCGTCATCGGCGACGCCGCTGCGGAGCTGGTGTGCCTGCATCCGCTGGCCAACCCCGGGGCCGCGCGGTTCCGCCTCTACGCCGACCCCGCCGTCGACGCCGCGCTCGCCGGCGAGATCGACCGAGCCGGGTGGCACGCCGTGGTGCGCACCCTGGAACGGGTCGGACCGCTCGGTCTCGGCGACGTGCTGGTGATCGACGCCGTCGAGCTCGAGTTCATCGACCATCGCGGCCTCGAGGCGCTCGACCACTACGCCCGCACCCTCGACCGCGACGTCCTCCTGCACGTCGATCGTCACGCCGTCGCCCGCCTGGCCGACTGGCTCGACCTGAGCCGCGTACGGGTGGTCGCCCCACCCGCCCCGTCGACGCCCGGCGGGCCGGCCGACGCCGCTCCCGGTCAGCTGGAGCAGCTGCGGGACCAGCTGGAACACCGCGAGCGCCAGCTCGAGTCCCTGCCCGACATCGAGCAGGCCAAGGGGATGCTCATGCACGCCCTCGACCTCACCGACCAGCAGGCGTTCGACACCCTGATCCGGCTGTCCCAGCAGACCAACACCAAGCTGCGGGTGGTCGCCGCCCTCCTCCGCGACGAGCTCGCCGGCAGCGCCTCGGACCACACCCGGCGCACCGCCACGGAGATCGCCACTGCGCTGCGCGACCGTCTCCGCGCCGGCACCGACCCCCGCGGTGAGCACTAGACCGGACGAGCGGGAGCCCGCTGCCCGTCCGTCTCAGCGCGGCACGTAACGATGCGCCACCACGCCCCCGTCGAACTCGCGGCGGCCCACGAGCTCCAGGGCCAGGGGCTCCGCGAGGCCGGCGAACAACGTCGGGCCGTGGCCGGCGAGGCGCGGGTGCACCCAGAACTCGTACTCGTCGATCAGTCCGAGGTCCGCCAGGGCGAGCGGGAGCTGGACGCCGCCGCAGTACAGCCCCTCGCCGGGCTCGTCCTTCAGACGCCGGACGGTGGCCTCCAGATCGTCGGGGCGCACCAGCTCCGCGTTCCAGTCGACGTCGTCGAGCGTGCCGGACACGACGTACTTCTTCGCGACGTCGATGCTGCGGGCGAACGGGCCCGGGTCCGGTCCGGCCGCCTCCTCCCGCCAGAACTCCATCATCTGGTAGGTCCGTCGCCCGAAGATCAGGGCGTCGGCCCGGGCGATCGTCTCCGCCGCGTGCTGGTGGAGCTGCTCGCTCGGCGTGCCCTCACGGTGGTCGACGCAGCCGTCGAGCGTGACGTTGATCGAGTACCGGAGAGGTCGCATTTCAGGACCATAGCGTCGTTCGGCAGGACCGGACACATTCACCCGACCTCGACGGACACGGCACGTCCGGGCTGGTCCTCGCGGCGGAGGAGATCTCAGCCGCAGCACTGATCGACCGGCGCAACCAGGGCCCGGGAAGCGACCTGGCACCGCTGCAGATCGGTTTCCTGGTCGGAGCAACGCGACGTCCCGGAACCGGAGGTCGGCCGCACCGGTGACTGATCAGGGCGATGCGCTGGGTGTGAGCGAGCACGGCGCGCATCCCCGGAGCGGACACCCGGGTCCGGCCGCGGAGTCAGGAGGCAACCTCGACCCGCTGCGGGCTGCGCGGGGCGGGCACCTGGGCGAGGCCGGGGTGCTCGGCGAGGAGGCCGAGGAGCTCGGCGCGGTCCGGGCCCGGGACCCGACGCGGCAGGACCGGACCGACGGTGTCGACCGCGGCCCGAACCTCCGGGCGGGCCAGGACCTCCTCGGGCAGGGCCAGGCAGTGCACGATCTCGAGGACGCCCCGCAGCGCATCGGCGTCGCTCGCGGCCGCTGCCGCCAGGCGCATCACCGCGTCGTCGCTCGGCGGTACGGGGGCGCCGGCGATCTCGGCCCGCATCTCGGCAACGCGGACCCGGTCGGCGCGGGTCTGGACCTCGACCAGCGGTGCGACGACCCCCTCGGTGCGCTGGTCGAACGCCTCCGCCAACGCTCCGGGGTCGCCGAGGTGGGCGCGGACCACGTGGCGCAGCTGCTGGGCATGGACGAAGCCGATGCTGATCCCGCGCCCGGCCGACGGGTTGGTGGCGCACCAGGCGTCCCCGATCGCGACGAGCCCCGTCACGACGGGCCGGCCCGCGCGCACGAGGCGCGTCCGCCGGTCCAGCCCGCCGCCCATCGGCAGGATCCCGGTGATCGGTTCGCCGGCCAGCCACGGCGCCTGCCAGGGACACGCGGCGACGACCCGCTCGAACACGGTGTGCTCGCGCACGGCCTGCAGCGCCCGGTCCTCGGCGAGCCCGAAGACGGTCACCGACCACGTGTGGTCGTCGCCGGGGATGGTCAGCAGCGAGACGGAGCCCAGCGGCGCCAGCGGCGGACCGATCCGGGGCGGCAGTTCCGGGCCCGTGTAGAAGCGCGTGTAGTAGACGAAGCCACGGTCCACGGCGCGGGTCTCGGTCAGCGGCGCACCCAGGGCGAACAGCCATCTCGCCCCGGGCGCGCGGCGCCCGGTGGCGTCGACGAGGAGGTCGGCGCGGATCTCCTCGCCACGCGCGGTCCGCACCCCGACGACGTGGGGGCACGACGCGGGCGCCCCGTCCGGGAGCCCGAAGCGCGACCGGCGGCCGGTGAGCAGGCCGGTGACCCGCTCGCCGCGACGCACCCGCACGCCACCGGCCTCCGCCGCCGCGGCCAGGACCGCCTCGACCACCGGCCGGCGCCCGGTCACGGCCCGCAGGGCGACGTCGCCGGCGCGCGGGGTCCGATCGGTCATGGTCGGTGGCATCGCCGTGAGGGGGTCGACGGTGACGCACCCGGCGTCGAGCATCCGTCCGGGCAGATCGGGCAGCTCCGCGTCGCAGACGGCCCGGACCCGGGCGAACAGGCTGTGCGGCTGCCGGAACTGCGCGACGCCGCGCCGTTCCCACGACGACCACGCCTCGCGCGGCGGGGGCGCCCCGGTCGCGTCGGCCTCCAGGACCGTCACCTCGTGCCCGTCACGGGCCAGCATCAGGGCCGCCGACAGGCCGACCATGCCCGCCCCGCACACCACGATCGCACCCATCACGCACCTCCCCGTCGTCACCCCGGGCCCCGTGCCGGTGACCGGGCGTCCGACGGTAGGAAGCGCTGGTCGGCCGTGACATGCCAGGAAATGCGTACCCGCCGCCGCCCGGCGTCCGGGCGATGCGTACCGGCAGGCCCGATCTGCGCTGTTCGAGTGCTCCCGGGCGTCCACGCAGGTGGTGCTCGCCCGCCACGGCTGCCCTCGGGCGCGCGACCCGGCTTGGATGGGCGTCCCGAAAACGTGTGAGGAGGCCCGATCATGTCTTCGCCCCTGGCCTCGTTGAGCACCGACAAACTGCGGATGGTCAAGGTCGAGAACGTGGCGGTAGGCACCCGGACCGAGCGCACTCTGGCGGACCTCAGCGGACCCGGCTCGGTGAAGTCGCTGTGGATGGCCCTCGGCGGGGGGAACGGTCCCACCCTCGATGCCCGCCTGCGGGTGTACTACGACGGCGCCGCGTCCCCGTCGATCGACATCGACTTCGGCACCCTGTTCGCGACACACTTCGGCGCCGGCGTCGTCGCGGGTTCGCACACTCTCACCCACGTCCATGCCGAGATCAACAGCAACAACTTCAACACCGGCTTCCTGATCACGTTTCCGATGCCCTTCGGGACGCGCATCCGGCTCGCGTACTACAACGCCAGCACCAGCCAGACGGCCACCATCTACTCGATGGTCGCGTACGCGCTGACCGCCACCGACACCGCCAACGGCCGGCGGCTCCGCCAGCAAGGTGCCCGATTCCTGGACCAGCGGGTCACGCGAACCGCGACCCAGACCACCGTCCTCGCCTCGATCACCGGTGGTGCGGGATGGATCGTCTACCACTCCCAGCTCTGCGGGGTCGGCGCGTCGAACCTCTCCTGGCAGGAACGCAACATCCAGATCGCCGTCGACGGCGAGACCACCCCGGCGATCATCTCGACCGGCACCGAGGACTGGTTCGACAGCGCCTGGTACTTCAACGGCTGGAAGGACTTCGACGCCGGGGTGCATTCCTACGTCGGCACCGACCAGCCCGCCGCCCCGAACCAGTACGTCGCCGGCATGGCCACCGACTTCATGTCGAAGTGGGGCGGTGTCCCGTTCACCAGATCGGCGACAATGACCGCGCTGACCGAACCCGCGTGCACCACGGGCGACACCTTGTGCTGGTGCATCCTCTACTACCAGTAGTCGAGACGGCCGCGGTCTCGCCCCGGACGTCCTCGAGGGAGCGCCCGCTCGATCTCAGACCCGCGAGCCAGGTGTCGGCGTCGTCCTCGCCGGCACCGTAGATCGCGGCGTCCTCCTCGTAGCCGGCGTAGCTGACGCGCCGTCGATCAGGACGCACCGCGGCGTCGTCATGTCGATCTCGGGGCTGCCGCGTCAGCTCGGTGCGATCTTGTCGGTGCAGCCCGGCCAGGCTTCCCAGCCCTGCTCCGCCCGGACCCGCTCACCGACGAGGATCTGCTGCTCGCGGCTCGCTTCGTCGGCTTGGGGGGCGAAGTGGCCACCTCCGTGCGCGGCCCACGTCCGAGGGCTGAGCTGCAGCCCGCCTTGGTACCCGTTGCCGGTGTCGGCGTGCCAGTCGCCGCCGGTCTCGCACCGGGCGATGCTGTCCCAGGGCTCGGCCGGTGACGCGGGTGGTGGCGGCGAGGCCCCGGCGGGCGCCACCGGCACTGACTCGGGAGCCTCGCGTGGTGTCGACGCGGGAGGGGGCGGCTGCGGGGCGCTCCCGTCGACGCCGCACGCTCCGAGGGCCAGGGCGGTGGCGACACCGACGCCCACCACGATGCCCCGGATGGTGCCCGTGCGGGTAGGGAGCGACATGCTCGTCCCGTCGGCGGCTGCCCCGGGCGATCTGACGCGATGCACGCGCCGCCCCGCCCGTTCCGACGTCTCGACGAGCGCCTTGCGCGGACCGGCGGGCGGTGGGGACACGGTCGGTCCGAGGCGCGAGGTTCACGAGTCGGCTTCCCGGTCGCGGCGGCGCCGACACGTCGAGCGCTCCTGCGCGAGCCGGGTCCTGCCGGGCGGGTCACCGGGGGGTGTTGATGGGCGGGCCCGACGCGAGCAGGCTCCCGTGATGGCGACACGCCTCGCTCGGTTCGAGTCCGGGCTCTCCGAGCTGCGCTACATCCCGACCGCGAAACACGTGCGCGCGACGATCGCGGGCACGACCGTCGTCGACTCCCACCGGGCGGTTCTGCTCTGGGAACCCCGACGCGTCGTTCCCCAGTACGCCGTGCCGGTGGCCGACGTCGCCGCCGACCTCGTCCCGGGCCGCCTCGGAGAGGGTGACACGCGGGGCGGGCCGGTACGGATGGGCGAGGGATCGATCGAGGTGCTCACCCCCGAGGCCGGTTTCGCTCACCACACCGCCGAGGGCGAGGTGCTCACCGTGCGGACCTCGGACCACGAACGGATCGGGGCAGCGTTCCGGCTCGTGGACCCCGACCTCGCCGACCACGTCGTCCTCGACTGGGACGCGTTCGACGAGTGGTTCGAGGAAGCACAACGCGTCATCGGCCACCCGCACGATCCGTTGGCCCGCATCGACGTCCTGCGCAGCGACCGCCACGTCCGCGTCGAGCGCGGCGGGACGGTCCTCGCCGAGAGCTCACGGCCGAGCCTGCTCTTCGAGACCGGCCTGCCGGTCCGTTTCTACCTGCCCCCGAGGACGTGCGGTTCGACCTGCTGCGGCCCAGCGCCACCCGTTCGACCTGCGCGTACAAGGGCGTTGCGTCCTACTGGGCCGTGGCCGACACCGCGCCCGACGCCACGACGGCCAGCACCACGACGGCCGGCACGCCGATCGACATCGCCTGGACCTACCCCGATCCGTTGCCCGACGCCGCCCCGGTCGCGGACATGGTCTGCTTCTTCGACGAGCGCGTCGACATCGTGGTCGACGGTCGGCTGGGCGAGCGTCCTCTCACTCCGTGGAGCTGACGACGCGGACAGGTCGTCACCGGGCGTCCCCGGGATGACCGTCGAGCGCCTCGACGTTCTGGTCGGTAGTGGACTCGGGCTTCGAGGCCGCGTCCCTCGTCAGGCCGGGACGACCGGTCAGGAGGAGCATCACGATGGTCGACGTCAGCCCCGCCGTGTCCGCGGAGCCGGTCCGCAAGGTGCAGGTGCCCGAACTGGTCGGGGTCCGCGCCACCGACGCGCACGACCGGGCCCTGGACGCCGGCATGCTGGCTGTTGCGGAGAACGCGACGCACACCGCCGCCGGCCGCGGTCTCATCAGTCGACAGCACCCCGATCCTGGCGCCGAGGTCGAGCACGGAGCGATCGTGAGGATCTGGATCGGCTCCTGACGGGGCCGACCCGGTGCACGCCGGACGGTCGATGATCCGCAGGACGGCATCGCCGAGGGCATGCACGACCTCCCGCCGGTGCAGGTCGGCGGTGTCCCGCAGCGTGGTGTGGCAGTCGAGGACCGCGGCATCGCCGCCTACCGGTGCGGTGACGCGACACCAGCGCCAGGGGGTGTGCGCGAACCGCGATCAGGGGGCGGCCATCACGGCGGACTCAGGCGGTCGCCTCCCGCGGCCGGTGGTCCGTGACGGTGCCGATGTGAACTCCGGCGAAGTCCTCAACGGCGGCTCCCTCGGCGACCCGGCCGATGCGGACCCCGGCGAAGTCGACGACCCAACCAGCGTCGTCGACCCGACCGATGCCCACCCCGGCGAGGTCGTCGACCCGGTGCATCTCGTCGCGGTTGGTCTCCATGGCGGTCTCCTCTCCTCGGGCGGGCCCTCACCCGCCTGCTGACGTGGACGATCCGGTGCCGTGGCGCCCGGGTTCGCCGGTCACGCTCCGCCGCCCGCCGGGACGGCCGCCGCGGCGGCGAGAGCGGCACCCCAGGCGCGGGCGCGGTCGAGCTCGCCGGGCGAGAGCGGGCCCTCCGTGCCGTCGACGTAGAAGCTGTGGGGCCCGTCCACGACGCTCGCCCCGCCGCGGCGGAAGCGTCGCCCGATCGCGCGGGCCGCCGAGCCCGGCACACGGGGCCGCGCGACCCGGGTGTCGAAGGCCGCGGCCCGCAGACCGGGGCGCGCCGGCAGGGCCGCGAGCCACTCCCGGACCCCGTCGCCCCGCGACACCAGCTCGCCGGCGGCCTTCTCGGCCGCGTCGCGCCGGGTGGAGGCCCGGCTCATCCCGAACGCGTGGGTGGGCCCGCCGACGACGAGGAGGTCGACGTCGTCACCCGGCACCGGCGGCGCGGCGCCGACCTCCACGACGTCGACCGGCATGCGGGCGGCGAGGCCGTCGGCGATCGCACGCGCCACCGCCTCGGTGTTGCCGTACATCGATTCGAAGATCACCAGGGCCCGGGTCATCGTCCGCCTCCTCCGTGAGACGTCCACGGTCGCTGCCGCCGGGGTCCGGGCGGCAGGGTCGAACGGGCCGCGGGCCCGGGGCCGTCGGACGGGCCGCGACACCCGGTCGGGCCGTGGGGCCGGGTCGGTGGGCCCTGGTTCCGGGCGACGGCCGCGTCTGGCATGACGCCATGACGACACGAGCATCCGCCGGCACCACGGCCCCGCGCATCGACCCGAGCCGGCCGGTCCGGGTCGTCGGTGAGCACGTCACGGTCGCCGAGGCGCTGCGGGTGATGCGGGTGGCCGGCGTGCGCCATCTCCCCGTGATCGCCGACGGCCTGTGCGTCGGGCTGCTGCTCGACCGCGATCTCGTCGCCGCCGCCGTCGACGGGGTCACCGGTCCGGTCGGACACCTGGCCCGGCGACCGGTGCCGACGGTCGAGGTCGACGCCACGACGCCCCGCACGGCCCGCGCCGTGCTCGCGGGGGGTCTCGACGCCGCGCTCGTCACCGACGGCGGTGTCGTCGTCGGGATCGTCACCGCCACCGACGCGCTCGCCGCGCTCGCCGCTGCCGACGGGCCGGGCGACGGAGGGCGCCCGACCGAGGAGGAGTCCTCGTGACCACCACCGATCGACAGCAGTCACCCCCGTCACCACCACCGCGCCCGCCGGCCGGGCCTCCCCCGTCTCCCCTCCGGGTGCGCGGCGACCTCGACCCCGGGCTGTCGCGGTGGCTGTGGCTGGTCAAGTGGGTCCTGGCGATCCCGCACTGGATGGTCCTCGCGTTCCTCTGGCTCGCGCTCGGGCTGGTCACCGTCGTGGCGTTCGTCGCGATCCTCGTGACCGCGCGCTACCCCCGTGTGCTCTTCGACTTCGCGGTCGGGGTGCTGCGGTGGTCGTGGCGGGTCGCCTTCTACACCAACGCGGCGTTCGGCACCGACCGGTATCCGCCCTTCAGCCTGCGCCCGGACCCGACCTACCCGGCCGACCTCGAGATCGCCTACCCGGAGCGGCTGTCCCGCGGGCTGGTGCTGGTCAAGTGGTGGCTGCTCGCCCTCCCCCAGTACGTGGTCGTCGCGCTGCTGATCTCGAGCCCGTGGTGGGTCTGGCAGGACCAGGGCTACCAGTGGTCGGTGGGCGCCGGAGGGCTCGTCGGCCTGCTCGCCCTCGTCGGGATCGTGGTGCACGCCGTCCGGGGGTCCTACCCGTCCGCGCTGTTCGATCTCGTCGTCGGGCTGGACCGCTGGGTGCTGCGGGTCGCGGCCTACGCGGCCCTGCTGACCGACCGCTACCCGCCGTTCGCCCTCGACGCGGGTCCGCGCGAGCCGGGCGAGGTCGCCGGGCCCGACCCGGTCGCCCCGAGCGCGGTGGACCGCCGCGGCTGGACGGCGGGGCCGGTCGTGACCCTGGTGGTCGGGGCCGTGCTGTGCCTCGCGGCCGTGCCCCCGCTGGTCGGCGGCGTCACGGGCCTGGCGACCGACGTCACCGCGCGCGACCGGGCCGGATTCCTGACGACGCCGCCCACCGTGGTGACGGCCGGGGGCTACGCGGTGCGGTCCCCGGCGCTGCTGCTCGACCAGGCCCCGGACGCGGCGTTCTGGCCGGCCGCCGCGCTGGGTGAGGTGCGGGTGCGGGTCGCTCCCCTCGACCCCGCTCGCCCCGTGTTCGTCGGCGTCGCCCCCCGCGACGCGGTCGACCGCTACCTCGCCGGGGTGGCCTCCGGCACCGTCACCGGCCGGGGCGGCAACCGCCCCGCCGTCGTGGAGCACCCCGGAGGGCCGCCGGCGCCGGCGCCGGCCGAGGCCGGCATCTGGGTGGCCCAGAGCACCGGGGCGGGCACGCAGACGGTGACGTGGCGACCCGCCCCGGGTGACTGGTCGCTCGTCGTGCTGGAGCCCGACGGGCGCGCCGGGATCGCGGTCACCGCCGACGCCGGCGCCACGGTTCCGGGTCTGCGGACCCTCGCGACCCTGCTGCTCGTGATCGCGGGGCTGCTCGTGGTCCTCGGGGCGACCGCGGTGACGGCGGCCGTGGCGACCGCCCACCGCCCGGCCCGCGCCCTCCCCGACCGACCCTGACACGTGAGCGGCCCCACCCCTGGAGGGGGTGGGGCCGCTCGGCGGTCAGACCTCGACGACGGTCCAGGACCCGTGCCGCACCGGAGAGCGGACGGCCGCGAGCGCCGCACCCACGGCATCGTCGACGCCGCCCGCGGTGTCGACGGTCGTGGCCTCCGGCCACGGGTCGGCGTCGGCGGCCATGACCGCGGCCACCAGCGGGGTGGCGTCGGAGGCCGCACCCCGACGCGCCCGGATGCGGGCGTCCGCGACGTCGCGGGGGACCTCGCACCGCAGCGCGGACATCGGGACCGAGCTGCGCGCCGCGAGGGCACCGGCCTCCCCACGCCGCACGGCCTCGGTCCAGGACGCGTCGAGCACCACGGACTCGCCGCGCGCGAGGAGCGCCTCCGCACGGTGCAGGAGCTCCTCGTAGGTCGCCGCCGTGTGCTCGGGGCGGTAGAGCCCGCTGCGGTAGCCCGCCCCGGCCGGGGTGGCCGGGTCGATCCCCGCGATCTCCTTGCGGACGCGGTCGCTGGACAGCAGCGTCGCGCCGAGACGGTCGGCGAGACCGCCGGCGACGGTGGTCTTGCCGGTCCCCGGCAGTCCCCCGACCAGGACCAGGCGCACCCGCCCCGCGTCGAGGTGCTCCGCGGCCAGCTCCAGCAGGTCGCGCGCCAGCGCGGCGCTCCCCCCGCCCTGGTCCACCCGCACACACGTGACGGCCGCCCGGACCGCGGCGCGGTAGGCGACGAAGTGGTGGCGCAGCGCGGGCGGCGCCGGGTCGTCGGCGAACTCGGCGTACCAGCCGAGGAAGCGCTCGGCGAGCTCGGCGCTCCCCAGGCGTTCGAGATCCATGGCGAGGAAGGCCGCGTCGTCCAGGCCGTCCACGGAGCGCAGGCGGTCGTCGAACTCCAGGCAGTCCAGCACGACCGGCCCGTCCGGCAGGCAGTACACGTCGTCGGCGAGCAGGTCGCCGTGCCCGTCCACCACGCGGGCCTGGGCCCGGCGCAGGTCGAACAGGGCCCGACGCCCGGCCAGGAAGGCCTCCGCAGCGGCCGCGACCTGGTCGACGAGGTCGGCGGGCAGCACGGTGCCGGCGTGGCGGCGCAGACCGTCGAGCACGCCGGCCCACCGGACCCGGGCGGCCTCGAGGGTGCCCTCGCGGTCCACGGCCGGGTCACGGGCGGCCGCGCTGTGGAACGCCGCGAGCCGCCGGGCCAGGGCGCGGAGGTGGTCGTCGACCGACTCTCCCGCCCGCACGAGCGCGGCGAGGCTGCGGTCCGCGGGCATCCGCCGCATCGCGACGAAGTACTCGGCGGCCGTCCCGTCGGGGCCGAGCAGGGTCTCGAGCCCCAGGTAGGCCTCCGGGCTGAGCCGCCGGTTGAGCGCGATCTCCCGCAGGCACGCCTCCCGGCGCCGCGCGAGGGTCGTGAAGTCGCAGAACCCGAGGTCGACCGGCTTCTTCATCTTGTGCACCCGGTCGCCCGCGAACCACAGCACCGCGGTGTGCGTCTCGACCACCGCGGGGTCGGTCCCGCTCACGGCGCGCTCTCCCCGACCGCGGCGCGCCGCGGTGAGCCCGCGCGGCCGTGGGGGCCGAGGACGGCCACCGCGCACGGCGCCGCGGTGAGCACCGAGCGGGCCGTGGAGCCCGGCTCGCGCGCCGTCGCCGCGCCGTCGCGGCGGTGCCCGATGACGAGCTCGTCCGCACCCGCGGCGCGCTCCAGGAGGGCCCGGGCCGGGCGGTCGGCGACCACCTCGGTGCTGACGGGCACCTCGGGGCCGTGGCGGCGGGCGGCCGTGACCACGGCGTCGAGCTCGTGGCGGGCGCGGACGAGCTCGGCGTCGGGTACCTCGGCGGTCTCGGCGCCCGACGGCGGCGGCACCACACGCACGGCCTCGACGGGGACTCCGAGTCCCGCCGCGGCCCGCAGCGCGTGGGCGAGCACCGCGGGCGCGGAGGGCCCGTCGTCCACCCCGGCGACGACCGCGCGCCGGACGACCGTGCCCGGAGGCGTCGGTCCGCGGTACTCCGGGACCACGAGCACCGGACACGGCGCCGCGGTGACGGCCCGCTCGGTGACGTGCCCGGCCGCACTGGCCAGCCGGCGATGCCGGTCGCCGAGGACCAGGATCGACCCGGCGCCGCAGCTGCCGACGAGGAGCGCGACGGCGTCGCCGGCCCGACAGACGAGGGACACCTCGAGGTCGGGAGCCGTCCGGGTGAGGTACGCCTCGGCCCGTTGCCCCGCGTCCTCGGACCAGGGCGCCGGCGGCGTCTCGGGGCCGTGGGCGTGCACCAGCGTCACCGCGCCGCCCCCTCGCCGCGCCTCGGCCGTGGCGCGGTCGAGCACCCGCGGTCGCAGCAGTCCGTCACCGATCCCGACGACCACCGGGTCGCCCCCGGCGTGGCCCGTCACACGCCCTCCTCGGCCCACACGCGCTCGGGGGAGGTCCAGCGCGCGGCCGCCGCGGACGACAGGACCGCGACCGGGCACGGCGCGGCCCGGACCACGGCCTGGCTGGTGGAACCGAGCAGCGGACCGACCAGCGCTCCGCGGCCCCGCGACCCCAGCACGACCAGGGCGGCGCGGTCGCGCGCGACGGCGAGGATCTCTGCGCTCGGTGTGCCGTGGCGGACGACCTCGTGGATCCGCGACCCGGGATGCGTCGTGGCCGACCCGGCACGGGCCTCGGCGAGGACGCGACGGCGCGCGTCGTCCTCGGCGTCGGTCGTGCCCCGCGGGAGGGCACTGATCGCGGTGATCCGTGCCTGCCACCGGTCGGCGACGTCGACGGCGAAGGCGACGGCACCGTGCGACTCCGGAGACCCGTCGACACCGGCGAGCACGGGGCCGGCGTGCCGGTCCTCCGGACCCCAGTGCGCGGGCACCACGACCACCGGGCACGCGGCGTGCCCCATGGTGTGGACCAGCGTGCGTCCGAGGGTGAGCTCGAGGGAGCCGGCGAGGTCCCGCGCGCCGACGACGAGCAGGTGCGCGCGACGGCTCACGGTGACCAGCGCCGGCCCCGCGACCCCGTCGACGGCCGAGAGACGCACGGCGACCTCGGGCGCGGCGTCGCTCGCGATCCGCCGGGCCTGGTCCAGCAGCGAGAGGGCGCGTCCGGTCGGGGGGTACAGCTCCTCGGCCGGGCGGTGTGACGGCGGGAGCACCTGGACGAGGTCGAGGGGCAGGCCCCGGCGGCCGGCCTCCTGGGCGGCCCAGCCGACGGCCCGCAGGGTCGTGGGGTCGCCGTCGACCCCGACGACCACGCCGGCCGGTGGCACCGAACGATCGATCATCTTCTGCCTCCTCGGGCCTGCTGCGAGGGCCGCGCGCCGCGGCTCGCTCCACGCCACCGAGCCTCCGCGCCCGGCCTCCCGGCACGGCAGGGCCGGAAGTCCGTTCCCGTCCGAGACTTCCGGGACCGGAGACCTGGGCCGCACGGGTCAGTCGCCCTCGGCCGCCTCGGGCGGGAAGCAACCGCGGCCGACGTCGAGGGCGTCGCGGCCGTCGCCGTGGATCGGCTCGAGCGCGGTGACCTGGAAGCGCAGGACCTCCCGCGTCGTCCCGCGGCTGTCGGGGCCCCATCCGAGGACGCCGGTCGCGGGGATCGTGAGGCCACCGAACGTCCGGTGCTCGAGGATCTCCGCGCCGAACGGCTCCTCGCGGAACAGGCCCGTGTGTCCGGGGTCGCCCCACCGCGTGGTCTCGATCCGCCGCGGGAGCCCGCTCCGGTGCAGGGTCAGCCGCAGGGAGGCGGGGGCACCCGCGACGGCGAACGCCACGGTGGCGATGTCACGGCCCTCCGGGACCCACCGCACGGCGTCCGACGGCACCAGCACCGACGGCACGAACATCGCGCTCAACGCCGCGTGGGCGAGGTCGCTGCGGGCGAGGTCGGGGCCCACGAGGGCGGGCCGTCGGTGCCGGCCGAGGATCGTGGTCTCCCGCCGGGCGGTGCCGGCGACCCACGAGTCGACGACCCGCAGCACCCCGGCGACCCGCATCTCGCGGAAATAGCCGTGCTGCGGCAACGTCACCTCGTGCCCGCGGTACGGCCACCACCTCCGGCCGAGGCGGACCTCCCCGCGGGTCCGCAGCCGGGCGCCGGTGACATCGCGGGCGGCGGGAGCCACCGAACGGTCCGCGTAGCGCGTCGCCACCGCCGGCAGTGCCGCGCCACCGATGTCCCGGCCCACCTCCGACACCTCCGTCGTCATCGGGCTCTCCTTCCTGGTCCGGGGCCCTCCACGGCCCCCGCTCCCGGACGACGCTGCCGCGCGGACCGCGACGAGGGCAGGGGCCGGGGGTCCCGTCGCGGCCTCGCCGGTCCCGCTCCGCGCGGGCCCTCCGGCCCTGCTCCGGCGCGGCGCTGCGTCGGACGCTGCCGACATGAGCACCCCCGCCACGGCCCCGTCCCCCACCCGCGCCGCGCCGCCCGAGGCGCTCGACGACGACCCGCCCGTGCGCCTGGTCATGAGCCCGCTCGACCGGGTCGAGGTCCCGCCGACCATGCGCGTCGCGACGGCCCTGGACCGGGTGCGCCGGCTCGATACGGATCACCTGGTGACGCGGTGCGGCGGGCGGGTCCGCGCCCTCGGGGAGGTGGACCTGCTGCGCCACCTGCGCGACGGCGGGGCGCGCCCGGCCCGGATGGTGGATCCCGTCTCGGAGCTGGCGCGCCCGGTGACGACCGTCGGGCCCGAGATGCGGCGCTCCCGGGCCGCCGAGCTCCTGCTCGCGCAGGACCCGCCGATCCTGGTCGTCACCGTCGACGGGGCACCCGCGGGGCTGCTCGACGCCGCGACGGTGCTGCGCAGCGTGGCGGGGAGCCGTTAGCTCCCGACCGTCACGGGTGGAGGCGGATCGCGGCGTGGCCCACGCCGTGCTCGGGCTCGGCCGCGCGGAGGGCGGCGTCCCGCACCGCCCCGTCGTCGAAGACCGCCGTGTGCACCTCCGCACGCAGCCCGTGCAGCGCCGCCTCCACCGTGGCCCGTTCGGCCACGATGCCCGCGATGACGGCGTCCCGCACCCCGTCGGCGTGGGTGCACACCGCGAGGACCGGGTGGCGGCGCCACGAGATGTCGAGTCCGAGCGTGTCGGCCGGCACCTCGCCGGGCGTGTGCCAGGCGGGGAGGCCCTGGCGGGTCGGTCCGTTCAGCAGGTGCAGCCACGCCCCGCGGGTGGCGGCGCCGTGGACCACGTCCACCACGGTCGCCATGTCGGCGGTGCCGGCGTAGCGCGGGGTCGCGCCATCGCCGGGTCCGCGGGCCACCCGGCGCCGCGCCAGGTCCATCGGCGACGCCGGGCGCCGGCGCGTGGCGGTGATCGCGGCGAGCGGCCGCTCCCCGGCGGTCGCGGCGATGACGGTCCGCGGTGCCCAGCCGAGGGAGCGCAGGGCATTCTCGACCGCCCCGACGAGGCGGCCGGCGCGGACGAGAGCGTGATGGGCCGGCGGGTCGGACGGGGGGTCGAGCGTGAGCTCGACGCGCCGGTCACGCACGGAGACCGCACACCCCGGTGTCTCCGGGTCGGCGAGCGGCTCCAGGGACGCCAACAGGGTCGCGATCTCGGTGGGGGTCCACCGGTCGGCCGGCGTGGTGGGGGTGCGGGTCGAACTCATGCGGGCAGGGTGCGCCGACGCGTCCGTCGCGCCCAGGGCCGGTCGTCACCGGGCCCGGGCCCTCCGTACCCCCGTCCGACGGGCCGGCGGCCCTGCTGTCCGACCGAGCCTCCACCGACGATCCTCGCCATGAACCGTGACCCCGGCCCGCTGCGGGCCCGCGACCTCATGACCAGTCCCGTGCTCACCACACCCCCGGACGCGCCGAGGCCTGCCGTCGCGGCCCTGCTCGTGTCCCACGGCATCGCCTCCGCGCCGGTCGTCGACGCCGGCGGACGCCTGCTCGGCCTCGTCGACGAGCTCCACCTCGTCGGCGCGGACGACGCGGCACCCGCCGCCGAACTCATGACGCGGTCGGTCCCCGTCGCCGCCCCCGACACGCCGCTCGACGCGATCGTCGACCGCCTGCTCGCCGCCGGGACGCGCGCCCTGCCGGTGGTCGTCGAGGACGTGCCCGTGGGGATCGTCAGCCGGCGGGACATCCTGCGCCGCGTCGCGCGCGGCGAGCTCGTCCCGGTCCCGCGCACCTCCTCCGAGACCGTAGCGGGCGCCCGGAGCGGCCCGGTCGTGGTGGGGGTCGACGGGTCGGAGGGGTCGGTCCGCGCTCTCCGCTGGGCCGCCGCGGCCGCCCGGCAGCAGGGCGTCGAACTCGTCGCCCTCACGGTCGCCGGCGTGCCCGACCTCTACGGCAGCGAGGCCGAGCTCGAGCGCGACGCGGCGCGGCAGCTCGCCGCGACCCTGCGCCGGGCGCTGCCTCGCGACGACGCCACCGCGATCACCGAAGAGGTCCGGCTCGGTCGGCCGCTGCCCGTCCTGGTGGACGCGAGCGCCCGCGCGAGCCTGCTCGTGGTGAGCAGTCGGCAGGTCGAGGGCCTCGGCGGTCCGCGACGGGGATCGCTCACCGCACGACTCGTCGGCTACGCCCGGTGCCCCGTCGTGGTCGTGCCGGAGCACGTCCACGTCCCGGTCGCGTCGACCGTCGGTCCGTCCGGTGTCCCCGTGCCGTGACCACGCACGTCACTGCCCCGTCCGCGCTCCGGACGGGGCAGTGATGACGGCGCCGGGCGAACCCGGTGGCCGGCTCAGACGATCGGTCCGACCGGCAGCGGCCCGGCCACGGCCGGCGCCGCCTCGGCGTCCCCGGCGGCGTCGCGCACCCGGGCCGGACGAACCACGGTGACGGGACACGGGGCACGCAGCACCACCGAGAGCCCCACCGACCCGAGCAGCGCGCTGCGCACCCTCCCCCGGCCGCGGTGGCCGACGACCAGCAGCGCGGCACCGTCGCCCTCCTGCGTCAGCACCCAGGCCGCCGGCCCGGTGACCGCCCTGACCTCCACGGGCACCGCACGCTCGGCGTCGTCGAGCCCGGCGCGGAACTCCTCCACCCGCCGCCGGGCCGACTCCTCCACCGCCTCGCGGATCTCGCCGCCGTCGGCGAGCAACGGCATGCCGTACGGCGACATCCAGGCGTCCGGTGGCTCGTGGGCGACCACCGCCCGCACCGGGCGGCCTCGACGCGCCCCCTCGCCGATCGCGTACCGCAGCGCGGCCTCGGCGTCATCCGAGCCGTCGATCCCCACGACGACCGGCGCCCGGTCGTTCTCCGTCTCGTTCATCGGTCGACTCCTCCGGCTCGGGTTCCCTCGCCGCCCAGCGTCGCGGTGACCCGGCCCCGGCGACGGAGGCGGACGGTCCCCCGGGACCGGGTCCTCGGTCCCTGGTCCGCGGGACCGGTCCGGCCGAAGGTGGACACCGGACCGAGGAGGGCGTCATGGCACGACCGGACGGCGAGACGGCGACACCTCCCCGGCGAGGGCCCGACGACGCGGAGATCGCGGAGCTCCTGCGCGCCGGCGCGAGCGCCCCGTCGAGCCACAACAGCCAGCCGTGGCGGCTGCGGTGGCACGACGACGCCGTCGAGGTGCACGGGGACCCGGGCCGGCGCCTCGAGGCCGCCGATCCGGACGGGCGCGAGCTGCGGATCGCCTGCGGGGCCGCGATCGCCAACGTCCGGCTCACCGTGCGGGCGCAGGGCCGCCGCGCCCACGCCCAGCTCCTGCCCGACCGTGACGACCCGTGGTTCTACGGGCGGGTGCGGCCGGGCGCTCCGTGGCCTCCCGCCGGGTGGGAGGTCGAGCTGGCCCGCGCGGTGCGGCGTCGGCACACCGACCGCCACCCGTTCTCCGACCGGCCGCTCCCCGCAGCTCTGCGCAACCAGCTCGTGCGCGCCGCGTGGCGGGAGAGCTGCCGGCTCGTGATCGTGGACGACCGGCCCCTGCGACGCGGGCTGCTCGCCCTCACCGCGGAGGCGCACCACCAGCAGCAGAGCGACCCGGCCTTCCGCGCGGAGTGGGCCCGATGGATCGGGTCGGGGGAACGGGCCGGGGACGGCCTCTCACCGGAGCTCGCGCGACTCGCACCGCGACCGGACGACGCCTGGCGGCCCCGTGACTTCGGCGGGGCCGCCCCGCAGCACGAGCGCGAGCTCGACGCGGAGGGACCGGGCGAGCACGAGCCGACCATCGCGGTGGTGACGTCCTTCGACGACGGCGCACTCGCCCAGGTGCGGGCCGGGCTGGCCATGCAGCAGGTCCTGCTCACCGCCACGGCTCGTGGTCTGGGAGCGTCGTTCGTCGCCCCGCCGCTGGAGGTCGCGGCGATCCGCGTCCGGGTGCGGGCGCTGCTCGGCGGCGTCCTCTGGCCCCAGGTCGTGCTGCGGTTGGGGTGGGGACGGCCGGTGCACCCGACGCCGCGCCGTCCCGTGGACGGATGAGGACCGGGAGGCTCCGTCGGCTCACGGAACCCGTTCGACCAGCAGGAAGTCCTCGATGAGCTCGTCGAGCGGACGGAGGGGCCGGTACCGGGCCCGGTCGGCCGGCGGGGGCGGGACGGGCGCCGCACCGGGGAGCGGGTTCGAGGTGTCCTGAGCTGCCGAGATCGAGCGCACGTCCTCGTTCACGCAGGTCCTCCTCCGGTGGCGGAGAGCGTCGGGAGCACTCCTCACGGTGACGGTGTGACAGGCGTTCGGTCAGGGCCGAAGGTCCCGGGTCTCTCGTGCGTCGAGCGGCCCACCGAACTCGACCATTCCGCCGCCGTGCTCAGGCCGGCGGACCGGCGAGGAGGAACGTGAGGAGCCCGGTGGTGGTCACGACGCGCAGCGTGCGGTCGGGGCGACGGCGCACCGGGAGCGCGATGAGACCCGTCCTCACCAGCATCCGGGCGGCAGCACGCAAGGTGTCGTGTCCGTCCAGCACCTCGACCCCGCCCGGTTGATCGAGCACGTCCTGGACCGTCGCGCGGTGCTGGACGAGGGGTCCGCCGCCGCACCAGCGCTCGGCGACGCCGCCTGCGGTCACGACCGCGATCGGCCGGCCGTCGCGGACGACCACCCCGCACCGGTCGGGGTCGTGGTGGAGGCGTGCCCAGGCCTGCGGCAGCGGAGTGGTCGCCAGGAGCAGGGTGGCGGGGCGGGCGACGGTGTCCACCAGGACGTCGAGGTCGACGGAGGGCGCTGCTCCCGCGGGCGCCTGCGTCCCGCAGGTGATCCCCGGGGACCGGCTGTCGTGGGCGTCCATGACCCGTCCTCCCCTCCGGACCTCGTGGGCAGCACCGTGCCGAGTCACGGGGGGTGCCGGCAGGGTCATCGGCTCCTTGCCCGGTCGGCGGCCGTCCTCGTGGTGCGGGCCTTCCGCCCCTGTCCCGACCCGGACGCTCAGTGCCTGCTCTCGTGGTCCGGGCCGGTGAAGCGGCGCCAGGCCGCGTCCCAGGCGCGCAGGCGGGCGCGGTCGAGGATCCACCGCAGGCCCACGAGCAGCAGGAGGGAGAGCACCAGGTCGGCGAGGATGAGGAACAGCGTGACCAGCATGCCGTGGGCGGCGGGCGCGGAGGGGTTCATCGGCGCGGAGACGGGCCGGTCGGCGCGGTCGACCCAGAGTGTGCGGGTGTCGCCGGGCCCGGCCGCCGCGGGCACCCTCACGACGGCCACGCGCGCCGTCCCGTCGGCAGCGGTCCACCGCAACGGTGCCCGGTAGTCCTCGGACGCGACGTCGGGCCGCGTGGAGGGCTGCGGTTCGGGAGCGGCGAGCACCTCGGCGGACACCTCGTGGCGTTCCGCCTGCTGGCTCGCGACCTGCGGCGCAAGTCGGGCGGTCACCTCGCTGCCGGCCGTCAGCGCGACGGGTACGAGGAACAGACCGATGATCAACAGGACCCAGCGCGCGACGACCTCCGCGCGGTCGCTGCCGCGGCGGAGCTCCGATCGCTTCGGGACGAACAGGCCGACCGCCTGCTGGACCCTGCCCGCCGTCGTGCTCATGGTCGTCGCCTCCCGCTCGTTCGTCGAAGGGATCGAGCGTGCGGGGAGAGCCGGCGTCGACGGCACGGGCTCCGGGCCTCTTCCCGAAGCACGGGCGCCCCGGTCCACGGGGGACCATGGGCCCGACTCGGAGTGCCCTCGACCCCTGCGGTGGGCCGGAGGTCGGCGCGGACGCGGCTCGGGAACGCGCTGCCCGAGCGTTCGTCCTCGACAACGGGGTCGGACGTCCCCTGCGGGCGGGCCCTTCGCGCCTGGGACCGCCGGACTCCCCCGCACACCCTCGCGGTGCGGGGACAGAACGAGTCGAGGGAGACGTCCATGATCGGGAGCCGCGAGACCGAGGTGCTGTCGGTCGGCAACTGCCTCGAGCTGCTCGACACGACCCCGGTCGGGCGGCTGGTGTTCACCGAGAAGGCCCTGCCCGCGGTCCACCCGGTGAACTTCGTGCGGCACGGCCGCTCGATCATCGTGCGCACCGGAGCGGGCAGCAAGCTCGAGGCGGCCCGCCGCGGTGACGTCGTCGCGTTCGAGGCCGACCACGTCGACCCCGAATCGCACACCGGCTGGAGCGTCATGGTCGTCGGGCACTCCGCGGTCGTGAACGACGTCGAACGGCTGGTCGCCGTCATCGACCACCGCTACCGGCCCTGGGTGCGGGGCCGAGGCCTCCACGTGATCCAGATCGACGCCGAGCGCGTCACGGGCCGGCGCCTCGTGCTCGACCCGTGGCAGGACGGGGCTGACGGCAGCTGCCCGTGAGGGACCCAGGACCCCGACGGGAAGGACGTGCGGCACCCCGTAGGTGACCTCCGGCCCCTCGACCGGAGGCGTCGCCGGGCCTGGACTGGCTCGAGGAGAGGAGCCGTCATGGAGACCGTGCCCGAGCGTCGCCCCACCGAGGCGTGGGACCTCGTGTCCCGGGTGGTGATGCTGAGTCGCCGCGGCGCGCCGCGGGTGGCGCTGCTCGCCGCCCTCGACCAGGCCCGCACGTCCTTGCGACGGGAGCCCCACCGCGACGTGCGCCGGACGCTGACCTGGGTCCTCGGCGCCGTCGAGCGGGGCGAGGAGTCCGACGCGATCGTCGACACGGCACTGCGTGTCGCCGCCCGCGACCTCGAGGAAGGTCCCCGATGAGCGCGCCCACCACCGGCGACGTCCGGGCGGCGTTGCGTGACGCGGTGTCGCCGGCGCTGCGGGCGCCCTCGGAGCACAACGCCCAGCCGTGGCACTGGGTCCTGGCGGACGACCACCTCGACCTGGAGGTCGACCCCACGCGCCGGCTGCCCTTCACCGACGAGCGGGGACACGGCGTGCTCCTGGGCTGCGGCTGCGCGCTGCACCACCTGCGCATCGCGCTCGCCGACCACGGGTGGCACGCCGAGGTCCGCCACGAGCCGGACGGGCCCGCCGCCCGCCCGCTCGCGCGCGTGCGGATCGGTCCGGCCGCGGGTGCGCCCGATCCGCGGACCCGGCGTCTCGCGGCCGCGATGGAACGGCGCCGGACCGATCGCCGCCGGTTCTCCGCGCAGCCGGTGCCCATCGAGATGCTGCAGGCACTCGGCGACGCGGCCCGGCCCTACGGCGGGGTCCTCCACCTGACCGTCGGCGGCCAGCGCGCCGTGGTCGCCGAGGCGATGCGGGAGGCGGCCGAGCAGCAGCGCGAGCATCCGGGATATCCCGCCGAGCTGGAGCGGTGGACCCACCGCTACGCCGGGGCGCACGACGGTGTCCCCGCCGGTGCCCGCCTCGAGGAACCGCCCCCGTCCTACCGCGACCTCGTGCTGCGCTGGTTCCCGCGCGGGACCCTGCGCCAGCCGCACGCCGGGGCGGACCACCAGGACGCCTCGGCGCTGACCATCCTCACGGCGGTCGACGAGAGCCCGGTCTCGGTGCTGCGGGCGGGCGAGGCGCTCAGCGCGGTCCTGCTCGAGGCCACGTCCAGCGGTCTGGCCACCACCCCGATCACGCAGGTCCTCGAGGTGGCGGAGACCCGCGACCGTCTCCGGTACCTGGTCGGCCACCACCCGCCGGTCGTCGCCCTGCGCATCGGATGGCCCGAGCCCTTCGCCGAGCCGTTGCGACCGACGCCGCGCCGTCCGCTCGACCAGGTACTGACCGAGATCGACTGATCGCGGTGAGCGCGACACGGGACGTCCGCCCCCCCCATCCCGGTGCCGGCGCTCGGCACGACGCGGCGGTCGTCGAGAGCCCGACGCTCGACCCCGACGCCCCCCTGGAGCGCGTCTTCCACGAGCTGCGGTCCGGGCCGGCGGGTCTCGACGACCGGGACGCCGCCCGCCGCCTCAGGGTCCAGGGGCCCAACGCCCTGCCCGCGCGCGGCGGCGCCTCGTGGCCGCGGGCGCTCGGACGCCAGCTCGTGCACCCACTGGCGCTGCTGCTGTGGGCCGCCGCGGGGCTGGCGCTGGTGGCCGGCACGCCGGTCCTCGCCGCGGCCGTGGTGGTGGTCGTCGTGCTCAACGCCGGGCTCGCCTTCTGGCAGGAGCAGCACGCCGAGCACGCGGTCGCCGCCCTGGAGGCCTACCTCCCGGTCCGGACCCGGGTGCTCCGCGGTGGGGTCGCGCGCGAGATCCCGGCCTCCGAGGTCGTCACCGGGGACGTCGTCCTGCTCGTCGAGGGCGCCGCGGTGCCGGCCGACGGACGCCTCGTCGACGGCGCGGTCCAGGTCGACCTGAGCGCGCTGACCGGCGAATCGGTGCCGGTGGCCCGACGCGCCGGCACCCACCCGCCGGGCCCGCCGCTCGAGGCCCCCGACCTCGTCTTCCGCGGCACGACCTGCACGGCCGGCGCCGCCCGGGCCGTCGTCACCGGCACCGGGGCGCACACCGAGATCGGACGCATCGCCGCCCTCACCGGACACGTCGGGCACCACGAGAGTCCGCTCGAGACGCAGGTGCGGCGCGTCGCCTGGCTGATCGCCGCGGTGGCCGTGGGCACCGGCGCGGCGTTCCTGCCGATCGGGCTGCTCGCCGGGCTGTCGTTCACCGCCGCGCTGGTCTTCGCCATCGGGCTGCTCGTGGCCAACGTCCCGGAGGGGCTGCTGCCGACGATCACGCTGGCCCTGGCCGCCGGGGTGCGCTCGCTGGCCCGCCGCGGCGCCGTCGTCCGGCGGCTGTCCGCGGTGGAGACGCTGGGGTCGACCACGGTCATCTGCACCGACAAGACCGGCACGTTGACCGAGAACCGGATGCACCCGCAGGCGGTGTGGACCCCCGCGGGCGGCCGCGGCCGCCCCGACCAGGACGCGGACCGGGTGCCCGTCCTGGCCCGGGTCGCGCAGCGCTGCAGCGAGGCCGACCTCCCCGACCCCGCGGTCGGCCCCGGCTCCGGCGACCCCACCGAGCTGGCCCTGCTCGCCCTCGCCGCCGCGGCGGGGCTCGACACCCGGGCGGCCACGCGGGAGCGGGACCGGCGCGCCGTGCACCCGTTCGACCCGGTCCTGACCCGCATGTCCACCGTCGACACAACTCCGGCGGGCACGGCGGTGCACACCAAGGGCGCGGTGGAGGCCGTCCTCGGACGCTGCACCGCGGTGCGGCGGGCCGACGGCGGCGAGGACCCGCTCGACACCGACGGGCGCGCCGCGGTCCTGGCCGCCACGGCCGAGCTGGCCGGGGAGGGCCTGCGCGTGCTGGCCCTGGCCGGGCGGCCCGCGTCGGACGCCGACCTCACCGCCGCCCGCGAGGACGTCGAGTCCGGTCTCGTGCTCGAGGGACTGGTCGGTCTCCTCGACCGGCCCCGCGCCTCCGTCGCGCCCGCCGTCGCCCGGTGTCACGCCGCCGGGATCACCGTGCACGTGGTCACCGGCGACCACCCGGTCACCGCCGAGGCCGTGGCGCGCTCCGTGGGTATCGGCGCCGGCGGCCTGCGGGTCGTCGGGGGCGACGTGCTGGCCTCGATGCGGGAGCGCGAGCTCGACGAGCTGCTCGCCGCGGACGGCGAGATCGTGTTCGCCCGCGTCGCGCCCGAGCAGAAACTGCGCATCGTCGAGGCGCTCGTGCACGTCGGCGAGGTGGTCGCGGTGACCGGCGACGGCGTGAACGACGCCCCCGCGCTGCGCCGCGCCGACATCGGCGTCGCCATGGGGGCGTCGGGCACGGACGTCGCTCGCGAGGCCGCGACGATGGTGCTGACCGACGACGACTTCGCGACCATCGAGCGTGCCGTGGCCGCCGGCCGGCGGGTGTACGAGAACGTCCGCAAGTTCGTCGTCTACATCTTCGCGCACGCCGTGCCCGAGGTCGTCCCGTTCCTGCTCTTCGCGCTCTCGGGCGGGGCGGTCCCGCTCGGCCTGACCGTGCTGCAGATCCTCGCGATCGACCTCGGCACCGAGACCCTGCCCGCCCTCGCGCTGGGTCGCGAGCCCGCCGAGCCCGGCCTCATGTCCCGCCGCCCCCGTCCCCGTACGGAGGGCGTCATCCGGGCGCGCATGCTCTGGCGGGCCTGGGGCGTGCTCGGGGTGACCTCGGCGGTGCTGACCACCGGCGCGTTCCTGTTGGTCCTGCTGCGCGCCGGGTGGAGCCCGGGTGCGCCCACCGGACCGGGCGCCGCCCTGCACCACGCCTACCTCGAGGCCACGACGGCGACGTTCGTCGGGATCGTCGCGTGCCAGATCGGGACGGCCTTCGCCGCCCGCACCGAGCACGCCTCGCTGCGCACCGTCGGCCTGACCAGCAACCCGCTGCTGTGGTGGGGCATCGGCTTCGAGGTCCTCGTGACCGCGGCCGTCGTGTACCTGCCGGTCGCCCAGCGGATCGTGGGCACCGTGGCACTCGACGCGGCCACGGTCGCCCTGCTCCTCGTCTGCGCCCCGGTCGTGTGGGGTGTCGACGAGCTCGACCGGTGGCGCCGCCGCCGGGCCGAACCCGGTCAGGAGAGGAGAACGCCGTGAGCCACGTGGAGCACACCACCCTCGACCCTCTGGGCGCCGACGAGAGCCGGGCGCTGCTGATGACCGCCGAGATCGGGCGCCTCGCGTTCACCGACGAGCACGGCCCCACCGTCGAGCCCTTCGGGTTCGCCCTGGAGGGTCCGCACGTCGTGATCGCCGTGGGTGCCCGCAGCGGGGCGCGGGCCGCCGTGGGGCAGGCCGTCGCGTTCCAGGTCGACGAGCTCGACCTGGTGCACCGGACGGGGTGGTCGGTGGTCGCGGTCGGCACGCTGCACCGCGCGGACCCCGAGACGTCCGCTCGCCCCGAGCCCTGGCCCGGCGGGGACGACGAGCGCGCCCTGCTCGTGGTCCGGGTGGAGCGCCTGTCGGGGCGGCGGCTGCGTCGCGACCCCCGCCGGGCGGAGCCCTCGGCGAGCCGGTGACGAGCGCGGAGGTCACCCTGCAGATGTCGGGGGGACCACGGTCACCGGGCAACGGCTGCGCAGGACACAGCCCAGCGCGACGGGGCCGGTCAGACGCCCGTGCGCGGCACCCCGGCCGCGATGGCCGACGACGAGCAGCTCGGCGCCGTCGGCGGCGTCGATCAGCACGTCGGCGGGCGGTCCGGCCGCGCCGACCACCTCGACCTCGTCCGCCGGGAGCGTCGCGGCGCGGGCACGGCGCTCGGCGACCACCTCCTGCACCATCGCGCGCGCCCGGGCCGTCGCCCCCGTTCCCGGATCGGGGGTCGGCGGACGCCGGTCCAGCGCGACGAGGTCGGCCCAGTAGTCCGACGGCGCGTAGACCACGACCACGCGGAGCCCGGCCCGGCGGCGCCCGGCCTCGTCGAGGGCGTGCCGCAGCGCGGCCCGGGAGCCGTCGGAGCCGTCGACCCCCACGACGACCGCCGGGCCGGTGCCGGTCACGAGCTCACCGCGATCGCCCCGGGCGGCGGCGAGCCGTCGCCGTCCACCGGCTCGGCGCGGACCACGGTGACCGGGCACGGGGCGTGCAGGACGCACCCGAGCCCCACCGAGCCCAGCAGGGCCGACCGGACCGGGCCCCGCCCCCGGTGTCCGACCACCAGGAGGTCGGCGGCGTGGGCGGCACCGACGAGCACCGGGGTCGGGCGGCCGAGCCGTGCGTGGACCTCGACGGGGACATCACCGCCGACCTCGCGCAGGACCTCGGCCGTGTGCTGCCGTGCCCGCCGCTCGGTCGACTCCCGCACCTGCTCCGGATTGACCGGCAGCGACTCGACGTCGATCGCGCCGAGCGCGGGGCTGTCGCAGGCGGCGACCGCGTGCACCCGTCCACCCCGGCGCCGCGCCTCCCCCACCGCATGGCGCAGCGCCGCGTCGGCGCCCGGCGAGCCGTCCACCCCGACGACCACTGTCGGTTGCCGGCGGTGGTCGTCGCACGCCGGTTCCTCCCGGGCGGCCGGCGTCTCCGCGGCGGGTTCCGGGGGCACGACGACCACCGCGCAGGGCGCCTCCAGGACGGCGCCGTGGGCGACCGAGCCGATCAACCAGCGCGCGAGGGCGCCGTGGCCCGTGCGGCCGACGACCAGCACCGGGGCGCGGACCTGCTCGGCGACGTCGACGACGGCCATGGTGGGGTCCTCGGCCCGCACCACCACGTCGACCGGCGGGACGGGGTGCCCGGCGGCGTGCTCGTCGACGACCCGGCGCACGAAGCGCTCGACGCGCGGGCGCAGGCCCTCGCGGACCGTCTCGAGGGTCGGGCCGGGCAGGGGACGGAACCCGACCGTCGTCGGCGGCGGCGCGACGCCCGTGACGACGACGACGCGCACGCCCCGGAGCACCGCGTCGTCGAGGGCGTGGCGCAGCGCCGCCGCGGAGCCGTCGGAGCGGTCCACCCCGACCACCACCGGCCCGTCCGCCGCCTCCTCGCGGGGCCGCACCACCAGCACGGGGCACGTCGCGAGCGCGAGCACCCGCAGCCCGGTCGAGCCGAGCACGGCGCTGCCCAGCGGTCCGCGGCCGCGGTGGCCGACCACGAGCAGCGAAGCGTTCCGTGCCGCCTCGGCGAGCACCGGGGCCGGCGACCCCGGGTGCACCCGGACCTCGCAGGGCACCTCCCGCAACGCCGCGGACAGCGGCATCGTCGCCTCCTCGGCGAACCGCCGCGCCTGGTCCTCCACGACCTCCGTCAGCCGGTCCGGCTCCGGGAGGTCCGGGACGTCCTCGCCGTCGGCCCAGGAGCCGGCGGCGGGGAACGCCATCACGGCCGTGACGGGCTCGCCCCGCCGGGCGCCCTCCTCGAGGGCCGCCGCGAGCGCGGCCGCGGCGGCGGGCGAACCGTCGAGCCCCACCACCACACCGGACCGGCCCGTCACGACGACGCCCCACCGGGGAGGAGGGCGGCGAGGACACCGGCCGGCGTGACGACCTGGAGGGCCGCCCCGTCATGGGGGCGCACCGGCACCGCCGGCAGGCCGGTCGCCAGCAGGCGCTCCGCGGCGTGGTGCAGCGCGTCCTCCGCGGCGAGCACCTCCACCCCGCACGGGTGGTCGAGCACGTCGTGCAGGGTGCAGCGGTGCTGCAGGAGCGGCCCGCCACCCGGCCACCGCTCGGCGAGGGCACCCGCGGTCACGACCGCGATCGGCATGCCGTCCCGCACGACGACACCGCACCGGTCCTCGTCGTGGCGGAGCCGGGTCCAGGCCTCGGGCAGCGGGGTCGACTCCGGGAGCAGGGTGGCGCGGCGGGCCACCGCGCCCACCGGGAGGTCGAGGCCGACCGGACCGACCGCGGACGGCGTGGTGGACACCGTCGATCGCCTCAGGCCGCGGCCGGCTCGGGCACGACGGTCACCGGGCACGATGCGTGCAGCACGCAGCCCAGGCCCACCGAGCCCAGCATGACGCTGCCGAAGGCACCCCGCCCCCGGTGTCCCACCACCAGCTCGTCCGCCCCGCGGGCGGCGTCCACGAGGACCTCGGCCGGATGGCCCGGCAGCGCCTCGACCACGACCGCGGGCGGCGCGTCCCACGCCGCCTGCTCGGTCACCTCACCGAGCACCTCGTCGACCATCATGCGCGCGGCCTTGAGCTCGTCCTCCCGCAGCGAGTCCGGGTCGGGCAGCGGGATGCCCGAGCCCGGCCCGTAGCCCCAGGCCGCCCACATCTCCAGCGGCTCGTACACCGCGATCGCGCGGACCCGGTCCCCGCGGCGGGCCGCCGTGCGGATCGCCTCCTGCAGCGCGAGGCGCGACCCGTGCGACCCGTCGATCCCGCAGACGATCACACCCTGGTTGCCGTTGTCGGTCATCGGAGCTCCCTCTCTCGGTGCGGCCCGTGCCGCGCCTCCACGGTCGCGGTCCGGGACCCGGCGGGTTCAGAGCCGGACGGTCCGCGACCCGTCCCGACCTGCGGGGCCGAAGGTCCCGATCCGTGCGCCGCCCCCGGCCTCAGGACGACCGCCACCAGCCCCGGTGCGGCGGTCCCTGGGGGGCGACGACGAGCACGGGACACCGGGCACGGCGGACCACGCGCGGCACCGGCGACGGTGCGAGCGCGGCCCGTAACCGTCCACGCGCCGAGCGCCCGAGGACGAGGAGACGCGCACGGCCCGACAGCTCGACGAGCTCGCCCGCGGGGTCGCCCACGGCGACGCGGACCTCCACCGGCACCTGCGGATAGGCGATCCGCCAGGCGGTGAGCCGGTCCTCCCAGGGGTCGGGCGCGTCCCCGGGGTCGTCGGCGGCGTCCTCCTCGCACCGCACCGCGAGCAGCGGCGACCCGCGCCGGGAGGCCGCCTCGAACGCGGCGTCGACGACCGCGTCGGAGGTACCCGCGGCGAGCGCGAGGGCGACCGGGCCGTGGGGGTGCGCGGTGTCGTCGGGCACCACGGTCACCGATTCGTAGGCGGTGCCGACGAGCTCGTCGACACCCGGGACCCGCTGCGGCACCACGAGCAGCGGGGCCCCCGCCGCGGCACGGGCCAGCCGGTCCGTCGGGGACGGTCGGCCCGCGAGGGCGCCGAGCGCCCACCGGACGAGCCGCCCGGGCGGCGCGACAGCGCGGTCGTCCTGCTCCGGGTCGGGGTCGACGAGGACCTCCAGGCGCGCCCCGCTCCGCCGGGCCTGGCGCCGGGCCCACCCCAGGACGGCCCGCCGGCCCGGGCCGGCCGGCGCGAAGACGCGCACGACGTCGGTGGTCATCGTGTCCGCCGGTTCAGGCCGGGACGTCGTCGCCGAGCAGGAACCCGACGACGTCGCGCATCGACACGATGCCGGTCACGGGCCCGCCGTCGGAGTGGTCCTCGTCGTCCTCCCGCACCAGGACGTGCCGGATGCCGGCGTCGAGCATCACGCGGGCGACGTCGGCGACGCCGGCGTCCCCGGACACCGTCACCAGATCCACGGTCATGAGGTCCGTGGCCTGGGTGCCGAGGTGCCCCCCGTTCGCGATCACCGCGACGAGGTCCCGCTCGGAGATCACCCCGAGCGGGTCGTGCCCGTACCGGACGAGGACCACCCCGATCTCGTCCATCGCGAGCTCCTCGGCCACCTCCTGGAGGGTCTCCTCGGGACCCACCGTCGCGAGGTCACGCTTCGCCAGGCGCCGGATCGGCGTGGTCCCACCCGGGGACCGCGTGCTGGTCGGGCTCATCTCTCCTCCAACGTCTCGGCTCGCCGACGACGCTGCCGCCCCCCGACACCGCGCGGCAGGGGCGACGGTCCGCCGGTCCCGGGACCTCCGCGGCCTCGGTGGTGCCGCCCGGCCCTGTCCCGACGGCCGGCCGCCGTGGGTGACTACGCCGCGGGTCGCGTGCCGGACGGGTGGGAGGTGGCCGGGGTGGACACGGTCACCGCGCTCGCCCACGTGGGGACGGCGCTGGCGATCGGTCTGATGGTCGGGCTGGAACGCGAGCGCAGCGCGCGCGACGACCGTCCCCGGCCCGTGGCGGGTGCCCGCACGTTCGCCCTGCTGGCGGTCGCGGGTGCGGTCGCGGCGGCGCTGGGCGCGGGCGTGCTGGTCGCGGGCACGGTGGCGGTCGCGGTGCTGCTCGTGGGGGGCTACCTCGCCACGATCCGCACCGCGACGGACCCGGATCTGGGCGCGACCACCGAGGTCGCGGCGGTGAGCACCTTCCTCCTCGGCGCGCTGGCCTGGACCCGCCCCTCGTGGGCCGTCGCGGTCGGGGTCGCCGTGGCCGTCGTGCTCGCGGTCAAGCGACCCCGCACGACTTCGCCACCCGCCTCGTCACCGACCAGGACGTGGCCGATGCGCTGCGGCTGTTCGTGGTGGCCCTGGTCGTGCTGCCGCTGCTCCCCGACCGGCCCCTCGGGCCGTTCGGGGTCCTCAACCCCTCGCGCATCTGGCTGCTCGTCGTCGTGCTCACCGTCGTCGGCTGGGTGGGCTACGTCGGGGTCCGCGCGCTCGGCGAGCGGGTGGGCCTGCTGCTCGTGGGCTTCCTCGGGGGCTTCGTCTCGGCCTCGGCGACGACGCTGGTGCTCGCCCACCGGCGCCGCAGCGACCGCGCGGCCCGCGGGGTGATGCCGGCCGTCCTCGCCGCGAACGTCGCCACGCTCGTGCAGCTGCTCGTGGTCGTCGCCGTCGCCGCGCCGGCCGTCGCCGTCCGGCTCCTGCCCGCAGCGGCCGCCGGGATCGTGGTGCTCCTCCTCGAGATCGCCTGGACGTGGCGCCGGGGGTCCGGCGACGGGCCCGGCGACGAGGCCGGCGACGAGCCCGGCGACGAGCCCGGGGTCGACCACGACGCGGGCGACGACCCCGTGGCGCGCCCGCTCTCGCTCACCGCCACCGTGACCCTGGCGGCGGTCCTCGTGGTGCTGCTCCTCGCGACGCGGTGGGCGGCCGAGCTCGCCGGGGGTGGCGGGGTCGCCGTCGTGGCCCTGGTCGGCGGTCTGGCCGACGCGCACGCCGCATCGGTGGCCGCCGCCTCGCTGGCCGGGACCGTGATCACCGTGGATGCCGCCGTAGGGGCCGTGGGGCTGGCCCTCGCCGCGAACACCGCGACGAAGATCGTGCTGGCCCTCGCCGCGGGCGGGCGACGCTTCGCCGGTGAGCTGGCCCTGCTGCTCGTGGCTCCGGTCGCCGCCGTCGCCGCCGGGCTCGCGCTGGTGGGTTGACGCCACCGCGCCCGCTCACGGGGTACCGGAGGGCACCACGGTCAGCGGGCAGTGCGCGTGGCGCAGGCACCACCAGCCCACCGACCCCAGCAGGCCGGTCGCGACGGCGCCCCGGCCCCGGTGCCCGACGACGAGGCGCGTCGCCCCGTCGCCCGCGGTCGCGAGCGCGGGGCCGGGGTCGCCGGGGACGGCCCGCACGGCGACGGGCGGCGGGGCGAGGTCGGGGTGCTCGACGCGCTCGGCCGCCAGGACCTCGTCGACGACGGCCCGCGCGGCGGCCTCGGTCGCGACGGCCACCTCGGCCCGCTCGAGCACGACGGGAACCCGGGCGAGGACCGCGAAGCGCTCCGGGGACATGTACACGGCGACCACGTCGAGCATCGCGCCCTCGCGGCGGGCCTCCTCCAGCGCGAACCGCAGCGCCGCACGCGCGGAGACCGAGTCGTCCAGCCCGACCACCACACGACGCTCGCCGGCGTCCACCCCCGCACCGTCCACCACGCCCTCCTCGTGTCCGTGAGGCCACCAGGCTGCGGGCGCCTCCGGGGCGCGGGCAGGGTCCACGGTCCCGGGCCGGCGGACCCTCCGTCCCGCGCTCAGGGCACCAGGACCGCTGCTCCGGTGATGCGGTCGGCGGCGAGGTCCGCGAGGGCCTGGCCGGCCTTCTCGAGCGGGTAGGGCACGGTGGTCACGTCGAGGTGGTGCTCGCCGGCGATCCGGAGGAACTCGCGGGCATCGGCCCGGGTGTTCGAGGTGACGCTGCGCAGCGTCCGCTCCTGGAACAGGTGACGCTGGTAGTCGAGCGCCGGGACGTCGGTGAGGTGGATGCCGGCCACCGCGAGCGTGCCGCCCCGGTCGAGGGCCTCCAGCGCCGGGAGCACGAGCTCGCCTGCCGGTGCGAACAGGATCGCCGCGTCGAGGTGCTCCGGCGGCGGGTCGGCCGCGCCCTGCGCCGAGGCCGCCCCGAGCCGGCGCGCCAGCTCCTGGGCGTCCGGGCTGCGGGTCATGACGTGCACCGTGGCCCCCTCGGCGAGGGCGACCTGCGTCGCGAGGTGCGCGCTGCCCCCGAAGCCGTACACCCCGAGCCGCCCGCCCGCGGGCAGTTCGGCCCGGCGCAGCGCGTGGAAGCCGATGATCCCGGCGCAGAGCAGCGGCGCGAGCTCCGCGTCGGTGTAGCCCTCGGGGAGGCGGTGGGCGTAGTCGGCCGGCACCGTCGTGTACTCGGCGTAGCCACCGTCGGCGTCCCAGCCGGTGTAGACCGACGAGGGGCACAGGTTCTCGGCGCCGCGCCGGCAGAACCGGCAGATCCCGCAGGTCCCGCGCAGCCACGCCACGCCCACCCGGTCCCCTCCGCCGAACCCCGACGCCCGGGGCCCGGCGCGCACGACCCGCCCGACCACCTCGTGTCCGGGCACCACGCCGGGGCGGTGCACCGGGAGGTCGCCCTCCGCGACGTGCAGGTCGGTGCGGCAGACCCCGCACGCGAGCACCTCGACGAGGAGCTCGTCCGGGCCGGGCTCGGGCACGGCCGCGTCCACCGGCTCGAGGGGACCCTCGGCGGCGGGCCGGGGGCAGGTCGCACGGAACGCGCGCATGTCGCTCTCCCTGTCCGGTGGGCTCCTCCGACGGGCAGGCTGCGGGGACGCGCCGCACACGCCCAGGGCCGGGAGGTCCCGGCGCGCGCCGCCGGTGGTCACCCCCGGCACGGGCCGTCCGGCGCTGGTCCCGCGGAGCCGCTCGGCGTCATCCTCGCCCCGGATCGGCCGGCGGGGAACCGCCCGCGGGCCGGTGAGCGGAGGAGGACCTGATGATGTGGGGCGGGTACGGCTTCGGCTGGATGGGCCCCGTGATGGGCGTGTCCGCCGTCCTGTGGTGGGTGCTGGTGATCGCGGTCGTGGTGGCGGTGGCCCGCTGGCTGCGCACCGCGGAGCGGGGCGGGCCGGGCGTCGAGGGGCGGGCCGGCGACGGGGTGCACGCCGCGGACGAGGCCCGTCAGATCCTCGACCGCCGGTTCGCGCGCGGCGAGATCGACGCCGAGGAGTACGCCGACCGGCGTCGTCTCCTGACCGGGAGCTGAGGTGCGCGCCGGACCCGACGCGCGGGCGAGCGGGGACCGGCACCCGGCCAACCTGCTCCGCCACGGCGGGGCGACACTCGGCGAGCGCGTGGCCGACCGGGTCACCGCCTCGTTCGGCTCGTGGGCGTTCATCCTGGCCCAGAGCGCGGCGATCGTCGTGTGGATCGCGGCCAACGTCGTCGGGGTCCTGCGGGCGTGGGACCCGTACCCGTTCATCCTGCTCAACCTGCTGTTCTCCACCCAGGCGGCCTACGCGGCGCCCCTGATCCTGCTCTCGCAGAACCGCCAGGCCGAGCGCGACCGGGTCAAGGCGGAGCACGACTACGCCGTCAACCAGCTCGCCCTGCAGTTCCTGCTCGCCTGGCACGACGACACCCATCCGCCCGGCTGCACCTGTGTGGCCGACCTCGGTCCCGAGGCCGAGCGGCTGCTCGCCGTCACCCACCTCCCCGCCCTGGTCACGACGCCGCCGCCGTGACCCGACCGCCGGACCCGGGTGCCCTTCGGCTCGCCCCTTCCGCGACCAACGGCCCTGGGGTGGCGCCGGGGTCCGCGATCCGATCCGGGCGGCCGCCGCAGGGGCGGCAGCGACACCCCAGCGACACCCAGGTACCACCAGGAGGTCCCCGTGAAGGCACGAGACATCATGAGCCGGCCCGTGACGCAGGTCGGCCCGGACACCCCGGTGACCGACGCGGCCGCCGTGCTCGTCGAGCAGGGCTTCTCCTCGCTGCCGGTGGTCGAGGGCGACCGGCTGATCGGCATCGTCGGCGAGGCCGACCTGGTCCGCGGGCGGATCCCCGCCCAGGACGGTGGCCACGCCACCGCCGGCACCGCCGGCCGCGTGGGCGACGTCATGACGCGCTCCCCGATCACCCGCGAGCCGGGCAGCGACGTCGCCGACGTGGTGGCCACCATGCTCGACCACCAGCTCCGGGCGCTCCCGATCGTCGAGGGGGGCGAGCTCGTCGGGATGCTCGCCCGCCGCGACGTCCTGCGCTGCGTGGCCAAGGGCGAGCTGACCTCGGCCGAGGTCTGGCGTGACCGTTTCGGCCTCGTCGACCACGACCGCGGCTGACGGGACCTCCGGCTCGGTCGGTCGGGCCCAGCGGCTCCTGCCGCGATCGGACCGGCCGCCCCAGCCTCGGGTGATCGGCGGACGCCGAGCCTCGAGGAGGAGACACCATGGGCAGCCCGGTCGTGCACTTCGAGATCGGGGGCGCCGACGGCGCGCGTTCCCGCACGTTCTACGCCGAGCTCTTCGGCTGGTCGGTGGCGACCGAGTCCCACGGGTACGGCGTGGTGGCCACCGGCTCCCGGGACGGCATCGGCGGCGGCATCATGCAGGCCCCCGAGGGCGTGCCGCCGTGGGTGACCGTGTACGTCGAGGTCGACGACCTCGACAAGTCGCTCGCCCTGGCCGAGGAGCTCGGCGGGCGGAAGATCATGGGCCCGGCGCCGATCGGGGAGATGGGCGACGTCGCGATGTTCGCCGACCCCGACGGCAACCCCATCGGGCTGGTGCGGCTCAACCCGGGGCAGGGTTCGTGACGGCCGCCGACGCCCCGGACGTCCTCTACGTCGGCGACCTCGTCACCGACACGGCGATCGAGCTCATCCGGGACGCGAACACGATCACGTACAGCGACCGCGCGGGGCCCTGGCTCGCGATGCGCTCCGGCGCCAAGCTCCCGTTCGCCGGCTTCCAGGACTTCGACGCCTGCGGCAACGCCGCCAACGCCGCGGTGGCGGGCACGCGGCTGGGGCTGCGAGCGGCCCTCGCGGCCGACGTCGGGAAGGACGACACGGGCCAGCGCATCGTCGCGCGGCTCCAGGAGCACGGCGTGGACACCCACCTCGTCCGCGTGCACCCCGACCAGCACAGCAACCACCACTTCGTCCTGCGCCACGGCGCCGAGCGCACGATCCTCGTCAAGCACCACGAGTTCGCCTACCGCTGGTCGGCGCCGACGGGCAGCGCGGTACCGCGATGGGTCTACTTCAGCTCGTTGAGCGAGCACGCCGGCGGTTATCAGGACGAGATCGCGCAGTGGCTGGCAGGGCACCCCGACGTCCGGCTCGCCTTCCAGCCCGGGACCCTGCAGATCCGCGCGGGAGTCGATCCCCTCCGCGCGATCTATCGCCGCGCCGAGGTCGTGATCATGAACCGCGAGGAGGCCGTCGCCGTCACCGGCGGCGACCACGCCGACGTGCACGATCTCCTGGCCCGGCTGCACGCCCTCGGTCCGGCGAAGGTCGTCGTCACCGACGGCCCGGAGGGCGCCTACGCGTCCGACGGCGACGAGCACCTGTGGATGCCCCCGTACCCCGACCCCGCGCCGCCGGTGGAGCGTACCGGCGCCGGCGACGCGTTCGCCGCGACGCTCGTGGCCGCGCTCGCCCGTGGCGAGACGTGGCGGACCGCCCTGCGGTGGGCGCCGGTCAACAGCATGAACGTCGTGCAGCGGGTGGGCGGGCAGGCGGGCCTGCTCCGGCTGCGGGAGCTCGAGGAGCTGCTGGCCCGGGCCGGGGCCGACTACGGGCCGGCGCCCTTCCCGGAGGGCCCGCCGTCCCGGTGACCTCCGGTCCTCCCGGCCCCGCGCGGGCCGTGGGGCACTGGGACACCGGACGAGTCGGGAGGTCGCCATGGCCGGGACACGGACGGACGCCGGCGCGGGCGCGGTGCGTCTCGGGCGGATCGCGGGGGTCCCCGTCACAGCCCACGGGAGCGTGCTGGGCATCGTCGCGCTCATCGCGGTCGTCGTGGCGCGCTCGGAGATGCCGCTGCTCGCACCCGGGCACGGCCCGCTCGCGTACGGGATGGCGGGGCTGGCGGTCGCGCTCCTGCTCATGGTCTCGCTGCTCGCGCACGAGGCCGCGCACGCCCTCGTCGCCCGGGCGAACGGTCTCGGGGTCGAGGGCATCACGCTGTGGCTGCTGGGAGGCTCGACGCGACTGCGCGGCGAGCCGGACCGGCCCGGCACCGAGCTGCGGATCGCCGTCGTCGGGCCGCTCGTCAGCGGGCTGGTGGGCGGGCTCTTCGCCGGAGCGGCCGGCGCCGCGAGCCTGCTGTCCGCCGACCTCCTGGTCGCGGTCGGCGTCGAGCTCGCGGTCATCAACCTGGTCCTGGCGGTGTTCAACCTGCTCCCGGCCGCACCGCTCGACGGGGGCCGGGTGCTGCGCGCCGCCCTGTGGGCGCGCCGGGGCGACCGATGGGCCGCCGGGGTGACCGCCGCCCGCGCCGGGCGGGGACTCGCCGCCCTGCTCGTCGCCGCGGGCCTCGTCCTCACGGTCGTGGCCGGCTTCGGCGGGCTGTGGGTCGCGATCGTCGGCTGGTTCATCGGGGTCGCGGCCGGCGAGGAGGAGCGCCGGGCGCGGCAGGCTCGCACCCTGGCGGGCGTGCCGGTCTCCGCGGCCGCCGCAACCGTGCCGACGATCGTCGCCGACGGCGCCGCTCCCGGGGAGCTCGCCGCCGCGGCCGCGGCTCCGGCCGGCCGCGTCGGAGGCGTCCTGCTGGTCGGCGCGGACGCCCGCCCCTCCGGCTACGTCCCGCCCAAGCGGCTCCGGGCCGCGTCCGTGCGCGACCCGGTCGGCGTGCGGCGCCTCGCGGTGCCCCCGACGCGGCTGACGGTCGCGCGCCCGGACGACGAGCTCTCCCCGCTCCTCACGCGGCTCGCCGAGCCCGGCAGCCGTCTCGTGGTCCTCTCCGACGACGCCTCGATCCGGCTGGTGTCGGCGGCCGACGTGGAGCGGCTCCTCCGCAGCACGGACGACGACGGCGCGGGCACGACCGCGGTCGAGGACCTCGCCGCCGACGCGCCGCCCCCGCCGGGCTGGTGGTGGCACGGCGGCCCCGGCCCGGGCGCGTCGGTGCCGCCTCGGCCCCGCTCCGATCACGGGGCGTGATCCGGGACGACGGCACGCCGGATCAGCCCGGCGACGAGACCGGGCCGGCGGCGTCGACGGTGTTCGTGATCTCCGGGGCGCGCCGGAGGCTCCAGGACACGACGGTCCCGCCGCCCGGACGGGGGGTGACCGCGAGCGTGGCGCAAAGACGGTCGGCCCGCCGGGCGACGGTGCGCAGCCCGTCGCCCCGTGCGAGGTCCACCGGGACGCCCACCCCGTCGTCCTCGACCGTGAGGGCGATCCGTTCCTCGTCGACGTGCAGCCGGACCGCGGCCGAGGGGGCGCGGGCGTGGCGGGCGACGTTGCCGAGCGACTCCCGCAGGACGGCGAGCAGTTCCTGCGCGACCTCGTCGGTGAGGGCCTCCTCGAGGGGCCCCTTGATCTCCAGCGCGGGCGTGAGGCCCAGCGCGCGACCGCTGTCACGGACCAGGTCGAACACCTGCCCGCGCAGCGTCGCGGCCGAGACCTCGGTGCGGACCAGCCCGGCGATGAGCTCCCGCAGCTCGCGGACGATGGCGTCGGTCTCGTCGACGAGCGGGGCGAGCGCCTCCTGCGCTCCGGGGTGGCGGCGACCCGCGGCCTGCAGCGCGAGCCCGAGGGCGAAGAGCCGCTGGATGCTGTTGTCGTGCACCTCGGCCGACAGCCGGTCCCGCGCGTCGCGCAGGGCGAGCTCGAGACGGGCGTCGGCGAGCTCGGCGCCGTGGTCGAGGAGACGCGATCGCATCGTCTCGACCGCCGCGCCGATCGCCGCGAGGTCCTGCGGGCCGGTGACGGCGAACGGGGTCTCGTACGCCCCGGCCGCAGTGCGCTCGGCCTGCGTCTGCAGGGCCAGCAGGGGACGCAGCATGCGCCGTCGGACCAGGGGTACCGAGACCGCCGCGACCACGAGCGCCAGCACGGCGGCGGTGAGGGCGACCGCGTTCGCCACCTGCTGCGCCGCGAACACCTGCTCCAGCGCGTCGTGCGCCCGGCCCGCGGTCCGGTCCTCGAGAAGGCCCAGCCGCTGGCGCAGCACGTCGAACAGCTGCTTGCCGCGACGCTCCGAGGCGTCGAGCCGCTCCCGGGGTACGGGGCCCGCCTGCCGGGCCGCGATGTCCGGCTCGGCCACCTCCGCGCGCCACGTCGCGGACGCCTGCGTGACCGCGGCGAGCTCGGCCTCGGCCGTCGGATCCGGACGCAGCAGCTCGGCGAGCGACGCCGTGGCCTCGGCCTCGGCCCGCCGTCCCGCCGTGTAGGGCCCGAGGAAGGCGGGGTCGCCGAGGAGCAGGAAGCCACGCCGCCCGGTCTCCTGGTCGGCGGAGGCCGTGAGCAGGGACCGGGTCGCCTGCTGCGCGGGCAGCAGGCGGTCCACCAGCTGGTCGACCGTCCGCGCGACGGAGAGCCGGGCGAGCCCGGTGACGAGCGCGCTGACCAGGACGAGCCCGACCAGCAGGGTCACGAGTCCCCACACGGTCGCGCGCAGCGTGGGGCCGTGCCGCATGACGACCTCCGTCTCCCGATCTCGTCGAGGAGCATCGTCGCCACCCGGGCGCGGTCCCAGGGCCGGACGTCCCGGACGGAGGGGCCCCCGAGCGCGCCGACCGGTGCGCGGTGCGGCGCGCGCCCGCCGGACGGCCCGGAGCGGAGGGTCCCCTCGGCCCTGGGCCGCATCCGGCGCGGCGCGCACCCTGGCGTGGCGAGCACCCCATGCCTGGAGGACACATGGCCCCCTCGAGCACCGAGCCCGGGACGGACTCCCCGGCGGCCGCCGGCCCGCCCGCACCGGCCGCCGGCCCCGTCGTGCACGACACCCGGCGGTGGTCGCGCGACGGGCGCGCGACGCCGGCGGCGCCGAGCACGGCTCCGGCACGGTCCGCCACGGCGCCACCGGCCGCCCCCGACACGCCGTCGGAGGTCATCGACGCCGGGCCGTTGCTGCGGATCGGGACGATGATCCGCAAGGTCCTGGAGGAGGTCCGGGACACTCCGCTCGACGAGCGCGCCCGCGAGCGTGTCCGCGACCTCCGCGACCGTGCGGTCGAGGAGCTCACCGCCCACCTGGGCCCGGAGCTGCGCCGCGAGCTGACGGCACTCGAGATCCCGCTCCCCTCTGACGAGGTGCCCGAGGACGTGGAGCTGCGGATCGCCCAGGCCCAGCTCGTCGGGTGGCTGGAGGGACTGTTCCAGGGCGCGCAGATGGCCTTCGCCGCTGAGCAGATGGCGGCCCGCTCTCAGCTCGAGCGGATCCGTCACGAGGCGACGCAGCAACGGGAGGGGGCCGCTCCGGAGGGCCAGTACCTCTGAGGGACGGCCCGTGCGGCGAGCACCGGCCGGGTCGCAGGTCCGTCCGGGCCTACCGAGACCGTCGGCCGCCCCTCACGGGGGAGAGAAGGGCGACCGACGGCCCGCGCCCCCGGGGAGCGTTACGGCGGAGCCCCGGTGCAGCCCTGACAGTAGGGTCGACGCGCCGTCCCGACGATCACCCGGCGGCCGCAACTCCGCCCAAGGATCTCCGTGTCCGGATCAGCTCTCTGTGCCGGGTCGCTGTGCCGACGGCCGGGCCGACGACCGCAGACGCTGGCGGGCGAGGCGCTCGAGCAGTTCGGGCAGGGCGCCGGGCGGCACGCCGTCGAGCTCGCGACGGCACCGGACGACGGTGGCCGACACGACCGCGACGTGATGGCCGGGGAACTCGGCCGTCAGCCGCGCCACGGCGTGCGGGACCGTCCCCCCGTCGCCGCGGGTACCGGCCAGGCCGGCGTCCTCGCCGGCACGAGCCGGCCTCGGGTGGAGCGGGAGCGGAGCAGACATCGCGTCCTGTTCGTCTCGGGGTCGTGGCGTGGTGCGTGTCGGGGGTCGGGTTCCCGCACCGTGGCGTGGGTCGGGACGTCACGCCAGGGCCGAACGTCCCGGGCCGGACGAACGGACGGGCGGGGTCAGTCGACGCTGACGTTGCGCGCCCCGACCAGTCCGCGGTGCAGCACGCGCCGCACCGGGACCCGGGGGTGCTCGATCAGCAGGACCCCGCCGTGCTCGCGGAGCCGACGTGTCCCGCGGAGGAGCGCGGCGCACCCGCGCAGGCCCAGGAAGTCCAGCGGCGCCAGGTCGAGCCGGAAGACGCCCTCGCAGGGATCGCTGGCCGAGGCGATCACCAACGCCGCGCCGGCATCGGTGAAGAAGGACAGCGTCCCGCCCAGGTGCAGGCGACAGGGGGTGCTCGCGGCGCCGTCGGGCCGGCCCTGCTCGACGACGATCCGCGTGCCGGCGGCCCGGACCTCCTCGACGCATGCTCGGACGTGCGGCGCGACGTCCAGGTCGTTCTCGAACACGATCAGGACATCGCCGTCGTACATCTCCGCGTTCGCCCCCGCACCGCCGCACCCCGCTGACCCGCCGCGGACCCCTCCCCTGTCGCCACCGGCCACCCCGACTCCCAGGGTCGGGGCCGGTGACGCGCGGGACAAGGGGCCATGTCGCGGAGCCGGGTCGGCCGGGTGCCGAGCGGTGGGACCCGGATCGGGTCCCACCGCTCCGTCCACGGCGGGCCGGGTGTCCACGGGGTGCGACGGCGCCGGGTGTCAGCCCTTCTCGATGGCGATCGTGGTGGGCTCGGGACCCTTCTCGGCCTCGGGCATCGGGACGCGCACCGTGAGCATCCCGTCCTTGTAGGACGCCGTCACCGAGCCCGGGTCCACCCCGTCCGGCAGCGGCAGGCGCCGGGAGAAGGTGCCGTAGCGCAGCTCGTGCCGGTGGTAGCCCTTGTCCTCGGTGTCCTCGGTGACCTTCCGCTCCGCGCGCAGCACGAGGATGCCGTCGGCGACCGTGAGGTCCAGGTCCTTCTCGGGGTCGATCCCGGGCATCTCGGCCTTGATCACCAGGTCGCCGTTCTCCCGGTACTCGTCGACCTTGATGACCTCTTCGGGGGCCCGCAGCGCGGGCTGGTCCCAGGTCCGCGCGGGGAACGCGCGCATCCAATCGTCGAACATCCGGTCGAACTGCCGGAAGACGTCGGACGAGGTCATGGGGGTCTGGCGTCGGATGATTGACATGTTCTCCACCTCCGGTCCCGACGCTGCGTGCTCCCCTCTCGGTGCTCCAGGGACCAACGGCCCCTGACGGCCGCCCGTCCGGACCCCCGCGCACGGTGCCTGCGGCCGTGCCGACGGCGTGCCCGGCCCCCGACGCTCGTCGGGGCCGACCACCGGGAGAGACGCTGTGGACCAGGCCGACACCCGCACCGACGAGGTCGCCGGACGATACCGACTCGGGCGCGTCCTGACCGCCGATCGACGGCGACGGGTGCACGAGGGATGGGACACGCGGCTGCGGCGCGCCGTCGCGGTGGTCCTGGTCGCGCCCGCGGCGGGCACCGACCCCGATCCGACCCTGCCGTCCTCCCCGGTGACGCCGATCCACCTGCACCGGCCCGGACTCGTGGAGCTCTACGACGGCGGCGTGCACGGCCACGAGGTCTTCTTGATCTGCCAGCGCGTCCCCGGTCCCACGCTCGCGAGCCTCCTGACCCGGCGGTGGACGGCGACGCAGCTCGCCGACCTCGTCCACCGGCTCGCGCGGACGCTCGAGCCGGTGCACCGGTCCGGGGCGGCCCACGGCGCCCTGACCCCCGACCGGGTCCTGCTCGGCGGCCCCCGCCCCATGATCGCGGAGTGCGGCGTCGCCGCCCTCGTCGAGCGGTGGTCGGGCCTGCCCGAGGACACCGGCTACCGGGCACCGGAACAGTCGACCGGCCACACCGGGTCACCGGCGGACGTCTTCGCGCTCGGACGCATCCTCCTCGACGCACGCCTGCGCCCCTTCTCCACCGGTGCGCGCGACCTGCGCGCCCTCGCCACGCGTATGACCGCCACCGAGCCCTCGGCGCGTCCGGAGATCCGGCAGGTCGCCGCGGACCTGGCCGTCTGCCGGGACCGCGCGACGAACGCACGTCTCCGGCGGCCCGCGTGCCCGGTCCGCATCGCCACCGCCGCCGCGACGGCGGCAGGCCTGGTCCTGGGTGCGACCGTGGCGCTGGGAGCCGTCGAACCGGGCGCCGGCGGCGGCTCGGCCCTCGTCGCCCCGCGCGAGCCGCCGCCGCTGCCGGCCCTGACGCGCGGCCGACTGCCCGTGCCCGCCGAGCCGGTCGACGCGCACCACGGCGTGTCTCCGGTCGTCAGGACGCCGGTCGGCCGGACGTCCACCGTCCCGCCCGGCGATGACTCGTCGCCCGTGCGGTCCGTGCCGCCGGCGTCGTCGGGACCCTCGCGCACCGAGCCCACGGCCGCCCCGTCGACCACGACCCGGCCCACCACCCCGCGGACCACCCGGCACGCCGCCCCGTCGACCACCCGGCCCACCGCCCCGTGGACCACCCGGCGCGCCACCCCGTGGACCACCCGGCGCGCCACCCCCTCGACCACCCGGCCCACCATCCCGTCGGCCGCGACCCCGTCCAGCGCGACGCCGCGCCCGGTACGTCCGTCCGCGACGCCGCCCCCCGTGGGCACGCCGCCCGCCGGGACGCCCGCGCCGGCACCCACCTCCCGGCCGGCCGGCGGATCAGAGACCGGACGCGCGACCGCCGGTCCCACCGACCCTGCCGACGGGGTCACGGAACCGGTCACGAGCAGCGCGCGGTGAGCCGCCGGGACCCGGCGGTCCACCGTGACGTCGAGGCCGGTCAGGGGGCCGGCTCGGGCGGCGCGGCCGTCAGACCCGTCTCCACGTCGACGAGCACTGTCCGACCGCGTTCGTCGAGGTGCACCACACGTGCCCGTCCGATCCCGGGGTCGTGGAAGAACACGAACGGCAGGGCGCCGAGGCGGAGCTGCTCCGCCGCACCCTCGGGACCGGTCGTCCGCGCGGCGCGGGAGCTCACGGTCGTGCCGGCCGCTCCAGGCGGCTGCGGGGCGGAGCCGTCGTCGACGGCGACCCGGCGCCCGGTGGGGCCGCCGCGATAGACGACCGCGCGCCGCCCGGTGGACCGCTCCACGAAGAGATGGAAGGCCTCGTCCCGACTCTCCATGATCGCGACGGCGTCGGCCACCGAGGTCGGTACGGCCTGCACGACGTCGTGGCGGCTGATCACACCGTCGACGGAGCCGGCGGGCGCCGACCTGCCGGTGTGGGCCGGCTGCCGCCGGGCGTGGGCGTCGCCCACCTGGCGGCGCAGCCGGTCGACGAGCAGATCCACCGCCTCGCGCGGTGTCGCGGCCACGACGTGGGCGTGGAGACGGCGGCCGGCGAGGTCGACGTGGGCGCTCGCGACGATCGGTCTCTCGCGCGCCGGGTCGTCGTGGCGCACGACCCGGATGCGGGCCGGCCCGAGGGGGTGCACGCCGTGGTCGAGCGCCTGGATCACCTTCTCCCGCGCGTACGGCGCGAGACCGGTGCCGATCACCCCGCGGAGCTCGACCACGGGCGGGGCAACGGCGGTGATCGCGGTGCGGTGCGTCGAGGTCATGGAGTGGACGGTGTCCCGCGCTCCGTGAGCGGGGCAGGGGCCTTCGGCCCGGACGGGACCGAGCCGGCCGGACGGGAGCCGAGGGCCGGTCGTCCGTATGCGTTGGCGAACGCGTCGTCGACGGCGTGGTCGCCGAGGCGGTGACCGAGTGCGACGAGCGCCCGCGCCGCGGCCATCTGCCGGCCGATGACCGCCACGGCGGGGTGATCCGGCCACCGCACGGCACGTCCTTCGACGGCCAGCACCTCCCCCGGGCCGACGACGTCGTCCGGAGCGCCGTCGAGCACGGCGCGGGCCCAGGTCGCGCCGTCGTCCCCGTCCTCGAAGACCACGGTGATCGTCCACGTGCTGGTCGTCGTCATCCCTCGACCGTGCACCGGGGTGGCCGCCGGCGGGCGGGCCGCTCGGGCGCGACGAGCGGGTCGGAGGTCCTCTCTCTCACCGCTGCGCGGTCCGGCCGAGGGCCGCGTCGAGCAGGACACGCCGCTCGGCTCGTCCGATCGCCGCGCGCACAGCGTCCACCGCGTGAGGGTCCACCGACACCGCGTCGATCCCCGCACGGACCAGCACCTCGGCGAACTGCGGACGCCGGGTCGGCGCCTGGCCGCACAGCGACGAGGGCACGCCGTGGCGCCGCGCGGTGGCGATGATGCGCTCGACGGCATCGACCACGGCGGCGTCGCCCTCGTCGTACACCTCCGCGCAGCGTTCGCTGTCGCGGTCGACCCCGAGCATCAGCTGGGTGAGGTCGTTGCTGCCGATCGAGACCCCGTCGATGCCGCAGGCGATGTACTCGGGCAGCCGGAAGACGACCGAGGGCACCTCGGCGGTCAGCCACCGCTGCAGGCCCCGCTGCCGACCCAGCGGGCTCGCGTCGACCAGCTCGAGGCAGGCCTCGAGCTCCCACCGGGTCCGCACGAACGGCAGCATCACCTGCAGGTTCGGCGAGCGCTGCCGCACGCGGGCCAGCGCGCGCAGCTCCAGGGCGAACACCTCGGGCTCGCGCAGGTAGCGGTAGGCGCCGCGGTAACCGATCATCGGGTTGCTCTCGGGCGGCTCGTGCCGCTCGCCGCCGGTCAGGCCGCGGAACTCGTTGCTGCGCAGGTCGGTCGTGCGGTAGAGCACCGGCCGCGGCGCGAAGGCCGCCGCGATCGTGCCCACCGACGCGGCGACCCGGTCGACGAACTGCTCCTGCTCCCCACGGGCCACCAGCTCGCGCGGGTGCACGCCGCCCAGCGCCGCGGTCAGCAGGAACTCCGCGCGCAGGAGGCCGACACCATCGACGTCGGCGCGCGCCGCCACCCGCTCGGCCGCCTCGGGGAGCGCGAGGTTGACGTGGACCTCGGTGCCCAGGGCGGCGATCTCCCCCGCGGCGACCTCCGGCGGTGCGGCGGGTGTCGCGCGGACCGCCGGCGGCGCCGTGGCCCTCGTGGCGACGGTGGCGCCCGCAGCGCCGGCGGTCCGGTCACCGTCGAGCACCTCGCCGGTGCTGCCGTCGACGGTGACCATCCGGCCGTCGGTCAGCACGACGGTGGCCCGCCGCGTCCCGACCACGCAGGGCACGCCGAGCTCGCGGGCCGCGATCGCCGCGTGGCACGTCGCGCCGCCGGTGTCGGTGACGATCGCGGCGGCGCGGCGCAGCGTCGGCAGCCAGTCGGGGTTGGTCAGCGGGGCGGCGAGCACCTCGCCGGGCTGCAGGGCAGCGCCCTGGTCGGGGCTGTGCAGGACACGGACCGGGCCGGCCACACGACCGGGTGTCGCCGGGAGGCCGCGCAGCAGGACCTCGGCCGGACCGCCCGTCCCGGAGCCTCCGTCGAGGCCGGTGGTGATCGGGCGCGCCTGGACCAACCAGAGCCGCTCGCCGTCGTGCGCCCACTCGATGTCCTGGGGCCGGCCGTAGTGCTCCTCCACCCGCCGGGCGAGCGCGGCGACCTCGACGATCCCGTCGGGCGAGAGCACCGGGGCCGCCCCGCGCTCCGGGTCCAGCGGCACGCTGACGTCCGTGCCGTCGGGACCCCGGACGACCTCGTGGCTCTGCACGCCGACACGCATCGACCGCAGGCGCAGGCCGTCGGCGGCCACCTCGTAGGTGTCGGGCTCGACGGTGCCGCCGACCACGACCTCGCCCTGTCCCCGGGCCGCCTCGATCAGGACGACATCGCGCTCGCCGGTGCGCGGGTCGGCGGTGAACGCGACGCCGGCACACCGCGCCGCCACCATCGTCTGGACGACCACGGCGATCGCGGGTTCGCCGGCGTACCCCCGGGCCGCGCGGTAGGCCACGACCCGTTCGCCGAACAGCGACGCCCAGCAGTCGACGACACGGCGCACCAGCTCGTCGGCGGTGCGCACGGTGGTGAACGAGGCGTTCATCCCGGCGAACGAGGCCTGTGCCCCGTCCTCCCCCACCGCCGACGACCGGACCGCGACGACCGGGCGTCCCAGCCCGTCCCACGCGGCCCGGACGTGCTCCTCGAGCGCCGGGGGCATCCCGGCCGTGCGGACCTGGTCGGCGAGGGCGGCGCACAGCTCGGGCAGGCGGTCGGGTGGGGCGGCCCGCGCCTCGTCGTGCCCGGCGGCGAGCGAGGCCCGGACCCCAGCGGCGTCCATCGCCGCCCGGTAGGCCTCCGCCGGCAGGACGAACCCGTCGGGGACGGGGAACCCCGCAGCGATCAGCTCGCCGAGGTGGGCGGCCTTGCCACCGACGTCGGCCGCGTCGGCCGCGCGGACGGCGCTCAGGGGCCGTACCGCGCTGGCGGTGGGGCGCTCGGCGGTCGTGCTCACGGGGCCTCCCGATCGGTCGGGGCGGGGGACCCGGCGTCGCGGGTGACCCGGCGGTCGAGGACATCGAGCAGCAGGAGCAGGGCCATCAACGTCGCGGGAAGCCCCACCGGGACCCAGAGCCAGGCGATCACGACTCGTCGTCCGGGGACGTCGGTCGTGGCCCGCGGAGCGTGCCGGTGGCCCCGGCCGCACCGAGCGGGACACCGTCCTCGCTGCCGGCCCAGCCGATCGCCTCGTCGAGGTCCTCGTAGGGGAAGTGCCGGACCTGCGGGTGCAGGGTGGCGTCCGCGACCGTCGCCGCCGCGGCCGGGACGACGCCGTCGAGGGCGAGGGCGAGACGCCGAACGCGGTGCTGGTGGCCCGCCACGAAGCCGACGTGGTGCCAGAGCGCGGGCAGGTTCGCCCACCCCGGGATGCCCGGGGCGTGCACGACCAGCCCTCGGAGCTCACCGGCGGACCGCAACTCGTCGTCCACCGCGGCGCCGAGGGCGTCGATGTCCTCGGTCCGCAGGGCGCGGTCGACCTCCACCACCACGACGCCCGCCGCGGGGTAGGTGCGCGTGTGGATGCGGGGGCCGGCGTCGACCGCGAGGAGCCAGGCGACGGCGTCGTCGCGCTCGACGGTCGTGAACGCGCGCAACGGGTAGGGCGTGGTCCACGCGGCGAGCCGGCAGGCCGTCCGCATCCAGCCGAGATCGGTGAGCACCGCGAACGCGGCGAAGTGCCGCATGGCGCGCAGGCCCAGCCGCAGGTCCTCCCAGAGCGCGGCCGGGGTGACACCGGCATAGTCGTCCTCGACCCGGCACAGGACCCGCAGCATCCGGTCCGAGCGCTCGGCCTCCTGGACGAGGGGCAGCACGACGGCGTCGTACTCCCCCCGGGTCAGCACGCCCCCCGCGCGAACGGCGTCGATCTCGGGCGGGACGTCGGTCATCCTCTCGATCACCGTGCCTCCTCAGCTCGTCGGGCGCGCCGCGATCGGTGGCCCCGTCACCATCAGTCGATCGGCGGTACCGGATGGGGTGTCCCGCTCGGCTGGGGCTCCCAGTGGCGGAAGGCGGCGTACCCGCAGCCCGCCGCCACCGCGACCGGCCAGCTCACCAGGCCGGTCACCGCGAGTGCGGTGATCCCGAGGTAGACCGGGACCGGGTTCGCGGGCAGACGGTCCTGGACCTGGCCGACCATCGCGGCGCCCCGGCGCAGCCCGCGGTCGAAGACGTCGGCGAACCGCTCATCGTCCGGCGCCGGAGCGGCCGGAGCGGCCTGCTCCGGGCCGGCTCGACGGGTCGCGGGCTCTCCTGCTGTCGTCGTCATGCCGTGATGGTGGGACGCGCCCGGGTGCCCGACGAGGGTCGATGGTCCCGCGGTTCCCGGCGGACGGCCGTGGCGTGGGCGCCGGGCCCGGCCCCTCACCGACGGTGCACCGACGGGCGGTGTCGACCGGTCGGGCGCCGGAGGACCGGCTCGAGCTCCCGGACCTCGGCCTCGTGTGCCTCGCGGAAGGGTGAGGAGCCCTCCGGGGGCGCGACGGCGGAGACTGCACGGCCCCGCGTGGCCCACAAGCTGGCCCCGACCGCGACCGCCAGGATCACCGTGATGACGGCGAGGGAGATCGGTGTCGGGATGTAGGCCACGTCGACCTTGAGAGCCATCTTGATGCCCACCCACACCAGGACGAGGGCGAGCCCGAGCTTGAGGTAGACGAAGCGGTGCACCAGATCGGCGAGCAGGAAGTACATCGCGCGCAGCCCGAGCAGCGCGAACGCGTTGGCCGTGAAGACGAGGAACGGCTCGTCGGTCACCGCGAAGATGGCCGGGATCGAGTCGACGGCGAACACCACGTCGGTCGCCTCGACCAGGACGAGCACCGCGAGCAGCGGTGTGGCGAGCAGGACGCCCCCGCGCCGGATGAGCAGACGCTGCCCGTAGTAGGCGTCGGTCATCGGGATCAGCCGCCGGAACAGGCGCAGGACGCGGGAGCGCGACGGGTCGACATGCGCGTCGCGCTGCACCGCCATGCGCACGCCGGTGACGACGAGGAAGGCCGCGAAGAGGTAGAGCACCCACGAGAAGTTCGCGATGAGCACGGCCCCGACGGCGATGAACGCTCCGCGCAGCACCAGGGCGCCGACGACGCCGAGGAAGAGCACGCGGTGCTGGTAGGCGCGGGGCACGCCGAAGAAGCTGAAGATGACCGCCCACACGAAGACGTTGTCGACCGCCAGCGACTTCTCGATGACGTAGCCCGCGAAGTACTGCTGGCCGAACTCGGCGCCCCACACCCACCACACGGTGGCGCCGAAGCCGACCCCGAGCACGACCCACAGGCCCGACCAGGCCGCCGCCTCCCGCACCCCGCTGGCGTGGGCGCGCCGGTGCGCGACCAGGTCGACGACGAGCATCAGGACGATGCCGGCGAGCACCGCCGGCCACACCCACGTCGGAACGTCCACAGAAGCCTCCAAGTGATCACCACTCGGAGGTCTCTCCCGGCCCCGGCCACGGAGCCCGCCCCGCCGGGACCGCCACCGTCCCGGGGGACGGGGGCCATGTCCGTGATGACGACGAGGACGCGGGGGATACTCCCCTCCACCGACACCACGAGGGAAGCACATTTCGTGTATCTCAGCAACACCCGAGCCGCGTCGCCCCCTCAGAGCGGCGCGAACACGCGGAGCAGCTCGCCGATCGCGTGCTCTCGCTCGGCGGGATGGCGCAGCGGGACCGTGGGGTCCACCTCGTAGCGGTTGCGCCGACCGACCCGGACCCGGCGCACGTACCCCGCGCCCTCGAGGTCCGCGACGATCGACTGCACCGACCGCTCGGTGATGCCGACCAGCAGGGCGACGTCCCGCAGCCGGATCCCGGGATCGCGGGCCAGCGCGATCATGACGTGCCCGTGGTTGGTCAGGAAGGTCCAGCCCTGCGGCTGCTCGGGTCCACCCCGCACCGAGTCGTCCGGATTCACGAGTCCACGGTCGCACGTCGGATCCGCGCGGCGGACGGAACCGTCACGTCGACGACGCGGCGGCCGGCGTGCTCCCCTCGTGCCGGGCCGCCGCGTCCAGGCGGATGAACAGGTCCTGCCCCACCCGCGTGGAACACCAACCGGTGTGCTCCGCGCCCTCGGCGGTCAGCAGCCACGTGGCGTGCACCAGGTCGGCGTCGGGGTCGTAGCGCCCGCACCAGGTGGTCACCGAATGGGCGTTCCCCTGCTCGTTGCTCCACACCACCGTCCATCCCAGCGCCGCGTGGGCGTCGGCGGGTGGCCGCGCGTCGAACCGCCCGGCCAGCGGGTAGCGCCCCGCGGCGTGGCCGACGTGCGACTCGTAGACGCCGTTGAGCAGACCGTCGGGCGACGCGACCAGCGTCATCGTCGCGCCGAGCTCGTTCCGCCAGGTGCCGCCCGGTCCCACGAGCTCCTCCTCGCCGGTCACGACCCGACCCGGACGACGGCCCGTGGGGCACGGTCGTCGAGCGGTGCGGTCGCCCTCGGCAGGTGGCGCGCGAACCAGTCGCACGCCAGCTCGGCCGCCCGTGTGGGCGCCGCGTGCTCCCCGTCGATCGCGCCGGTGTCCATCACCACCCGCAGCCGGCTGGTCGGGGCCAACGCCTGCCGGGCCCGGCGGTTGAGCTCGACCAGCACCGGGTCCCGGTCGCCGACGACCAGCAGGACGGGCGCCGTGATCCGTGGGAGCTCCCGCGCCGCCAGGTCGGGCCGACCGTTGCAGCACACCACGGCCGCGACGTCCACCCGTCCCGCCACGGCGAGCGCCGCCGCGGCCGCCGTGCGCTCCACGAGCAGGCCGATCGGCAGGCCACGGCAGACCGGGCGGTCCCGGACGTCGGCGACGACCGCGGCGAGGCGGGTCGCGAGCATCCCGGTATGGAAGACGCGCTCGCGCACAATCTCCTCGCGGGGGGTCAGCAGGTCGACCACCAACGTCGCCAGGCCGGCGGCGCGGAGACACCGGGCGGTCTCCCGGTGTCGGGGGTCGAAGCGGCCGCTGCCGCTCGCGTGGGCGAACACGATCAGCCCGGTGGCCTCGACCGGCACCACGAGGTGTCCCGCGACGGAGGCCTGGCCGACGCGGACGTCGACGTGGGCCACCGGCTCGCCGTCGATCGGCCCGGTGGAGCGGACCGGTGCGCGTGAGCGCAGGACGGCGACGACCTCGTCGTCGTCGACGGGCGGGTGGACCGCGTAGGCCTCGCCGATCGCGCGGAGCTCGCGGGCGACCTCGAGCGTGACGACCTCGTCGGCCGCCTCCTCCAGCGCGGGCAGCGCATCGCGCGGGCAGACCGGCACCGCCAGCACGACGCGCGCCGCGCCGCGGGCACGGACCGTGCGGCAGGCCGCCCGGGCGCTGCTGCCCGTGATCGCGCCGTCGTCCACGACCACGGCGGTCCGGCCCGCCAGCGACTCCCGCGGCCGCACCGACCGGTAGCGCTCCACGATCCGTGTGACGGCCTCCCGTTCCCGGCGCTCGACCTCGGCCAGCTCCGCCTCGCTCGTGCCCACCGTGCGCGCCAGGTCGTCGTCCACCACCCGGGTCCCGTGCTCGCCGACCGCTCCCAGGGCCGCTCCGGGCTGGAACGGCACACCCAGCTTGCGGGTCACCACCACGTCCAGCGGGGCGTCGAGGGCCCGGGCGACGACGGCGGCGACGGGGACGCCGCTGCGCGCCACCCCGAGCACCACGACGTCCCCACCCGTCTGCTCCCGCAGGCGGTCGGCCAGCCGCCGCCCGGCGTCCTCGCGATCGTCGAAGATCATGGGTTCCTCCCGGGGTCGGACGCGCCGAGGTCCGGAGGCTGCGCCCGCGGCGGTGCGCTCCCCAGAAGCGATCGGTCCTCGTCGGGCAGGCCCTCCGGCCCGGATCCGGTGGCGGGATCAGGACCTGTGCCGCGCGCCGGGTGACGTCCGGTCCTGTCGGGAGGCGAGCCCCGTCGCGTCTGGTCGGGCGAGGTGGTCCGTCGAGCGCGGGCCCGACGCACCGGGAGGACACGTCATGAGCAGCATCGGGGTCTCGATCGTCCGGGAGTACGAGCGCGGGGTCGTGTTCCGGTTCGGGCGCCTGCGCGGCGTCCGCGAGCCCGGTCTGCGCTTCACCGTCCCCGTCGCCGACCGGCTCCGGAAGGTCACCCTCCGGACGGTGACGATGCCGATCGCCTCCCAACAGGTGATCACCCGGGACAACGTCTCCATCAACGTCGCCGGCGTCGCCTACTTCCGCCGGGTCGACGCGGTCAAGTGCATCGTGGAGATCGAGAACGTGCAGGCCGCGATCTCCCAGATCGCCCAGACGACGGTGCGCAACGTCGTCGGCCGCTCCTCGCTCGACGACGTGCTCTCCGACACCGAGACCCTCAACGAGTCGATCAAGGAGATCCTGGACCGGACCACGGAGCGGTGGGGGGTGCTCGTCGAGCTGGTGGAGCTCAAGGACATCGAGCTCCCCCAGTCGATGCAGCGGGCGATGGCACGCGAGGCCGAGGCCGAACGGGAGAAGCGCGGCAAGGTGATCGCCGCCGAGGGCGAGGCCCTCAGCGCCGGGAAGCTCGCCGAAGCCGCCGACGTCATCACCGACCACCCGATCGCCCTGCAGCTGCGCAACCTCCAGGTGCTCTCGGAGATCGCCATCGAGCGCAACTCCACCATCGTCTTCCCGGCCCAGTTCCTCGACAGCGTCCGGGACCTGGGGGCGTTCGTCGCCCAGGAGTCGGCCGCGCCGCGCCACCGGTCCGCCCGTCCCGCCACCGAACGCACCGACGGTGCCCCCGTGCCGGCGTAGGACGCCGCGCGAGGCCCTCGGTCGCCTCCCGACGGGTCCACCGGCCCTGCTCCGGTCGCGCGGAGGGTGACGGACTGGTGGCCCGGCCGCCGGACGGCCGGAGCCCGACCCACGGGAGGACCACGATGGCCACCACGACCGGCGCGCGACGCGCCGCGACCCGAGAACCAGACACGACCGGCCGGGCGCCCGCGACCCGGATCGAGACCGAGCCCGAGACCGGCGCGGCGTCACCGGACACCGGCGCGGCGCCCACCGGCTTCCCCGCCGCCCTGCTGCGCGGTGTCCGCGCCGTCATCGACACGATGGGAGCGCCGGTGTCGGACAGCCTGCTCGGACGTCACCCGCGCCCGGCCCCGATCACCCTGGACGAGCGCGTCGAGGACGGCGCCGTCGTGGTCGAGGCGGAACTGCCCGGTGTCGGCCCCGACGCCATCACCGTCGCCGCGGAGGACGGACGCCTGACGCTGCAGGCGGATCGGGAGCCCGAGCCGGCGAGCGGCGTGCTGCGTCGCCACGAGCGGCGCACGGGCCGCTTCGCCCGCGACCTCGCCCTGCCGCCGCACACCGACCCGACGACGATCACCGCGACCTACGCCGACGGGGTCCTGACCGTCCGCGTCCCCCTGCCCGCGCCGCCGGCGCCGGTGGACCGCGTGGAGATCCCCGTCCGCCACCACCGTTGATCCCGCGGAGCGGTGCGCCGGAGGCGTCGCCTCCGGCGCATCGCCGGGCGGACTCGGTCCCACACGCCGGTCACCGGGTACGCAGCGGCTCGCCCCAGGTCGTGATGAGCGCGTAGAGGATCACGACGTCCAGCGCGATCACGACGATCGACCAGACCGGTGCGACCGGGATGATGGTCAGGTGCACGATCGCGCTCAGTGCGACGAGCCCGATCCCGGCACCCCGGGCCCAGCCCGGCGCCTCGCCGAGCAGCGTCGCCCCCACGATCGCGACGAGCGCGCCCAGGATCAGGTGGACCCATCCCCAGGTGGCCCACGACAGGACGAGCACCGTGCCCGTGGCGGTGACGAAGTACGTCGGGGTCAGGATGGCCGCCAGGCCCTCGATCACGCCGAAGACGCCGACCACCAGCATCACGATCGCGCCGAAGCGCACCCAGCCCGCCCAGGCGCTCGACTCCTGGGCCTGCGCCGGCGCCGGCACCCCTGACATCCCGTTGGGTCGCGTCCGCGGTCCCGGACGTGCCTCGGTGGTCTGCTCGCTCATGACTCCTCCGCTCTGCGGTCGGGATCGGCCCGCCGGTCGGCGGGTTCGTCGTGACCGTCGCCCCGAGGCCGGCGCGGGGTCAGGGACCAACGGCCCGTCTGCGGGCGACCCCGGTCCCCGGCTCGCGGCGTCGCGTCTCTCCGGGACCAGCGACCCGGGCGTCCGGGCCGTCCGGCCGGTGTCCCCGGCGGCCTGCGGGAGTGCACTCGACCCATGATCGAGACATATCCGGACGTCCCGTCGGGCATCGACGCGGTCCGCGCGGTCGGCACCCTGAGCCGGGAGGACTACGACACGGTCGTCGTGCCCATGCTCGAGGCCGCCGCCCGGGAGGGCCGCCGCCTGCGCTTCCTCTGCATCGTCGACGAGGAGTTCCGCGGCCTCACCCCCGACGGCGCGTGGGCCGACGTCAAGCTCGGGCTCGCCGCGATGCGCAACCTCGAGGGCTGTGCCGTGGTCAGCGACCTCACCTGGGTGCGCGAGATGACCCGGCTCGCCGGCTTCTTCCTGCCCGGGCACGCCCGGGTCTTCGGCGCCGCTGAGCGCGACGAGGCCCTGCGCTGGCTGGAGTCGCTGCCGGGACGGCCGGCCACCGTGCGCGTCGACCCGGCCGCCGGCGTCGTCGTGGTCGACGTCGATCAGGCGCTCCGCCGCGAGGACGTCGAGGCCATCGCCTCGGCGGTGGACGGCTGGCTCGCCGACCACACCGAACTGCCCGGGCTCGTCCTGCACGCCCCCTCGTTCCCGGGATGGGAGAACGTCGGAGCGCTCGTGCAACACCTGCGGTTCGTCGGCGGGCACCAGCGCCGCATCGCCCGCGTCGCCCTGGCCGTCGACGGCCAGCCCGTCGGGGTCGCCGCGCGGATCGCCGGCACGCTGCTGCACCCGGAGGTCCGGCACTTCGCCTTCGCCCAGGTCGACGAGGCGAGCGTGTGGGCGGGCGCGGGGGCCCACGCGGAGACGGCCTGAGCGGCACCGGAGCGGTCAGACGCCCTCGCCCGAGGCGGGCGGGTCGAGGGGGACCCACCAGGTCAGCCGGGTGCCCGGCCCGGTCGGGCGCCGGCCCACCGTCGCGTCCCCACCCAGGGCCTGCGCCCGGGCCACCAGGTTGGCCAGCCCGCTGCGTGCGACGGTGTCGGGGATGCCGACCCCGTCGTCGGTGACGTCGACCGCCAGCACGTCGTCCACCGACACGGTGACGACGACCGAGGACGCGCCGCCGTGACGCACCGCGTTCGAGACACCCTCGCGCACCACCGCCTCGGCCTGCACCGCGAGGTCCTCGGGCACGGCGTGCACGGCACCGGACAGCCGGACCACCGGCTCGACGTCGACGTGCGCCGACATCTCCGCGACCGCCCCGCGCAGTCGGCCCCCCAGCCCCGGCGCGCCGCCGACGGCGTGCAGGTCGAAGATGCTCGTGCGGATGTCCCGGACGATGCCGTCGACCTGGTCGACCGCCTCGTTCATCCGCCCCGCGGCCACGGGGTGGCCCCGCAACCGGGCCTGCGTGGCCTGCAGCCCCAGCCCGAGAGCGAACAGGCGCTGCAGCACGTGGTCGTGCAGATCCGCAGCGATGCGCTCCCGGTCGTTCGCGATGTCGAGCTGTCGGCGGGCGCGCTGCGACTCGGCCAGCCGCAGCACCAGCGCCGCCTGGTCGGCGAAGGACGCCACGGTCGACAGGCCCTCGGTGTCGAGGTCGTCGGCGTTCGCGCGGCGCACGACCACCAGCACACCGGTGATCATCTCGGCCCCGTCGAGGGGCACGAGCAACGCCTTGCCCAACCGGTGGTCCTCTCCCTCCACGGCGAGCACGAGGTCGTCCTCGACCCGCGGTGTCCGGGTCCTGGCGACCGCCGCGAGCGGTGACGCCTCCAGCGCCACCCGGGCGCCGACCGGCAGGCGGTCCTCCAGCCCGACGCTGACCGTCACCCGCACCGGAGGTGGGGGCTCACCGTCGCTCGTCACCGTCGGCGGAGTGGTGATCACCGCTCCCACCGCGTCGGTGAGCTCCGTGGCCCGCTCCGCGGCGAGCACCAGCACCTCGGTCGGGTCGGCGCCGGCGAGGACCTGGGTGGTGATCTCGCCGGACGCCTCGAGCCAGCGCTGCCGACGCTGCGCCTGCGCGACCAGCCGCCGGGTGTCCTGGTGCAGCCGGGCGTTCTCCACCGCGACCGCCGCGGCCGCGGCGAGCGCGACCATCACCGCCTCGTCGTCGTCGGTGAACCCTCCGTGGCGCTTCTCGGTCAGGTACAGGTTGCCGAAGACGACCCCGCGGATGCGGACCGGCACGCCGAGGAAGCTGTCCATCGGCGGATGGTGTGGCGGGAAGCCGACCGACGACCGGTGTTCGTGCAGGTCCGCGAGCCGCAGCGGCTCGGGACGGCGGATCATCTCGCCCAGCAGGCCGTGTCCCCGGGGCAGCTCGCCGATCCGGCGCCGGGCGTCCTCGTCGAGCCCGGTGTAGACGAAGCGGGCCAGTCCGGCACCGGCCTCGTCGAGGACACCCAGGGCCCCGTAGCGGGCGTCCACCAGCTCGACCGCCGCCTCCACGATCCGGCGCAAGGTCGCGTCGAGGTCCAGCCCCTCGGCGATCGACGTCAACGACGAGAACAGCGCGGCGATCCGCTCCGGGCTCGCCGCGCCGCCCTCGGTGACCGTCACCACGGCGCCCTCCCTCCGCAGACGGACTCCGGCGGCCATCGTCGTCCCCTCCTGGATCGGCCACCAGGGGCGGAGGTCCCGAGGACGACGGCTCTCGTTGCCGGGGCAGGCACCACGACGGCGGCCGTGGTCCCGCGGACGACGGCCCGTCGGCCCTGCCGGACGCAGGGTCGCAGCGCCTGGGATGGAGCCATGAGCGTCCTCGACCGGTCCCCGAACGCCCTCCACGAGCGGGTGGTGCTCGCCGACGGGAGCACCGTCGACATCTGCCGGCTGGACGCCGCCGACGCCGGCGCACTCACCCGGCTGCACCGGGACCTGCCCCTGCGGGACCGCTGGCTGCGCTTCGCGACCGTCTCCCGGGAGGGGCTCGAGGAGTACGCGGCCGGGGCCGCGACGGGTGAGCAGGTGTGGGGCGCGTACCTCGGTGCCGAGCTGGTCGGCGCCGTGCACCTCGCCACGGCCGACCACGACCCGCAGCAGGCGGAGGTCGGGCTGGCCGTGAGCCACCGCATGCAGGCGCACGGGGTGGGGACGGCGCTGCTCGAACGGGCGGTGCGGGAGTCGGCCCGTCGCGGTATCCGGGACTGGACCGCGGAGGTCCTCGCCGAGAACACCGCGATGCGGCGGGTGTTCTCGGATCTCGGGCTGCCGGTCGAGCGCCGCCAGGACGGCCCGTCGCTCCACATCGCGATCACGCTGCCCGATCCCGACGATCCCGCCGCCGCCACCGCGTACACCACGGCCGCGTTCGCCCGGGCTGCCCACGCCGCCCGCGCGGGTCTCGGACCGGTGCTGCGGCCACGGTCGATCGCCGTGATCGGGGTGAGCCGGCGTCCCGGTTCGGTGGGGCGCGCCGTCCTGGACTCGCTGGTCGCGGGCCACTTCACGGGCCGGCTGCACGTCGTGCACCCGCACGCCTCGGTGATCGCCGGCGTGCCCGCGGCTGGGTCGGTCGACCTCCTGCCGGCGCCGCCGGACCTCGCCGTGCTCGCCACGCCCCCGGAGACCCTGCCCGAGCTCGTCGAGGCCTGCGGACGGCGCGGGACCCGGGCAGTCCTGATCGTCACCTCCGGGCTCGCGGCCGCCGGCGTCGACGGGGCCGTCCTCGACGCCGTCCACCGGCACGGGATGCGCCTGGTGGGGCCGAACTGCCTCGGAGCGATCAACACGGAGCCGGAGGTGCGGCTCGACGCGACGTTCGCCCCGGGCCCGGCACCCCGCGGTCCCGTCGGCGTGGTGACCCAGTCCGGCGGGGTGGCGATCGCGGTGCTGGAGGCGCTGCGCGGTCTCGGCCTGGGCGTCTCCACCCTCGTCTCCGTCGGCGACCGCTACGACGTGAGCAGCAACGACCTCCTGGCGTGGTGGTCCGAGGACACCACCACCGAGGTCGCGGTGCTGCACGTCGAGTCCTTCGGCAACCCGCGCGCCTTCTCCCGCCTCGCCCGCCGCCTGTCGGCCCGCGTCCCGGTGCTGGCCGTCCGCGCGGCGAACAGCGAGGTCGGGGCACGGGCCGCCGCCTCGCACACCGCCGCCTCGGCCACCCCCGCGGTGCGCCGTGACGCGCTCTACCGCCAGGCGGGGGTGCAACCGGTGGACGACCTCGGTGAGCTCGCCGGCGCCCTCGCCGCCCTGTGCACGAGCTCGCCCGCGCCCGGCGACCGGATCGCGGTGCTCGGCAACGCCGGCGGCACCAACGTGCTGGCCGCCGACGCCTGCGTGGCGGCGGGACTCCGGGTGCCCCCGCTGGCGCCGGCCACCCGGGAGCGTCTCGACGCCCTGCTCCCGGCGACGGCGACCACGACCGGACCCGTCGACACCACCGCCGCGGTCGACGCGACGACCTTCGCGTCCTGCCTCGAGGTGCTGCGCGATGCCGAGGAGGTCGACGCGGTCCTCACCGTGACCTGCCCGACCGCGCTCGGCGACCCCGGTGCGGGCCTCGGCCGCGTCCTCGCCGCTCCGGGGCGCCGCGACATCCCCGTCGTCACGGTCGCCCTGGGCCAGCGGCCGCGGACCACCAGGGTGAGCGACCCGGCCGGTCTCGCCCGCGCGGCGTCGTTCGCCGACCCCGCCGACGCCGTGCGCGCCCTCGCCCACCTCGTCCGGCGCGGCGCGGACCTGGCCCGCGAGCCGGGTCGACCGTTGTCCGCGGACGAGCACCCGGTGGACCTCGCGGCGGCCCGGGAGGTCATCGCGGCCGCGCTCGTCCGCGCGCCGGAGGGTGGCTGGCTGGACCACGGTGAGTGCAGTGCCCTCCTGGGCGCCGCGGGCCTCGAGCTGATCACCGGGCAGACCGCCGCGACGGTGGAGGAGGCCGTCGCCGCCGCGCGGGACGTCGACGGGCCCGTGGCGCTGAAGGTCGTCGCCGAGGGCGTGGTGCACAAGTCCGAGCGAGGGGGCGTCGCCCTGGCGGTGCAGGGCGACGCCGCCGTGCGCGCCGCGGTGGAAGGGTTCGCCGCACGCTTCGGCGACGCGTGGCGGGGCACCATCGTCCAGCCGATGGCCCCGCCCGGTGTCGAGATGCTCGTCGGCGTGGCCGGCGACCCCGACTTCGGCGCGCTCGTCACCGCCGGTCTCGGGGGCACGGACACCGACGTCGCGGACCGCCGCTGGCACCGGCTCGTCCCGATGACCACCACCGACCTCGGCGAGCTCCTCGACGAGCTGCCCCTGCGTCGGGGCGTCGCCGCGCGGCTGGTCGACCGTGACCGGCTGGCCGTCGTGATCGCCCGCGTGGCCCGGCTGGCCGAGCTGCTGCCCCAGATCGCCGAGATGGACCTCAACCCCGTGATCTGCACCCCGGACGCCTGCCGGCTCGTCGACGCCCGGGTCCGCGTGGCGCTCGCCGCCACGTGGTGATGCGCTGCAGGCTCACTTGACACGTGATCCGGTCAGAGCACGATGGGCTGGCAAGCTCCATCGAGCGGCGTCCCTGCGAGGTGTCGTGCCCGACCGCCCCGAGCCCGCGACCCCGTCGACGGGACTCGCCTTCCCCTCGGTCGCCCGGCTCGAGTTCGACGAGCTCCTCGACCAGCTCATCGCCCGCGCGGGCGAGGTCAAGCTCACCCAGGGACGGCTGCGCGGCCTGCTCGACGCCACCCACCACATCACCGCGGGCCTCGAGCTCGACGATCTGGTCCAGCGCATCGTCGAGAGCGCCCGGACGCTGGTCGGCGCCCGCTACGCCGCGCTGGGCGTCGTCCGGGAGAGTCGCCTCATCCGTTTCGTCCACGCCGGCATGGACGACCTCACCGTGGAGCGCATCGGCGAGCTCCCGCAGGGCAAGGGCGTGCTGGGCACCCTCATCGACGACCCGCGGCCGTTGCGGCTGCAGGACCTCGCCACCCACCCGGCGTCGGTGGGCTTCCCCGAGCACCACCCGCCGATGCACTCGTTCCTCGGCGTGCCGCTGCTGGCCGGCGGCACCGTGTACGGCAACCTCTACGTCACCGAGAGTGCCCACGAGGGCGGCTTCACCCCCGACGACGAGCAGCTCCTGACGGCCCTGGCCGGTGCGGCCGGGATCGCGGTGGAGAACGCGCTGCTGCTGGAGTCCGCGCGGCGCCGCGAGCGCTGGCAGGCGGCATCGGCGCGGCTGGCCCGCAGCCTCCTGTCCGGCGACCTGGCGCCCGAGGCGGAGATCCAGCACCTGCTCGACACGGCGGTGGACGTGGCCCGCGCGCACGGCGCGGCCGTCACGGAGGTCGCCGACGCCGAGCCGGGGACCGCGCACGTCACCGCGGCGGCCGGCGGTGTCGCGGACTGGGCGGGGCGCTCGGCGGGGACCGCCGGCTCGATCACCCAGGCCGCCCTCGACGCGGACGGCCCGGTGCTCGTCGCGGACGCCGTCGTCGATCCCCGCACCACCACCGTCGTCGACCGCGCCCCCGAGGTCCGGTCCGTCCTCGCCGTGCGCCTGGCCACCTCGCCCGGAGGGCCGGGCACGCGGTCGGTGCTCACCCTGACCCGGCCGGCGGGCGAGGACGTGTTCGGGGCGATCGAGGCCGAGATGCTGCACGGCTTCGCCGCCCACGCGACGACGGCCCTCGAGCTGGCCCGCGGCCGGCGCGACCGCGAGGCCGTCCGGGACCTCGAGGAACGCGAACGGCTCGTGCTCGCGCTCTCCGAGCAGGTGCTCCAGCGTGTACAGCGGGTCGGGCTGGCACTCACCAGCAGCGCCTCGGGCGCCGACCCGCCGCTGCGGGACGAGCTACTCGCCCAGGTCACCGAGCTCGACGACGTCATCCGCGCGGTGCGCGACACGGTCTTCCCCCGGTAGGACCCCGCGGGGCACCGAACCCCCGCCACGACGGGACCTCCAGAGGGACCTCCGGCCCTGATCGCCGCGGCGCGGAGCGCGGATCGTCGTGGGTGCGCCGTCAGTTCGGCGCCCCCCGTGCGCACCCCGTCCAGAGGAGCACCACCGTGGCCACATCCGCCGAGCCCCAGCAGGACACCAGAGGGACACGTCGCGAGCACGGCCGCGTGGTCGTCGGCGTCGACGGCTCACCGGGGTCGCGCGCCGCGCTGCGGGAGGCGCTCCTCGCCGCCGATCGCCACGGGGACAGCCTCGAGGTCATCACCGCACCGCTCACGGAGGCCGAGCTCGGGGCCTGGGGCACCGGTGCGTGGCCCGCCGTGCCCCTGCCCGGTCCCGACCGCGTCCTCGGGGCCGCGCGGCGAGCGGCGCAGGACATGGTCGACGACGTCCTCGTGGAGCTGCGCGGCCGGCTGCGCACCCCGGCGCGCATCGACGTCCGCGCGGTTCCCGGTCACCCCGCGCAGGTCCTGGTCCGCGCCGCGCACGGCGCCGACCGGCTGGTCGTCGGCCACCGCGGACGCGGGGCGGTGGGCAGCCTGGTGCTGGGTTCGGTCGGGCTGCACTGCCTGGCCGCGGCCCCCTGCCCGGTCACCGTCGTCCCGCCGGTCGACGACGGGGCCTGACGACGGTCCTGACGGACCGCGCTCACGGCACCGGCTCGCCGACGCCCGGTTCCTCGTCCTCGAGGACTCCGACCGCGGTGAACCGCGTCGACTCCCCCGGCTGCAGCGAGCGCACCTCGTCACCGCACCCGACCCGCACCGGCCCACCCGGGCCCGGCGCCACCGCCACCTGGACATCGCGGCCGGACACGACCACCGCGAGCGAGCGCCCCCGGTACTGCAGCGAGAACTCCAGGCGCCCGAACCGGCGTGGCCAGTGCGGGTTGAACCACAGCGCGTCGTGCCGGGTCTCCAGACCGGCGAAGCAGCGCTGCAGGAGGTCGACGCAGCCCGCCATCGCCCCGAGGTGGATGCCCTCGGCGGTCGTCCCGCCCTGCACATCGGCGATGTCGCTCTGCAGCACCTGCTCGAAGAGCTCGAGGGCGCGGGCGCGATGCGCCCGGGCGAGCACCCAGGCGTGCACGAGCGCGCTGAGCGTGGACCCGTGGGTGGTGCGCGCCCGGTAGTACTCGATCGTCCGCGGGATCGTCTCGGGCGGGAGCGCGTAGCCGAGGTCGGCGAGCAGCAGACGCAGCTCGTCGGCGGAGAAGACGAAGAACAGCATGAGGACGTCGGCCTGCTTCGAGGCCTGGACCTCGTCGACAGACCGGCCCTCCGACTCGAGGATCCGGTCGAGCCGCCGGATGTCGCCGTAGCGGCGGCGGTAGCCGTCCCAGTCCAGCTCCGGGAGGTCCCGGTAGCCCTCGAACTGGCTGATGATGCCGTCCGGCGCGATCGGCACGTACATCCGGCGACCGATGTCGCGCCAGCGCACGAGCTCGGCGGCGGTGATCCCGAGGCTCTCGACCAGCTCGTCGCGCCGCGTGCCCGGCAGCACGGCGAGCACGTCCTGCGCCCGCGCGAGCACCCACACGGCCATGACGTTGGTGTAGGCGTTGTCGTCCACGCCCGGCGTCTCGGAGCCCGGGTAGCGGGTGCTGTACTCGTCGGGGCCCATCACGCCCCGGATGCGGTAGCGGTCCCGCGAGGGGTCGTAGGTCGTCACCCCGGCGAAGAACCGGGCGATCTCGAGGACCGCCTCGGCGCCGTGGTCGGCGAGGAACTCGAGGTCGGCGGTGGCCTGGTAGTACTGCCAGATGTTGTAGGCGACGGCCAGCCCCACGTGGCGCTGGAGCGCACTGGTGTCGGGCGTCCATCGTCCCGAACGCGGGTTGAGGTGCAGGCGCTGGCTCTCCTCGCGGCCGTCGCTGCCGGACTGCCACGGGTACATCGCGCCGGTGTGGCCGGCCTCGCGTGCGGCGCGGCGGGCGGCGTCGAGCCGCCGGGTCCGGTAGCGCAGCAGCGCCCGGGCGAGCCCGGGCGACCGGACGGTCAGCAACGGGAAGACGAAGAGCTCGTCCCAGAAGACGTGCCCGCGGTAGGCCTCGCCGTGCAGCCCGCGCGCGGGGATCCCCGCGTCCAGCTCGAGGTCGTGCGGCGACAGCGTCTGCAGCACGTGGAACAGGTTGAGCCGCACACTGCGCATCGTCTCGGCGGTCCTGGCCGGGGGGCCGTCGCTGAGGTCGCACCGGAACCGTCGCCACAGGTGCTCCCAGGCGAGCTCGTGGGTCTCGAGGAGCGCGTCGAAGGTCGGCGCCTCGTCGACGGCCGCCGTGGCGGTGGTCGCGGGATCGGCGATCGCCGGGTCGCGCGAGGTCACGAGCGCGGCGATCTTCTCGACGGCGACGGGCTCCCCGGCCCGTAGCTCGCGGTCGACGACCAGGCGCACCCGGTCGGGGGTCTCGCACAGGCGCGGGGAGCCGTCCGCGCCCGCGACGCGGACCCGCACGGCCTCGGAGACCAGGATCCGCGATCGACGGCACCGGGCGGTCAGCAGGACCGTGTCCGGACCGGGCCGGCTCGTCTCGAGCGTCTCGAGGTGCCGGGCTCCCAGGTCGCGGTACCGGGCCACCCCCGTGTTCGCCACCCGCCCGTCGATCCCGGCCTCGATGCGGATCCGCCCCGACCAGTTCTCGGCGGTCACCACCGTGTGCAGCCCGGCCAGGGCGGAGTGGGCCATGTGGACGACCCGGCGCTGACGCACCGTCGTCCGCCGCCCGCCCGGATCGACGAAGCGCAGGACTCGGACCAGCAGGCCCCGTCGCAGGTCGAGCTCGACGCGGTGCTCGACGGCCGTCTCGGCGCAGAGCTCGACCTCGTCGTCCAGCACGACACGGAGGTCGAGCCAGTCCGGGAGGTTGACCATGCTCTCGTTCTCGACCGTGACGCCCTCGATCTCGTCACGCAGCCGGTCGTAGCAGCCCGCGGCGTAGGTGCCCGGGTAGTGCACGCCGTCGGCGACCGCTTCCGGCGCTGCTCCTCGGGTGGCGAACCGTCCGTTGCCGAGGGTGGACAGCGCCTCGCGACGGCCCTCGTCGTCGGGGTCGAACCCCTCCCACACCACCGTCCAGGCATCCGGCACGTCGTCGAGCCTGCGGTGGCGCGGTAGGCGCGGCCAGGGACGGTCGGCGCGGGCCGGGGGGCCGATGGCCCCGGTGACGGGTCTCGCGGGTGGCCGGCCCGGGCCTTTCGGTCCTGGTCGCGGGCCCGTCGCGGTCCGAGGCTGGTGCTGATCGGCGAGCGGAGGAGAACATGTCGCTGAACCTGGCCGTCCTGCTGCGGGAATCCGCACGGCGCCACCCGCACCGCACGGCGATCATCGCCGACGAGCGCCGCATGAGCTGGGCGGAGCTGGACGCGGCCGCAGACCGGTTGGCCGAGGGCCTGCGCCTCCACGGGTTGGGCCCCGGCGACACCGTGGCGCTCCAGCTGCCGAACGTGCCCGAGTTCCCGATCGCCTGGTTCGGGATCCTCAAGGCCGGGCTCGTCGCGGTGCCGATGAACGTGCTGATCGCGGACCGGGAGATCGCCGCTGTGCTGGCCGACTCGGGTGCGCGCACGCTGCTGACCTGGACCGGGTGCGCCGACGAGGCCGCCGCGGCCGCCGCGGAGGTCGGGCTCGATGCGGTGTTCGTGCTGGGCGACGGGCCGGGTCGGCCGTTTGACGAGCTGCTCGCGCACCCGCCGATCGATCGCGACGGTGTCCTCGTGCCCCGCGATCCCGGCGACGTGGCCGCCGTCGTCTACACCGCGGGCACCACGGGCCGCCCCAGGGGCGCCGAGCTCACCCACTTTCAGCTGTTCATGAACGCCGACACGCCGGGGCGCGTGCTCGGCATCCGCGAGGACGACGTCGTGCTGGTGGCGCTGCCGCTGTCCGGAGTCTTCGCCCTGTCCGGCCAGCTCGACGTCTGCACACGCTTCGGGGCCACGATGTCGCTGGTGCCCCGCTTCGAGGCGGGCCGCGTGCTCGAGGTGATGGAACGCGACGAGGTCACCGTCTTCGAGGGCGTCCCGACGATGTACGTCTCGTTGCTGGAGCACCCCGACCGAACGAAACGCGATCTGCGGCGGCTCCGCGTGGGCATCTCGGGGGGCGACCACCTGCCGGCCGGCGTGCTCGACGCGGCCGAGCGTGCATTCGGCATCGTCGTGCTGGAGGGCTACGGGCTCTCCGAGACCGCCTCGAGCGCCACCGTCAACTCGAGCGCCGAGGACCGTCGCGTGTACAGCGTCGGCAAGCCCCTCTACGGCGTCGACGTCCAGGTGCGCGACACCGACGGGCGCCGCCTGCCCGACGGCATCGACCACGTCGGCGAGCTGGTGGTGCGGGGGGTCAACGTGATGCGGGGGTACCGCGGGAACCCCGAGGCCACCGCCGCCACCCTGGTCGACGGGTGGCTCCGCACGGGCGACCGGGGCTACATCGACCAGGACGGCTACGTCTTCGTCGTCGGGCGGACCTCGGAACTGATCATCCGCGGCGGGTACAACATCCACCCCCACGAGGTCGAGGAGGTGCTGTACACCCACCCCGCGGTCCGCGACGCCGCCGTGATCGGGGTACCCGACCCACGGCTCGGCCAGGAGGTGCACGCCGTCGTCGCGCTGCACCCCGGCGCGAGCGCCGACGAGCAGGAGCTCATCGACTACGTCCGCGAGCGCCTCTCGTCCTACCAGTATCCGCGGTCGGTCGAGTTCCGCGACGAGCTGCCGGTCGGGGCCAACGGGAAGGTCCTGAAGCGGGCGCTCTGAACGCCGGACCGACGAGCCCCCGGACGCGGCCTTGCTGGAGGACCCCGGGCCCGCTCACGGTTCGTGCCGGGCGGCCGTCCGCGCGGTGCCGGCGCCGGCCAGCGGGATCGGCGGCACGACCACCACGGGACACGCGGCGTGCCGCACCACCCCGGGCGTCGCGCGGTGGTGGAACCACGCGTCGTCGACGCCGAGGACGAGGAGCTCCGCCCCGCGCGCCCGGTCGCCCAGTGCGCGGTCGACGTGGTCACCGCCGGTGACCCGGACCGCCACCACCGGCGCACCGCGGCGGTGTGCGTGGTCGGCGGCGTAGCGCCACGCGCCCTCGCAGCCCGCGGTGCCGTCGTCGCCGACCACGACCGGGGCGTGGTCGCCGTGCGGCGCGAGGGGGTCGTAGTCGACGGGCACGACGGCCAGGGGGACGTCGATGTGCCCGGCCAGCCCGCGGACCACGCCCCCGAGCAGCCGGTCACCCACGCGCCCGAGGCCGTCACTGCCGACGACGACCAGCTCCGCCTCGCGCGCCTGCTGCCGCAGCACCGGCACGGGCCCGCCCCGGACCACCCGGGTCTCGATCGCCAGGTCCGGCGCGACCTCCCGCGCGATCGTCGCCGCGGCGTGCAGCGCGTCGCGGGCGCGGCCCCGCAGCGCGGGGACGACGGCCAGGCCCCAGCCGGGGTGGTGGCCGATCGGAAGGACCAGCGCGTGCACCAGACGCAGGTCGAACTCACCGTCGCGCGCCTCGGCCGCGGCCCAGCGCACCGCGCGCTCGTCGGGTTCGAGCCCGACCCCGACGACCACCACACCATGCCTCACGATCGGCCTCCGTGTCCCGTCAGGGCGCCGCGGCGTGGGCACGAGCACCCGTGTGCGCGCGGGCCCTCGCACCGGGCGGGGGCACGACGGCGACGGGGCACGGGGCGCGGTGCACCAGCCCGCGGCTCACCGAGCCCAGCAGTAGCCCGGCGAAGCCCCCGCGGCCCCGCGTCCCCACCACCAGCAGGCGCGCACCCCGCGCCCGCTCGAGCAGCTCCCGCACGGCGCGGGAGCGGGTCACCACCATCGACACGTCGAGGTCGGGATGGATCGCGGACCGTCCCGCGAGCTGCTCGGAGAGCACGCGGCGCTCGTCGCCGGTGATCGCGTCGAGGTCGACGAACGCCTCGGGCACCGCGTCGACCAGCGGGTCGAACCACGTGTGCACCGCGACCAGCGGGCAGCCCTCGGTGTCGGCGACCGTCGCGGCGAAGTCGATCGCCGCCGCGCTGGCGGGCGAGCCGTCGACGCCGACGACCACCGGGGCGTCGGGCCCGGTGGCGACCTCGCCGCGCACCACGACGACCGGGCCCTCGGCGTGCGCGGCCACCGTCGAGGCGACCGAGCCGAGGAGCGCCCCGCCCAGGCCGCCCGCGCCCTGCTCGCCGACCACGAGCAACCCGTCCCCCGCCCGCTCCAGCAGCGCCGGCGCAGCCGGCCCGTCCACGAGCTCGTGGACGACCTCCAGCGACGGCGCCTCGGCCTCGGCGGTCTCCACGGCCCGCCCGGCCAGCACCCGGGCCTGGTCGAGCAGCTCCTGCTGGTACCGGCGCCAGATCGCGGCGTCCGCGACCAGGCTCGGGTCGACGCCACCGTAGGCGGACACCACGAGCAGGCCCCGGCCCGCGGATCGCGCGGCGCGAGCCGCCCAGCGCACGGCGCGCAGCGCCGACTCCGAGCCGTCCGCACCGACCACCACCGGGCGGCCGGGCGCGGCACCGTCGCCCGTCGACGCGCCCACCGGGCTCCCCTCGGGTCCCTCGTCCATCACGCCATCCCTCCGTCTCCTCGGGTCACGTCCTCCAGCGCAGCGTGGCGGCGCGGCGCTCCCGGTCGCCCGGGCCGTCCGGCCCCGATGGGCGGGTCGACGGTCGCGAACCGCGCCGGGCCCCCGTGGCCCGCCTCAGGAGCGGACCTTCCCGGCGTCGTGGCGGGCCCGGTCCGCCCGCAGGGCCACGACCGTCAGGAGCCAGCAGACGACGACGCCGGCGACGAACACCGCTGCCAGCACGGGCCCGAGCGTCGCGACCGGCCCCCAGATCAGCGCCGCGACCCCCACCACGAAGGTGAGGCCGCCCGCGATGACGAGGGTCGGGGTGCCGAGCGGGACGAGGGACACGCTCGCGAGCGCGGCCGCCAGCCCGAGGCCGAGCCCGAGTCCCGCCACGCCCCGCGCGTCGGTGACGAGCAGGCCCGCACCCCGCACCAGGACGGCCACGCACTCGACGACGAGCACCGCGACGAGCAGGTCGACGAGCACGGCCCGCGGCGTGCGCAGCACCGCGGTCACGGGGACACCTCCTCCGGCCCCGCTGCGCCCGGGCCGCCGTGGTGCACGGGGTGCGCCTCGATCCGGGCGTCCGGGCCCGGGAACACCAGGCTGCTGTGGTCGTCGTCCAGCCAGTGGACCCAGTACGGCGGGCTGCCGTCGGCGTGGTCGACCACGACGATCTGCCCCTGTCGCCGGGACGACGCGTCGGTCAGCCCCTCGACGATCAACCAGTTCCCCACCTGTGCACGCATGCCGCATCCTCCTCCGATCCGCGCATCGGGTCCGCAGCGTCGGGCCGGGACGCGACCCGGACCAGGGCCCTACGGCTCACGTCCCGGGGGCCGAGCGGCTCCCGCCCATGGCGGACGCCGTTCCCTCCCCCGGGTCCTCGGGCAGCGACTCCAGCCAGGCGACGGCCTCGTCGAACGAGTCGTCGCCGAACACGCGCATCGGGAAGGGCACGAGCACCCCGGCCAGGTGCACGAGGTCGACGACCCACCGGATGTCGCTGACCAGGGCGTAGGCTGCGACCCCGTGCCACAGGCCCGGGTGGCGCATCCAGATCCCGGCCTTCTCCCACACCGCGCCGGCGGTGAAGCCCTCGTACCGCGGTCCGAGGTGCAGCAGGATGCGCAGCCGTCGGCCCTGGTCGTGGGCGTCCTCGAGCAGGGGCCCGACGATCTCCGCGTAGTCCTCCGCGGTGATCGTGCCGACCGCCTCGATCGCCGTGATGCCTGCGGGCATGTCCGGGACCGTCGCGAGCATCGTGTCCTCCTCGATTCGTGGCCGCGGAGCCAGGGTCGGCCGGATCTCCCGCGCGCGGTCAGGGTCGAGGGTCCCGTCTGGCCGGGGCGTTCGGCGCCGGCACCGGCTCCAGGTGGCCCTTCCCCGTTCCCCGGTCGCGCCGGACCGTCCCCGACGACCCGAGAGGAGGTCCCCATGAGCACCGACGACCAGGCACGCACCGAACCCACCGCCGACGAGGGACCGACGTCGCCCGAGGACGAGCTGCGCACGCGCGCCGTCACCCGCCTGCGCAAGCGCGCCGACTTCCGCACCCACGTGCTGGTCTACCTGCTCGTGAACACGATGCTCGTGGTCATGTGGGCGGTCATCGGCACGACGACGTTCTTCTGGCCGGTCTTCCCCATCCTGGGGTGGGGCGTCGGGCTCGCCGCGAACGCCTGGGACGTCTACCGCCCGGACCCGGTGACCGAGGACCGGATCCAGCGGGAGATGGGGCGTCTGCGCCCTTGACGAGCCCGGCCCCGGCGATCACGGCGTCGTCGTGACCGGACTCGGCCGCATCCGCCCCGCGACGAGGATCGTCGCGCCCTCGATCACGATCTGGATGCCCAGCAGCAGCCCCAGCAAGGACGGCACGGCGATCGAGAGGTTGAACAGCACGACGAGGCCCAGCAGGATCGACAGGATCCCGCTGATGACCAGGACCACCCGGGCCGACGGCATCTGCGAGGCCGCGAAGAGCCGCGTCAGCCCGACGGCCAGGAACAGCGCGCCCGCCAGGAGCGTCAGGCCGGCCGCGCCCGCGAAGGGGTCGCGGACGACGATCACGCCCAGCACGATGAGCACCGCGCCCCCGAGAGCCGCCGACCACGAGACGCCGGACTCGCGGCGGACGAACGCGCCGACGAGGGTGACCAGGCCGGCACCGATCGCGAACCATCCGAGGAGCAGGACGGACAGGAAGGTCGCGACCACCGCGTTGGCCAGCACGACCAACCCGGCCAGCAGCAGCAGGATGCCCAGGACCACGTCCCAGCCGGTCCTGCGTCGTTCCATGACGGTCGTCATCTCGACCTGCTCCCTTCGCGTGGGGTTGGTGAGGCGACGCTGCCCCGTCGCGGACCGTGCGGGCAGAGGCTGACGGTCCCGGTCAGGAGGGGCCTCGGTCCCGATTCCCGGTCAGCCCGAGCCCTCCTCGGTCCTGACCTTGTTGGCCAGCACCGCGGCCTGGACCCGGCGCTGCATCCCCAGCTTCGCCAGCAGCGCCGACACGTAGTTCTTCACGGTCTTCTCGGCCAGGAACATCCGCTCACCGATCTCCCGATTGGTCAGCCCCTCCCCGATGTAGCCGAGCACTTCTCGCTCCTTGGCCGTGAGCTCGGCGAGCGGGTCCGGCGTCTCGGCCCGCGTCCGCAGCCGTGACATCAACGCCGACGCGGCGCGGCCGTCGAGCAACGAGCCCCCGGAACCGACCTCGCGCACCGCGTTGACGATGTCGTTGCCCCGCACGTCCTTGATCACGTATCCGGAGGCCCCCGCGAGCACCGCGTCGAACATCGCCTGCTCGTCGGTGAACGAGGTCAGCATCAGGCACGCGAGCTCCGGCATCCGGGACCGCAGCTCCCGGCACAGCTCGATCCCCGTCCCGTCCGGCAGGCGCACGTCGAGCACCGCCACCCGCGGCCGCACCGCCGGCACGCGCGCCAACGCCTCGGCCACCGACCCTGCGCCCCCCACCACCTCGAGATCGTCCTGCGCGTCCAGCAGCGCCGCGACCCCCTCCCGCACCACCTCGTGGTCATCCACCAGGAACACCGAGATCACGGCGCACCCCCTGCAGCCTCGGACCGGGCGTGGACCGGACCGGTGCCACACCGACCAGCATCGGTCCTCGCGCTGCGATCGGGCAGGGCCGAACGTCCCGGGTGATCAGGGACCCGGCGGCGCGGATGCCGGGTGACAGTCGGCCACCACCCGCACCGGGCAGGGGGCGTGCAGGACGCAGCCCCACCCCACTGAGCCGAGCAGCGCGCTGGCCACCGCTCCGCGTCCGCGGTGGCCGACGACGAGCTCGTCGGCGTCACGGGCCGCGGCGACCAGGACCTCGGCGGCGTCACCCGGCTCGACGGCGACCTCGATCTCGGGTCGCGCGACGTGCTCGCCGCCCAGTTCGTAGGCGACGTCGGTGACCATCTCGCAGACGGCTTCCCGCAGCGATCCCTCGATCTCGGCGCGGCTGGGCAGCGGTGTCGGCAGGGCCGGCAGGCGCCACTCGGGCGGCACGTACACCGCGACCACCACGAGGCGGGCCCCGCGACGGGCGGCCGAGCGCATGGCGTCGACCAGGGCCGCGCGCGATCCGGGTGAGCCGTCGACCCCCACCACGACGGTCGGGCAATGCTCCTCGACCGTGGACGTCCTCATGAGCGCTCCCCCTCCCGCAGCGGTGACCCCGACGACTCTCGGGGTGGCATCCCGTCGCCCCCAGGGCCGAACGGCACCCCGACGGTCCCGGCGTCCCGACCGGCCCGGGCGAGCAGCCGGACGAGCCCGACCCCGGTGACCGCCGCCATCGCCACCGCCATGAGGGCGCCGGCCCCGAGGCCGATCACCACGGCCACGACCAGCGGCTGCCCCGGGTGCCAGAGCGGAGTGGCGGCGGCGAGGAACACGCCCAGCCCGAGCAGCCACGCCAGCGCGGTGACCCCGATCCAGGTCGCGGCACCGACGACGTGGCGGCGCAGCTCCAGCCACTGCGCAGCACCGATCACCAGCAGCACCAGGACCCCGAGCACGGCACCCACACCCACCACGACCGGCACCGGCCAGCCCGCGACCACGGACGCCGCCGCGGACGGCAGGAGCGCGAGGAGATAGGCCAGCGCGGCGGCACCGGCGGTCGCGCCGACCCAGCGGGACACCGACACCGCGGGCAGGGCGCGGCGCAGCACGGCGACCTGCCCCGCTCCCAGCACCGTCCCCTCCACCGCGCCCGCCACGACGAGCGCGGCCAGCGCCACCGCCGTCGAGGAGGCGGCGGTCAGCACACCGACCACGGCCGGGAGGGCGAACCCGACCAGCTCGGCCAGGGCGACGACGAGGATCCACGCGCGCAGCAACGATCTGTGCTGAGGCGAGCCGTCCCCGTCCCGACGACCTCCGTCCGCGGTCACCCGAGCACGGTCGAGCGGACGGTCGCCCCGCACCAGGGACCCGAGGTCGGTCCGCGCAGTGACCTCCGGCCCTGCCGACCGGGACGCCGGCCGCGAACCCTCGGGCCTCGTGACCACGACCGCGCCCGCGTCGGGACTCGGCGACGTCGAGGCCGCCGCACGCCTGCTGCGGGAGGGACCGAACGAGCTCCCGCGCCCGGCCCGGCGATCGGTCCTGCGACGGGTGGCCGCGCAGCTCCGGGACCCGCTGGTCCTCGTCCTCCTGGTCGTCGCGGCCGTCACCACCACCATCGGCGACCACGCCGACACCGCGGTCGTGCTGCTCGTCGTGCTCGGCAACACCACGGTCGGGGTGATCCAGGAGATCCGCGCCGACCGCTCGGTGGAGGCCCTCGACCGGCTCGGCGCCGCCCGCGCCCGGGTGCGCCGCGACGGGAGGGTGCGCACCGTGCCCGCCCGCGAGGTCGTGCCGGGCGACGTCCTCGTGGTCGGGGCCGGCGACGTCCTCGCCGCCGACGGCACCGTGGTGTGGGGCGAGTCGCTGCAGCTCGACGAGGCCGCGATCACCGGGGAGTCCCTCCCCGTCGAGGCCCACCGCCCGGGCACCGCGGTCCTGTCCGGCAGCGTCGTCACGCGGGGGCGCGGCGAGGTCGTCGTCGGGGCGACCGGTCCGTCGTCGGCGATGGGGCGCATCGCCGAAGGGCTGGTGCGCACCCGCACCCGGCGCACCCCGTTGCAGCGCCTGCTCGCCGTCCTCGGGCGGCGCCTCGCGCTGGTCACCGCCGCGCTGTGTGCCGTGGTGTTCGTGCTGGGCCTGCTCCGCGGCGAGGATCCCCTGCTCATGCTCGTGGCCGCGATGAGCCTCGCCGTGGCCGCCGTGCCCGAGTCCCTCCCGGTCGTCGTCACCCTCGGGCTGGCCCTCGGGGCGCGGCGGATGGCCGCGCGGAACGCGGTGGCCCGCAGCCTGCCGGCCGTCGAGACCCTCGGCGCGGTCACGCTGCTCGCCACCGACAAGACCGGCACCCTGACCGAGGGTCGGCTGCGGGTCGCCGAGGTGTGGACGGAGCGCGACGGCGACCTCGACGCGCTCGTGGGCGCCACCGTGCTCTGCAACGACGCGCCGGCCGAGCCCGCAGGTGACGCAGCCTCGCCGGGCACCGATCCCCTGGAGACCGCGCTGGTCGACTGGGCGCGCGACCGCGGGGTCGACGTCGCCGGGGTCCGGCGCCGGCATCCGCGTCGTGGGGCGCTGCCGTTCGACGCCGTCCGCCGGCGGATGACGACCTGGCACGACGACGGCGAGGGGGGCGTCCTCGTCGTCGGCAAGGGCGCCCCGGAGACCGTCCTGCCCCCGCCGGACGAGTCGACTCGCGCCGACCGCGCACGGGCCTGGGCCGAGGACGCGGCCGGCCGGGGCCTGCGCGTCCTCGTCGTGGCGACCGGCCACCGCCGCAGCGACCCGACGGCGGCGGAGGCCGAGCAGGAGCTCGACCCGGTGGGCGTCGTCGCCCTGCAGGACCTCCCCCGCGCAGCCGCCCGGGGCGCCCTCGACGGCTGCCGCCGGGCGGGCATCCGGCCGGTGGTGCTGACCGGCGACCATCCCGCGACCGCGGCGACCGTCGCCGAGCAGGTCGGGCTGGCGGGGCCGGGCGAGCCCGTCCGGGTCGCGGCGGTCGACGAGGACGCCGACCGCCGGGACCACCTGCTCGAGGTCGACGTCGTGGCGCGCTGCCGACCCGAGCGCAAGCTCGAGCTCGTCGCGGGCTGGCAGGCGCGGGGCGAGGTCGTCGCGATGACCGGTGACGGGGTGAACGACGGGCCGGCCCTGCGGCGGGCCGACATCGGGGTGGCGATGGGCAGGCGCGGCACCGAGGTCGCCCGTCAAGCCGCCGACCTCGTGCTCGCCGACGACGACCTGAACACCGTCGTGGCGGCGGTCGAGGAGGGTCGGCGCATCCACTCAAACGTGCGCCGCTTCCTCGCCTACGCGCTGGCGGGCGGCCTCGCCGAGGTCCTCGTGATGCTCGCGGGCCCCGCGATCGGGGTCGCGCTCCCCCTGCTCCCGGCGCAGATCCTCTGGATCAATCTGCTGACCCACGGTCTACCCGGCGTCGCCTTCGGCACCGAGCCGTCGGAGCCGGGCGCCATGGCGGCGCCGCCCCGTCGGCCCGGCTCGTCCGTGCTCGCCGGCGGTCTCTGGCTCGCGGTCCTCGTCGTCGGGACCACGGTCGCGGCCCTCACCGTGGCCGCCCTGCTCCTCGTCGGCGGGCCCGACCCGCGCAGCGCCGCCTTCCTGACCCTCGGCCTCGGGCAGCTGGGCGCGGCCATCGGCCTGCGGTCGCGGCGCGCACCCCGCGCCGTCCGGTCGCCCGGCCCCGACTGGCTCCTCATCGCGGTGGCCGGCGCCGTGCTGGCCCAGCTCGCCGCGGTCACGGTCGGCCCGCTGATGAGCCTGCTGCGCACCACGACCCCGACGCCCGCCGGACTGGCGACGGCGACCGCCGGGGCGGTCGTCGCGGGCTTCGTCGCCCGCTGGTTCGCCCGCCCCCGCGTGGCGGAGAAGGGCTCCCGTTGACGCCGCCGCGGGTGGTCGTCGTGGTGCTCACGCGGGACCGACCGGTCGCGGTACCGCGGGGGCGACGCGGTGATCGTGCCGTCGGCCGCGACGACGAGACCGGCGCGCCCGACACGGCGGGCCAGCCACGTCGCGGCCTGGAGGCGTCGCATGGACGGTGGTCAACGCCGCGACCCCGTCGACCACGGTGACGACGTCGTGGCCCTCGAGCTCCAGCGCCCGCTCGAGGGACTCGCGGATGGTGCGGTCGTATGCGACCAGGACGCGTGGGGCCACCCCGTCATCGGGCGACCCGTCCGTCGACACGACCACCACCGCCTCCGTCTCACGGTCGGCCGCGAGGTCGCGGCAGGGCCGTGAGCACCCGCGCCACGCCGTCCGCCCAGGCGTCGATGCGGGGCCAGTCCCGATAGTCGCCGGCGCCCCGGGTCAGGAGGAGCATCGCCACGCGCCCGAGCAGCGGCAGGTGCTCGCTGCGGACGACGCCGCTGACGACGACGTGGTCGCGGATCGAGACCCGGCCCGCGAGCTCCGCCACGAGGGCCGGGGGCTGGAGCACGCGGGCGAGCCCGGGCAGCGGCCACCGCAACGCGTCGGGCATGCCGACACTGAAGAGCCACACCGGTTTCGCGGCCAGGTCGGGCGCGTGCTCGTCGACGAACGCGCGCGCCTCCGGCAGCCAGCGCTGGTCGTGGACGGCGCTGCCGAGGACGTAGGCGTCGAACTCCGCCGTCCCCACGACGCGGCCGAGCGCCGCCACCTCGGTCTCGAGTCCGTGGCGCGCGAGGCGGGCGCCGACGTGCTCGGCGATCTCGCGGGTCGACCCGTGCGCCGAGGCGTACCCGACCAGGACCCTCATCGTCGGCCTCCTCGGTCCCCCGTGGGCCGGTGCGATGCGCACCATCCGCGCGGGCACGCCGGACCGGAAGGGACCGAAGGGGCCGTGCCCGAGGGTCCGTCGGTCCGTGGTCCCTGCCGCGAGAGGTCCGAGCAGGCACCGCCGGCGCGGACGTTCGTCCCTGGCTCGCGCCGCCCCCGTGCGGTGCCCTCGCCCGGGGACGACGTCGACGACCGCGTGAGGAGAACGCCATGGAGAACAACCCGCTGTTCATCGGGCTGTGGATCGTGTGCGGGGTCGCCACCGTCGTGGCGGCCGCGCTGGCGCACCGCAGCAGGACCGCCCTCGTCGTCGGCCGCGGGGCGGTGGGGGTGCTGTTCATCGTCGGCGGGGCGCTGCTGCACGTGATCAACCTCGTGTCCGGCGCGACGTACTCCGGCTTCGCCGACCCGGCGTTCTTCCCGTGGGTCACCACCACGTGGCAGCTGGTCGTCGTGCCCGACGCCGTCGTGTTCATCGGGCTGCTGGCGCTGTTCGAGGCCGTCGTCGGCGTCCTCGCGATCAGTGGCGGGCGCGCCACGCAGATCGGCTACGCCGGCGTGATCGCGTTCTACCTCCTGCTCTGGCTGTTCGGGTGGATGGAGCTCGTCTGGGTCCTGGTGCTGATCGTGCCCATGCTCCTGCTGCTGCGGGCCGAGCGTCGCGCGGTGCCCACGCGCAGCACGGCGCCGAGCGCCGCGCCCGGGGTCGGCGCCCAGTGAGCGGCACGAGCGCGCCGCCGGACCGCGCGAGCGCGAGCGACCGCGCGTTCCTCGCCATGGACGGTGGCCGCTTCCCCGAGCAGTTCGGCGTCGTGCTGCGGCTCGCCCCGCACCGGTCGGTCGACCTGGACTGGCTCCGGCACCTGCTCGCCACGCGGGTCCCCGCGGTGCCACGCCTGCGCCGCCGGCTCGTGCGCACGCCATGGGGCTGCGGCGGGCCGATCTGGGTCGACGATCCGGACTTCGACATCCGGCGTCACGTGCTCCACACGACGTGCCGGGACCCCGGTGACGACGCCGCCCTGGCGGAGCTGGCGTGGTGCATCGTGACCCGACGGCTTCCCCGCGACGCCCCACTGTGGGCTGCGGTCCTGGTGACCGGACTGGTGGAGGGTGGGACGGCGATCGTGGTCGTGCTGCACCACGCCCTCGCGGACGGCGTCGGCGGGCTCGCCGTGCTCACCGACCTGGTCGACCCGGGCAGGGGCGCTCCGACTCCTGGTTTCCCCGCGAGGCCACCGCGCGCTCGCGTTCTCGCGTACGACGCGGCCCGGCGCCGGTGGCGGGCCCTGCGGGATCTGCGGGTCACCACCCGCCTGCTGCGGGCGTCACTGACCGCCGGCGGCGGGCTCCGCCCGACTCCGGCACCGCCCTGCTCGCTGCTCGCCCCGACCGGCCCACGACGGCGGCTCCTCGTCCTGCACCACGAGCTCGCCGCCCTGCGCGATGCGGTTCACCCCCGTGGCGCCACCGTCAACGACGCCCTGCTCGCCGCGGTCGCCGCCGCGCTGCAGCAGGTGCTGGAACGCCGCGGTGAGGTCCTCGACCGGATCGTGATCACCGTGCCGGTCTCGGGGCGGGGCGGGGCGCAGCGCCGGGAGCTCGGGAACCTGGTCAGTCCCCTCCTCGTCCCGGTGCCCACTGATGTCGGGCGGGACGAAAGGTTGGCCGCCGTGGCCGCCCGGGTCCGTGCCGGGCGGGCGGGCGCCGTCGGTCCCCCGCCGATCGCCCTGCTCGGTGGGCTCTTCCGTCCCCTCGCGGCGCTCGGGGGCTTCCGCCTCTACATGCGCCGCCAGCGCCGGCTGCACACCCTGGTGAGCCATGTGCGCGGGCCTCGATCTTCGGTCGCTCTCGGAGGCGTCGCGATCACCGGCGCCTTCCCCGTCTCGGCCGGGGACGACAGCAACCTCACCGTCTACGTGGACGCCCTGAGTTACGCCGGCGTCCTGGCCATCACCGCGGTCGTCGATCCCGATCACTTCCCGGAGGGCGACGACTTCGCCGAGGTGCTCCATCGCGAGCTGGTGGCCCTCAGCGCGGCCCCTCGTGCACCGGACACGGCGCCCCGGCGGACCGAAGTCCCCGGATCGCGGGTCGAGCGGCCCTCGCGCGTCGGCGGTCTCCCCGCGATCGTCCGGGGATCGCTCGCATCAGCGGGTCCGGGAGCAGCGGGGAGGCCACGCATGGCGCCGATCGAGGAGCGGACGGCGGCCACGGCGCCGCTGCCCCGCGGCGAGGCCGCGCTCGCGGTCGCGCGCTGCGTGATCGTCTCGCTGCGTCTCCTGGTCCGGGGTCGCCTGCGCTGCCCGCGCACACGGGTGGGCGTGACCGTGCGGTTCGGCGACGGCAGCGTCTCCACGATCTATCGCGAGACGATCGTCGCCGGCGCGGTCGCCGCCCGCCCCTGCGCCCTCGTGGTGCGCTTCCGTCTGCGGTGGGTCCGGGGCCGGGGACACGCCCTGTTCCGGGCCGAGAGCCTGCTCAACACCCCCCTCTTCGCCGGGTTCCCCGGGTTCGTCGCGAAGTGGTGGCTCGCCGCCGACGACAACGGCGTGTACCGCGGGCTCTACGAGTGGGACGACGCCGCCCGGGCCGACGCGTACGCCCGGGCGCTCTGGCGGGTGCTCGCGCTGGTGAGCGAGCCCGGTTCGATCGACTATGTCGTCCTGCCCGGTCGTCACCGCGACGATCTGCTCACCGTGTCGCCGCCGGGCGGAGGCCAGCCGGCGCCCGGTGAGTGGTGGCGCCCGGTCGCGAGCTGAGATGGACCGGGAGGTGCTGGTCGTCGGCGCCGGGCCCACCGGCCTGGCGCTGGCCCTGCACGCGCACGCGCACGGCGCCGAGGTGCGCATCGTCGACCGTCGCGTCGAGCCCCGGCCGTCGCGGGCCCTGGTCATGCACCCCCGCACCCTCGAGCAGTTCCGTCCCCTCGACCTGGTCGACGTCCTGCGCCGACGAGCCCTCGACGAGCCGCAGGCGCTGGTCCATCTGGGCTCCCGGACGGTGCGGGTCCGGCTCGACGACCTGAGGGTCGGGGACGGGCCGCTCGGCCATCCGTGGATGGTCCGCCAGCGGGACGTCGAGGACGTGCTGGCCGACGCCCTCCACCAGCGCGGCGTTCGTGTGGAACGCGGCGCGGCACTCGAGGATCTCGCGGTCGGCCGGGACGGGGCCCGCGCCCTGCTCCGGGGCCCGAGCGGCGAGGAGCGCGTCACGGCCCGGTGGGTCGCGGGGTGCGACGGCATCGAGGGCGCCGTGCGCCTGCTCGCGGGCATCCCCGTCGTGTCACGGGCCTACCGCCAGGAGGTCCTCCTCGCCGACGTCGACCTCTCCGGCGACCTCGAAGCCGGCGTAGCCCACGTCGTGGCCGCCTCCCGAGGGCTGGTGTTCGTCTTCGCCCTCGGGGAACGTGCGCCGTGGCGGGTCCTCGCGACCCGTGGCGCCAACGACACCGGTCGGCAGGGGCCGCCCGACCGTGACGAGCTGCAGCAGCTGCTCGACGCGAGCGGTCTCGCCGTCCGGGTCGACCGGGTGGCCTGGTCCGACCGACTCCGTCTGGCCCGGAGGTTGGCCGCGCGCTACCGGCGGGGACCGGTCGTCCTCGCCGGGGATGCGGCCCACAGCCACTCCCCCGCGGCGGCGCAGGGGATGAACCTCGGCCTGCAGGACGCGGCGGCCCTCGGGTGGCGGCTCGCGCTCGCGGACTCGGCCCGGCGCCCCGGGGTCCTCCTCGACTCCTACGAGGAGGAGCGTCGCCCGGTCGCCCGCGCGTCCATCACCCTCACCGACCTCGTGTTCTGGGCCGAGTCGTCCCCCACCGGCGTCGCCGCCCTCCTGCGCGGGGTGCTCGCCCCGCTCGCCGCGCCGCTCGCCCCGGCACTGCTGCGCCGCCCGGCGCTCACCGCCCCGACGCTGCGGCTGCTCGCGGGCCTGTGGGTGCAGCACCGCCACAGCCCCGTGTCGCGCGACGACCTCCCGGGACACCGCGGACTCCGCCCCGGCGACCGGTTGCCGGACTCCGAGGTCGTCACCGAGCACGGCCCGGTCCGGCTGCACGACCTGACCGCCCGACCGGGGATCCACGTCCTGCTGGCCCGCAACGCCCGTGACGTCCCGCCCTCGACCCTCGGACCGCGGGTGCACGTGCACCGCCTGCGGGACCGTCCGGGAACGACCCTCGTGGCGGTCCGCCCCGACGGCTACCTCGGCTACCGCGGCACCGACCCCGTGCACCTGCGCGCATGGCTGGGCGACACGGGGGCGCTCGATCGGGCAGTGGGCGTCGCTCGGGCGACCAGATGAGTCCCACGGCCCACGGCACCTGCGGCGCGGGCTCCGGGGTGGTCCTCCTCGGCGTCAGTCCCGACTCGTCCCACGTGCCGTCGGAACGGCACGGAGGTCGCTCCGGACCTCACCGAGGTCAGGCAGCTGCTTCGAGCTCGGCGTCGCGGCGGGCGAGGTGCCAGGGACGGTTCGGTACCGTCCCCGCCGTGATCCGCCGGCACGGGAGCTCGCGACGTCGCGCGGGCAGCGCGATGCCGGCGAACCTGCTGCCCGCCACCTGGTACGTACGCCTGACACTCCTGGTGATCACGCTCGGGTTGGTGCTCATGCACCACGTGGTCGGCGCCCACCAGCACTCCGCACCGGACGTCGTGCCCGCCGCGTCGTCGGCTCAGTTGCCCGTCGCCCCATCAGCGCCCCCGACGGGCGGGCACCACCACGGCGGTGACGCAGCGCAGGCCGGCGGCGCCGGCGAGCACGGAGTGCCGTCGGAGATGCCGAACGCCACACCCGACACGGGTGGCGCGGCCCTTCTCCACCACCATCCGGACGAGAACGGTCACGATCACGCCGGGTCCCTGCTCCACATGTGTCTCGTCGCGCTCGTGGGTGCCGCGGTGTTCCTGCTCGTGCTCGTCCTCGTCGCGCTGTGGTGGCGGCCGCCACCTCCGCGTCGTGACACGGAGGGCGCCGCACGGGCGACAGAGCCTCGAGCCCCTCCTGCGTCCTCGAGACAGGCCGAGCTCCAGGTCCTTCGGCTGTAGGCCGGCCCACCGACTGCGCGAACGTCCGTGTCCGGATGTGAGCGCAGCGGCGCCGCGTCCTGTCATCAGCGCCGGCTCGTCGCGCACCGGTCGGCGCTCCAGCCGAAGGAGACTTCGTCGTGCGTGTCCGTCTTCTCGGCGGCGTGATCGCCGCCGCCACCGCCGCCGTCGTGGCCGCCGGATGTTCAGGCTCCGGCACGGCTCCACCCGCGGCCGGCCCCCTGTCTGCTCCGCCACCTGCCCCGTCACCATCGGCCGCGGCGCCGATCTCGCCCGAGCACAACCAGGCGGACGTGATGTTCGCCCAGGGCATGATCCCGCACCACGTCCAGGCCATCGCCATGTCGTCCCAGGCCTCGAGCCGAGCAGCGTCCCCGGAGGTCAAGGACCTGGCCGCTCGCATCGCCCGGGCACAGGCTCCCGAGATCGAGCAGATGCACCAGATGCTCGACACCTGGGGCGCTCCCCGCCCGCAGCCGGGCTCCACCGCGATGCCCGGGATGCCGGGACACGGGATGCCGAGCATGCCGATGGGCGACATGTCCATGCCCGGGATGATGAGTGACGCCCAGATGCAGCAGCTGGCGGCGCAGTCCGGGGCCGCGTTCGACCGGATGTTCCTGCAGATGATGATCGAGCACCACACCGGCGCCGTCCAGATGGCGCAGATGGAGCAGGCGCAGGGTCTCAACCCGCAGGCCAAGGAGCTCGCCGGCGCCATCTGGGCCGCTCAGCAGCAGGAGATCACCGAGATGCAGACCCTGCTCAGCAGGGTCTGACCGGCCGGGGGCGGGTCGGCGTGGCTCCGACGGGGTCGACGCCCGTTCTCCTTGCGAGCGCCGAACCGTCGCCGCGGCCCGCCCCCGGGAAGGCCGATCGCAGCGCGAGCCCGTCACGCGTGACCACGGTCATGGCACCACCTGGCATACCCCCTGGGGTACCTTGGTTGTACGGGGCGTCAGCCCTGACACCAGAGGGGAGCCCACCATGCAGGTCCAGGCCGCTGAACTCACCGACGTGGTCAGTCGGCTGCGACGCGTGGAGGGTCAGATCGCCGGCATCGTGCGGATGATCGAAGAGGGCCGTGAGTGCAAGGACGTGGTCACCCAGCTCGCCGCGGCATCCCGAGCCCTCGACAAGGCCGGCTTCAAGATCATCGCAACCGGCCTGCGGCACTGCATGACCGAGAACGACGACGGCGAGCGCGCCGTCGACGTCGCCGAGATGGAGAAGCTCTTCCTCTCCCTGGCCTGAGCAAGCCCGCGGCGGGCGTTCCCGGCCCCGACCCCCGACCGATCCAGCAACGGTAGATACCCTACCGGGTAGGGAATATGTCATGATCGACGTGCGGACCATCGCCACCATCGGCCTCGGCGATCGCAGCTACCTCGCCCACGACGGCGAGGTCGCGCTGGTCGTCGACCCGCAACGCGACATCGACCGCGTCCTGGCCCTGGCCGACGAGCTCGGCGTGCGGATCACCCACGTCGCCGAGACCCACATCCACAACGACTACGTCACCGGCGGGCTCGAGCTCGCCCGACGCACCGGCGCGGCCTACCTCGTCGACGCGCGCGACCACGTCGGCTTCGAGCGCACCCCGATCGCCGAGGGCGAGGACGTCGCGATCGGGACGATGCGGCTGCGCCCCCTGGCCACCCCGGGCCACACCCACCACCACCTGTCCTACGCCCTGGCCGACGCGTCCGGCGCCGTGACCGCGGTGTTCACCGGCGGGTCGATGCTCTACGGCACCACCGGGCGCACCGACCTCGTCTCGCCGGACGACACCGTCGAGCTCACCCACGCCCAGTACCACTCGGTGCGACGTCTGGTCGACGAGCTCCCCGGCGACGCCGTGGTCCTCCCGACCCACGGCTTCGGCAGCTTCTGCTCGGCCACCCCACCCTCGGAGGAGGCGTCCACCGTCGGCGGCCAGCGCGCGGTCAACCCGGCGCTGACCCAGGACGAGCAGGAGTTCGTCGACACCCTCATCGCCGGGCTCGGGGCCTATCCCGCCTACTACGCGCGCATGGGGCCCACCAACGCCGCCGGACCCGCACCGGTCGACCTCTCGGCTCCGGAGCCGGTCGGGCCGAGCGCGCTGCGCACCCGCCTCGAGCAGGGCATCGCCGCCGGGCAGTGGGTGGTCGACCTGCGCGAGCGCACCGCGTTCGCCGCCGAACACCTGGTCGGATCCCTGTCCTTCCCGCTCGCCCAGCCCTTCGTCACCTACCTCGGGTGGCTCATGCCCGCCGACGCCGAGCTGACCCTGATCGGCGAGACCGGCGAGCAGGTCGCCGACGCCCGCCGCGAGCTCGTGCGCATCGGCATCGACCGCCTCGCCGGCGCGGCCACCGGACCACTCGACACCCTCACCGACGGCGCACCGACGGCGTCCTACGAGGTCTCGGGGTTCGCCGGCCTGCTCGCCCGCGACCCGTCCGCGGTGACCGTCGTCGACGCCCGCACCGAGAACGAACGCGCCGGCGGTGCCGTGGCCGGGTCGGTGCACATCCCGCTGCACGAGATGCTCGCCCGCCGCGGGGAGGTCCCCGACGGCGAGGTGTGGATCTACTGCGGCTCGGGCTACCGCGCCTCGGTCGCGGCCTCCCTGCTCGCCGTCGAACCAGGCCGCGACCGTGAGCTCGTCGTGATCGATGAGGACTGGCCCCACGCCGCCGACGCGGGACTGCGCATCGCGCACGACCAGGCGCCCGTCCTCACCTCCTGACGGATGCTCGGGCTCGCCGCCCTGTTCGGCGGCGCGATCGGCGCGTTGCTGGGCCTCGTCGGCGGGGGCGGCGGCACCCTCGCCGTCCCCGCCCTGGTCTACGGACTCGGACTGCCGCTCTCCGCCGCGGTCCCGGCCTCACTCATGATCATCGGGCTGGCCTCCGCGGTCGCGGTCGCTCCCCGCGCCCGCCGGGACGTCAACTGGCGCCTGGCCGGGGTCATCGGTGCCTCCGGCGTCCCCACCGCGTTGCTCGGAGGCGTGGTGAACCACCACCTCGACCAGCACGCCCTGCTGCTCGTCTTCGCCGCGATCATGGTGGTGGCGGCGGTGCGGATGCTGCGCGCCACGAGCGAGACCGGTGGGGTCTGCGACCTGCCCGGCGGCGGAGTGGCCTGGCGGCGCTGCCTCCCCCGTGCGATCGCCACCGGACTGCTCGTCGGGTTCCTCACCGGGCTGCTGGGTGTCGGCGGCGGTTTCCTGCTCGTGCCCGCCATGATCGTCGCCCTCGGCCTGCGCACCCGCGGCGCCGTGGCGACCTCATTGGTCATCATCGTGATCAACTCCGCGGCCGGGTTCGTTCCCTACCTCGTCGCCGGACACGCCGCCGCCGACATGGACTGGCCGCTCATCGCGGCCTTCGCTCTCGCGGCCGTCGCCGTTTCGCTGCCCGCGGCCCGACTCGCATGCCGTGTCCCCGCCGTCGTCCTGCGCCGTGGCTTCGCCGTGCTGGTCCTGCTCGTCGCCGCCGGCGTCCTCGTGCAGGCGTCCACAGCCCTGACCGCGTGACCTCCCGAGCCGCCCACGACCGACATCAACACCGAAGGGACTCCGATGACCACCATTCGCGAGATCACCGTCGACCAGCTCGCCGCGGTCCGTCGGGACGTCGAGCCCACGCTCGTGCTCGACGTGCGCGGGCGTGCCGAGTACGCGGCCGGCCACGTGCCCGGCGCTCTCAACATCCCCCTCGACGAGCTCCCCGAGCGTCTCGAGGAGCTGCGGGGCAGCGAGCGCGTCGCGGCGATCTGCCGATCGGGAAGGCGGAGCATCGAAGCCGCCGAGACCCTCGTCGCCGCCGGCTTCGACGCCGTGTCGGTGGCCGGCGGGACCACCGGCTGGACCGCGGCGGGCCGGCCGACCCGCGTCGACTGACGCGGATGCCACGCCTCGCCGGACCCAGCGATGCGGGTGTCCGGGACGTTGGTCCGTGTCCGACCGTTGGTGGGGCGACGACGATGGCCGGGGTGAGTTCCCTCCACCTGCCGGCAGGCGCACGGTGAGCCCGGCGGCGGACGTGCTCTCCTCGGCCGTCGGCGCGGCGTTGATCGCGGTCGCCCTGTTCGACGTGTTCGCCACCCTCTTCTCGCACCCGCGGCGGCACTCGCCGAGCCGCGGAGTGATCAGCGCGACCTGGTCGGCGTGCCACCACGTGCCCGGATCACGGGCACTGGCTCTCGCCGGACCCGTTGCGTTCGTCGTCGTCGTGACGAGCTGGGCGACGATCCTCGCGGTGGGCTGGGCGCTGCTGTACTGGCCCTGGATGCCGGAGGGCTTCCTGCACGCCGCGGAGCTCGACGGCGCCGGGACGGGGCTGCTGGACGCCCTCTCCTTCTCGCTGGTCACCCTCACCACGCTCGGCTACGGCGACGTCGCGCCCGCGCACGGACTGTTGCGGGTGGCCGCGCCGCTGGAGTCCCTGCTCGGGCTCGGGCTGTTGACCGCGAGCGTGTCATGGCTCCTCTCGATCTTCCCCGTCCTGTCCCGGCGACGGGCCCTCGCCTACGAGATCCGACTGCTCGAGGAGGTCGGAGCCGACGCCGTCGATCCCGGTCCGCCCTCGCCGCTGCCTCCGGGTGTGTACGCCGACCTCACCTCGCGGCTGGTGGCCTGCGAGCGCGACCTGGTCACCTTCCCCATCACCTACTACTTCCACGACGACGACCCACGGTTCGCGCTGCCGGCGGTCATGGGCCACCTGCTGGACCTCGCCGAACAGGCCCGCCGGCACAGCGCGTCCACCGACGCGCACTTCCACGCCGGGTTGCTGCTGCGCGCGATCGACGACTTCGCCGCGAGCATCGTCGGACGGTTCCGCGTCCTGGACGGCTCCACGCGGGATGTGCTCGAGGCCTACGCCCACGACCACGCGGTCGGACGCCCGGCGACAGATCGTCCGCCCCGGACCGGGAGGGAAGCATGAACGACGTGCACGACCAGGGAACGATGACCGCCGCGGTCCTCACCGCGTTCGGTGGGCCGGAGGTCCTCGTCGTCCGGCACGACGTGGCGGTACCCGTCCCGGGGCAGCAGCAGGTCCGGGTACGGGTGAGCGCCGCCGCGCTGAACAACACCGACGTCTGGACACGGGAGGGGGCCTATGGCACTGCCGAGGACCCGGACGCGCCGGCGGGCTGGCTCGGGCCGGTGGCGTTCCCGCGCATCCAGGGCGGAGACGTCGCCGGCGTCGTCGACGCCGTCGGTGGGGGCGTGACGTCGGAGCTCCTGGGGCGTCGCGTGCTCGTCGATCCAGCCCGGTACGCCCACGACGGTCCCGACGCGCCGATCACGGCGGTGCTGGGCAGTGAGTTCGACGGCGGGTTCGCCGAGTACACCGTCGTCGACGCCGCGCGCGTCCACGACGTCACCGGGTCGCCCCTCACCGACGAGCAGCTGGCGTCCCTGCCCATCGCCTCCGGGACCGCCATGGGGATGCTGGAACGTGCCGGGATCGCCGACGGGGAGACGGTGGTGGTGACCGGGGCCTCCGGCGGCGTGGGGCTCGCCGCGGTCGTGCTGGCCGCGGCCCGCGGGGCGCAGGTCACCGCGGTCACCGAGCAGGCCAAGGCAGCCCTGGTCGAGGAGGCCGGAGCCACGAGGACCGTCGACCGCTCCGGGCCGGGCGGTGATGTGGTCGCCGCGGTGCGCGCGGCCCATCCGAATGGGGTCGACGCCGTGGTCGACGTCGTCGGCGGTGATCAACTGTCGCGACTGATCGATGTCCTCGTACCCGGAGGCCGCGCCGTGGTGGCGGGAGCCGTCGCCGGCCCCGTGCCCGCGATCGACCTCCGCCGGCTCTACCTGCACAACCGGGTGCTCATCGGGTCGACGATGCACACGACGGCGCACTTCGCGAAGCTGGTGGACCACGCCCGCGCTGGGGACGTCCGGCCCCGCGTGGCGGCGGGCCACGCGCTCACCGCCATCCACGAGGCCCAGGCGCAGTTCCTGCGGCGTCGGCACGTCGGCAAGATCGTCGTCGTTCCTGACGGAACCCGCGGGCCAGCACCTACGTCCGGGTGAGCACCGTCGACAACGCCTCGCGCAGGGCGAGGTCCCGGGGGTCGCCCTGCAGCCGGGTGCCCATCCGGTCGGTCACGTAGCCGTAGCCCAGCCGTCGCTCCGGGTCGGCGAACCCCATCGACCCGCCCGAGCCCGGAGCCCCGAACGCGGCGCCGGACCCGAAGGCGAACCCGTCGCTGGGCTTCATGAAGCCGAGCGAGAACCTCGCCGGCCGGTGGAGGCATGCGTCCTGCCAACCGCGGAGGGCCGGTGCCGCCGGGGCCGCGAGGGCCTCCAGCGTCTCCGGACGCAGACCCAGTGGGCCACCCGGGGCGGCGAAGGCACCGTAGATGGTGGCCAGCGCGCGGGCGGTGGCCACAGCACCCCCGGACGGGACCTCGAGGTCCCTGACGATGACGTGCTCGGGATCGACGTAGAAGCCGGTGCCCGGGTTGGCCACCAGCGAGCGGTACAGCACCGAGTGCCGTCGCATCGCGTCGATCGCCAGCCGCAACGGCAACCCCGTCAGACGCGCCCAGGCCGACGGCGGGACCAGGGCCGCCAGCCGCTCGTCGGGCACCGACGACGGCGTCCCCACGTAGACCTCCTCCCCCACGCCCAGTGGGTCGGCGATGTCCTCGGTGAGCACCCGGCCGATGGTGCGGTGGGCGGGGTCGAGGCGCCGTACCAGTTCGTTCTCGTAGAAGCCGAGCGTGATCGCGTGGTACGCCTGGCGCTCCCCGGGCGGCCAGGCGGGCTTCTGGCGCTCCATGACACCCGCCAGCCGGTCCAGGTCGGCCACGACGTCGCGGTCGACCGGCTCGTCGAAGCCGAACAGACCCGCCTGGTGCGCCAGGAGCGCGCGGACGGTGATGTCCTGCTTGCCGGCCCGGCCGAACTCCGGCCAGTAGGTCGCGACGCGCTCGTCGTGATCGAGCAGACCGCGGGAGTGCATCAGCGCGAGGACACAGGCCGACAGGCCCTTGGTGGTCGAGTGGACCAGGGTCATGGTGTCGGCGTCCCACGGTGCGCCGGTCGCCCGGTCCCGGAGGCCGCCCCACAGGTCGACCACCACCTCCCCGTCGAGGACGACACAGACCGCCCCACCCAGCTCGTGCCTCTCGCTGAGGTTCGTGACGAACGCGTCGCGCACCCGGCCGAAGCCGTCCGCCACCGTCCCGTCGACCGCGACGTCCGGCACCCGGTGCCTCGTCCGCTGCGCCATCTCCTGCCCCGTTCCTGCTCTGGGTGTGTCCCGCCCGGGCCCGGTGGAGCGCGAGGATGCGTCGCAGCGCCCGGGCCGGGGAGTGCCGGACGACCCGGGAAACCGAGCCGTCCGGCATTGGGCCGGGCGCGCCGTCGTGGCCGGCCCCGGCAGGCCGATCACGCCTGGAAGCCGTTCAGCGGTCGGCGGCCGCGTGCAGCGGGACCACCACGACGGGTCGGTGGGTGCGGGCGATCAGTCCGTGCGACACCGAGGGGCTCGGCCCAGCAGGCGACTGAGCACGCTCCCGGCACCTTCACCGCGGCTGCCGACGACGATCAGCAGCGCGTCGTGGTCGTCGGCGACCCGCCGAAGCAGCGTGACCGGATCGCCCCGGGCGGTGCGATAGGTCCACGGTCCCGGCAGATCGGCCAGAGCGGACTCCACCTCCCGCTGCTCGGCGGTCAGGGTGTCCTGCGCCTGCTCCTCCCAGTCCGGCGGTGGCCGAGCACCACGTAGGTGGTCGGCTCCGAGCCCGCGCGGGATCGCCCCGGCCGCGACAGCACAGCGGGCACCGACTCACGCAATCCGGGTCGGGGTTCCGCGGGAGTCATGCGTCGCTCCCTCCGACGGCAGCGTGAGGTGGGCGGCTGCTGACGCCCGTGGCCCCCCGTCGTCTCGAGGTTCGGACCCGGCCGCGATGGTGCGCCAGGGCACTCCGACCGCCGGCGACCCGGGTCCTGGGTCGGTGCGCCGCAGGACGGTGGGCCCTGGACCGACCGCCTCGAGCCGAGCGAGGCTCTGGTCATGTCGCGCGCCGTGTACCGGGTGTGGGTCCCGGGCTGGCTGGGGCTCCTCCTGCTCGCCCTGCTGAACGGCACCCTGAGGGCCACGGTCCTCGGGCCACGGCTCGGCGAGGAGACCGCGCGCCGCGTCGCGACCATCGTCCTGCTCGCGGCCCTGACCGGCTACGTGCGCGGGCTCCAGCGGCGGCACCCGATCCCGGACGCCGGGCATGCGTGGATCATCGGGCTGTCGTGGGTGGTCATGACCGTGGGCTTCGAGTTCGGCTTCGGACGGCTGGTCGCGGGGCTGACGTGGTCGGAGCTGCGGGCCGACTACGACGTGTCGGCCGGCCGCATCTGGGTGCTGGTGCCGCTGTGGACCGCCGCGGCCCCCGAGGTGATGCGGCGACTGACCTCATCGAGGACGTGACGGCCGGGACCCGCCGCGGTCGCCGCTCCTCGGCGTTCCCTCCGCGGTGCGTCCGGTGTACACCCGGAGGGTCGGGGCGCCGGTGACGTGGGAGGACGGCCGTGGTGGGCCCGTTGCTGGAGAGCAAGTACCGCCGACCGGTCCGGCGGCCCGGGACCGTCGCTCGGCCGCGGCTGACCGGGGCCCTCGCCGGCGCCCTGCGTGTCGGGCTGACGGTCGTGTCGGCGCCGGCCGGGTTCGGGAAGTCGACGCTGCTCGTCGAGTGGCTCGTGACGGTGCCCACCGAGACGACCGTCGCGTGGGTCTCGCTGGACCAGCGCGACGACGACCCCGCCCGCTTCTGGACCTACGCGATCGCGGCGGTCCGGGCGGCCGCGGGCGTCGGCGACACCGCGTCGGCGCTGCTGGCGCCGGGACCGTCGCCCTCCACCGAGGCCGCACTCGTCGCGCTCCTCAACGACGTCGGCGAGCTGTCCCGGGACCTGGTGCTCGTCCTCGACGACGTGCACCTCGTGACGGCGTCCGAGGTGCACGACGGCATCGCCTTCCTGCTCGAGCACCGGCCGCCGCAACTGCACCTGGTGCTCGCCACCCGGGTCGACCCGCCGCTGCCCCTCGCGCGGTGGCGGGCGCGGGGCGAACTGCTCGAGGTCCGGGCCGCCGACCTCCGGTTCAGCGCGGAGGAGACGACGGCCTACCTGAACGGCCCGATGGACCTGGCGCTCTCCGGGCAGCAGGTCGCGGCCCTCGACGCCCGCGCCGAGGGATGGATCGCGGCCCTGCAGCTGGCGGCGCTCTCGATGCGGGGACGCGACGACGTCGGCGCGTTCATCGCGGGCTTCGCGGGCGACGACCGCCACGTGCTCGACTACCTGGCCGAGGAGGTCCTGGCCCGCCAGACCCAGGACGTCCGGACCTTCCTGCTCGAGACCTCGGTCCTGGAGCGGCTCTCCGGGCCGTTGTGCGACGCGGTGACCGGGCGCGACGGGGGCCGGGCGACGCTCGTGGCGCTGGAGCGCGCCAACCTGTTCCTGGTGCCGCTGGACGACCGGCGGCAGTGGTACCGCTACCACCACCTGTTCGCCGACGTCCTGCGGACGCACCTGGCCGACGAGCGCGCCGACGCGGTGCCGGAGCTGCACCACCGCGCGAGCCTCTGGTTCGCCGACCACGGCGACGCCTCCGCCGCCGTGGGCCACGCCCTCGCCGGCGGCCACCTCGACCGGGCCGCCGATCTGATGGAACGAGCGGTGCCGATGGTGCGCCGGGAGCGGCGGGAGGCCGAGCTCGGGGGCTGGGTGCGCTCGCTGCCCGACGAGCTCGTCCGGATGCGGCCGGTGCTGGGGATGGCGTTCGTGGGGGCGCTGGCGCAGGTGTCGGCGTTCGACACCGTGGCGCAGCGCCTGGCCGACGTCGAGCACGCCCTCCGGCCCGACGGCGGTGGGTGGCCGGCGCAGCCCCCGCCCGGTGTCGTCGTGGTCGACGAGGAGGGGTACCGCTCGATCCCGGCCGGGCTCGAGGTCTACCGTGCCGCGCTCGCGCTCCGGCGGGGCGACCTCGATGCCGCCTCGGCACACGCGCGATCGGCGCTGGCGCTGGTCCCGGCCTCCGACGACCTCACCCGAGCCGCCGGCGGCGCCCTCGGCGGGCTCGCCGCGTGGTCGCGGGGCGACCTGGCCGCGGCGGAGACCGCCTACGTCGAGGCGGTCGCGGGGCTGCACCGGGCCGGCTTCGTCGCCGACGTCCTCGGGTGCTGCATCGCCCTCGGCGACATCCGCCGCACCCTCGGGCGGACGGGCGACGCGGAGCGTCTGTACCGGTGGGCGCTCGAGCTCGGCGACCCCACGGCGCCCGTGCGGGGCACCGCCGACATGCACGTCGCCCTGGCCGGCGTCCTGATCGAGCGCGACGACCTCGCCGCGGCCGCCGAGCACCTCGACGCGGCCCGGAGCCTGGGCGAGCACCGGGGCCTGCCGCAGAACCCGTACCGCTCACGGGTCGCCGCGGCGCGGCTCCTCGCGGCCCGGGGTGACACCGACGGCGCGCTCGCCCTGCTCGACGAGGCGGAGCGCGTGTACGACGGCGACTACTCCCCGGACGTGACGCCCGTGGCGGCGGTCCGCGCCCGGCTCCGCATCCGGCGCGGCGAGCTCCACCACGCCGAGCTCTGGGCCCGCGAGCGGCGGCTCTCCCCGGCCGACGAGCCGACCTACCTCCGTGAGTACGAGCACCTCACCCTCGCCCGGCTGCTCCTCGCCCGCCGTGACGAGGCCGCGGCCGGCCTGCTCGCCCGGCTGCGGGGGGCCGCCGAGGACGGTGGGCGAGCCGGCAGCATCCTGGAGATCCTCGTGCTGGAGGCGCTGGTCGCGCAGTCTCGGCGCGACACCCCGGCCGCGCTCGACGCGCTCCGCCGCGCGATCGCCCTCGCGGCGCCGGAGGGCGTCGTGCGCGTCGTCACCGACGAAGGGCCGGCGCTCGCGGGGCTGCTCCGGGCCGTTCCGAAGGACGACCCCGCCCACGCCTACGCCCGGCGGCTGCTCGGCGTCCCCCCGAGCGCGGCGGCGACGACCCTGGTCGACCCCCTCAGCGAGCGCGAGCTCGACGTCCTGCGCCTGCTCGGCTCCGACCTCGACGGGCCCGACATCGCCCGCGAGCTGTCGGTCTCGCTGAACACCGTGCGGACCCACACCAGGAACATCTACGCGAAGCTCGGCGTCACCAGCCGCCGCACCGCCGTCCGCCGTGCCCACGAGCTCGGCGTGCTCCCGCGCCGTCGCTGACGGTCACTCACCACCTCTGGTGAGGACCGGTCACCACCTCGGCGCCCATCGTTCCCGCCATGAGCAGCAGCGATCCACGGCGCCAGGAGATACAGCGCTACGCGATCCGGGTGCGGGGACGCCTCGCACCGCGCTGGGCCGCCCGGTTCGACGGCATGGCCCTCGTCCCGCAGGACGACGGCACCACGGTCATCGACGGTCCCGTCGCCGACCAGCCCGCGCTCCACGGCCTGCTCCGCACGATCAGCGACCTCGGCCTGCCCCTCGTCTCGGTCACCGAGACCGCGCCGCAGGCCCCGACGCACGCCCGAGGAGACCAGCCATGACCACCGACGTCCGCACCGCCGCGCCCACGCCGACCCACAGCCGGCGCGACCCGATGCGCAGGATCGCCCTCGCCGGCGGCCTGCTCTACCTCGTCACCTTCGCCGCCTCGATCCCGCAGCTCGCCCTCTTCGCCGACCTCGTCGCCGACCCGGCGGGCTTCGTCGGCACCCCGGGCAGCACCACCGCCGTGCTCTGGGGCTCCTGGCTCGAGGTGATCACCGCGCTCGCCGGTATCGGGACCGCCGTCGCGCTCTATCCGGTGACCCGGCGGGTCAGCCGGACCGCGGCGATCGGCTTCGTCACCTCACGCGTGGTCGAGGCGACCATGATCCTCGTCGGGGTCCTCTGCGTGCTCAGCGTCGTCGCCCTGCGCGGCGACCTGGCGGGCGCCGTCGGCGCCCGGGCGGACGCCCTCGGCGTCGTCGGCCAGGCCCTCGTCGAGGTCCGGCAATGGTCGTTCCTCGTGGGACCCGGCCTGATCCCCGGCGTGAACGCGCTCTTCCTCGGTTACGTGATGTACCGGTCGCGCCTGGTCCCCCGCGTCATCCCGGCCGTCGGCCTCGCCGGTGCCCCGCTGATCATCCTGTCCGCCACCGTGACGATCCTCGGCGGCTGGGAGCAGGTGTCGATCGCCGGCAGTCTCTGTGCCCTGCCCATCGCCCTGTGGGAGTTCTCCCTCGGCATCTGGCTGACCGTCAAGGGCTTCCGACCGACCACGCTGACGATCGACTGACCGACCCGTCCCCGCCGTGTCGGGACCGGCCCGCCGGCGGGCCGGCCCCGGAGGTCGTCCGAGCCCGCACTCAGTGGGGAGCCGGCTCCCCCAGCGTCGGGCACCGGCCGACCTCGACCGTCTCGTGCAGCCCGAGGTCACCGCGGGCGAGCGCGACCAGCCGGCGGCCCAGCCCTCGAGGCAGGCGGGTGACGAGCGCGCGGGCCCGCGATGCTCGCTCCCGAGATCAGGACCTCCACGTCGTACCTCCCGCCACGCTCGTCCGGGAATGGGACAACCGCGATGAGGAGCCGTCCCCGTCGGTGTCCTTCGACGAGGCCGAGAGAAAAGCGCCGTCGGTTCGCCTCGTGGTGTGCGCTCGCCATGGCGCTGGGCACCCCGAGTCATCCACGAGAAGTCACGAGGAGGGTCTTTTCCATGGCTGACAGCGTCTACCGGGTCACCGAGCTCATCGGGACCAGCACCGAGTCCTGGGAGAAGGCGGCGCAGAACGCGATCCACACCGCCGCCGGCTCGGTCCGTGATCTGCGCGTCGCGGAGATCGAGAAATCGGACCTCGTGATCGAGAACGGAGAGATCACCGCTTACCGGGTGCGGTTGTCGATCTCGTTCAAGTACGAGAGCAACAGCTGAGAGCACGACGGACGGTGGGCGCCGAGCTGCGGTGAGGATCGGGGACAAGTGGCCCCTCCTCCGGTCGCACCGCCCTCGGCCGGGCCGAGCGCTGGAGAGCCCGGGAGCGGGAGATCGCCGAACGCGAAGCGGTCCACTCCCGGGCCTCCCATCAGCCGATCTCAACGGACTTCGGTCAGAAGTCGCCCTTACCCGCGTTCGGGCTCTTCGGGTTCTCCGCGTTCGAGGTGTTTCCTCCCCCGTTGACGCAGTCCCAGTTGCCACCGACCCTCTGCGCGGTCTGGCCACCCGGACAGTCGATGGGTGCGGCCGACGCGACCGCCGTGGGAATCAGCATGGCGCCGGCGGCCGCGAGCGCCAAGATCGCGGCTTTCATGGTTCTCGTCATCGGGCTGCCTCCTCCGATTCATCGGCACGCGCGTCGATGACTCCGACCCTCACGGCACGGGCGATCACCGATGCGCCCGGGCCGGCGCAGTCGGATCGGGGGATTCCCGCTCGTCCACGCACCGGAGTCGGCGAGAGTGAACCCGCCGCGCGGCGGCGTCAACGTGCCACACAGAAGGGCGCCTGGCACTCAGTGACCGCCCCACTACTGAGCGGCCTCCGCAGAACAGATCCAGAGAACTCGCTCGGCATGTGGCTGGCCGCAGGAGACTGAGTGAGCGCCAAGACGTTGGCCTCTTCGGCGTCCCCGGGTCGACGAATTCAGCAAGTGAGGCGCACCGATGTCGCATGTTGCGATTCGGGAACGGTGCTGTCGAAGATCAGGAACTGGAGGCTCCCGCGGCCGGCCGCGAGTGTGTACGAGCCGAGACCGGCCGCCGTCGACCAGCCGGTGCCTCACGCCCGCCCGGTTGGCGTCAGGAACAATCTGTACTACCGTACTGAAAGTGGATGGTCGTCGTTCGCGCAGCGCACAGACCCGCGCTGCGCTCCTCGAGGCGGCTGTGGAGATCATCTGCACTGACGGGGTCGCGGCGGTGACGCAGCGGGCGGTCGCGCAGCGTGCGGGCACGTCCCTCGCGTCCACGACCTACCACTTCCGCACGGCCGACGACCTCCTCGTCGCGGCCTTCGAGCTCACGGCGAGCCGCACCATCACCGACATGCGCCGCCTCGGCGACGAGGTGACCGCGGGGCGGCTGACCCTCCACGAGGCGGTGACCGCCGTGGTGTCGCGCGCCCCGTACGGCCCCGACCTGCCCGCCGACGGCGTCATCCAGTTGACCCTCAGCGCGATCCACAACCCGCGCCTGCGACCGGCCGTCGACACCTTCATCGAGGAACTGGCCGGCCTGTTCGTCCCGCTGACCGACTCCCGCGAGGACGCACGCACCCTCGCCCGTTCCCTGTCGGGCCTGATCCTCCACGAGATGGCCCGCGGCACCGATCACCCGACCGAGACGGTCAAGGCCGACATCCGGGCCCTCTTCCGCGCCTTCGGTGTCACCGGCGCCGGAGTCGGGTCCGTCCACCACGAGGAGGAGCTCCGATGACGGTGACCACGTCCTGGCCCGTCGGCCGGTCCGCCCACGGCACCGTGCTCGCCCAGTTCGGCGAGGGCCGGGCCGACCTGATGCGGTGGGCGCTGACCACCGGCGATCCGCTCGCCGACGCCGTGGTGGCCGAGATGCACGAGATCGGCCTCAGCCGCGCACGCCCGATCCTGGCGCGCGGCATCCGCGAGGGCCTGGCGTCGCTCGACGATCCGCCACCGGCCGTGGCCGCGTTCCTCGCCGACGTCGAGACGCCGCCCCCGTACGTCGACGACACCCTGCTCGACCGCCTCAGCCTCCCGTTCTTCTCCTCCCCCACCCCCGTGCACATCATCTCGCTCAGCGCGGGCGCCCTGGTCCGGGTCTACGAGTCACCCTCGATCGCGAAGGTGCTCTCCACGACCGGACGACTCGTCGACCGCGCCGAACGACGCCTCACCGAGACCGGCACCTGGCTCACCCAGGCGATGCTGCCGGGCAGCCTGCGCCGCGGCGGGCCCGGCTACGTGGCCACCCTGGACGTGCGCATGCTCCACGCCCACATGCGCCGGCTGGCCCGCGACCGCGGCTACGACAGCTCCGTCGACGGCGTCCCGATCAACCAGGCCGACCTCGCCCGGACCTGGATGGACTTCACCCTCACCTCCTACCAGGCCGAGGAGCTGCTCGGCTTCGACCTCACGGGGCGGGAGCTCGCCGGCCTGTACCGCTACTGGTGGTACCTCGGCCACCTGCTCGGGATCGACGCCCGACTGATCGAGGGCATCACCGACCACGAGGGCGCCCGCCGGGTCGACGACCTCATCCAGAGCGTCACCGGACCGGCGACCGACGAGTCCGCCCGCCTCGCGGACGCGACGCTCACGTCGGTGGCCTCGCTGCTGCAGGGCTTCCTGCGACTCCCCCCGCGGCTGACCCGCCCCGCGCTCGACGCCATCACCCGACGCATCCACGGCACGCGCATGAGCCGTGACCTCCACATCCCCGCCGCGCCGCTCGCCGACGCGCTCCTCACCCCGGCCGTCGCCTCCCTGGGCGTCGCCCGCGCACGACGCCGCAGCTCACCGCACCGGTGGGACGCCACGGTCGCCGCGAACGTCGCCGCCGAGCGGCAGCGCTTCGCGCAGCCGGGCGACCCCACCGCCTACGACCGCGGAGCGACCGGCTCGCACGACTGAGCGCCGAGACCGCGGAGACCCGCATCCAGGCGCCGCGCCGCGCGTCTTGACCACGGACGCTCGGCGGCTAGCGTCAGGTCACCTGACCGTGGCGGCGGGAGGCCGGAGATGGCGTACGACCTCGTGATCGTCGGTGGGGGTTCGGCCGGCTGCGTGCTGGCGAACCGGCTCAGCGCCGACGGGGACCGGTCGGTGCTGGTGATCGAGGCCGGGCCCGACTACCTCTCGCAGGCGGATCTGCCCGAGGACATCGCCGGCGCCGCCTACGCACCGCAGACCCACGACTGGGGCTACACCGCCGAGCCCGACGCGTTCGGCAACGCGGTCGCCGTGCCGCGCGGCAAGGTGATCGGCGGCTCGTCGTCGACGAACTACTGCTTCGCCATGCGCGCGCGCCCGGCCGACCACGCCGCCTGGGTCGAGCGCGGGAACCCCGGCTGGGGCTACGACGACGTCCTGCCGGACTACCGCGCGATGGAGAGCTTCGCCCATGGGAACGACGAGTTCCACGGCCGCACCGGCACGTACCGGATCACCCGCGACAGCTGGGAGGACCTCGCTCCGACAGCGGCGGCGAGCGCGAAGGCCGCGGCCGTGCTCGGTTACGCGGACGTGGACGACGTCAACGCGCCCGGCCCGCCCGGCTTCAGCCTGGCTCCGCTCAGCGCCGTCGACGGCATCCGCCAGAGCACGGCGCTGGCCTACCTCAACCCCGTCCGCGACCGGGAGAACCTGCGGGTCCGCGGCGGCGAGGAGGTCGACAGGGTCCTGGTCGACGGCGGCCGCGCGGTCGGCGTCCGGCTCCGGTCCGGGGAGGAGATCGCGGCCGGCACCGTGATCCTCGCGGCCGGGACCTACAACACCCCGGCGATCCTGATGCGGTCCGGGATCGGACCGGCCGGACACCTGGCCGAGCTCGGCATCGATCTGGTCCGCGACCTGCCCGGCGTCGGGCAGAACCTCACCGAGCACCCCGTCATGTGGAACATCCATGCCGCGCGCCCACCGGACGACACGCAGGCGCCGATGTTCCAGACCGCGCTCAGCGTCCGGCACGACCCGGCCGACCCGGACTACGACCTGCACGTGCTGCCCACCGCCGCGGTACCGACCGCGGCGCTGCCGGAGGCGTTCGTCCCGCCGGTCAGCGAGCACCCGACCGGCTGGGACATGATCTTCTTCGTGGCCTGCGTACAGCCCCGCTCGCGCGGGACCGTGCGGCTGGCCTCGCCGAGCGCGGCCGACGCACCGGTCATCGACCTGGGTCTCTACACCCACCCGGATGACGCGCCCCGGGTCGCGGAGGCGGTCCGGATCGCGCGCCGCCTCGCCGGGACCTCGCCGCTGTCCGAGCTGCTCGTCGGTGAGCGCGCACCCGGCCCCGGCGTCGGCGACGACGAGCTCGCCGACGCGGTACGGCGCGCGCCGTCGCACTACAACCACGCCTGCGGGACCGCCCGGATGGGACCGGCGTCCGATCCGGAGGCCGTCGTCGGCAGCGACTGCCGGGTGCACGGGATCGACCGGCTCGCGGTGGTCGACGCCTCGGTCATGCCGACGATCCCGCGGGTGCCGACCAACCCGACCACGATCCTCGTCGCCGAGCACGCAGCGAAGCTGCTGCGGTAGCAGGACAGCGCAACGTCCCCGAGGACAGGAGATCGAGTGGGCTCGCCCGCGGACAACCCTCGTGCCCTGCCCGTCACCGTCATCGTCGGCGCGACCTCGAAGTGGCAGCCCGACGGGCCCAACACCCGGTTCGCGCACGGCCGCGACGTCGGGCAGGACCTCCCGCCCGAGCGCCGATGGGGGCTGGGCGGGGCGCTGGCCCACCGCTTCGCGCGGGAGGGTCACCACGTCGTGCTGACGACGCGCCGACGCGACAACGCGGAGGCGCTCGCCGCGACGATCGGGAGCAGTGGCGGTTCCTGCTCGATCGTCGAACTGGACGTGGGAACGACCGGGTCCGTCGTCGACGCCTTCTCCGTCATCCGCACGCAGGCCGGCGACCCGGACGTGCTGATCTACAACGCCGGGTACATGGCGGGCCGCGAGCTGACGGCCGACCAGGAGCTGCTCGAGCACTTCCCGAACGACCTCTTCGAGGAGGCCGTGGCCACGGCGTGCCGCGGACCGTTCCTGGTGGCGAAGGAGGTCCTGCCCGCGATGCGGCAGCGGGGCTCGGGCTCGATCCTGTTCTCCAACAACCAGTACTCGCTGCGCGGGCGGAAGCGTTCGACCGGCCAGTCGCTCTACTACCCGCGCACCATGATGCGGGCTCTCGCCCAGGCCCTCACCGAGGAGTACTCCGCGCACGGCGTCCACGTCGCCACCGTCGTCGTGGACGGCTTCATCGACTCCCCCGGTACACGGGCGCTCCCCGCCCTGCAGGAGCGTCCGGACCTGTTGATCGACCCCGTGAGCATCGCCGACGCCTTCCACTACCTGCACCGCCAGGACCGGTCGTGCTGGACGCACGAGCTCCAGCTCACCGCGTCCACCGGACCCGTCAGCTCCTGACCCGAGCAGGTCCGGGGCGCTACCGGCCCAGCGTGTAGGCCAGCACCACCGCGCCGTTGCCGAGCTCGGTCACCCCCGCCAGGTCCACGGTGGTGGTGCTGACACCCGAGAGCAGCGACTCACCGGACCCCACGACGAAGGGCGAGAGGCTCAGGTGCAGTTCGTCGAGCAGCCCCGCCTCGAGGAGCACCCGGCTGAACGGCCCGTTGCCGTACTTCACCAACGTGCCGTCCCCGGACTCCTTGAGCCGGGCGACGGCGTCGACGGCGTCTCCGTCGAGCACCTGGGCGTTCCAGGTGGTCTCGGTGAGCGTGGTGGAGGCGACGTACTTCGGCAGGGCGTTGAACCTGTCGGCGAGCTCGCCGGTCATGGTCGGCCACGTCGCGGCGAAGCCTTCGTAGGTCATCCGCCCGAGCACCATCCCGGCCGCGTGCTCCAACAGTCGGAGCTGGTAGCCGACCTGCGCGTCGGTCGGGACCACCGCCATCTGGGCCGCCCAGAAGTCGTCCCCGGAGTGCCTCCCGTCGAGCGAGAGGTGGTCGTACTCGATGAGTTTCCGCATGCCCCGAGTCGACCAGCGCGGGCAGCGCCCGTCTTGTATCGAACCGAATCAGAACGCGAGGAACGAGGCACCGGACCGCAGCTCACCGGGGGTGTGGCCGGTGGCCCAGCGCATCGCCCGCGCGAGCTGCGGCTGGTCGTAGTAGCCGCCGGCGGTCACCGCATCGGCGATCGATCCCCCGGCCGCGAGGAGCCGCGCGACGTGCCGCGCCTGCTCGATGCTGACGAGCTTGCGACGCGAGATCCCGACGGCGCGGCGGAATCGGAGCTGCGCCGTGCGTTCCGAGACGGGTGGTGGTCGTTCGCCGTGACGGATGTCCTCGACGAGCGGGTCGCGGCGCAGCAGACCGGCACGCAGGAGCCGGGCGACGAAGACGTCGACGTTCTGCGGGGTCGGCATCTCCCAGTCCTCTTTGTCGAGCACGAACCGGCCACCCGGCAGAGTCGGGAGCACGACGTCGTTCAGGTCGGCCAGGCCGACGGGCCGAAACAGGGGCACGAACGCACCGAGCTGCAACTCGACACCGAAGAACTCGCTGCCCTCAGGGCAGCCCAGGGCCGTCGCCCGGGTCTCGGGGCCGCGCAGGTGCACCGTCGTCCCCCCGGCGGTCCGCGCGAACGCGATCATGGAGGTGCTCTTGGCCACCGAGGTGAAGCCGGTCTCGGCGTCACAGTGCGCCGTCCACACCCGCTGTACCAGCGGGATGTCGCCGGTGACGGCGTCGAAGACCAATCCCACGCGTGGAGACTAGGGGCGGGCGAATCGGCATGTCAGCCGGAGCGTGCTCGGACGCCCACCGGCCGAAGATCACCCGCGTCCGGCCGAGTCGGGCCTCTCGGCGCCGATGGCTGGAGGCGCGACACGGGTTACATGCGGGTCCGACCCCAAGGTCGAAGGCGTGTTCGACGGCGCGTAGCGCGGTGAAACACGGCGTCGGAGCGGCTGCGGGAGCGGGAGCGCTCCGGACGTCTCGCCGAGGATCATCGGCCACGAGGACGCCGTAGCGGCGCAGTCCGCGCGAGGGTATGCGCAGGGCAGGGTCTGGTTCGTGCAGCTACCGTCGCAGCCAGGCCTGCATCCGGGTGCGGTCGGAGACCAGGTGGCGGCGATGGTCGACCAACAGCTTGACCTCGCGGGCGGTCCGTCGAGCCCGGCTACCAGGAGGTCGGTGTGGCGCGGCGCGGCGACCGCGACCGCGACCGCATCGACGTCGATCGGATCGGACTCGCCCGGATGTCGTCGTCCCTGGCGGGCACCGTCGCCCGACACGAGGACGTCGTCCTCTCGACGGAGGAGCGGCAGGCTAGCGGTCCCGGCTACCCAAGGAGGGATGAGCAGTGGACCGCCTCGGGTCGATCGACGCGACCTTCTACCAGCTCGAGAGCCCGACGACCCCGATGCACGTGGGCTCCGTGTCGATCATGGAGGGCCCGGCGCCCGCGCTGGCGGAGCTCACGGTGCTCCTGGCGGCCAAGCTCCCCCGCGTCCGTCGGTATCGCCAGCGTGTCCGCACCACGCCCCTCGGCCTCGGCCGACCGGTGTGGGTGGACGACCGTGACTTCCGCATCGACCACCACATCCGGCACGTCGTCGTCGACGAGCCGGGTCGCGACGAGCAGCTCCGCGACCTCATCGCGAGGATCGTCGGGCAGCCCCTGGACATGGCCAGACCGCTGTGGGAGGTGTGGCAGGTCGACGGGCTCGAGGACGACCGGTGGGCGATCGTCGCCAAGGTCCACCACTGCATGGTCGACGGGATCGCAGGCACCAACCTCCTGCAGCTGATCTTCGATCGAGAGCCCGAGGCCACGCCCGCGGAGCCCGAGCCCTGGACGCCGGCGGCCGAGCCGTCGTCGGTGTCCGTGATCGCCCACAGTGTGCGCGACTCGGTGGGCGAGGTCGGCCGCTACACGGTCCAGCAGCTGGGTGCGCTCCGCGACGTCACCTCTCCAGCGGAGTGGGCCCGCCGCACCGGCGCCGTGGCCGTATCGCTCCTCGATCTCGCCCGACAGGCCACCGCACCCACCGCACGCAGTCTCAACGGCCCACTGGGCCGGCGCCGCCGGTGGGCGTGGACCAGCACCGAGCTCGCTACCGTCCGACGGGTGGGACGTCAGCTCGGCGGCTCCCCCAACGACGTGGTCCTCGCCGCGCTCACCGCAGGCCTCCGCGACCTGCTGGCGGCGCGCGGCCGGCTCGCCGACCGCCTCGTCGTCCGCACCCTGGTGCCGATCTCGCTGCGCCGGAGCTCGGAGCGCGGCCAGGTCGGGAACCGGATCGCCACCGTTCTGGTCGATCTCCCCGTCGGTGACCCAGACTCCGTGGCCCGGCTCGCCGCCGTGAAGCGGCAGATGGACGATCACAAGCGGCTCGTCCACGCGGTGGACGCCCGGGCCATGCTCTCGGCCGGCGACCTCGTGACGCCGGCGCTGCTCGCCCTGGGCGTACGGGTGAGCAGGTCGGCGCAGCCCGTCGCCCAGGCCGTCGCCACCAACGTGCCCGGTCCACCGAGACCGCTCTACGCGGCCGGCAGACGGATGATCTCTCTGTACGCCCATGTGCCGATTACCAACGGCTGCCGGTTGGCGGTCGGCATAGTCTCCTACGCTGGCCATCTGACGTTCGGCATCAACGCCGACCGCGACGGTGTGCCGGACGTCGACGTGCTGGTCACCGGAATCCGACGGGGGCTCGAGGAGCTCGCCGGCCGGTCCGGCGCCACCTGCGACCGCTGAGGGAGCCCGGACCGACGTCTCCGGGGAGAGGGCGACGGGTGGACGACGCGGTCGTCGCGCTGGACGGTGGCGGCCCTGCAGGTCGCCCCTGGAATGGCCCTGCGCGCAGGGCCCTCTGCCTCGCGTGTCCTCGGCGTTCTCCAGGGCCCCGGTGCCGTCGGCATCGCTCGGGGTGAGCGGCCCGCGCAGCGGTGCACGGACCCCGACCGCAACCGGTCGGTGATGCCGACGTGTCTGCTCAGTGTCCGTCGTCCGAGGATCGTGCGCCGCGCCCTACACGTACCGGGGGGTCAGCGAAAGGAAAACCGGCATGTTGCCACGAACGGCACCGGGCCCATCACGGACGAACCGACGTGGCCGGGCTGATCAGCGAGAGGGTGCACGCCCCGGTGAGCGAGTCGTTCGCCGTGCACCAACTTTGGCACACCTCCGACCCGACGCCCCCGGCCACGCCGACCGCGACATCGAAGCGATGCCGTGCGCCAGGCCGCTCGCAGCCGTGGAAGCCTCCGCACAGGACGCGGCGGAGGCCGCGGCCGGGCTGCTGCTCAGCGCGGCGGCGCTCGCCGCCGACACCCTCGCGGCGGTGCTTTCACCGGCCGACGTCACCGCCGAGGTGATCGGCCGCGTCAGGCGCTGCGACCGGGGCAGTGCCCGGGACGCGATCGGTGAGCCCGAAGTTGGCCGGCTACACCGGCGTCCCGGCCAAGACCGTACCCGCCTCGGCGCCGTCGACGATGAACGACACCGACCTGGCCAGTAGGCGCTTGCCACTGACGGGGTCCACTTCGGCGTAGACACGGACGCGCAAGGCCCAGCTCGGCAGGGTCTCGATCTGGCCGCGCTGACGGCGGCGCCGGCACGCGTCGTGGCCATGGAGCCAAGCTCACCAGGCTGTCACTCCACAAAGAGCTCGACGCTCACGGGCCGATGAAGATCCATCGACCCGTGAGCTGCGTCGGGACGACAGGATTTGAACCTGCGACCCCTTGACCCCCAGGACGAGGAACGACGTATTCCCGCACGTCACGCGCTCGGGCTACTCACTCGGCGGCGTGCTCGACGTGCGGCTCAACGTGCCTCGTGGTCCCCGTGTGGTCCCCAGATGGTCCCCAGCCGCGGGACTCTCGATCTATGACAACTGCACCGTGTGTTCGCTAGCTCACCAACTACCGCCGGGACTCAGAAGCCCCGTGAGCCGGGGGCACTGGCGTCGACGGGCCGTGGGCCTCTGGTCGACCCTTCCAGAGCGAGCGAGCACCGGGCTTGCCGTGAGGATCGAGTATCCAGGCCTCGGTGGGCTTCTGCCACGCGTGCCCTGTGCGCCAGCACAGCCGGACCACCGGCGAGCTGAATGAGTACGAGGTCGTTTGGGGCGGGAGCCTGTACAAGAGCCGCTCTGTCCTCGGTGGCTGGGTCGAGCACTACGTCGACACGTTCCACCCGGACTCTTGGATAGCGGACGCCCGAGCTACGACGTCAGCAGATCGACGAAGAACGCCAGGGACGCCAGTCACAGGGCAATAAGGCGTACGAATCAGCCCTGTAAGTCAGTCGCCCTTTCGGTGGCGCCAGAACTGTCGGTGCCTGTAATACTTGATGGGCTTTTTCAGGAATCTCATTATTCGGCGGTACCAGACGTAAACCTGCTCTCTGGCGTCCTCGGCCCGGTCTTTCCGGCGGTACCGCTTCACTCTCAGGTCGTATGCGGCTTCACTGCGAAGCCCGTTCCCAAGATCGTTCAGCAGCTTCGGCCCCCAGTCGTCATGATACTTCTTCCACTCCTTATACTCGAAGAGGTAGTAGTGCAAACGGTTCACCACTGTGTGGGAACAGAAGAGTGCCAGCTCTTCGAACTTTGCTGGGTCCTCGAAGGTCAGTGGCGCGATGGTCGGAGGATTTTCTTCGCCGTTGCGTTTACCGCGAAGATCCCACTCTCGGTAGGCAAACAGCGCATTGTCGACAGCCCGAACATCCCTCATCAGCTCGAGGTAGATGTTGGCGCGGCGCTCCCAGACGTACTGCCCCCGCTCTCTACTACGGGTGGCCCAGGCCGTCACGACGACGCCGAGCACAGCGCCGAACACGCCGATCAGGGCAGGCAGCAGCTGACTCCATATCGACGTCGGTGGCATGTGAATCACCACTGGCGGCACGACAAGAGCTTCGCGCCAGTCGTCCTCAGTGTTACCCGCGCTGAGAGGCGCCCTGGCCGACTCCAAGCCGAGTGGCGAGAAAGCCGAGGACCTGCTCGGCGAGCGCGACCGCGGCGTTCCTGCTTGCCCTGGGCCTGAGCCTGCTCCTCCTCGCTCATGCCGCGCACGGTGTCTGCGCAGGCCGCATTGTCCAGACATGACGGGCCGGTGTGGTCTCCCCGTCGGCCAGGTCCTCCCTGAGCGCGCCAGGGCCAGGGGGCCAGGTGGAGCACCCGACGCGCTGAACGACCTGGCCCCCTGGTCCTGGGGTGCTACGCCCTCGTGGTGGCCGGCGGGGAGACCTGCTCTACCCCTCCCCGGAGGTCGCCTGGGGTGCGGGGGCGGCGAGCGCCCCGCATCTCTCGCTGGAGAACTCGTAGAAGAGGGACGTATTCTACTATCCCGCGCCTCGACGCGGGATGCCGTCCAAACAGGTAAGAACGGTGCGCTTCACTCCGGGGGGAACCTTGACCAACCAAATATCGGACGATCCCGGCCAACACCGGGTAAAGCTTCGCAAGAGTCGCATTGACGAACTTGCTGAGCAGCTTAACGATGTTCGGGGTAACCTCGACCGACGCGGTGCTGAGGTCGACGCATTGCAGGTCGAGGCAGCGAGGAAGGCTCGACCATTCTACAAAGAGCCAGCCAGCGTCATCGCTGCGCTTGCCCTCATTGGCTCCATTGTCGCTACATGGCTCGCTCAGGGAAGTAGCTATGAGGAACGGGTAGACAGCCAGAGAGCCAGGCTTGCTGCCGTAGTAAAGGACATCGTAGACTTTCAGGCTGAAGCGGTCGCTCCAGAGTCAGGGTTGATGGACTACGGGATTCGGCCACTAGTGACTGAGGCTAATCTGCTCGTCGACGCCTTGGAGGGAACTGCTGGACAAAGCCAACCCTTCGACAAAATTGTTGTAGCTTCCGGCTATCGTTTTGCACGCGAACCTTTACTGGCAATCGGACTAGCAGAGCGAGCGGAGATACAAAGCGTCGCACAGAACGGCACCATGGGCGAGCGAGTCGAGGCAGCTCGAATACTTGCGCAGTCCCTCTTCGAGGCAAATCGCCTAGAAGAGGGGCGAGCGGCCTACGAGCGAGCCAGGACGTACGCACTCGAGGCGAAGGATCATAGTCAGGAAATTGTCGTCGGAAAGCTTTATGTCACTGATGAAATGTGGAGTGAATCCGAGCGCCTCCAAGGGAACTGCACGGAGGCCCGATCTAGGCTGGCCATTGCACAAACAGAGGTCCAGGACCAGTACGACGCGGCTCGGTGGCAGGACCAGAACACGGATACCTTGAGAACCTGCCCATAGCCTCGAACGACTGGCAGAGACCGATCGCTAGCCGACTACAGTCAGGACTGGTGTGAGGTTTCATTGACTTCGCGGGCCCATGACGCTCCTCGGCCGGGCGTGCCCGCGCCGGCTGCCGGGCCGAAGGTAGAGGCATGGCGGCTGCGGAGCCGCCCGGCCCGGTCCGTCAGGGCCGGCTTGAAGACGTATAGAAAGTCCTCACACGCTAGGGACCCGGTGTCAGGTAGTTGAGGATCAGGAAGAACGAGGTCACCAGGAACGCAAGAATAGCGACGACAAGAGACCATAGAGGCACCCGAGTCGTGCGATCACGAAGATCACGAATCTCTTGGTTCGTGAGTGGCTGAGTAACAGCCCACGTTAGTGCGTCATACTGGCGCTTATTGGTGGAGTAGCTGAGATACGCGAGTAGCATAAGACACGCGAAGATTACTACTAGTGTTCCGAGATATCGAAAGGTCGGCGGATCGGGAACCGTCGAAGCAAGATACCCGGTAAGTCCGAAGCCGGATACCGTGAAGACCACGGCTCCGGACACGGCCGGAAACTTCTCGTGCCAACCGTAGTTCACCGGATAGTCCTTGACTTGACGCGAGCGAGCCCAAGCATTTTGGACAAAGCTCGTCATTTCCTCGGTTCCGACAGCCTCCGCGCGACGATCGGAAAGGTAGACGGTAACGTCTGGCGCTTCGACCTTCAGATCGCGAAGGCTCCGGTCGCTGAGCTCCTTCATGTCGACTGCGTCGGTGAACGACCCTTCGTCAAACTCGACTGCTACAGCCGACTCGGGGCCTAATCGATCTCTGAGTAGCTCTAGGAGTGCGTGTAGATCATCGATATTCACCCGCACGTGGCCGAGTGGCCGGCGAGCAGGTCTTCCTATCGACGTGTCTCGCCGAGTTACAGCCAACGAGTGCTACTCCTTGAATGACGGTAAGCATATCGACTAGGTCAGCGAATATCTGGAATCTCCGCAGCTACGAGCATGAAAAGCGGTTTGACAAAATTCTTTCGCCACCAGTCCGTTCTCAGCAGATCGCCACTGGGGTGCGGCTCCTCCAAGCGGGTGATGACGAAGCCAGCGTCGGTGATGCAGCGCGTGTAGAACTCCAGCGGGCGGAAGCGCATATGGACCTCGTCGGGCGACTCGATCCCGGCGACCTTGAAGGTCTGGTCGACGTGGCGCTCGGAGAAGTAGGTGGTTACCGGGATGGTGCCGGTGGCGTCGCGCTCGGCGTGGGCCGTGTAGAAGCACGGGTGAAGCATGAGCAGCACGAGCCGGCCACCGGGGCGCAGCACTCGGCCCAGCTCCTTCAGTGCGGCGGCCGGGTCGGCGACGTCGCTGATCACGTGGTTGCAAACTGCGGCGTCGAAGGAGCCGTCCGGCTCTGGGATCGCCTCGAGGCTGGCGACGGCGTAGCTGATGCCGTGGCGCTCGGCGTCCGAGTGCTCGCGGGCGGCGTCGATGAGCGCGGCGGAGGTGTCAATGCCGGTTACCTGTGCGCCCCGCTCGGCGAGGAGCCGGCCCATGTAGCCCTCGCCGCATCCGCCGTCGAGCACGCGCGCGCCGTTGACGTCGCCCAAGGCAGCAAGCACGGCGGCGTCGGTGAGATCGGTCCGGTAGCGGTCGAGCTGCTCGCGGATGATCCGCACCCAGAACTCGGCGTTGCTGGCGTAGGTGTCGGTGAGGTCACCACGCACTGTCAACGGGGTCTCCCAAGGTGCCGGGGGTGTCGTCAAGCTCGCGCAGGATAGCCGCGCACGCAGCGGCGGTCCTGGCCTGCCCGCTGCTCTCGGCGCGGGTGCGGAGCCGGCGGCGGAGGTCGTCCCGCTGGAGCCCGAACGTCGGGTCGGTGCGCAGGATCATCGGGATCGACGTCTCGGCCAGGTAGAACAGGTACGCCTCGTTGTAGGTGTCGATCTCGCGCAGGACTTCCTCGGCGGTGTGACGCAGGAGCACCGAGCGCGGCAGGGAGAAGTCGGGCGTCGGCTTCGCGTCGTGGGTGTAGGTCGGGAACGCCCAACCTTCGACCAGGGCAGCGAGGTGCGAGGACTGAACGACGCGGCCGTAGCGCTCGGCCACGTCGAGGTCGTCGGTCGCCATGATCTCGCCGATGATTGAGCTGCGGAACGCCAGTGCCGTGCTGCGGGTGATGTCCCGCTCGCTGACCGTCGACACGATCTCGCCGGTGGCGCGGGTGATGTGGTGCAGCAAGTTCGCCTGCGCGACCATCGCATGAAATGAGTTCTCGCGAGCCGCGAGCCGGTCGACCATGTCAATCGCAGCGGCGACGAGCGGCGCAGGGTCAACGAGAAGCGAGTCGGCGTCGTTGGTCCCGAACACGAAACCGAGCGCGTAATCCTGTCGACGTCCCCAGAATCGCGCTAGATGCGAGGCTGCTTTCCGGACGTCGCCGTCGAGCACGCACGCGGCAGTGTCGAGGGCGTTGCTCAGGTATTGCTCGGGGATGCGTCGTTCCTGGACGAGCCGGCGGAAAGCCTCCTGGTCGACCTGGACGCTGCGCCCGTCGAGCTGATCGGCCAGCCGGGTCCGTCGGTCCGCGAGGGAGAAGCCCAGGACGTACTCGCCGACTCCGGGTAGCACGCTGACCAGGGATTGCAGTGAGCGACCCTTGATGCGGTCGAGCCACTCGGGGTCGTCCCAGAGCCGGCTGACGGTGCTCTCGTCGAGCCCGGCGAGGAAGGCGACATCGGCCATACCGAAGCCTGAGGGCTCGGCGATCCTCGCGAGGGACTTCGGCGCAACCGGCATATCTGCCACCTTAATTGGGCGCTGCAACGCAATTGATTCTACGCAAGCCGTGTGCGTGAAACAAGGCCACTTGTGTGCGCGCAAGTGCCCGGCTCCCACTCAACGCTAGTGCGCACACGAGATGCTATGCGACAACGGCCCGCGATTCTTTGACAGTGGTCACAGCGCCCCGAAGAGATCGGGAAACGCGTTCCGAGTCCCTGGAGGACCGCAGTCATGGCAGCAATCAAGGTGGACATCTCGCAGGACCGCTACAGCGTCGGCTCGGAGCCGAAGCCGAAGACCGACATGCAGGGCCGCCAGCGCACCGACCGCGTCACCGGCATCGGCTTGTCGACCACGCAGCTGGTCAAGATCGGCCCGGAGGGAGCCGAGGTCCTGAACTGCGTGACCGCGGGGGTGCCCGAGGTCAAGGTCGGGGACGAGGTGCGACCGCGCAACCTCATCGCGATCCCCTGGAACCAGGACGGTCGTTCCGGGGTGTCGTTCAAGGCCGACGCCATCGAGGCTGTCCCGGCTCCGGCGGGCAAGGGCGGTGCGACGTGATCCGCTTTCCCACGAAGGCCGAGCAGCGCGAGCAGCGCTGGTCCGGGCTCAACGTCGCCCAGGCGGACGGCCTGGAGTGCGTGATGTGCGAGACCAACTACCTGCACCCCAGCGTCCCGGACCCCGCCGTGCCGCACGTGCCGGTCGGCGTCTCGACCGACACCGGCTCGCAGGTCTTCGCCTGCGCGGGCATCTGCGCCGCCCTGGCCTGGCCCTGATCGCCTGCTCTTGACCGTGGGGGTCGGGGCTGGCTTCCCCGCAGCCCCGACCCCCTCTCGTCACTCGCCTTCTCGGCTTCTTCCTCCCCGGAGTGTTCTGATGGCTCGCTCGACTTCCCGCCCCACGTCCCGTCGCTCGATCCGTGTCGCGCGGACCGACGGCTTCGAACTGATCACCGCACCGGCCACGCATCCCGTAGCCCGCGTGGCCGGCCTGCTGATCCGGCTGCGGGCGGAACTGCTCGCCCTGGTCCTCGGGTTCGCGTTCCTCGCCGCCGCGTACTCCTGGCTGCCACCCGCGGCGGCTTCGGCCGTCATCGCCGTCACCGTGGCCGTGCTGCTCGCGGTGCCGGTCCTGCGCCGCTTCGTGTCGCGTCGCGCGTCGGCGGTGATGACCAGACATCGGCTGCGCCAGGTCCTCGTGGAGCGCCGGTGCCTGAACTTCTCCCGCCACGCCCCGCTGTTCCTGTGGTCGCACCCGACCGAGGTCGGCGAGACCGTCTGGCTGCTGCTCCGCGCCGGCATCAGCCCCTCGGACATCGAGGATCAGGTCGAGTGGATCGCCTCGGGCTGCTTCGCCCGCGACGCCCGCGTCACCCCCACTCGCCGGATGACCGCCCTGGTCAAGGTGGACGTGATCCGCCGCGACCCGCTCGCCCGCGACCTGATCGCCTCCGAGCTGGACGACTGGACCGCCACCACCGGCCAGGCACCCCCGCGCGGCACCGTGATCGTCCCGCCCACCCCGGCCAACCAGCACCACTCCGACACCCGCGATGCCAGCTCGAACGGCGTGCACTTCCCGCGGACCACGCTCGACGAACGTGACGACGTCCCGGTGGTGATCGAGCACCCCGAACCGACACGGTCCGAGCGCGCCGACGACGAGCGGATGGTCGTGCCCGACCGCGGCGGGGACTGGTCGGACTATGTCTGACCCCACCCGTCTCCGCGCGCTGCTGCACGACTGGCTCGACGCCATCCGCACCCCCGCCGCCCTCTGCGACGACGCCCCGGAGCCCTCGGCGCTGTCGATCTGGGACCCGATCCACCTCGGCGTCGACGAGCACGGCCACCCGGTCCACGTCACGCTGGCCTACCGGAACATGTTGCTCGCGGGGGAGCCGGGCGCCGGGAAGTCGGTGGGGCTGAACCTCCCGGTCGGCCACGCCGCCCTGTCGACCGACTGCGACCTGTGGCTCTTCGACGGCAAGCTGGTCGAACTCGGGCTGTGGCGCACCTGCGCCGAACGATTCGTCGGGCCGGACCTCGACGACGCCATCACCGCCTGCCAGGACCTCCAGGCCGAGATGGACCGCCGCTATGACCTGCTCGACACCCACCGCCGACGCAAGATCACCCCGGACGACGCCGCCCACGGGTTCCGACCCAAGGTCGGGGTGTTCGACGAGGTCGCCTACTACTCCGCCACCGTCGGCACCAAGACCCAACGCGAGACCTTCTCGGTGCTCGTGCGCGACCTCGTGGCTCGTGGCCGCGCCGCCGGGATCATCGTCGTCGCGGCCACTCAGCGGCCGTCCTCGGACATCATCCCCACCAGCCTGCGGGACCTGTTCGGCTACCGGTGGGCGTTCCGCTGCACCACCGACTCGTCCTCGGACATCGTGCTCGGCGCCGGCTGGGCCACCCGCGGCCACACCGCCGCCGCTATCGCTCCCGAGGACAAGGGCGTCGGCCTGCTTCTCGCCGAGGGCGGCGAACCCCGACGCATCAAGAGCGCGTACCTGTCCGACGAGCAGGTCTACGCCCTCGCCGACCGCGCTACGGCCCTGCGCGCCGGGAGCACGCCGTGAACGCCCCCGCTCGCGGGGAGGCCACCCAGCTCGCCCTCGATGCCGCCCCGGAAGACGACGGGCGACCGCTGCTGTTCCGGCTGTGCGCGGCCAACATCGCGCCAGTGATGGACGCCGCCGCGATCGTGCTGGTGGTCCGGCTGACCGTGCTTCCCGACACCACCGTGGAGGTGATCCTGTCCCCTGACGAGGCCGACCTGCTCGGTCGCGACCTGCGGGCCAACGCCCGCTATCTCGCCAGCCGTGACCCGAGCATCGACACCTCCCGCTGGGGCCGGCGATGACCATCCAGAGAGATGCCGCCCGGTCGGAGACGGTGGAGGAGCTCGGCAGCCGCCGGCTTGCTCGCGACGTTCGGAGCGCGTCGCTGGCCGAGCTCGCGGCCGCGGTCCGCGACGATCACGACCGGTGGATGAGCCACATCGCCGGCGCCGCGGGCTGCTCACACCCGATCCGACTGGTCGGCAACCTCACCCGCGTCGAAGCCTCCACCGGGCGGATCACCCGCGACACCCACACCTCGGCGATGCCTGACGGGGTGCTCTACACCCCGTGCGGCAACCGCCGCGCGAACGTCTGCCCCGGCTGCGCGGAGACCTACCGGGCCGACACCTACCAGCTCGTCACCGCCGGCCTCGTCGGCGGCAAGGGCGTCCCCGCGAGCGTGGCCGAGCATCCGTGCGTGTTCCTGACGGCCACCGCCCCCTCCTTCGGGCCGGTCCACGCGCACCGCACCGACCGCGCCGGACGCCCCGCGCCGTGCCGCCCGCGCCGCGACCTCGAGCACTGCCTCCACGGCATCCCGCTGGCCTGCTTCACCCGCCACGACGAGAACGCCCCCGAGCTGGGCCGCCCGCTGTGCCTGGACTGCTACGACCACCCCCACCAGGCCGTGTGGAACCTGTCCAGCGGGGAGCTGTGGCGCCGCACCATGATCGCCGCCCGGCGCGGGGTTACCGCCCTGGAGAAGCGCCACGGCATCAAGCTGCGCCTGAGCTACACCAAGGTCGCCGAGTTCCAGCACCGCGGCGCGGTCCACTTCCACGCCCTGGTCCGCCTCGACGGCCGCGACCCCAAAAACACCGAAGCCATCGTCGTTCCCGACGCGCGCGTCGGCGCCAACCACCTCGCGACGGTGCTGCGTCAGGCCATCGAGGACACCCGGTACACCACGCCGCAACACCCCGCGCGCGAGCAGGGCTGGCCGATCGCGTGGGGCGAGCAGGTCGACCCCCGCCCCGTCCGGCTCTCCCGCCTTGACCTGGACGACACCGACAAGATCACCACCGGCGCCGTCGCCGGCTACCTTGCCAAGTACGCCACCAAGGCCACCGAACTCGCCGGCCACACCTCCAAGCGCCTCCAGCACGACACCGTCCGCGACTACGTGCGCCTCGACACCCACCCCGGCCGCCAGATCGACACCTGCTGGCACCTCGGCACCGCCCCCGACGGCCTCGGCGAGGACGCCCGCGAAGACTGGCGAGCGAGCTGGGGCCGGCTCCAGCGCTGGGCGCACATGCTCGGGTTCGGCGGCCACTTCTCCACCCGCTCCCGGCGCTACTCCACCACCCTCGGCGCTCTGCGCCAGGCCCGCCGCGACTGGCGCCGTGCCCACGCGCCGCATCCCGACGAGGACGACGAGCTGGCCGACGAGGACACCACCGAAGTCGTCCTCAACTCACTCGCCTTCGCCGGCATCGGCTGGCACACCAGCGCCGACGCGCTGCTCGCCAACACCTCGGCGGCTCACGCCCGCGCCAGGAGACGTGCCGCCCGCGACGAACTCGCGGACGCTGCTTGACCGCCCGACCACACAAGGACCGCGATCACGAGGACACCGTCATGAACGACTACGACACGATCACCACCGAGGAGCGCTGGTGCTCCACCGAGGAAGTCGCCGCGATGCTCGGGCTCGACCCGTCCACGCTGCGCCGCTGGCGGACACACGAGCCGATCCAGGGCCCGCCGTTCTCCCGGCTCTCGCCCCGGCTGACGCTCTACAGCCTGGCCGACGTCCGGGCCTGGCTCGCGGCACGCAGGATCGACCCCGGGCGGGCGGCCTGATGGCGCCGCAGACGACGCCGATCGGTGTCTCACTCTCGGAGGACATCGAGCACCGGCCGGACCGTCCGACGCCCTACCGGGCCCGCGTGCGGTGGATCGACCCGACAACGAAGAAGCGGGCGTCGAAGTCGGAGGCTTTCGACACCGAGGACGCCGCCCATGCGTGGGTGACGAACCTCCGCGAGGCGGCGATGCGGGGCGTCGATCCGAACGCCGCGACGCTCACCCTCGGGGCCTACGGCGACGCCCACCTGATGCTCGCGTTACGGGGGCTGGAGTCCAAGACCCTCGACCCATACCTGTCGGGGTGGCGCAAGCGCGTTGTTCCCACGCTCGGGCACCTGCCCATCCGCATGATCACCAACGGTGCCGTCGACCGGGCAGTGCACGCCTGGATCGCCGACGGCGCCAGCCGATCGACGGTGAAGAACAGCCTGGCCGCCCTCGTGCGACTCATGGAGCAGGCGTACCGGGACGGGATCGTCGACCGGAACCCGGCCCGGATCACTGGATGGCAGCGCGAGTTCCGGCAGGCAGAGGACGAACTCGACGACCCGCGCTCGCTCGCCCTCCCCCACTGGAACGCACTCGTCCAGCTCGCTGACGCCCTGGTCGCCCGGTCCTCCGGGCAGTTCGCCGGCTGGGGCTGGGTCGTCACCTTCGCCGCGTCCACGGCGGCGCGGATCGGCGAGGTATCCGGCGTGCGAGTCGGTGACATCGACGTCGCGACGTGGACGTGGACGGTCCGTCGGCAGACCACGCCCTCGCCTGGCGGTCTCGTTGACAAGGGAACCAAGGGCAAGCGAGCGCGCAAGGTCCCGCTCATTGCCGAAGTGCGCGAGCTGGTGACCGAGCGGGTTGCGGCCGCCGGCCCGGACCCGACGGCGCGGCTATTCGCCGGCCCTCGCGGCGGACGTATCACGACGGCCGTTCTGCGCGACGCCACACATTGGGACGAGGTGGTCACCGCGCTGGGATTCGAGCACCTGCGCCGCCACGACCTGCGGCACACCGGACTCACGTGGATGGCGGACGCGGGCGTCCCGGTGCACGTCCTCCGGAAGATCGCCGGACATGGGTCGCTGAGCACGACTCAGCGGTACCTCCACCCTGACGCCTCGACGATCGCAGCCGCTGGCGACTCGCTATCGGCGTACCTCGCGGCGCCGAAGCAGGGGCCGACCCCCCGGCTCCGCTCGGTGCAATAGCACGGCGGACGGAACGAGCCAGGCAATGTCACGACACGCCGATGAGCGTCCCACCGTGATGATCTCTCGCGCCCTATCTTCACGTCGACTACGTCTAACTTTTCCCCGGCGCCGTCCGGCGTGTCGGGCCCGTTCTTGTCGGGTCGGCGTGGTCTCCTTCTTCTGCGCCTCCAGTGGCGCACCGTGCGCCACGCAGGAAGGAGGCCGTTCCCCAGGAGGACGAAATGGCAGTGCCACTCGGTACTACGGCAAGGACGGGGCAGAGCTGTCCCGAGAGTGGCGTGTGGGAGGTGGTCGGCACGCCGACCACTACTGCACCGATCGCTCGCAACAACACCATGCCGCCGTACCAGCGCCAGGCCGTGACCTGGCGGCTCAAGAGCTACGCCTAGCAGGTCGGCGTAGAGAAGCAGGAGCGGCTGAGGGGGAAGCCAGCAAGCTCCTGATGCAAGGGCGAGCCCGGATGCCCCGAGGTGTCGATACCACCTCGGGTCATCCGGGCTCGCGCGCATCTTTACGCATGCCGTCGCGCTTGGCGAGCCTGGGTCACTGCCGAGTGGCGGTCCCCAAGTGGTCCCCAGCTCCGGGCACTGCCGACCCCGGACGCGGAAGGCCCGGACAAGAGAAAGGCCCGCTGACCAGCGGATATACCGTGATCAGCGGGCCTGTTCTGCGTGTCGGGACGACAGGATTTGAACCTGCGACCCCTTGACCCCCAGTCAAGTGCGCTACCAAGCTGCGCCACGTCCCGCACCGTCGCTTCGTGCCCGCGACGTGACCACGGTACCCGACGGCGTCGCCGCGTCGGCGGCCGGGGAGGCGGTCTCACCCCTCGCCGGACGCCGGCGCGGTCGCGCGCAGGACGTCGCCCCGGCTGACGATCCCGACCATGCGGTCGTCGGCGTCCAGTACCGGCAGCGTGCGTCGGCGGTTGGCCGCCAGGGAGTGGGCGAGCTCGGGGACGGGACAGGTGTCGCGGACGCACGTGACCTCGCGGGTCATGGCGTCGCCGACGGTGTGCGCCGGCCGGGCGCGGTCGCCCGAGAGCGTGTCGGGGACGAGGTCGGCCTCGCTCAGGATGCCCAGCACATGACCGTCGGCGTCGAGCACCGGCATCGCGGTGACCCGCCGCTCGCGCATCACTGCGGCCGCCGTGGCGACGGGCATGTCCTCGGTGAGGTCGACGACGTCGCCGACGGGGGTCATGATGTCGGCCGCCGTGGGTCCCGTGCGGATCCCGCCCTCCGCCCACGGGCGCCACTCCCGCGGGTCGCGCCGCCGGAGTCGCTGCCGGAACCGGCCCAGCGGCCCGCCTGCCGGCTCGGGCGTGAGCAGGTCGCCCCGGGAGACGACGCCGGCGAGCATGCCGCCCCGCCCGCCCTCGACGATCGGCATCACGCGCAGCTCGCCGTAGTGACGCAGGCGGTGGGCGATGACGCGGACGGTGGCGTCCGGTGCGAGCGAGAGCGGGTCCGGGGTCATCACGTCGCCCACCGTCTCGGGAGAGCGCGGCGAGGAGTCGGCACGCAGGAGGTCGATGGTCGAGACGATGCCGACGAGCCGGTAGCGGCCGTCGACCACCGGGAGGGCGCTGAAGCGGTTCTCCGTCAGGAGGTAGCGGGCACGCTCGATCGTGGTGTCGGGACGGACCGACACCACGCGGCTGGTCATCACGTCCCGGGCACGCAGCACCATGTCCACAGTGTGGAGCGAGTGCGGCCGCAGGTCGCCGGTCGAATCCGCGATCTTGCGGCGCGGTACGGCTGCGTCCGGCCCCCGGTGCACGCCATAGTGGGGACCGTGGCTGCGACGACGCTGACGGCGGCGAACCTGGCAGAACTGCCCGCGGATGTCCCGGGCCCGAGCTACGACCGCGGCGAGGTGTCGGTCGGCATCGTGCACTTCGGGGTGGGCGGGTTCCACCGGGCGCACCAGGCGATGTACCTCGACGAGCTGATGCAGCAGGGCAAGGCGCTCGACTGGGGCATCTGCGGGGTCGGCGTGCTCGAGTCCGACAAGCGGATGGCCGAGGTCACCGCGGCCCAGGACGACCTCTACACCCTCGTGCTCAAGCACGCCGACGGCCGGCGCGAGGCGCGGGTGATCGGCTCGATCGTCGACTACCTCTACGCCCCCGACGACCCCGACGCCGTCCTCGACCGCATGACCGACCCGGCCACCCGGATCGTCAGCCTCACCGTCACCGAGGGTGGCTACCACAAGAACGCGAGCACCGGCGAGTTCGACGACCGCGACCCCGCCATCCAGGCGGACATCGCCGCGGAGCCGGGATCAGCACCCCGGACCACCTTCGGCTACGTCGTCGAGGCCCTGCGCCGCCGCCGCGACGACGGCACCGGCCCGTTCACGGTCATGTCCTGCGACAACATCCAGGGCAACGGGCACGTCGCGCACGCGATGATCACTGCCTACGCGCGGCGGCGGGACCCGGAGCTCGCCGACTGGATCGAGGCCGAGGTCCCGTTCCCGAACTCGATGGTCGACCGGATCACCCCGCGCACCACGGACGCCGACCGCGAGGAGCTCGAGGCCACCACCGGCCTCGTCGACGCCTGGCCCGTGGTCTGCGAGCCGTTCACGCAGTGGGTGCTCGAGGACCGGTTCGCCGCCGGACGCCCGCCGTTCGAGGACGTCGGGGTGCAGGTCGTCGCGGACGTCGAGCCCTACGAGCTGATGAAGCTGCGCCTGCTCAACGCGAGCCACCAGGCGATCGCCTACCTCGGCTACCTCGCCGGCTACCGCTACGCCCACGAGGTCGCGGGCGATCCGCTGTTCGCCGGCTTCACCCGTGCGTACATGGACCGCGAGGGGACGCCGACGCTCGCGCCGGTGCCCGGGGTCGACCTCGACGACTACAAGGCGACGCTGATCGAGCGGTTCGCCAACCCCGAGATCCGCGACACCCTCGCCCGCCTGGCCGCCGAGAGCTCCGACCGCATCCCGACGTGGCTGGTGCCGGTCATCCGCATCAACCTCTCCAACGGCGGGGAGATCGACCGCTCGGCCCTGGTCGTCGCGTCGTGGGCCCGCTACGCCGAGGGCGTCGACGAGGCCGGCGAGCCGATCGAGGTCGTCGACACCGGCCGCGCCGAGGACCGCACCGCCGCCGCCCGCCGCTACCCCGACGAGCCGCTGGCGTTCCTCGCCGACCGCGACCTGTTCGGCGACCTGGTCGACGACGAACGCTTCACGGCCGCCTACCGCGCCCATCTCGACGCGCTGCACGAGCAGGGGGCGCGGGCCACGGTCGAGGAGCTCGAGGCGCGTCTCCCCCACTGAGGTGTCTCGGCGGGGATGTCACAGCCCGGCGCGCCGTCTCGTCGCGTGGGCATGAGTACCGCACAGAACGCTCGCCTCCGGGTCCTGGTCGTCGGCGCGGGCTACGCCGGCACCACCGCGGCCGTCCGCCTCGCCGGCCGGGCCCGCGACCGCGTCGACGTCACCGTCGTCAACCCGCGCCCGCAGTTCGTCAACCGGCTGCGCCTGCACCACGTCGCCATCGGCCGCCCGGTCCCGGCACCGGCGCTGCGCGACCTGCTCGGGGCCGGGATCACCCTCGTCGAGGGGACCGTCGCCGAGCTCGACCCCGACGCCGGCCGCGCCACGGTCACCGAACCCGAGGGCGTGCGCGACCTCGCGTTCGACCGGGTCGTCGTCGCCGCCGGGAGCACGACGACCGTGCCCGTGCCGGGCGCCGAGCACGTGCACGCCGTCGGGGACCTGGAGTCGGCCCGGCGGCTGCGGCCCGCGTTCGCGGCGCTGCCCGCGGACGCACAGGTGTCCGTGGTCGGCGGCGGGTTCACCGGCCTGGAGACCGTCGCCGAGCTCGCCGAGAGCCGTCCTGACGTGGCCGTGCGGCTGGTGACCGGCGGCGACGTCGGCGCCTGGTTCACCCCCGACGGCCGCGAGCACGTGCGCGACACGCTGCGGCGCCTCGGCGTCGAGCTCGTGGACGGCACGCGCGTGCGGGCCGTCGAGCGGGGCCGGCTGGTGCTCGACGGGGGGCACCTGCTGGCGTCCGACCTCACCGTCTGGTGCGGCGGGTTCGCCGCCCCGCCCCTGGCCCGCCGCGCCGGGATCGCGGTCGACGAGCGGGGCGCGGTGCTCACCGACGGGACGCTGCGCTCGTTCTCGCACCCGGGTGTGCTCGCCGTGGGCGACGCCGGGCACGCGCCGGCTCCCGGCGGCGACCGCTACAGCATGTCGTGCCAGTACGCGTTCCCCTCGGCCGCGCACGCCGCCGACCTGCTGCGCGCCGAGGCCCTCGGGCTCCCCGGCGACGACGTCCCCCTCGACCTCGGCTTCACCGCCCGCGTCGTCAGCCTGGGCCGGCGGCACGCCGTGCTGCAGCCGACCACCAAGCAGGACGTCGCGCGGGGCCGGGCGTGGACCGGGCGCGCCGCGGTACTGGCGAAGAACGTGCAGGTCCGGGGCACCGCGCGGGCCGCGGGCGTCGAGCGCCGCCTGCCGGGGGCGATCAGCTGGCCGCACGCCGGGCGGGCGGCGCGGCCCGTCCGCGCTGAGCCGGCCGCGTGAACCGGCTCGAGGAGTTCACCGCGCTGCGACCGCTGCTGTTCGCGATCGCCTACCGGATCCTGGGCGGCGTCGGCGAGGCCGAGGACGCCGTGCAGGAGACGTGGCTGCGCTTCGCGTCCACGCCGACCGAGCCGGCGTCGGTCAAGTCGTTCCTGTCGGCCGTGGTCACCCGGATCGCCGTCGACGTGCTGCGCTCGGCCCGGGTGCGCCGCGAGTCCTACGTGGGCCCGTGGTTCCCCGAGCCGCTGCTGACCGACCCGTACGACGACCCGGAGCGCTCCGCGGAGCTGGCGGACTCGGTGTCGATGGCGGCGCTGCTCCTGCTGGAGCGCCTCAGCCCGCTGGAGCGGGCGGTGTTCGTGCTCCGCGAGGTGTTCGCGTTCGACTTCGCGGAGATCGCCGCCGCGGTGGAGCGGTCGGAGGCCGCGTGCCGCCAGCTCGCGGTCCGCGCACGCAGGCACATGGCCGAGGGCCGGCCCCGGTTCGAGGCCGACCGGCGCGCCCGCGAGGAGCTCGCCGCCCGGTTCGTCGAGGCCCTCACCGACGGCCACCTCGACGGCCTGGAGGAGCTGCTCGCCGCCGACGTCGCGGCGATCGCCGACGGCGGCGGCAAGGGCCCGGCGCTGACCCGGCCGGTGGTCGGCGCGGCCAAGGTGGCCCGCCTCATCGGCGCGTTCGCGGCGATGTTCGACGGCAGCATGCACGTCGAGGCGCGCGAGGTGAACCGGCAGCCGGGCGTGCTCGTCACCGAGGCGGACGGGCACATCGTGGCGGTCATGGCCCTCGACGTCCTCGACGGCCGCGTCCAGGCGATCCGCACGGTGGTCAACCCGGACAAGCTGGTGCACCTCGGCCCGGTCGCCGACGCGTGGCGGCTGCGCGACGAGGCCATGGCGCGCCGCGGGGTCAGCGTGCGGCGGCCACCGGACGACGGGGGTCGCGGCCGGCGAGGGTGAGGACGCGCTCGAGCTCGGTGCTCGCCGCGGCGTCGACCACGGGGCCGTAGAGCCCGGTGCGCGACTCCTGGGGCGCGTGCTCGAACTGGGCGACGAAGCCCTCGACGGCCCCGAGGTCGTCGTCGCGCACCTCGAACCCGATGCCCACCGACTGCGCGAGGTCCCACCCGTGCAGCACCAGCTCCTCGAGCGCGACCACGCCGAGCTGGGCGCGCGGCATCGTCAGCCCGCCGGCGCTGCCCTCGCCCTCCCAGGCGGACGGCGCGGTCCAGGCGGCCGCGAGGTCGGTCAGACGGGCGTCGAGCACCGCACGCCAGTCGGACGGCAGGTCCTCCGGCGCGCCGCCCGCCCCGCCCTCCTCGTGCCGGGCCACGCGGATGAAGTGCCCCGCGAACGCGAGGAGGTGGCCGAGCAGGTCGCGCACCCGCCACTGCCCGCACGGCGTCGGGCGGTCGAGGTCGTCGTCGCCGACCTCGCCGGCCACGCGGACGACCTCACGGGCGGCGGGACCGAGATCGAGCATGCTGATCACCCTTCAGGACTCGATGGTCCTAGGAATGTATCAGCGTTTGCGGCCGCCGCGGGCCCCCTTCTCGCGCACGCGGACGTTGATCTGCACCGGCGTGCCGGTGAGCGGGAAGGTCTCGCGCAGCTTGCGCTCGAGGAAGCGCCGGTAGCCGGCCTCGAGGAAGCCCGAGGTGAACAGCACGAACGTCGGCGGCCGGTTCTGCGCCTGTGTGGCGTAGAGGATCTTCGGCTGCTTGCCGCCGCGGACGGGCGGCGGCTTGGCCGCGACGATGTCGGAGATCCACTGGTTGAGCTGGCCGGTCGGCACGCGCCGGTCCCAGTTCTCCAGGGCCGTGCGCATGGCCGGCGCGAGCTTCTGCACCGCCCGCCCGGTGCGCGCCGAGATGTTGACCCGCTCCACCCAGGGGAACCGCACGAGCGCGCGCTCGAGCTCGCGGACCATCGCGTGGCGGCGGTCCTCGTCGACGAGGTCCCACTTGTTCATGGCGAGCACGAGCGCCCGGCCCGCCTCGGCGACCTGCGAGGCAACACGCAGGTCCTGCTCGCTGATCGGCTCCGAGGCGTCGAGCAGCAGCACGGTGACCTCGGCGGCCTCGATCGCGGCCTTCGTGCGCAGCGAGGCGTAGTACTCGGTGCCCGACGCCTGCCCGACCTTGCGGCGCAGACCGGCGGTGTCGACGAACTTCCAGACCTCGCCGTCGATCTCGACCAGCGAGTCGACCGGGTCGGTGGTGGTGCCCGCGACCGCGTCGACCACCGAGCGGGTCTCGCCGGTGAGCTGGTTGAGCAGGCTCGACTTGCCGACGTTCGGCTTGCCGACCAGTGCGACGCGCCGCGGCCCGCCGGTGAGGTCGACGTCGTCGCGCGGGCTCTGGGGCATCGCGGCGAGCACGACGTCGAGCAGATCGCCCGACCCGCGCCCGTGCAGGCCCGAGACCGGGTGCGGCTCGCCGAGCCCGAGGCGCCACAGCGCCGCGATCTCGCCCTCGCCCCGCGAGTCGTCGATCTTGGTGGCGGCCAGGATCACCGGGCGGTCGGAGCGGCGCAGCGTACGCGCCACGGCCTGGTCGACCGCCGTCGCGCCGACCTGGCCGTCGACCACCAGCAGGATCACGTCCGCGGTGGCCATCGCCGTCTCGGCCTGCGCCGAGATCGCGGCCTGCATGCCCTTCGCGTCGGGCTCCCAGCCGCCCGTGTCGAGCAGCGTGAACCGCCGCCCGTTCCACAGCGCGTCGTAGGCGACGCGGTCGCGCGTCACGCCCGAGACGTCCTGGACCACGGCCTCGCGGCGGCCCAGGATGCGGTTGACCAGCGTCGACTTGCCGACGTTGGGGCGTCCGACGACCGCCAGCACCGGCTGCGCCGGGCGTGCGTCATCACCCTCGATGCCCGTTCCCGTGTCGCCGTCGGCGAGCACAGCGGGCCCTTCCTCGTTCAACTCATCCTCCGTGGGAGCCGACTCCGGCGTCGGCGAGACCGGTGACCAGTCCGCGGTCCTCGGCCAGTTGCTGCAGGCGTGCGAGCACGCCCTCGATGTCGAGCGTCGAGGTGTCGACCTCGACCGCGTCCTCCGCGGGACGCAGCGGGGACGCCGCGCGGGAGGAGTCGAGCCGGTCGCGCCGGGCCAGGTCGGTCTGCGCGTCCGGCGCGTCCGACCGGCCCGCGGCGCTGTCCTCGGCGGTGCGGCGCCCCGCCCGCACGAGCGCCGAGGCGGTGAGGAACACCTTCAGGCCGGCGTCCGGGAGGACGACCGTGCCGATGTCGCGGCCCTCGACCACGATGCCGGCCCCGTCGTCGAGCGCCTCGGCGACGATCCGCCGCTGCTCGGCCACGAGGTGGTTCCGCACCGCGGTGAGCGCCGAGACCGCGGACACCGCGCCGGTGACCGCCGAGCCACGGATCTCGGCGGCGACGTCCTCGCCGTCGAGACGCACGCGCGGCTCGGCCGGGTCGGTCGACACGCTCACGCGCGCCCCGAGGGCGACCGCCGCCACGTCGTCGCTGCCGTCGGCGGTGGTGGCCGCGACGTCGAGCGGCAGCCCGGAGCGCAGCACCGCGAGGGTGACCGCCCGGTACATGGCGCCGGTGTCGAGGTAGCGGGCGTCGAGACGCAGCGCGAGCCCGCGCGCGGTCGTCGACTTCCCCGTCCCGGAGGGCCCGTCGACGGCGACCACCCCGCGCAGTGTCCCGTCCATGACCCGTGTGCCTCCCGAACGTCGAGAACTCTTCGCTCGGAAGACCATTGTGCCCTGCGAACAGGTGTGGTGTCCGCCCCGGCCCGGGTGAGCTACAGCCCCACGGCCCGGTACAGCGAGGCGACCTCGTCGCGGCCGAGCTTGCGCAGCGTGCCGGGGCGCTGCTCGCCGAGCCGGACGTCGCCGACGGCCGTGCGCACGAGGCGCTGGACGGGCTTGTCGACGGCCTCCAGCATGCGCCGCACGATGTGCTTGCGGCCCTCGTGGAGCACGAGCTCCACCATCACCCGCGAGCCCGAGCGGTCGATGACCTTGAAGCTGTCGACCGCGGCAGGACCGTCGTCCAGCTCGACGCCCGCGCGCAGCTGGCGGCCGAGGTCCTTCGCGATGGGCGTCTTGATCTCGGCGACGTAGGTCTTGGGCACCTCGTACGACGGGTGCATCAGCCGGTTGGCGAGCTCGCCGTCGTTGGTCAGCAGCAGCAGGCCCTCGGTGGCCGCGTCGAGGCGCCCGACGTGGAAGAGGCGCTGTCCCTCGGCCTTCTCGAGGACGACGTCGCCGACGCAGCGCCGGCCCTGGTCGTCCCACATCGTCGAGAGCATCCCCTCCGGCTTGTTCAGCGCGAGGTGCACCGTCTCGGCGTCGGTGACGATCCGGGACCCGTCGACGTGGATGACCGCCGTGTCGGGGTCGACGCGGATGCCCATCTCCTTGACGACCTTGCCGTCGACCTCGACGCGGCCGTCCCGCATGAGGATCTCCGCCTGCCGCCGGGACGCCACACCCGCCTCGGCCAGCACCTTCTGCAGGCGCACACCCTCTGACCCGCTCACACCGCTCCTCGTGGTCGATCGCCCTCCCAAGCCTACGCAGGCGTTCTCGTCACATCCGTGGCCCGGGCCGCGACCTGGAGGTGAGGACCACGACGAGGAGGGCCGGACCATGCTCGGACGCAAGACCTTCACCGCCGACGAGATCGACCAGGCGCGCACCGCGGTGCGGGCGGAGGTCGCGGCGCTGCGGCGGCACGACGACCCGGTGCTCGCCACGGCCCTGCTGCTCGCGCTCGACCGCCGCTTCGTGCACCGCATCCGCGCGGCGTCGGGCAAGGACACCAACCCGGTGACCGAGCTGGAGCTCCTCGCCGAGTCGCTGCTCGACCACGGCGGCGTGCTGACCACGAACAAGGTCATCAGGTACGAGCCCGAGCGCTCGGTGCTCGGCCTGCGCCCCGGCGACCGGATCGCCCCGGACGCCGACGCCGTCGAGCGCCTCGCCGAGGCGTTCCTGGCCGAGCTCGCGGTGCGGTTCGGCGAGGTGGCACCGGTCTAACGGACCCCGGCCCAGAGGTCCCGCTCCGGGCCGTCCGGGGTGCCGACGTCGCTGTCGGCGGTGTCGAAGCGACGGGTGGTGGGCGCCGCCGCCGTGTAGCCCGGCCAGCCCGGGTCGCCGTCGCGGGCGAACGCCACCCACGCCGTGCGCATCCGGGCGGCGAGCGCGCGGGTCTCCTCGGTGTCGGGCACGGCGAACGAGCCGGTGTCGACGCGGTCGACGACGTCGAACACGAACGGCAGCTCGCGGCCGTGGCACGCGCCGAGGCCGTCGCCGGAGCCCCAGGCGAACTCGTAGCGCCAGGTCCGGCCGGTGTGGGCGTCGGCGAGGCGCCGCGTGGGGACCACGAACATCCAGTCGGTGCGGATCGCGTCGTGCAGCTCGGCGGGCGTCGTCCCGCGCCCCGCCGCCCGGTAGGCGGCGATCACCCCGTCGGGGTCGGGGTGCAGGCGCGCGGCCGCGGCGTGGAGCACGTCGTCGTCGGGGGCCGGCAGCCCGAGCGCGTCGCCGAGCATGGTGTAGAGCGCCATCTCGTCGCTGTTGGCGCCGACGAGCAGGTCGACGTCGACGGCCGCGCCGGCCGCGAGCGCGTCGACCGGCTGGACGTCGAGCAGGTCGCCGTCGAGCACCGGGCCGAGCGCAGCGAGGCCCATGAGCGGGTCGCGCAGGCCCTGCACGGCCAGGTCGGGCGGGGCGGCGCCGAGCCGGCCGACGGCGGCGACCAGGTCCTGGTCGGACGCCTCGACGAGCCCGGCCGGGTCGCCACCAAGGATCTCGGCGAGCGCCCGCGTCGTCACCGCGGCCTGCGCGGGCGCGAGGACGTGCGATCCGCCGCCGCTCTGCACGATCGCCCGGCGGACGAGGCCGGGCGGCACGGCGGCGAGCAGGTCGGCGATGCTCAGCCCGCCGGCGGACTCGCCGAACACCGTGATCCGGTCGGGGTCGCCGCCGAAGGCCGCGGCGTTGTCGCGGACCCACTGCAGGGCCGCGATCTGGTCGTGCAGCCCGCGATTGGCGACGACGCCGGGGATCGCGGCGAAGCCGGGCACCCCGAGCCGGTAGTTGACCGCGACGACGACCGCGCCCTCCCGGGCCAGCCGGGTGCCGTCGTAGGCGCTCGCCCGGGACGCGCCGAGGGTGAAGGCGCCGCCGTGGAGGAACACCAGCACCGGCAGGCCGCCGTCCCCGGTGTCGGGCGTGCGGACGTCGGCGGTCAGGTAGTCGTCGCCGGGCACCCACCCCGGCCCGGTGACCGGGGTCAGGTCGAGCGTGCCCGGGCCCCGGGTCGGCAGCTGGGGCGCGGTCGGACCGTGCGCCGTGGCGTCGCGCTCGCCGTCCCAGCGCGCGGGCTCGGGACGCGCGAACCGCCGCTCCCCCACCGGCGCGGCGGCGTACGGCACGCCGAGGAAGGACGCGACACCGTCGGCGACGACGCCCCGGACCGGACCACCCGTGGTCTTGCGGATCTCTGCCATCGAGATCAGGGTGCCCTGTTCGTCACTCGTCGATGTCGTCCACGTCGGGCAGCAACGGGGCGATCGGCGGCAGCTCGTCGATCGACTGCAGGCCCAGGCGCTCGAGGAACAGCTCGGTGGTGCTGTAGAGCGTGCCGCCGCCGATGTCCGTGCCCGCCTCGATGATCAGTCCGCGGGCGGCGAGCGTGCGCATGACGCCGTCGACGTTGACGCCGCGGACCGCCGCGACCCGCGAGCGCGTCACCGGCTGGCGGTAGGCCACGACGGCGAGGGTCTCAAGCGCCGCGCGGGTGAGGCGGGTGCGCTGGCCGTCGAGGACGAAGCGCTCGACGTAGGGGGCGAAGCGGTCGCGGCTGTAGAGCCGCCAGCCCTCGCCGGTGGCGCGCAGCTCCATGCCGCGCTCGCGCTCGGTGTACTCGGCGGCCAGCCCCTCCAGCGCGGCCTTGACGCGCGCGACCGGCTGGCCGAGGACGTCGGCGAGCTGGTCGGTCGGCGCCGGCGCGTCGACCACGAGCAGCACGGCCTCGAGCGCCGCGGTGAGCTCGACGTCGGACGCGAGCGGCTCCTCGAGGTCCTCCTCGAGCGCCCGCAGCGGATCGGGTTCGCTCACTCGTCCTCCCCGGTCGCGCTGAGGTCGTCGGCCGAGCTCCGCTCCGCTTCGTCGGTGGCGCTGCCCGCGTCACCCCCGGGCGCCCAGCGGACGCGCAGCTCGGCGAAGGCCTCGGGCTGGTCGAGGGCGACGTCGCGGGCCCGGTAGAGCTCGAGCACCGCGAGGAAGCGTCCCACGACCTCGATGCCCTGCTCGCAGTCGGCGACGAGCTCGGCGAACGTCGCGGTGCCCTGCGCCTGCAGTCGCCCGGCGAGGATCGTCATCTGCTCGGGCACCGACACCGTCGAGGCGTGCAGGTGGTCCAGGCCCACCGTCGGGGGCGGCTTCGGGCGGAACACCGCCGCCGCGAGCTCGGCGAAGCCGTCGGCGTCGACGCCCAGCTGGACCGGCGGGAGCATCTCGGCGAACCGCGGCTCGAGGGTCACCGCGCGCGGGTAGCGCATCCGCGCCGAGCCCTCGAGCTCGCGGAACAGCGCCGCGACCTGCTGGTAGGCCCGGTACTGCAGCAGCCGCGCGAACAGGACGTCGCGCGCCTCGAGCAGCGCGAGGTCCTCCTCGTCCTCCACCTCGGCCTGCGGCAGGAGCCGTGCGGTCTTGAGGTCGAGCAGCGTCGCCGCGACGACGAGGAACCCGGTGGTCTCCTCGAGGTCGGCGTTGTCGCCGAGCGCGGTGGTGTAGGCGATGAAGTCGTCGGTGACGCGGGACAGCGCCACCTCGGTGACGTCGAGCTCGTGGCGCCCGATCAGTTGGAGCAGCAGGTCGAAGGGGCCGGTGAAGTTCTCCAGGCTGACCTGGAACCTCGCGCGCTCCGGGGCCTCGGGCGACAGTGTCACGGTCCGGCTCCGACAAGCTTCGCGTCCGGGGTCACCGGGCGATGACCTCTCGCGCCAGCGCGCGGTACGCCTCGGCGCCGGTGGAGCGCGACGCCCAGCGGGTGATCGGCTCACCGGCGACGGTGGTCTCCGGGAACCGCACGGTGCGGTTGATGACGGCGTCGAAGACGAGCTCGCCGAACGCCTCGACGACGCGGGTCATCACCTCGCGCGTGTGCAGCGTGCGCGGGTCGTACATGGTGGCCAGGATGCCGGTGATCTCCAGCTTGGGGTTGAGCCGGTCCTGCACCTTCTCGATCGTGTCCATCAGCAGGGCGACCCCGCGCAGGCTGAAGAACTCGCACTCGAGCGGGATCAGCACGCCGTCGGCGCAGGCCAGGGCGTTGACCGTCAGCAGGCCGAGCGAGGGCTGGCAGTCGACGAGGACGTAGTCGTAGCGGTCGAGCACCGGGGCGATGGTGCGGCCCAGCGTCTGCTCGCGGCCGACCTCGGTGACCAGCTGGACCTCGGCGGCCGAGAGGTCGATGTTCGACGGGAGCAGGTCCATCCCCTCGACCGACGTCGGGCGGATGACGTCGTCGATCGTGGTGTTCCGCTCCATGATCAGGTTGTAGATCGTGGTCTCGAGCTGGTGGGGCTGCACGCCCAGGCCCACCGAGAGCGCGCCCTGCGGGTCGAAGTCGACCAGCAGCACCCGCCGGCCGTACTCGGCGAGCGCGGCGCCGAGGTTGATCGTGGACGTCGTCTTGCCGACGCCGCCCTTCTGGTTGCACATGGCCAGCACCGTGGCGGGCCCGTGCCCGTCGAGCGGTCCCGGGACGGGGACGTGCCGGCGCGGGCGCCCCGGGGGGACCTCGCCGGAGGGTTCCGTCGCCGCGTCGGAGCCGCCACCGCTGCGCCGGCGACCCTGCTCCGGGGACTCCTCGCTCGCCCGCCCGTCCGCCTGCTCGTCCGACGACCAGAGGACCGGCTGCGGGTTCGACATCGCGTGTCCCTCCCTCGCGTGCCCGGCCGTGCGCTCGTGCGATCAGCCTAGGAGTCGGCCCCGGCGGGTCGTCGCGCGACTCGCCGAGCAGGACGCGCGCCACTCCGCTGTCGTCACCGACGGCCACGTCGACGGCCCGTTCTGTCACGATCTTCCGATGAACGGAACCAGCGGAGACGCCACCGTGTGACCGCTCGCATACTCTCCGCCCACTGTCGCCCCCCGTCGACACCACGAGGACGTGAGCGATGACGACCCGACAGACCGATACCGCGGGCCCGCGCGCCGCCACCGCCGGCTGGGTGCGCCCCCTGTGCTGGTCGGCGGTGGCCCTGGAGGGCTTCGACCTGGTGGTGCTGGGCGTCGTGCTGCCCGTGCTGCTGCGCGACCCCGCCTGGGACCTCGACCCCGCCGGCGCCTCGGTGGTGGTGACCGTGGGGCTGCTCGGCGTCATGGTCGGCGCGCTGGCCGTGGGGCCGATCGCCGACGTCATCGGCCGGCGGGCCACGATGATCGCCACGGTGGCCGGGTTCTCGGTGCTGACGCTGGCGTGCGCGTTCGCCCCCAACCCCGAGGTGCTGGGCGTGCTGCGCTTCCTCGCCGGCATCGGGCTCGGCGGCGTGCTGCCGGTGGCGCTCGCCCTCGTCGCCGAGTACGCCCCCGCCGGGCGGGGCAGCAGCTCGACCACGATCCTCATGACCGGCTACCACGTCGGCGCGGTCGCGACCGCGCTGCTCGGCATCCTGCTCATCCCGTCGCTCGGCTGGCCGGCGATGTTCGTCGCCGGCGCGATCCCGGCGGTGATCCTGCTGCCGCTGATCATCATGCGCCTGCCCGAGTCGGCCGAGTTCCTGCAGCGCCGGGGCGCGAAGGACTCGAGCTGGCGCCGCGAACGCCGCAACCCGCTGACGACGCTGTTCCGCGACGGCCTGGCCCGCCCGACCATCGCGTTCTGGATCGCCTCGTTCATGGGCCTGCTGCTGGTCTACGGGCTGAACACCTGGCTGCCCGAGATCATGCGCTCGGCGGGCTACGAGCTCGGCGCCGCGCTCGCCCTGCTGCTCGTGCTCAACGTGGGCGCGATCCTCGGCCTCCTGCTCGCGGGCACCGTCGCCAACCGGATCGGGGTGCGGCCCGCGACGATCGCGTGGTTCGCGGCCGCGACGCTGTTCCTGGCGCTCCTGTCGATCCGGCTGCCCGGCATCGGGGTGTACGTGAGCGTGCTGCTCGCCGGCATCTTCGTGTTCTCGGCGCAGGTGCTGGTCTACGCGTACGTCTCGCAGCTCTATCCCGCGGAGGCGCGGGGCACCGCACTCGGCACGGCGAGCGGCGTCGGACGGCTCGGCGCCATCGCCGGCCCGATCCTCGGCGGCGCGCTGCTCCAGGCCGGCGTCGCGTACCCGTGGGGCTTCTACGCCTTCGCGGTCGTCGCCGCCCTCGGCGCCGTCGGCGTCGCCCTCGTCGGCCGGGCCCCCTCCCCCACGTAGGCCGTTCGACGGACGTGAGCGAACTTCGGGGCAATAGCCCCGAAGTTCGCTCACAGGAGGAAGCGGACCAGGGTGGTCGCGATCTGGTCGGCGACGACCTCGGGCGGGTGCAGCGGGAGCACGACGTGGCTGATCGTCAGCCGCGCGGCGACCTCGGCCGCCGCGGACGCCGTGGCCGCGTCGAGCTCGGGGCGGCGGCGCTGCAGGAACGCGGCGGCCCGGTCGCGGGCGGCGGTGATCAGCGGCTCCGCCTCGCTGGTCAGCAGGGGCAGCAGGTCCCCGGCGTCCTGGCCGGTGAGCAGCACCCGCAGCAGCGGGTCGTGCGCCACGGTGTCGAGCGTCGTGCGCACGGCCTCGACCCACGCCCGGTACAGGTCGTCCTCGCCGTCGAGCGCCGCCTCGAGCCGGGCCAGGAACTCCTCGGTGCGCCGCAGCACCAGCGCCGCGGCCAGCCCCTGCTTGCTCGCGAACTCGTTGTAGAGCGTCTGGCGGCTCACCCCGATGCCGTCGGCGACGTCCTGCAGGCGCAGCCCGCGCCAGCCGCCGGCGACGAGCAGCTCGGCCGCGCGCTCGAGCGCCTCGTCGCGCACGAGGCCCCGGGTCCGGTCGGCGAAGGTCCTGGGCGGGGAGGCGGGCACGGGCCCGAGACTAGACGTTGATGCGCCGCGCGTCTCGTCCGTGGACACGATCCCGATTCGTGTCTAACGTGCGCACCACCCGGTGTCCTGGAGGTGGCCGTGTCCCTGGTCCGTACCGCGACGGGCGAGCGCCTGTCGTCCGTCGTCCTGACGCCGATGCCCGCGGGCGTCGACCGGCGGCTGTTCGAGAAGACGCGCCCGCGCCGCGTCGAGCCGCTCGCCGCGCCGCCCGCCGGGTCGGGGCTGACGGCCGTCCCGGGCGACGCCGGACCCCCGCTGATCGGGCACACGCTGTCCTACATCCGCTACGGCAGCACCTTCACCCGTGCCCGCCACGCCGCGCTCGGCCCGGTCTCGTGGTGCGGGTTCGTCGGCGAGCACGTCGTCATCGCCGCGGGCCCCGACGCCACGCACCAGGTGCTGACCAACCCGGACAAGGCCTACTCGCAGGACGGCTGGCGCTTCCTCGTCGACGACTTCTTCCACCGCGGGCTCATGCTGCTCGACGGCGACGAGCACCGCGTCCACCGCCGCGTCATGCAGGAGGCGTTCACCGCGCCGCGCATCCGCGGGTACGTCGACCGCACGGTGCCGGTGCTGCGCGAGGCGATCCCGACCTGGCCCCGCGGGCAGCAGATCCGCATCTACCCGATGCTCAAGAGCCTGACCCTCGACGTCGCCACCCACGTGTTCATGGACGACCGCTCGGGCCCGGAGGCCGACGCCGTCAACCAGGCGTTCATGGACTGCGTGCAGGCCGCCAGCTCGATCGTGCGGCGCGACCTGCCCGGCACGCGCTACCGCGCGGGGCTGCGCGGACGCGCCCTGCTCGAGCGCTACTTCACCGCGGCCCTGCCGGCCAAGCGGGAGAGCGACGGCGACGACCTGTTCGCCGCGCTGTGCCGGGCGCGCACCCCCGAGGGCGAGGCGTTCTCCGACGCCGACGTCGTCAACCACATGATCTTCCTGATGATGGCCGCCCACGACACCTCGACGATCACCAGCGCCGCCGCCGCGTACTACCTCGCCGCGCACCCGCAGTGGCAGGAGCGGGCGCGCGCGGAGTCGCTCGCCCTCGGTGACGGCCCGCCCGACCTGGCCGCCCTGCAGTCGCTCACGACCCTGGACCTCGTCATCAAGGAGTCGCTGCGCCTCGCCGCGCCGGTGCCCGTGGTCATGCGCCGGACGACGAAGGACACCGCGCTGCTCGGTCACTTCCTGCCGGCGGGCCAGCTCGTCATGGCCGCCGGCGCGACCAACCACCACGACCCCGCGATCTGGACCGACCCCGACGTCTTCGACCCCGAGCGCTTCGCCGAGCCCCGCCGCGAGGACAAGGCCCACCGCGACGCGTGGATCCCCTTCGGCGGCGGCGTGCACAAGTGCCTCGGCATGCTGTTCGGCTCGCTGGAGGTCACCGCGATCCTGCACGAGCTGCTGCGCCACCACCGGATCACCGTCGCGCCGGGCTACGAGCCGCGCTGGGACAACACCTCGCTGCCCGTCCCCGCCGACGGCCTCCCCCTGCGCCTGGAGCGCTGGACTGATCGGACCATGTGAGCGAAATTCGGGGCTATAGCCCCGAATTTCGCTCACATACGGGCGCGGGGGTGCGCCATCGCGAAGACCTCGCGCAGGGTGTCGACGGTGACCTGGGTGTAGATCTGCGTCGTGGTCACCGAGGCGTGGCCGAGCAGCTCCTGCACCACGCGCAGGTCGGCCCCGCCGTCGAGCAGGTGCGTCGCGAACGAGTGCCGCAGGGTGTGCGGGGAGACGTCGCCGGTGACGCCGGCCCGGTCGGCGGCCTCGCGCAGCGACGCCCACGCGCTCTGGCGCGACAGCCGCGCACCCCGCGCGTTGAGGAACAGCGCCGGCGTCCCTCGCCCCCGGCTCGCGAGCCCCGGCCGCGCCCGCACCCGGTACGCCTCGAGCGCGGCGAGCGCCGGGCGCCCGATCGGCACGATCCGCTCCTTGCCGCCCTTGCCCGCCAGCCGCACCGCGCGCTGGGTCGCATCGACGTCGTCGACGTCCAGCCCGACGGCCTCGGAGATCCGCGCGCCGGTGGAGTAGAGCAGCTCGAGCAGGGCCCGGTCGCGGACGCCCGCGAGGTCGTCGGCCTCGCCGCCCCGCGCCTCCAGCAGCCGGCCGACCGTCGCGACGTCGAGCGCCTTGGGCAGCCGGCGCGGCGGGGACGGCGGGTGCACCTCGCGGGCCACGTCGATCGCCACCATGCCCTCGGCCAGCGCGAAACGGTGCAGCCCCCGCACAGCGACGACGGCGCGGGTCGCCGACGCCGTGGCCAGCGGCGCGTGCCCGTCCGCCCCGGTGCGCAGGCCGATGAGGAAGTCGCCGACGTGGCGCTCGGTGACCTCGGCGAGGTCGACGACGCCTGCGGCCTCGAGGTGCTCGACGTAGCGCCGCAGGTCGCGCCCGTAGGACGCGAGCGTGTTCTCCGCCGTGCCCCGCTCCACCAGGAGGTGGTCGAGGTAGACCTGGACGGCGCGGGACGGCGAGGTCACAGCACCTCCGACAGCTCCCGCACCGGCAGGTCGTGGGCCTCGCCGACGGCCTGCGAGGTCAGCTCCCCGTCGACGACGTTGACCCCGCGCGCCAGCGCCGGGTCGGCGGCCGCGGCGTCCGCGAGCCCCCGGTCGGCGAGGGCGACGACGTAGGGCAGCGTGACGCCGGTGAGCGCGCGCGTCGACGTGGTCGGCACCGCGCCCGGCACGTTCGCGACGCAGTAGAAGATCGAGTCGTGCACGCGGTAGGTCGGCTCCGCGTGGGTCGTCGGGCGGGTGTCGGCGAAGCAGCCGCCCTGGTCGACGGCCAGGTCGACGAGTACCGAGCCGCTGCGCATCTGTGCGACGAGCTCGTTGGGCACCAGCACCGGCGCCTTGGCCCCCGGCACCAGCACCGCCCCGATCACGAGGTCGGCCTCGCGGCACGCGCGCTCGACCTCGGGGGTGCTCGAGAGCACGGTCCGCACGCTGCCGGAGAAGATCTCGTCGACGCGCCGCAGCGCGCGCACGTTGACGTCGAGGACCTCCACCGACGCCCGCAGCCCCACCGCGATCGTCGTCGCCGCGAGACCCGAGGTCCCCGCGCCGATCACCGCGACCCGCCCCGGGCGCACCCCGGGCACCCCGCCGAGCAGCACCCCGCGCCCGCCCTGCGCGTTCTCCAGGTGGTGGGCGCCGACCTGCGGCGCCATGCGGCCCGCGATCTCGCTCATCGGCGCGAGCAGCGGCAGCGCCCCGTCCTCGGTCTGCACGGTCTCGTAGGCGACGGCGGTGGCGCCCGCGTCGAGCAGCGCCTGCGTGCACTCCCGCGACGCCGCGAGGTGCAGGTAGGTGAACAGCACCTGGCCGCGGCGCAGCCGGTGGTACTCCTCGGGCACCGGCTCCTTGACCTTGAGCAGCAGGTCGCTCGCGGCCCACACCTCGTCGGCCGACCCGATCACCGTCGCGCCCGCCTCGCGGAACGCGTCGTCGGTGATCGCCGACCCGACGCCCGCGCCGGTCTCGACGGCGACCTCGTGGCCCCGGCGCACCAGCTCGGTGACGCCGATGGGCGTCAGCGCCACCCGGTCCTCGTGGTCCTTGACCTCCCGCGGCACACCCACCTTCATGGCCGGACCATAGCCGGGTCGCGCGCCCGGGTCGGTCCGCCGCGCGCGGGAGGGACAGACTGACCGCCGTGCGACTCGGGACCACACTGCCGCAGTTCGGGGACGCCGCCGACGAGGTGGCCAGGATCGGGGAGTTCGCCGCCCGCGCCGAGGAGGCCGGCGCCGCGAGCCTGTGGGTCGGCGACCGGCTGCTCGCCGCCGTCGACCCCCGGATCGGGTACGGCGGCACCGACACGATCCCCGTCGAGTTCCGCCGCGCCCTGGACCCGTTCGTGCTGCTCACCCTCGCCGCGACCGCGACGTCGCGCGCCACGCTCGGCACCAGCGTGCTCGTCGGCCCGCTCTACCCGCCGGCCGTGCTCGCCCGCTCGCTGACCACGATCGGGGCACTCGCCCCCGGCCGCCTGCTCGCCGGGCTCGGGATCGGGTGGTCGCCCGAGGAGTACGCCGGCGCCGGGCTCGGGTTCGACGCGCGCGGCGCCCGGCTCGACGAGCTGCTCGACGGCCTCGACACGCTGTGGTCGGCCACGCCGGCGCCGCTGACGGGTCCCCGCTTCCCGCTGCCGGCGGTGCACGTCGAGACCCCGCGGCCGCGCCCGTCGGTCTACCTGTCGGGGTGGTCCGAGGGCGCGCTGCGCCGGGTCGGGCGGCGCGCCGACGGGTGGCTGCCGGTCGGCCGCCTGCCCAGCGCCGACCTCGGGGGCCAGGCGAGCGCGCTGCTCAAGTTCCGGGCCAACATCGACGCCGCCGCGGCCGAGGCCGGCCGGGACCCCGCGCAGGTCGGCACGGCGCTGCGCGTCAACGTCGCCGCCGGCCTCGACGCCGCGGAGATCGCCGACGGCGTCCGGCGCCTCGTCGACGCGACGGGGTTCACCGACGTCTTCGTCGACCCGATGTACGCCGCGCCGGGGATCGACGCGTCGCTGGACCTCCTGGCCGATCTGGTGAGCCGAACGGCGTAGTCGCGCACCGGCCCGCCGGTGATCAACGGGGAGTTCGCGCGCCTAGAAGCAGCGAACAGCGCGTTCGCTGCAACACCCCGGCCCTCAGCGGCGCGCGGCGCGCCGATCCGCGAACTGGCGGGGCCGGTCGAGCCATTCGGCGTCGACGGGACGCGCCGCGGACCGGCCGTCGCGCACCGCCGCCGCCGCGAACACGCCCGCCACGCACGGCCCGTTGACCAGCGCGCCCGACATCGCGCCGGTGACGAGGTCGTCGAGCGGGATCCGGCGGATCACGAGGTCGGCCTCCTCGTCGTCCCCGCCCTCCGGGCGCTCCACCGAGCGCAGCCCGCGGGCGAGGAACACGCGCACCGACTCGTCGGCGAAGCCCGGGCACCCGACGATGTCGACCAGCGTCGACCAATCGTCGGCCTCGATCCCGACCTCCTCCACCAGCTCGCGCTGCGCCGCCACCACCGGGTCCTCGGACGGGTCGTCGAGCAGCCCGGCGGGCATCTCCCAGATCCGCCGGCCCAGCGCGGGCCGGTACTGGTAGATCATGACGAGGCGGTCGTCCTCGTCGAGCGCCGCGATCGCGACGGCGCCGAAGTGCTCGACCTTCTCGCGCCCGGCGATGCGCCCGCCCGGCATCCGGACGTCGTCGCGGCGCAGCGCGAAGATCGGGCCCTCGTAGAGGGTCTCGCTGTCGACGACGGTGAAGTCGTGCGGCGGGTGTCCGCCGTGGGGGTCGGCGAGCGAGTCGGGCGTGCGCGGCGCCGTCACGAGGAGGCCCCGGCCGGCTCGTCGAGCACCTCGACGACGTCGGCCGACCCGTTGCTCGTCTCCAGGTCCAGGCGCTGCGACGCGACGTGGCGCAGTGCGGCCGCGACGAACGCGCGGAACAGCGGGTGCGCCCGCGTCGGGCGGCTCTTCAGCTCCGGGTGCGCCTGGGTGCCGACGAAGAACGGGTGCTGCTCGCGCGGCAGCTCGACGAACTCGACGAGCCCGCCGTCGGGCGAGGTGCCGGAGAAGACGAGGCCGGCCTCGGTGAGGCGGTCGCGGTAGGCGTTGTTGACCTCGTAACGGTGGCGGTGGCGCTCGGTGATCCGCCCCGTGCCGTAGGCGTTGCGGGTGATCGTCTCGGGGGCGAGCAGCGCGGGCCAGGAGCCGAGGCGCATCGTGCCGCCCATGTCGCGCTCGCCGGCGACGACGTCGGTCTGGTCGGCCATCGTCGAGATCACCGGGTGCGGGGTGTCCTCGTCGAACTCCGCGGAGTTGGCGCCCTCCAGGCCGGCCATCGACCGCGCGGCGTGGATGACCATGCACTGCAGGCCCAGGCACAGCCCGAGCGCGGGGATGCCGCGGCGGTGGGCGTGGTCGAGCGCGCCGACCTTGCCCTCGATCCCCCGGATGCCGAAGCCGCCGGGCACGAGGATGCCGTCGACGCCCGCGAGGGCGGTGGCCGCGCCGGCCGGGGTCTCGCACTCGTCGGAGCCCACCCAGCGCACGGCGACGCGCGCGCGGTGGGCGAACCCGCCGGCGCGCAGGGCCTCGGTGACCGAGAGGTAGGCGTCGGGCAGGTCCACGTACTTGCCGACGATCGCGATCTCGACGGTCTCGGTGGGGTGGTGCACGCGGTCGAGCAGGTCACCCCACACGGTCCAGTCGACGTCGCGGAACGGCAGCCCGAGCCGGCGCACGACGTAGGCGTCGAGGCCCTCGGTGTGCAGCACCTTGGGGATGTCGTAGATCGACCGCGCGTCCGGGCAGGCCACGACGCCGTCCTCGTCGACGTCGCACATGAGGCTGATCTTGCGCGTCATGTCGTCGGGGATGGCGCGGTCGGCGCGCAGCACGAGCCCGTCGGGCTGGATACCGATGTTGCGCAGTGCGGCCACCGAGTGCTGGGTCGGCTTGGTCTTGAGCTCGCCCGATGGCGCGAGGAACGGCACCAGCGAGACGTGCAGGAAGAAGCAGTTGTCGCGCCCGACCTCGTGGCGCAGCTGGCGCGCGGCCTCGAGGAACGGCAGCGACTCGATGTCGCCGACGGTGCCGCCGACCTCGGTGATCACCACGTCGGGCGCCGGGTCGTCGGTGCGCATCGCGAGAACCCGAGACTTGATCTCGTCGGTGATGTGCGGGATGACCTGGACGGTGTCGCCCAGGTACTCGCCGCGGCGCTCCTTGGCGATGACGCTCGAGTACACCTGGCCGGTCGTCACGTTGGCCCGGGCGGACAGGTCGCGGTCGAGGAACCGCTCGTAGTGCCCGATGTCGAGGTCGGTCTCGGCGCCGTCCTCGGTGACGAAGACCTCGCCGTGCTGGAACGGGTTCATCGTCCCGGGGTCGACGTTGAGGTACGGGTCGAGCTTCTGCATCGTCACGCGTAGGCCGCGTGCGGTGAGCAGCTGCCCGAGGCTCGAGGCCGTCAGCCCCTTGCCCAGCGAGGAGGCGACGCCTCCGGTGACGAACACGTGCTTGGTCGTCCGCGCCGGCTGCATGATCAGGACCCCGCAGCCATCAGGGGAGGAACTCCGCCATCCACGGGGCTTCACGGTAACGCACCGCGTCGCCGCCCCGGCCGAGCGACCCTCACCCCGCGGCGGGCTGGGGCGTGAACGTGCCCGCGGCGGGCCCGTACACCCCGGCCCGCCCGTCGGCCTGCTCGCGCAGCGCCAGCACGGTGGCGACCCGCGACGCCGGGCCCTGGAGCGCGTCGACCGTGGACAGCCCGGAGCGCAGCGCCGGGTCGGCGCGCACGGCCGTGACGGCTCCGGATCCGGTGCGCCCGGCGAGCACCGCCCCCGCGCCCACGCGGTCCATCTCCCCCGCGATCCGCGCGAGCACGGTGTCGCGGGCCGGGTCGGCGCCCGCGCCCGCCACGACGAGCGCGAGCTCGCCCGGCGCGGCCCCGGGCGCGTCGGAGGTCCGGACGTACCCGGCGTCGGACAGCGCGCGCAGCGCCGTCGCGACCTCCGGGCCCGTCGTCTGCTCGCCCACACCGCTCGGGCGGGCGACCAGCAGCGACCCGAGCAACGAGCCCGTGAGCGTGCCGGTGTCGGTGGTCGTCGGCAGCTGCGCGCCGGCGGGCAGCAGCCGCGGCACCAGGGCCCGCAGCGCCTCGGCGCGGTCGGGCGCGACGGCGGCGTCGGTGAGGGCCACCTGGCCCGTGACGCGCCCGCCGGCGCGGGTGACGAGCTCGGACACCGCGTCGACGTCGGCGGGGTCGGCACCGGGCCCGGCGACGACCGCGACACCGCGGCCGGGCAGCAGGCCCGCGACCGTCGACGGCGCGCCGGCGGCGACCAGGCGCTCGGTGGCCAGCAGCTGGGCGCCGGCGGCGTCGCGCTCGCCCCGCATCGCCACGACCTCGCCGGCGAGCTGGTCGCGGTCCGAGGTCAGGGCGCCGAGCACCCGCCCGGACAGCGCCGAGGCCCCCAGCACGACCCCCAGCGCGAGCGCGAGCAGCACCGCCGCGATCGACACGACGTGGTAGCGCAGCGACATCACGTCCCGACCCCCTGAGCCGCGGCCATGGCGGCCTCCCACCCCTCACGAACGAGCATCACGATGGCTTCGGCGAGTCCGCTGGCGAACAGCGCCGTCGCGCCGACCGCCATCACGGCCAGCAGCAGGAGCAGGACCGCGCCGGTGGTGACCCGGTGGCGGTGGAGCGCGGCGACCACCGACGCGTCGACCAGCGTCGGCCCCAGGCGCAGGCGCGTCAGCACGGTCGACGGGTTGCTGCCCGAGCGGCCGCGGTCGAGGAACCCCGACAGCGTCGCGTCGAAGCCGCACGCGACGACCAGCGAGGCGCCGTGGCGCTGCGCCAGGATCAGCGCCATGTCCTCGGGGTTCGCCGACGACGGGAACCCGACCGGGTCGATGCCGGCGTCCTGCAGGCGGGCCAGGCCGGCGATGTGGCCGTCGGTGTCGGCGGGGATGACGACGTCGACGGCCTTGCGGGCGAGGTCGGGGTCGATCTCCAGCGCGGTGCCGACGACCACGGCGGGCGTGAACCCCGCGGACCGCAGGGCCGCGGCGCCGCCGCCCACCCCGACGAGCACCGGGCGCTCCTCGCGCACGAAGTGCTTGAGGCTCTTCAGCTCCTCGGCGCGGTCCGAGCCCCCCGCGACGACGAGGACGGTCTTGCCGTTCATCGCGGTCTCGAGCCCGGGGACACCGACGCCGTCGAGCAGCATGGCGCGCTCGCGGCCCATGAACTCCGTGGTGTTCGCCGAGAAGGCCTCCAGCTGCGCGGCGAGCCCGGAGCGCGCCTCGGCGAGCTGGTCGGCGACGGTCTCGGCGGTCTGCGAGAAGCCGCGGGCCACCTCGTCGTCGCCGAGGTACACCCCGCCGTCGTGCAGGCGCACCGAGGCGCCGTCCCGCACGCGGCGCAGCACCCCGTCGCCGACGTCGTCGACGAGCGCCACCCCGGCGTCGGTGAGGATCTCCGGGCCGAGGTTGGGGTAGCGCCCCGAGATCGACGGTGAGACGTTGACGACGCCGGCGACGCCCGCGTCGACGAAGGCGTGGGCGGTGGCGCGGTCGAGGTCGACCTGGTCGATCACGGCGACGTCGCCGCGCCCCAGCTGGCGCAGCAGCTCCGGGGACACCTCGCCGCCGGAGCGCCCGCCGAGACGTGCCGTCCCGACGACGCCGGCCGGCGCCTCCTTCGTGCGCCCTCGTGGCCACCTCATGCCCGCCACCCCGCACCCGCGCCACGACCCATGCCCACGATGGTCGTCGGCGGGACGCCGGGGACGGAGCCGACGCGCCGAGGGGACGCGCCGCGGTCACCCGGCCCGGCGACTCCGGCGGCTCCCGTGACGCCGCGTGGTCGCACCGCGACTGATCGGTGTGGGGGCGGCCGCGTCCTGGTCCTCCGCCGACCGGTCGGCCGCCGCGGCCGCGAGCAGCTCCTCGGCGTGGGCGCGCCCGGTCTCGGTCTCCTCGGTGCCCGCGAGCATGCGCGCCAGCTCGATCGTCCGGTCGCCGTCGTCGAGCGTCCGGACGGCACTGCGCGTGACACCGTCGGTGGCGCCGGCGTCCGCCAGCCCGCCCTTGTCGACCACCAGGTGGCGATCGGCATAGGCCGCGACCTGCGCCAGGTGGGTCACGACCACCACCTGGTGGGTGCGGGCGAGGCGCGCGAGCCGGCGCCCGACCTCGACCGCGGCCCGCCCGCCCACGCCGGCGTCGACCTCGTCGAACACCAGCGTCGGCGTGGTGTCGGCGCCGGCGAGCACGACCTCGACCGCGAGCATGACCCGCGAGAGCTCGCCACCCGAGGCGCCCTTGTGCACCGGGAGCGCCGGCGCGCCCGCGTGCGGGGTGAGCAGCAGCTCGACCTCGTCGACCCCGTCGGGCCCGGCGACGACCCACCGGCCGTCGACCTCGAGCGCCGCGGCGTCCGTGGCCGCGACCTCCTTCACCCCGACCGCGAGCTGCACCGACGCCGAGCCCATGGCCAGGCCGTCGAGCTCGGCGGAGACGGCGGCGCCGAACCGGTCGGCGGCCTCGCGGCGCGCCGCCGACACCGCGGCGGCGTGCCCGGCGACCTCGCCCGCGAGCTGCTCGGCCTCCGCGGCCAGCGCGGCGAGCGCCTCGTCGGAGGTGTCGAGGCCGGTGAGCTTCTCGCGCGCCGCGTCGGCCCAGGCCAGCACCCCGTCGACGTCGGCGGCGTACTTGCGGGTGAGCCCCTTGAGATCGGCCTGGCGGGCGAGCACCTGCTCGAGGCGCTGCGGGTCGGCCTCGAGGCGCTCGAGGTAGTCGGTGAGCTCCGCGGCGGCGTCCCCGAGCAGCGCGGCCGCCTCGGCGAGTCGGGGGTCGAGCCCGGCGAGCGCCGGGTCGTCGCTGCCCTGCAGGCGCCGGCGGGCCTCGCCGAGCAGCCCCACGGCGTCCGGGTCCTCGCCCGTGCCGTCGGGCGGGCCGGCGAGGGCGGCGAGGGCCGTCGCCGCGGTGGCGCGCAGGTCGTCCGCGTCGGCCAGGCGGCGCGCCTCGGCCACCAGGTCGGCGTCCTCGCCGGGCTGCGGGTCGACCGCCTCGATCTCGGTGAGCCCGTGGCGCAGCATGTCGGCCTCGCGGCTCATCTCGCGCGCCTGCTCACGCCGGCGGGTCAGCTCGGCCACCGCGCGCCGCCACGCGGTGCGCGTGCGGCGGTAGGCGGCCAGCGGCTCGGCGACCGTGGCGCCGGCGAACCGGTCGAGCACCGCGCGCTGCTCGGCCGCGCGCAGCAGCCGCAGCGCCTCGTGCTGGCCGTGCACCGCGAGGGCCGCGTCGGTGACGTCGCCGAGCACCGCCATCGGCACCGAGCGCCCGCCGAGGTGCGCGCGCGAGCGCCCGTCGGCCGACACCGTGCGCGCGGCGATGAGGCTGCCGTCGTCGTCGAGCGCGGCGCCCGCGTCGGCGGCGAGGTGCAGGGCGGAGCGCGGCGCCCCGTCGGCCTCCTCGTCCGGTGGCTCGTCGTCGGGCGCGTCCGACGGGGGCAGCAGGAAGCGGCCCTCGACCGTCGCGCGCGTGGCGCCGCGGCGGACCCGCGAGGAGTCGGCACGGCCGCCGCCCAGCAGGTGCAGCCCCGTGACCACCATCGTCTTGCCGGCCCCGGTCTCCCCGGTGACCACCGTCAGCCCGGGGTGGAGATCGAGGGTCGCGTCCTCGATCACCCCGAGGCCCTGGATCCTCAGCTCGGCGAGCACGGGCGTCACGATAACCACGACCCCCGACGCCGCGGGGCCGAACACGCCGATCCGCTCGAACACATGGTCGAACGGTCGGTGACGGGCGGTCGACGGATCAGGGCCGGCGACCCGGCCGGCTCAGCGCTGGCGCCCGCGCCACCCCTGCACCGGCAGCCCGAACTTCCGCACGAGCCGGTCGGTGAACGGCTGGACGCGCAGGCGCGCCAGCAGGACAGGGTTGCGCCCGCGGACCACCTCGACGCGCGAGCCGGGCGGCAGCTCGATGGTGCGCCGCCCGTCGCAGACCAGCACGCCGGCGTCCCCACGACCCGACACCTCGAGCGCCACCGACGAGTCCGGCGAGATCACCAGCGGCTTCGCGAACAGCGCGTGCGCGTTGCTCGGCACCAGCAGCATCGCCTGCACCTCGGGCCACACCACGGGACCGCCCGCCGAGAACGCGTAGGCCGTCGAGCCCGTCGGTGTCGCGCACAGCACCCCGTCGCACGCGAACTCCGACACCGGGCGCCCGTCGACCTCGAGCACGACGTCGAGCAGCCGCGCCCAGTTCATCTTCTCGACGATCGCCTCGTTGAGCGCCCAGGTGCGGCCCAGCTCGGTGCCGTTCTGGTGGGCGACGACGTCGACGGTCATCCGCTCCTCGACGCGGTAGGTGCGTCCGACGACGGCGTCGAGGACCTCGTCGAGGTCGTCGAGGTCGGCCTCGGCGAGGAAGCCGACCCGCCCGAGGTTGACCCCCAGCATCGGCACCCGCGCGTGGCGCGCGAGCTCGGCGGCCCGCAGCAGCGTGCCGTCGCCGCCGAGCACCAGGACGATCTCCATGCCGAGCGCGGCGTCGGACTCGGCCGTGACCGTGCGCGGGCGCTGCCCCTCGGGCAGGTCGTCGAACAGGCCCTCGTCGGTGGAGTACTCGTCGGGGAGGATCCGCAGGTCGAACCCCGCGTCGGCCAGCCGCTGGGCCGCCAGCGAGGCCACCTTGCGCGTCGCCTCCCGCCCGGTGTGCACGACGAGCAGCGCGTCGCGCGTCCCGCGCTCCTCGCCGCCCTCGACACCCGTCGCGTCGGCCTCCACGAGCCCGTCGGTCACCGGGGTCCTCCTGTCGTCGTCACCGCGGGCCCTCGTCCACGGCCCGCCGGACCAGCGTCTCGGCGTCGGCGTCCTCGTCGTGCCCGGGTGCCCGCCGGAGCCAGCAGAAGTACTCCACGTTGCCCGACGGGCCCGGCAGCGGGCTCGCGACGACGTCGCGCAGCACCAGCCCCCGGGAGCGCGCCGCCGCGACCACGTCGAGGACGGCCGACGCGCGCAGCGCCGGGTCGCGCACGACCCCGCCCGAGCCCAGCCGCTCGCGCCCCACCTCGAACTGCGGCTTCACCATCGGCACGAGGTCGCCGCCCGGCACCGTGCACGCGACGAGCGCGTCGAGGACCAGGGCGAGCGAGATGAACGACAGGTCGGCGACGACGAGGTCGACCGGCCCGCCGATGTCCTCCGGGGTCAGGGACCGGGCGTTGACGCGGTCGTGCACCGCGACCCGCGGGTCGGTCTGCAGCGCCCAGACCAGCTGGCCGTACCCGACGTCGACGGCGACGACCTCGCGCGCGCCGTGGCGCAGCAGGACGTCGGTGAACCCGCCGGTGGACGCGCCGGCGTCCAGGCAGCGGCGGCCGTCGACGGCGAGACCCCGCGGGCCGAAGGCCGCGAGCGCGCCGAGCAGCTTGCCCGCCCCCCGTGAGGCCCAGCCCGGGTCGTCGACGTCCTCGCGGACCACCACGGCGGCGGCGGTCTCGACGGCCGTCGCGGGCTTGCTGGCCACCGTGCCCCCGACCGTCACCCGCCCGTCCGCGATGAGCCCGGCCGCGTGCTCGCGGGAGCGGGCGAGGCCGCGGCGGACCAGCTCGGCGTCCAGGCGGAGCCGGCGGGCGGTGGACCGGGCCACCGCGCTCAGGTCCGGTCCACGTCGGCGAGCACCGCGACGAGCGCGTCGTGCACCGCCTCGAACCGCGTCGCGTGGTCGGCGGCGTCGAAGTCGCCCGGCGCGTCGGCGTCGGGGAGCGCCGCGACGGCGTCACGGAGGCCGGCGAGGGCGTCGTGCTCGGTCATGGCGCGTCCTCCCCGGCGTCGGTCCAGAAGCTGTCGCCGTCCACGCTAACCCGTCAGGCGGGGTCCAGGCCGAGTGCGCTGATCATCTTCTCGGCGGGGGTGCCGTCGGCGCGCACGCCCGTCCACTCCTCGCCGGACGCCCAGGCGGCGCGGCAGAGGGCGCGCAGGGCCGCGGTGGTGTCGTCCCCGTCGCCCTCGAGCACGAGCTCGCCACCCTCGCGCCGCGCGGTGAAGCCGCCGGTGTCGCCGTCGGCGACGGCGGTCGCGGCGAGGTCGCCGGTGAGGACCCGCAGGTCGGCGCCGAGGTAGGTCGGGCGCTGCCCGGCCGGGGCGGCGAGCAGGCCCGCGGCGGTGGACACGCCGGTGAGCACGAGCAGGCTCTCGGCGTCGACGCTGTGCGCGCCGGCGATGTCGGTGTCCAGGCGGTCGCCGACCACCAGCGGCCGCTGCGCGCCCACCCGCGCGATCGCCTGCGCCAGCAGCGGCGCCGCGGGCTTGCCGGCGACCATCGGCTCCCGCGCGCACGCCGTCCGGAGCACGGCGACCATCGACCCGTTGCCCGGCAGCAGACCGCGCTCGTTGGGCAGGGTCGGGTCGACGTTGCAGGCGACCCACACCGCGCCCCGGTTCAGCGCCAGCGCCGCCTCGGCGAGGATGCGCCAGCCCGTGTCCGGGGAGTGGCCCTGCACCACGGCGACCGGCGCGTCGTCCTCGGCCCGCACCGGCTCGAGCCCCACCAGCCGGATCTCCTCGGCCAGCGCCTCCGTGCCCACGACCAGCACCTTCGCGCCCGCCTCGACCTGCTCGGCGACCACCGCGGCGCCGGCCTGCGCGCTCGTCACGACGGCGTCGGTGTCGAGGGTCAGGCCGAGGTCGCGCAGGTGGCCGGCGACCTCGTCGGGGCCGCGGGACGCGTTGTTGGTGACGTAGGAGACGGTCGCGGTGGCGCGCAGGGCCTCGAGGGTCTCGACCGCGCCCTCGATCGCGTCCGGGCCGCGGTACACCGTGCCGTCGAGATCGACGAGCAGTGCGTCGTGCTCGCTCACCCGGAGAACCTCGGGGCCTCCACGGGCCCTGCCGGGGCGTCCGCGGTCTCGTCCTCGACCGTGCCGGGCTCGGGGTCCGTGTCGTCGCCGGCCTCGTCCCGGGGCTCGTCCCCGGCCTCGTCGACAGCGCCCTGGTCGCCGACGCCGAGCATGATCGCCCGCTCCTCGGCGTCCGTCTCGCCCTCGAGGTCGGTGCGGGCCGCGTCGAGGAACGCGCGCACCGCGTCGTCGGTGCGCCCGGCCGCCTGGAGGGCCTCGGCGTAGGCGTAGAACAGCCGCGGCACCCACGGGTCCTCACGCGACGCGTCGAGCTCGGGCACCTGCAGCCCGACCACCGCGGCGTCGTTCTCGCCGAGGTCGCGGCGCGCCCCGGACACGACGATGAGCAGCTCGACGGCGTCCTCGGTGCTCAGGTCGCGGGCCTCGGGGCTGCGCGACAGCTCGATCGCGCGCTCGGGACGGCCCAGCGCGCGCTCGGCGTCGGCCATCACGGGCAGGTGCCCGTCGCCGCCCATCCGCCGGCTCGCGCGCAGCTCGGACAGCGCCTCCGCCCACTCCCCCGCGTGGTAGGCCGCGAGACCCGAGGCCTCGCGGACGATCGCGACCCGGCTCGCCCGGTGCCGGGCGAAGCGGGCGTGAGCGAGGGCCTCCTCGGGCTCGTCGTCGACGAGCTCGCCCACCGCGACGAGATGCCGCGCGACGATGTCGGCGAGGTCCTTGGGCAGGCCGCGCAGGTCGCGACGGGCCTCGGGGTCGAGGAGATCCGCGGTGATGTCGTCCGGCAACGGCGGGGCCGTCGGCCGGGGTGCCGCGTCCTGGTGGCGCTGGATGGGCTCGGCCGCGTGGTCCACCCGCCCGGCCCGCTCGCCCGTGCCGGCGGGGGCGTCGTCGCGCGGCCGATCGGGGCGGCGGTCGTCGCGAGGACCTCCGCGCGGGCGCTCCTGGCGCGCCGGACCGTGACGCCGGTCGGTACCCCGGCCGCCGTCCCGTCCCCCGCCGTCACGCCCGGGGCCCGGACGCCCGCCCTGCGGGCGCCCCCCGTTCGGGCCCCCGCTGCTCGGGCGGCCGCCACGGGGTCGGTCCCCACCCGGGCGGTCGTCGCGGGGCCGGTCGTCGCGGGGCCGGTCGTCGCGGGGCCTGTCGTCGCGGGGACGGCCGGACCGCGGTCGGTCGGACCGCGGCCGGTCGCCACCGCGCTGGTCGTCGCGCGGACGCCCACCGCGAGGAGCGTCACCGCCACGCCGGTCGTCGGGCCGCCGGTCGTCCTGACGCCGGTCGTCCGGGCGTCGGTAGCCCTGGCCCCCACCGCGCGGCCGGTCGTCGCGCCCCTGCCCGTCGCGCGGGCGCTGGTCACGAGGACTCCTGTCGTCGCGCTTGTCGTCGCGCCGGCCGTCGGAGCGTCCGCCCCGCGAGCCGGACCCACCGCCCGCGCGGTCGTCGAATCGACCGCGCGAGCTCGGCGCTCCGCCGCGGTCAAGCGGCGGCCCACCGGCGCGGCCGCCGGGGCCGCCGTCACCCCGCCGCGGTCCACGGGGAGCTCCGCCGCGGTCGTTCGCCCCGGAGCGCCCCGACTCGCCGCCGGAGCGGCGGTCGGAGCCTCGGTCGTCACGGTGTCCCCGGTCCACCGGGCGCCCGGCGCCCCGCCGATCGCCGCCGCCGCGGGGCGCGCCCCGGTCACGGCCGCCGGCTCCGCGGCCGGGCGACGACTGGTCGTCACGGGACGAGCCGGCGGTCCTGCCGCGACGCGAAGCCTCGTCACTTCCGCGAGCGCCGGCACCCTCCGACGGGTCGGACGACATCACGGACCTCCTGTGGACATGCGAACGGGCAGGGCTCCGGCCGGAGTCCTGCCCGTCAGGGTGTTGCTCATGATGATGCGACCTCTGGAGGTCGACGATGTCTGCCTTCCCCCGCGGTGTGGGGGTGGTCGGGTGTTCCGGCGGTGTCCTACTCTCCCACGACCTGTCGGTCGCAGTACCATCGGCGCTGGAGGGCTTAGCTTCCGGGTTCGGGATGGGTCCGGGCGTTTCCCCTCCGCTGTGAC
>NZ_JBHSKG010000007.1:0-278341 GCF_042657905.1 Actinomycetospora rhizophila | reverse complement strand
CCTGCTCACGACCGGCGGGCGCACGATCTGAGGCTAGAGCTCACAGCCCTGTCGGCCAGAGTGCTGACCCGCCGGCCGCTACCAGCGCCGAGCCTTCCATGCGAACCCGGCACCCCCCATTAGTCGGACGGCGCCCGCTTCCCGGCCCGGTCGGCAGCCCGGTCCGTCTCCCGCTCCCCCGGCGGCCGGGGCTCGGGCACCCGCGGCGGGTCCTCGAAGGTGACGTCGACCGACTGGTGGTCCTTCTGCCGCTCCGACTCGGCGTACGAGGCGTAGGCGCGGCGATCGGCGACGGTGGTGTCGCGGTCGTCGGGGTACATGCTGAACAGGCTGCGCGGGTGCAGGCGGCGGTGGAGGACGGCGTCGAGCTCGGCGCAGAGCACGAACACCGACGCCGCGAGGTAGATCCACGCCAGCAGGCCCAGCACGATGCCGAACAGGCCGTACGCCGCGCTGGCGCCCTGCAGCCGGGTGCCCACGAGCCAGGCGCCGATCGTGAGCAGCACCTGCCAGGTGACGCCGGCGACGACGGCGCCGATCCAGCGGTCCCGCATGTGGCTCGGTCGCGCCGGCAGCACGTGGTAGGCCATGAGGAACAGGCCGATGTTGACCACGACGCCCGCGACGGTGGCGACGCCGCGCCCGAGCCCGCCGAGCCCGGTGGTCTCGCCCGCCGCGGTCGCGAGCGCCGACAGGCCGGCCGTCGTCACCATCCCGATGCCCACGAGCAGCACGACGAGCGCGCCCCGGCCGTAGGCGGCCCAGATGCTCGGCCGCTCGGCCCGCGGCACCGCCCAGACCTCGTCGAGCGCGTGCTGGGCGGCCTGGGTGACGCCGAGGGCGCCGTACACGGCGACGACGACGCCGACGACCAGCCCGGCGGTGCTCCCGCTGAACTCGTGCACGTTGTCGCGGATCTGGTCGCCGATCACCGGCACGTTGCGCAGGGCGGACGAGAGCACCGCCTGCTGGGCCGCCGGGTCGTCGTGGAGCACGTACCCGAGCACCGTCACGCCCAGCAGCAGCAGCGGGAACAGGGACAGGAAGCCGTAGTAGGTCAGCAGCGCGGCGAGGTAGGCGCCCTGGTCGTCGACGAACTTGTAGACGACCGCGATCGGCAGTGCGGCCCATCGGTGCCGTCGCTGGAAGGCGTCGAATCTCCGCGAGATGCCCACGGCGTCACCTCCTGGTCCCCGGGGAAAGCGGGTACCCCGTCGGGGTGTCCGTCACCGCGGACCGGGGTGGGGTGGACACTGACGTCCCTCACACGCCGTCGTCACTGGGAGGAGCAGCGTGGAGTTCGACGTGCTGGTCGAAGTGCCGCAGGGCAGCCGGAACAAGTACGAGATGGACCACGAGACGGGGCGGCTGCGGCTGGACCGCACCCTCTTCACCGCCACGCGGTACCCCGCCGACTACGGCTACATCGAGAACACCCTCGGCCAGGACGACGACCCGCTCGACGCGCTCGTCCTGGTCCAGCAGCCGACGTTCCCCGGATGTCTCGTGCGCAGCCGCGCCATCGGGATGTTCCGGATGACCGACGAGGCCGGCGGCGACGACAAGGTGCTGTGCGTGCCGAGCGACGACCCGCGCCTCGAGCACCTGCGCGACATCCACCACCTCGACGAGTACCACCGCATGGAGATCCAGCACTTCTTCGAGGTCTACAAGGCGCTGGAGCCCGACAAGAAGGTCGAGGGCCACTCCTGGGTCGGGCGCGCCGAGGCGGAGAAGGAGGTCCAGAACTCCCTGGACCGCGCCGAGAAGGCGGGCTATCGGACGTGACCCCGGACGAGACCCCGGACCCGACACCGTGACCGAGCCGCCGGACCCGCCGCCGACCATCGCGACCATGCGCACGATCGGCATGGTCTGGGCGGTCGTGGGCGTGCTGGCGATCCTCGTGGGGGCCTTCGCGACGGTCTTCGCGATCGTGATCTTCGGTGTCCTGGCGCTGGCCCTCGGGGCCGGGCTGGTCGGCATCCAGCAGGTGCGGGCCCGCTCGGCGATCCGCGCCTCGCGGACGCTGACCAACACCCCGCCGCCGCCGGCGGCACCGCCGTCGGCGGGGCCGCCGGGACCGCCGCCCGGTCCGCCCCGGCAGGGCGGGCCGACGGCGTCGGGCCTGCGGGGGTCGTCCCGCGGCCAGGAGGCCGAGGCGCCCGTCGGCGACCCCGGGGACGCAGCGGGCGGGGACACGGACCAGCAGTCCGGCGACGACGGCGAGTCCGTCGTCGTCGAGGCGGAGCCCGAGGACGCGGGAGGCGCCGCGGAGCGTCAACGCTCGTCGATGTCGATCTCCGACGAGGAGGACGGCACCGGGTCGCGGACCGACGAGGACGACCCGCCCCGCCGCGACGCGTGACGCGGGCGACACCGGGGTAGGAGGCTGTCGACGCTCGCCCGGACAGCAGCACAGCCCAGGAGGCCCCGCGTGCCGACCCCCACGCCCACCGAGAACGACCGCAACCTGCTCACCGTCGTCGCCAGGATGACCGCCCTACCGGGCAAGGAGCAGGAGCTGCGCGCCGAGCTCGAGCAGCTCGTCGAGCCGACGCTCGCCGAGGACGGCGTCGTCAACTACGACCTGCACGTCGCGGTGGACGACCCGGCGACGTTCGTGTTCTACGAGAACTGGCAGAGCCCCGGGCACCTCGAGGCGCACCTGGCCAACAGCCACCTGGTGGAGTTCGCCGGCAAGCTCGACGAGTACCTCGTCGGCGGCGCCGACGGGCTGGTGATCACCCAGCTGCAGCGCATCAAGTGACCTCCCCCGCCACACCCCGCACGGTCGCCTCGGCCATGGCCGAGGCGGCCGTCGCGTGGATCGACACCCTCGACGACGAGCAGCGCGCCACCGGCGTGTGGGCCTGGCCGGGCTCGAAGGCCGCCGACGCGGAGCGCGTGCTCTGGTACTACACGCCCACCGACCACGGCGGGCTGACGCTCCACCAGCAGCGGCCCCACCAGCAGCGCGCGGCGATGCGGCTGCTGTCCACCGGGCTCTCCGAGGCCGGCTACGTCTCGGCGTCGATCATCATGGGCCTGGAGAACGTCCTCGACCGCACCGAGGGCTTCACCGCCGGCTTCGAGCGCGACCGCGGCCGCGACCCCGGCATGTACTACCTGCGCGTCTTCGGCGACCCGGGCAGCGGCGCGCCCTGGTCGTGGCGCTTCGGCGGGCACCACGTCTCGGTCAACCACCTCGTCGTCGACGGCGAGGCCGTGGCCGGCAGCCCGTGCTTCCTGGGCGCCGACCCGATGGCCTCGCCGCTGCTCGGCGACCGCGAGCTGCGCCCGCTCGGCGGCGTCGAGGACACCGCCCGCGAGCTGCTGGCTGCCCTCGACGCCGAGCAGCGCTCGCGCGCCGTGCTCACCACCACCGCCGCCCCGGACATCATCAGCGGCAACCGGGTCCAGCCCCGCCCCGGCGACCGGCTGATCCCCCTGCCCGACCTGTGGCGCGGGCACTTCGAGCAGGAGCTCGAGGACCGCATGTGGGCGATGCACGACGGGCTCGAGGCCCAGCTCGGCGTCACCGAGGCCGACCACGCGGCGACCGAGCTCACCGCCGCGCCGCGCGGCATCGCCGGGGCCGACCTGGGCGCGGGGCAGAAGTCGATCCTGCGCGCGCTGCTCGACACCTACGTCGGCCGGATGCCGCCGGGGCTGGTCGAGCGCGAGCGGGCCCGGTTCGACGGTGACGCGCTCGACGCCGTGCACTTCGCGTGGGCCGGCGGCGTGCAGCGCGGCGACCCGCACTACTACCGGCTGCAGGGCCCGCGCCTGCTCGCGGAGTGGGACAACACCCAGCGCAACGTCAACCACGCCCACTCGGTGTGGCGCGACCCGGGGCACGACTTCGGCCTCGACCTGCTCGGCGAGCACCTCGTCGAGCACCACCTCGGGTGAGGACGGCCGCAGGACCCACCGTCACCCTCCCCGGCGGCACCCTGCGGGGACGTCGGGACGGGGACGTCGTCGTCTTCCGCGGCATCCGCTACGCCTCGGCCCCGCGCTTCGCGCCGCCCGCCCCGCCGCCGGCCTGGGAGGGCGTGCGCGACGCCGTCGAGCCCGGCCCGATCAGCCCGCAGCTGCCGGCGCGGGTCGCGGCGGTCACCGGCCCGTCCTCGGACGACGACGCGGTGCAGGACGAGGACTGCCTGCGGGTCGACGTCCGGGCGCCCGCGGCCGCGCTCACCGACGGGGTGCCGCGCCCGGTGCTCGTGTGGCTGCACGGCGGTGCCTACGTCATCGGGTCGGCGTCGACGTCCTGGTACGACACGTCGCGCCTGGTCGCCGAGGGCGACGTCGTCACGGTCAGCGTCGGTTACCGGCTCGGGGTGCTGGGCTGGCTCACCGCGCCCGGGGTGTCCGAGGGCAACCTCGGCCTGCTCGACGCGCTCGCCGCCCTGCGCTGGGTGCGCGACCACGTCGGGGTCTTCGGCGGCGATCCCGGCCAGGTCACGGTGATGGGCCAGTCGGCCGGCGCGCACGCGATCGCCTGCCTGCTGACCGTGCCCGAGGCGCGCCCGCTGTTCCGGCGGGCGATCCTGCAGAGCGGTCAGCTCGGCCTCGGGCTCTCGTCGCCGCAGCGGGCGGCACGGGTCGCGGGGTACGTCACCGAGGGGCTCGCCGGCGCCGACCCGGCGCGCGCCGGGGTGGACGTGCTGCTCGCGGCCCAGCGCCACGCGATGATCCGCGCCGCCGGCCCGGGTGGGCTCGACTCCTCGCCCGCGTTCGCGCCGGTCGACGGCGTCGCGCCGCTGGCCCCGGGCGCGACGTGGGCGCAGGCCGCGGAGGCCGGCCACGACCTGCTCGTCGGCACGACGGCGGACGAGGCTGAGACGTTCATGGTGATCAGCCCCGCCCTGCGGCGGATCCGGCAGCTGCCCCTGCTCGGGCGGGCGGCGGGCCTGGGCTCGGCGCTGGCGACACGGCGGGTGTTCACGGCGCCCGCCCTGCGCGTCGCGGACGACACGGCGCGGGCCGGCACCCGGGTGTTCAGCTACCGCTTCGACTGGCGCGCGCCCGCGTCCGGGCTCGGCGCGTGCCACTGCATCGAGCTGCCGTTCCTGTTCGGCGCCCGCGCGGCGTGGGAGGACGCCCCGATGCTGGCCGGCGCCGACTGGGACGCCGACGTCGAACCGCTCGGCGCCGTGGTGCGCGCCGCGTGGCTGCGGTTCGTGCGCACCGGGGACCCGTCGACCGCGGCGCTGCCGTGGCCCCCGCACACCCCGGGGCGGGGGCCGACGACCGTGCTGGACACGTCCGCTGTCCGGAACGGGCACACTCGATGGTGAAGGACCGTTCCCCCGAGGAGGAACCGATGCCCCTGATGCGCAGGGTTGCGGCGCTCGGCGCCGCCGTCGCCGCCGCGCGGCGGTACGCGAAGCAGAACCCCGAGAAGGTCAACCGCTACGCCGACCAGGCGGCGGCCTTGGTCAACAGCCGCACCGGCGGCAAGTACCAGAAGCAGGTCGACTCCGCGGTCCGCCAGGTCCGCAAGCAGACCAGCGTGCCCGGCCGCACCGTGCCCTTCCCCGAGCCGCAGTACTACGGGCCGCAGTCGGCGACGCGCTACCCGAGCCAGCGCACCGACCGGCAGTAGCCGGAGGCGCGGGAGAGGCCGGGCAGCGCGACGAAGGAGCGCTGTCGGGCCTTCTCCTCGTCGCCGTGGCGACGGAGGCGCGGGAAAGGCCGGGCAGCGCGACGAAGGAGCGCTGTCGGGCCTTCTCCTCGTCGCCGTGGTGACGGAGGTGAGTCCCGCGCCGGCAGCGGGCACAGACACCCCATGGGACCCAACCACCCGCTGCCGGCGCGACACCACGGACCGACCCGTTGACCGGACCGAACCCGGCCACCGTCCTCGTCACCGGCGCCACCGACGGCCTCGGCCGCGGCCTCGCCCAGGACCTCGCCCGCCGCGGGCTGACGGTCCTGCTGCACGGGCGTGACGACGAGCGCGGCAAGGCCGCCCTCGAGGAGATCCGGCAGGCGACCGGCAACGACGCCCTGGGGTGGTACCGGGCCGACCTCGCCGAGCTCGCGCAGGTCCGCGACCTCGCCGACCGCGTGGCCGCCGACCACCCGCGTCTCGACGTGCTCGTCAACAACGCGGGCATCGGGTACGACGTGCCCGGCGGCGGCGTGCGCCAGGAGAGCGCCGACGGCCACGAGCTGCGCTTCGCCGTCAACTTCCTCGCCGGCCACCTGCTCGCCCACCGCCTGCTCGGGCCGCTGCGGGCGGCCGGGGCCTCGAGCGCCCAGGGACCGGCGCGGATCGTCATGGTGTCGTCGGCGGGCCAGGCGGCCCTCGACTTCGACGACCTGATGCTGCGCCGCGACTACTCGGGCTGGCGGGCCTACTGCCAGAGCAAGCTCGCGCAGATCCTCGACGCGTTCGACCTCGCCGACGAGCTCGACCCGGCCGTGGTCACCGCGACCGCGCTGCACCCGGCGACCTACATGCCCACGAAGATCGTGCCGTCGCCGATCAGCACGATCGCCGAGGGCGTGGAGGCGACGGCGCGGCTCGCGGTCGACCCGGAGCTCGCCGGCGTCACGGGGCGGTACTACAACGGCCTGCAGGAGGCCGAGCCGGAGCCGCAGGCGCTCGACCCGCTCGCCCGGCGGCGTCTGCGGTCGATCGCCGACGAGCTGACCCGACCCTGACAGCACGTGTCAGCCTCCGCCCGGGAGGATGATCGGGTGACCCACCTCGAGAGCTCGTTCTCCATCGACGTCTGGGAGCCCGCCGAGGGTGATGCCCTCGCCGAGCCCGAGGGCCGGGGGCCCGCGACGGGCCGAGCCCTCATCCGCAAGACCTACTCCGGGCCGCTCGCCGGCACCGCGGTCGCCGAGCTGCTGACCACCCAGGGCGAGGGCGGCGCGGCCTACCTCGCGCAGGAGCGGGTGGTCGGCGAGATCGACGGCCGCGCCGGCAGCTTCGTCCTGCAGCACGGCGCGGCCGGCGGCGACGGCCAGGAGATGCGCCAGTGGGCGTTCGTCGTCGCGGGCTCCGGGACGGGCGGGCTCACCGGGCTCGCGGGCACCGGCATCATCGCCCACGAGCTGCTCACCCTGGACTACGAGCTGCCCTGATGGCCTTCGGCACCGACCCCGACGGCACCCACCGCTACCGCGCGACCGCCACCTGGTCGGGCTCGACCGGCGCCGGCTACGACGGGTTCACGCGCGCCCACCGGATCACCGCGCCGCCGGCGCAGGCCGCGCTGGAGCTCTCGAACGACCCGTCGCTGGGCGGGGACGCGAGCCGCCTGGATCCCGAGCAGCTGGTGCTCGCCGCGGCGTCGTCGTGCCAGCTGCTGTCGTTCCTCGCGATCGCCGCCCGCGCGCGCATCGACGTCACCGGCTACCGCGACGACGCCGAGGCGACGATGTCGCACGACGAGGGCCCGGCACGGATCGCGGCGATCGTGCTCCGCCCGCGGATCACCGTGGCGCCGGGCCCCGGCGTCCCGCGCGTGGAGCGCCTCGTGCACCTGGCCCACCAGGAGTGCTACGTCGCGAACAGCCTCGCCACCCCGGTCACCGTCGAGCCGACCGTCACCTTCTCCATGTGAGCGAACTTCGGGGCTATAGCCCCGAAGTTCGCTCACGTGGGCCGGTCAGCCGAGCAGCTCCGTCAGGCGGGCGCGGTAGCGGGCGACGTTGCCGAGCTTGATGTCCTCGTAGCCGCGCACCATGTCGGGCAGGCCGGCGATCTCGGCGGCGCGCGCGGTGTCGTCCATCGCCAGCAGCTCCGGCACCAGCGCCCGGTACTCGGCCACCAGCTCCCGCTCGACGCGGCGCACCTCGGCGACGCCGAACGGGTCGAGGCGCGTGCCCCGCAGGCGGCGCATCGCGCGCAGCGTGCGGTAGCCCGGCCGGAACCAGCGACCCAGCGTGATCTTGCGCTGCATGCCCACGGCCCGCAGCACCGGCGGGTGCAGCTTCCACGCGTACCGCGCCCCGTCGCCGAACTGCGCCCGGACCGACGCCTCGAGCGCCGGGTCGAGCGACAGCCGCGCGACCTCGTACTCGTCCTTGTAGGCCATCAGCTTGTACAGCCCGGTCGCGATCGCCTCGGCGAGCCGCGGATCGGCGTCGACGCAGCCCCGCACAACCTCGGCGTACGACCGCGCGTAGGACGCGTCCTGGTACGCGACGAGCTCGGGCACACGGATGCCCACGAGGCGCTCCAGCTCGCTCCCGGACGGTGCCCCGATCGACGCGACGATCTCCGCGGCCTCGGCGGCCCCGCGCGCGGTGAGCCCCGGGACCCCGGTGTCCGGGCCCGTGCCGGTGACCAGCCCGACGACCAGCGCGAACGCCTCGGGGTCGGCGACCGACTGGCGACCGCGACGGAACGCCTGCAGGTTCTTCTCGACCGCGGCGCCGTTGAGGGTGAACGCCTCCTCGACCGCCGCCGCCGGCAGCGGCAGCGCCCCGGCCTGGTACGCGGCGCCGAGCAGGATCGTCAGCGCGAACTGGTCGTCGCCGAACAGCGCGTCGGCCAGCGCCCGGGCGTCGACGACGACCCCGACGTCACGCCGGACCCGCTCGGTGATGCGCGCGAGCACCGCGTCGGGGTCGGGGAACGAGACGGTCGGGTCGACGACCATGGACCCCGTCGGCACCTTGGCCGACGAGATCGCCGCGACCGTGCGCCACGACGCGCAGGTCGCCAGGTTCGCCGGCTCGGCGGCGACGAGCAGGTCGGCGCCGAGGTAGAGGTCGCACTCGCCCTCGGCGGCCCGGCCGGCGACCTCGCTCGCGTCCCGGCTGATCTTGATGTCGGAGATGACCGCGCCGCCCTTCTGGGCCAGCCCGGTCTGGTCGAGGCCGCGCACGTGGCGCCCGGCGACCAGCGCGGCGGTGGCGAGCACCTGCGACACGGTGGTGACGCCGGTGCCGCCGATGCCTGCGAGCCGGACGGTGAACTCCGCGTCGTCGACCACCAGCGGCGGGTTCGGCAGCGCTCCGCCCTCGAGCGGCTCGAGCCCGCGCGGCGCGGCGGCCGCGCCCGGCTCCACGGTCAGGAACGCCGGGCAGTCGCCGTCGAGGCAGGAGTAGTCCTTGTTGCAGGACGCCTGGTGTATGCGGGTCTTGCGGCCGAACTCGGTGTCGACCGGGGTCACCGACAGGCAGTTCGAGGTCTGCCCGCAGTCGCCGCAGCCCTCGCAGACCCGCTCGTTGATCATCACGCGGGTGCTCGGGTCGGGCAGCAGGCCGCGCTTGCGCTTGCGGCGCTTCTGCGCGGCGCACTCCTGGTCGTGGATCAGCACGGTGACCCCGGGGGTGTCGGCGAGGACCCGCTGGGCCTCCTCGTAGCGCGCGCGGTCCCAGACCTCGACGCCCTTCGCGAGCCGGGCGCCCTTGTACCGCGACCGGTCCTCGGTGGTGACGATGATCCGCGTGACGCCCTCGGCGGCCAGCGAGCGCGTCAGCGCCGGCATCGGCAGGGCGCCCACGGCGTCCTGGCCGCCGGTCATCGCCGCCGCGCCGTTGTGCAGCAGGCGGAACGTCATGTGCGCGCCGGCGGCGACCGCCGCGCGCACCGCGAGCGAGCCGGAGTGGTGGAAGGTGCCGTCGCCCATGTTCTGGACGAAGTGGTCCGCCTCCACGAACGGCGCCATGCCGAACCAGTGCGCGCCCTCGCCGCCCATCTGGCTCAGGCCGGTGACCTCGCCGACCTGCTCCTCGGGCATCAGCAGCACCATCGTGTGGCAGCCGATGCCGGCGCCGACGAGCGAGCCGTCGGGGATGGCGGTGGTCGAGGTGTTGTGGGGGCAGCCCGAGCAGTAGAACGGCGTGCGCTTCGCGCCGGCGACGGGGGTCAGCGACAGGTCGATGCGGCTGCGGCGGGCCTTCTCGTCGCGCCAGGCCCGCACGCTCGGGACGTCGCCGTGGTCGAGCAGCCGCTCGCCGAGGCGGCGGGCGACGACGTCGGGGTCGAGGTCGCCGGCCTCTCCGAACATCGCGGCGCCGGTCGGTCCGCGCTTGCCGAACACTCGCGGCGCGTCCGCCCGGCCGTAGAGCAGCTCCTTGATCTGGGTCTCGAGGAAGGCCCGCTTCTCCTCGACGACGACGATCTCGTCGAGCCCCTCGGCGAACTCCTCGACGATCCCGGGCTCCAGCGGCCAGGGCATGCCGACCCGCAGCAGGCGCACGCCGTGGCGCTCGAGGGCCGCGTCGTCCAGGCCGAGGGTGGTCAGCGCCTGGCGCAGGTCGAGCCAGCTCTTGCCGGCCGCGACGACGCCGAGCCCCGCGGGCCCGTGGCCGACGATCCGGTTCAGGCGGTTCGCGGCGGCGTAGCGCTGCGCGAGGACGAGCCGGGCGCGGTAGAGGTCGCGCTCGATGGGGCCGAGCGCGGGCTGCAGCAGGGTGGCCGACGGGGTGTGCGACCAGGGCTTCCCGTCGATCGTCGTGTCCGGCACGACGGGGCGCAGGCGGTCGGGGTCGACGTCGACGGTGCCCGAGCCGTCGGCGACCGCGGTGACCATCTTCAGCGCCGTCCAGAGCCCGCTCACCCGCGAGAGCGCGACGGCGTGGCGCCCGAGGTCGAGGACGTCCTGGGAGTCGGCCGGGTAGAGCACCGGGACCGCCATGTCGGCGAGCGCGGCCTCCGAGGCGCAGGGCACGCTCGACGACTTCGCCGCCGGGTCGTCACCGACGAACGCCACCGCCCCGCCCCGGGGGTGGGTGCCGGTCAGGTTGGCGTGGCGCAGCGCGTCGGTGGCGCGGTCGAGGCCGGGGGCCTTGCCGTACCAGTAGCCGACGACCCCGTCGCGGGTCAGGCCGCCGGTCGCGGCGGCGAGCTGGGTGCCCTCCACCGCGGTCAGCGCGATCTCCTCGTTGAGCCCCGCGGCGAAGACGACGTCGTGCTCGGCGAGCAGGTCGCGGTGGCGGGCGAGCTCGAGGTCGTAGCCGGCGAGCGGGGAGCCCTCGTAGCCCGAGATGTAGCCGCCGGTCCGCAGCCCGTCGGCGAGGTCGGCGCGGTGCTGGTCGAGGGGCAGGCGCACGAGCGCCTGGACGCCGGTGAGGTGGATGCGCCCGCGGGTCATCGCGTAGCGGTCGCGCAGGGACACCGGACGGCGCGGCTCGTCGTCACCGGACGGCGGGACGTCGAAGGCGGGCGGGCGGACGTCGACGGTCATGGCGGACCTCCTGGGTGGTCCGGCGCACGGGGCGCGGGGTGGGCACCGAGAGCCGGGCCACACGTTGTGGCGGTGACCCAGAAGGTAGGGACCTACTCGCCAGTGGTCTATCGTCGTGTTCATTGACTGGGCCATTGGTCCAGTCCCGGTGCCCTCCGACTGATCCGCTTCGGCCATTGGACGAGCCATGGACCTCGACGACCTCGACCGCGCCCTCCTGCTGGCCCTGCTCGAGCGCCCCCGGGTCGGGCTGCGCGAGCACGCGCGGGCGCTGGGGATCGCGCGCGGCACGGCGCAGGCCCGGTTCCTGCGGCTGCAGGAGCGCGGGGTGATCGTCGGGTTCGAGCCGCAGGTCGACCCCGAGGCGCTGGGCTACGACGTGCACGCCTTCGTCACCCTGCACATCACCCAGGGCCGGCTCGACACCGTGGCCGAGCACCTCGCGACGATCCCGGAGGTCGTGGAGGCGCACACCATCACCGGCGACGGCGACCTGTGGGCCCGAGTGGTCGCCCGGACCAACGCCCACCTCGAGCACGTGGTCCAGGGGATCATCGGCACCCCCGGGGTGGAGCGCACCCGTACGGAGATCGCGCTGACCGAGCGGGTGGCCCACCGCGTCCTGCCGCTCGTGCGCGCCCTGCCCCGCGGGCGCCGGGGGTCTTGACCTCGACCACCCTCGAGGCCGCACGGTGGGTCCATGAGCATCGAGGTGCAGGCCGTGGCGGGCGGGGCGCTGTCGGACGCCGAGGTCGGCGAGTACCTGGACCGGATCGGCCTCTCCGGGCGGCCGGCGCTCGCCGAGCTCACCCGCGCCCACGTCGAGGCGATCCCGTTCGAGAACGTCGACGTCGTGCTCGGCCGGCACCGCGGGATCGGGCTCGACGCCGTCGTCGACAAGCTCGTCCGCCGGCGCCGGGGTGGCTACTGCTACGAGCACGCGCGGCTGTTCGCGGCCGTCCTGGAGCGCCTCGGGTACCCGGTGCGCACCGTGATGGCGCGGGTCCAGGCCGACCGCGGCGGGCCGCGCACCCACCGGGCGCTGATCGTCGACGACCAGCTCGTCGACGTCGGGTTCGGGGCGGGGATGCTCGTCCCGATGCCGCTGCGCGACGGCGCCGTCGTCGACCAGGCCGGCTGGGAGCACCGCCTCGAGCGCGAGCCCGACGGGCAGTGGACGCTCGTGCGCCCCACCCGGGCGGGCGAGGAGCGCGCGTACCTGCTGGACCCGCGGCCCTCGCAGCCCGCCGACGACGAGGTCGCGCACCACTACACGCCGACCCACCCGTCGTCGCCGTTCACCGGCCAGCTGGTGGTCATGCGCCTCGCGCCGGGGGTCAGCCGCCGCCTCGTCCGCCACACGCTGACCACCGAGCACGCCGACGGGCGGGTGGAGGAGGTCCCCGTCGACGACGTCGTGGACGTGCTGGCCTCGCTCGACGTCGACCTGGCGCGGGACGAGGCCGCGGCGCTGCGGGACTGGTGGTCTACTCAGGACCGTGATCGGTGAGCTCGCGCTCGACAGCACCGCCGAGCAGGTCGGCGACGGCGTCCACGAGATCGTCCTGTCCGACCGCTGGGGCCTGCTCGACGGGCGGCTGAACGGCGGCTACCAGCTCAGCGTCGCGCTGCGCGCCCTCGCGGCCGAGCTCCCGCTGCCCGACCCGGTGGTCGCGTCCGCGTCCTACCTGCACCCGGCGTGGCCCGGACCGGCGCGGGTGGTGACCGAGGTCGTGCGGGCCGGCCGGCGACTGGCCACGGGGACGGCGCGGCTCGTGCAGGCCGGCCCGGACGGCACCGAGCGCGACGTGCTGCGCCTGGAGGCGACGTTCGCGGACCTCGCCGCCTCCCCCGCCGACGCCGTCGACCGCACCGCGCCCCCGGAGCTGCCGCCGTTCGAGGCGTGCCGGACCTTCGGCGGAGCGGACGCGCCGGACACCGCGACGGTCGGGCAGCGGATGCGCTACGGCGTGCCCGCGCTGCCCGGCTGGGTGCGCGGGGAGCCGTCGGGCGACCCGCACGCCGAGTTCTGGTTCGCCTTCGCCGACGGGTCGGACGCGACCCTGATCGACCTCGCGTTCGTGGTCGACGGCGCGGCGCCGGTGGTGCTCGAGCTGGGCCGCGGGTCGAGCACCGCGCAGCTCACGGTGCACCTGCGCGAGCACCCCGCCCCCGGGCCGCTGGTCTGCCGCACGGTGACCAACCACCTCGCCCACGGGCTGCACGACGAGGACGTCGAGGTGTGGGACTCGCGCGGCGTCCTCGTCGCCCAGTCGCGCCAGCTGGCGCTGCTGCTCTAGATCCCGGTGCCGCCGAGCGCGCGCAGGACGGTCGTCACGAGCAGCTCCGCCCGGGCCGCGACCTCGTCCCGGCCGGCCGGCAGCACGGGCGAGTCCGCGGGCAGGTCGTTGACCTCGTGGAGCAGGGCCAGGTAGACCCGGCGCCCCCAGGTCGGGTCGGCGGCGGCGATCGCGCCGGCGTCGCGCAGCCGGACGAAGAGCCGGTCGAGACCCTCGAGGACCTCCGGGGTCACCGAGGCGGAGAGCTGCACGGCGAACCGGTGGGCGATCTTCAGCGTGAAGACGGTCTCGGTCATGCGCAGCATCGCGGCCACCGGCGGCGCCGTGTCCGTGTGCGCGTCGGCGAGACCCTGCACATAGCGCGCGGCGAGCTGCGCGGCCAGGGCGTCCAGCAGCGCGGTGCGCGAGGAGAACCGGCGGTGCACGGTGGCGCGCGCGAGGCCCGCCGCGTCGGCGATGCGTTCCAGGGACGCCGACTCGTCGGTGGCGAGCACGTTCTCGGCCGCCTCCAGGATCCGTGCCGTGCTGCGCTCGGCGTCGGCCCGCACCCGGCGGGGCGCCGCGTCCTCGTCCATGCCCCTCCCCTGTCGCCGACACCCTACCGCCGACAACTGCGACATCGGTGGCGCAGCTCGTCGTTCATGTGCAACATTAGTGTCGCACTTAGCGGGTCGACGAACAGGAGCACGACATGGACCTCCAGCTGCGCGGCAAGCGCGTCCTGGTCACCGGCGCGAGCCGGGGACTGGGGCTCGAGATCGTCCGGGCGTTCCTCGCGGAGGGGGCCTCCGTCGTCGCGACCGCCCGCCGCAGCACCGCGGAGATCGAGGCGACCGGAGCGGTGTTCGTGCCCGCCGACCTCGCCACCCCCGACGGTCCCCGCCGGGTCGTGGAGGCGGCACTGGCGGCGGACCCGCGGCTCGACGTGCTGGTCAACAACGCCGGGGGCGGCGACATGCCGGCCGACGGCTTCGCCGACGTCTTCGACGGCGAGGACGACGACTGGGCCTCGATCTTCGCCCTCAACCTCGACGCGGCGCGGCGGACCACCCGCGCCGCCCTGCCCGCGCTCACCGCGGCCCGCGGTGCCGTGGTCACCATCAGCTCCGACAGCGCGCGACGCGTCGGCGCGGAGCCCCTGCCCTACCGCGTCGCCAAGGCCGCGCTCAACGCGTTCTCGCGCGGCCTCGCCGAGAAGGTCGGGCCCACGGGGGTCCGCGTCAACACCGTGTCCCCGGCCGGCATCCGCACGCCGTTGCTCACCGGGCCCGACACCTTCGTGGCCCGCCTGGCCGCGGACATGGGCGTCGACCAGGACACGTTGCTCGCCGCGCTGCCGAAGCAGGGCGGCATGCTCACCGAGCAGCTCATCGAGCCCGACGAGGTCGCCCGCGTGGTCCTGCTGCTGGCGTCCCCGACCGTGCCGAGCGTCATCGGCGCGAACTGGGGTGTGGACGCCGGCAGCGTGAAGGCGGCCTAGGTCCAGTACAGGACGCGGGCGGCGGGGAGGCGCTCGGCGAGCTCGGCGGTCACGTGGGCGCGCAGGTCGGCCATGACGTCGTCGGGGTAGACGTGCTTCACCGCGCCGAACCTGCCGCGCTTGGTCCGGCGCTGCTCGGGGTCCATCTCGAGCCGGGTGCGCGGGTACCAGGTCTCGAGGGTCTCCTTGCTGCCCGGCGTGAAGCGGTGGGTGATGCACTCGGCGGTGAGGTCGAGGTCGTCGATGCCCTCGAGCGCCGTGGCGACCCGCCCCAGGAGGTCGCTGTAGGCCGTCCGCCAGTCCCCCACCGGCATGATCGGCGCGATCGTCAGCCCCACCGGCCAGCCGGCCCGCGCCATCGTCGCCAGCGCCTCGATGCGCGACGCCACGGGGTCGGTGCCGCCCTCGAACCGGCCGGTGACCGCCTCGGGGCCGACCGAGAACCGCAGCCGGGTGCGCCCCGCGTGCGGCAGGTCGAGCAGTCCCGCGACGTCGGCGAACTTCGTGGTCGCCCGCAGCTGGACCGGCCCGGCGAACTCGTGGGTGCCGACGTGGCGGATCGCGGCGGACAGGCTGCCCGTGACGTGCTCGATGCCCAGCGGGTCGGTGTAGCAGGACGCCTCGAAGGTCGTGCCCTCGTCGACCCGGGCGGCGTCGGTCGAGGTGATCGTGCCGTGCCCGACGTACGCGTCGAGGCCGCCGAGGATCTCCTCGAGGTCGCCGAACACGCGGGTCACCGGCGGGCCGGTCAGCGAGCCGGCGAGGTAGCAGTACTGGCAGTGCGCCGGGCAGCCGCGCGCGAGGTCGACGCGCCAGTCCGCGCTCGGCGGGATCGGGTCGAGCTTGCGCGCCGACGCCGGGCTCGTGACGACCGCGAGGGTCGATTTGGCGCGGGTGTAGGTCTCGCGCTCGCTCTCGCCGCGCAGGCCGGTGATGCGGTCGCCGCGCAGCAGCGCGACGTCGTCGACGCCGGCCGCCTCGCAGCGGCGCAGGATCTCCGCGGTGTGGGGGTGCTCCTGGGCGGAGCGGGTGACGAGGACGTGCTGCGGGGTCCAGAGACGGGGGCGCGGCCGAGCCGCCAGGGGTGTCGTCATCGCGTCCGGATCAACACCGTGGCCGCCCGGCGACTTCCGCCCGGACGGGGTGATTGGGCCGATCGAGCGCGGGATACTCACCGACGTCCGGCGTGTCGTCGGTCACACCCATCGAGGTTCGGGAGGCTCCCGTGTCCGCTCCGCCCACCGGCCCCGACCTGCGCCCGGCCGCGCTCGACGACGCCGCTCTCGACGAGCTCCACCGCCTCGAGGAGCGCCTGGGCACGCCCGTCGTCGCCTACGAGGCGGCCAGCCCCTACGCCGAGCTCAGCGCCGAGCAGCTCGCCGAGATCCAGCGCACCGAGTCCGCGCTCGGCGTGCGCCTGCTGGCCTACCGCGCCTGAGCGAGCGCGGCGCGGACGTGCAGCAACCGCACCCCGCGCCGCTCCGGGGTCGTGATCTCCGGGACGAACCCGCCCGCCGTGAGGTGGTCGCGGAGCCGGTCGACGACGTCCGTGCGCGGTGCCGCGCCCCCGTCGGAGCCGTACACGAGGTGCAGCACGCCGTCGGGCCACAGGGCGTCCGCGAGCACGGCGAGCTCCGCGCGCGCCGGGCCGGTCCAGAACGCGTTGACGTTGATCGCGAGGGCGACGTCCGCCGGCTCCGCCCGGTGGAGCGCGAGCGGGGTCGTGTGCACCGCGAACGCCCGGCCGGCAAGCCGGGCCGCGGTGGCCGCGGTGGCCGTCGCCGAGCGGTCGAGGCCCGTGTACCGGCCCCGGGGCAGGCGGTCGAGGAGCAGCGCGGCGGCCACGCCGCGCCCGCACCCCACCTCGAGCACGCGCGCGTCGGGGGCGGGGTCGACGAGCTCGACCGCGGCCACGAGCCGGGGCGGGACCGTCATGGGCTGATCCAACATCGACCGCACCGCCACCCCATAGAGTGGTCCGGGTCACAGGCTGCCGAGCAGGGGAGGTCCGGGCATGCCCACGGTGGAGACGGTGCGGGGGCCGGTGGACGTCGGCGATCTCGGGACGACGCTGATGCACGAGCACGTGTTCGTGCTCAGCCCGGACATCATGCAGAACTACGGCGACGAGTACTGGGACGAGGAGGTCCGGGTCGCCGACGCGATCGAGAAGCTGCGCCGGCTGCGCGAGCTCGGCGTCACCACGATCGTCGACCCCACCGTGGTCGGGCTCGGCCGCTACATCCCGCGCGTCGCGCGGATCAACGCCGAGGTCGACCTCAACATCGTCGTCGCCACCGGGCTCTACACCTTCGACGAGATCCCGCACTTCCTGCACTACCGGGGCCCGGACACCGTCCTCGGCGGCGACGAGCCGATGACCGAGATGTTCCTGCGCGACATCCGCGAGGGCATCGGCGGCACGGGGATCAAGGCGGCGTTCCTCAAGGGCGTCGTCGAGGAGCGAGGGCTCACGCACGACCAGACCCGCATCCAGCACGCGATCGCGGCCACCCACGTCGAGACGGGCGTGCCGATCACCGTGCACACGAACGCCGCGCACCAGACCGGGCGGCTCGCGCTGGACCTCTACGAGAAGGCCGGCGTCGACCTCACCAAGGTCGTCATCGGGCACGCCGGCGACAGCAACGACCTCGACTACCTGCGCGAGATCGCCGACCGCGGCGCCACCATCGGCGCCGACCGCTTCGGCATCGACGTGTTCAACCCGACCGACCAGCGGGTCGCGACCATCGCCGCGCTCTGCGCCCAGGGGTACGCCGAGAAGATCGTGCTCGCGCACGACGCCTCCTGCTACATCGACTTCTTCTCCGGCGCGAGCCAGGCGACGAAGGAGCAGATGCTGCCGAACTGGCACTACGAGCACATCCACCGCGACGTGCTGCCGGCGCTGCGCGAGCAGGGCGTCACCGACGACCAGATCACGACCATGCTCGTGGACAACCCGCGGCGGTACTTCTCGTGAGCCCCACCCCGCTCGGCCGGGGGCCGGCGCCGTTCGACACCTCCGGCATCACCCGCGGCGCCGACGGCGTCGCGCGCTACGACCACCTGGCGCCGTCGGTCGTGGCGATGGTGCGCGCGTCGGTGGAGCGCCACCCGGACGTCGAGGCACTGGTCGAGGTCGGGGGCGAGCGGGTCACGTACGCGCAGCTCTGGGAGCGCGCCGCGCGGGTGGCCGGCGGGCTCGTCCTGCAGGGCGTGGGTCGCGGCGACCGGGTGGCCTCGCTGCTGCCCGCCGGCCTGGACTGGGTGGTCGGGTTCCTCGGCACCCTGCTCGCCGGCGCCGTGGCGGTGCCCGTGAACACCCGGTTCGCCGCGCCCGAGGTGTCATACGTCCTCGAGGACAGCGCCGCGGCCGCCGTGCTGCGGCCCGGCACGCCGCTGCCCGACGGGCACCCCGAGGCCCTCGACGACCTCGTCCCCGGCGACCTGGCCGCGATCTTCTACACGAGCGGCACCACCGGGCGACCCAAGGGCGCGCGGACCACCCACGGCAACTTCCTGTCCAACGTCGAGACCGCGATCCGGGTGATCGGGATCGACCGCGCCGTCGGGCCGTCGCTGCGCAACCTCGTCTCGGTGCCGCTGTTCCACGTCACCGGGTGCAACTCCCAGCTGCTCGTGCAGCTCGGGCTGGGTGGCACGACGGTGGTGCTGCCGGTGTTCGACGGCCAGGCGTTCGTGAAGACGATCGTCGAGGAGCGCATCGACACGCTGGTCAGCGTCCCGGCGATCTACGGGCTGACGCTGGCGCGCGACGACCTCGGCGTCGACCTCTCGCACGTGCAGCGGATCTCCTACGGCGGCGCCCCGATCGCGCCCGCCCTGGTGCGGCGCCTCATGGAGCGGATGCCGCAGGCCCGGCTCGGCAACGGGTTCGGGCTCACCGAGACCTCGTCGATCGCCACGTTCCTGCCCCACGAGTGGGCGGCCGAGCACGCCGACTCGGTGGGGTTCGCGGCGCCGGTCGTCGACCTGGCGCTCGCCGACGTCGACGACGCCGGGGTCGGCGAGCTGCTGATCCGCGGCCCGAACGTCGTCGACGGCTACTGGGCGGCACCCGAGGCGACGGCGCGCACGTTCGTCGACGGCTGGCTGCACAGCGGCGACCTCGCGCGCGTCGACGACGGGATCGTGCGGATCGTCGACCGCGCCAAGGACGTCATCAACCGGGGCGGGGAGAACGTGTACTCGGTGGAGGTCGAGAACGCGCTCGCCGGCGCGCCCGGGGTGGCGGACGCGGCGGTCGTCGGGGTCCCGGACGACGTCATGGGCGAGAAGGTCGGGGCGGTGCTCGTCGGGTCGGCGATCGACGTCGGGGAGGTGCTGTCGTACCTCGACACCCAGATCGCCGACTTCAAGGTCCCGCAGTACGTCGTGGTCTCCGCCGACCCGCTGCCCCGCAACCCCGGCGGCAAGCTGCTCAAACGGACCCTGCGCGACGGCACCGACTGGGGCGCGCCGGTCCGGGGCCGCTGAGTATGTGAGCACTTTCCGGGCCCATAGGCCCGGAAAGTGCTCACATGGGGGGGCTAGGAGCGGGGCTGCGGGACCTCGGCGGCGGCGACGCCGTGCGACCCGGGGAGCAGGTCGTCGGGGTGCTGGTCCTCGGGGCCGAACCAGGGGTGATCGACCGGGCGCTCGCCGGGGCGGCCGGCCGCCGGCTCCGGGGCGCTCGGCGACTCCGGGCGCCCCGGGGCCGGCAGGACCCGTCCGGCGCGTGTCGAGACGACGGCGATGCGCTCGCCGGTCACCGTCCGGCCCGCGTCGATCGCCCCCGGCGCGTCGGCGGGCAGGCGGGTCAGGGCCACCCGCAGGTCCTCGACGGGCAGCGGGCGGGTGTGCGTGACGATCGTGGCCACGGACGCGGTCAGCGGGACGTGCGGGTAGCCGTCGGAGGACAGCTCGAGCTGCTCGGCGACCTCGTCGCCCAGCCCCGCGAGGTGACGCGGCGACGCGCCGGGGACGACGACGAGGAACTCGCGCCGGCTCAGCCGCACGGCCGCGTCCACGGGCCCGAGCGGCTGGCACAGCGCGGCCGCCACCTTGCGCGCGGCGTGGTACTCGGCGCGGGGGTCGTCGAACGCCCCGTCGAGGCCGGCCACGTCGACGAGCGCCAGGCCGACCGGCAGCTCCGTGGTCCCGCCGGGCGACGACCAGCGCTCGAGGAAGTCCGGGGTCGGCAGGCCGCTGGACGGGTCGGTCGCGGCGGAGCGGTGCGCGTCCGCGGCGCGGTGGGCGTCCTCGAGCTGCTCGCGCAGGGCGCGGCTGCCCGCCTGCGCGGTCTGCATCCGCGTGATCATGTGCGCGAGCGACGCCGTCGCCCACGCCTCACCCGGCGTGCCCCCGCTGCCCGCGACCTCCTCGCCGCTCGCCATCACCTCGCCGAGCAGGGCGTCGAGGCGCCGCAGGAGCGGGTCGGGGATCCGCGTGCCCAGGGCGAGGCGCAGCCGGGCGAGCTCCGCCCCGGCCTGGGCGCGGGCGTAGCCCCAGCGCCCGCAGAACTGCCGGCCGGCCTCGGCGGTGTGCTCGTGCGCGTCGTAGGCGTGCTGGTCGGTGGCGACGAGGAACGCGCCGGTCCCCGGGCCGACCGCGACGACCGTCCACTCGTCGGCGAGCTTCTCGTCCGGGTCGAGGAGCACCGTGTGCACCCCGCGCGGCGGGTCGTGCTCCTCGCCGCGGACGAACCCGACGACCACCTCGGCGCCGGCCTCCGCGAGGCGCTCGTAGACGACCCGCTCGCGCTCGAAGAACTCGAGGCGCTGGAAGAGCGCGATCACCACGGTCGGCGTGTCCGGCCCGGTCATCGGACTCGACATCACCGCCTTCTCGATCGCGTGCGAGACCGCGACGAGCAGGCGCTTGGGCACCGGCGTCGGCCGCCCGCCTGCGGCGTGCTCCCACGTGCGCCGGGGCTCCTCGTCGAGGCGGGTGCGCGTGGCGCGGGCGGTGGCCTCCGCGACGGCCTGGGACAACGGGCCCGCGACCCCGGAGGTCCCGCCGGGCCGCACCGCGGGCACGGGAGGGACGGTGGGCACGACAGCAAGGGGTGTACTGCCGTTCGGGTGACCGGTCACCGGGGTCTCCTGCGCTACGGGGCGATGCGGGTGGCCCCCCTCGTTCCCCGCCGCCGGCCGTCCGCACCACGTCCGCCCCGCGCGAGCGGCGACACGCCGTTCCCGCGCGCCGAGGAGATCCGGGTCACCCGATCGGCTCGCCACTGACCGTGTCGTTCCTCGTCACCGCCCGTACGTGAGCACTTTCCCGGCCTATAGCGCCGGAAAGTGCTCACATGGGGGCGACCAGGACCACGTCGAGGCGGCGGGGGCCGTGGACGCCCTCGACGCGGTCGAGCTCGATGTCGCTGGTCGCCGAGGGGCCCGACACGAAGGTCAGCGGCCCGTCCGGGTCCAGGCGCGCGAGGGCCTCGGGCACCGACGACACCACCGCCTCCGCGCGCACCACGCACACGTGGTGGTCGGGCACCAGGCTGATCGCCCGCCGCCCCTGGTCGACGGCCCGCGCGTCGAGCACGAACGTGCCCGTGTCCGCGATCGCCACCGCGGCGCCGGTGACCACGGCGTCGACGCGGTCGAGCTCGGCGACCGCGAGCGGCGGCTCGTCGGGACGGACGCGCGCGGTGACCTCGGCGAGCCAGCGCGCCGGCAGCCCGGGCGGGGCGACGACGGTCGTCGCGCCGGCGTCCTCGAGCACGCGCGCGATCGCCGCCGACACCGCGTCCTCGTCGGGGACGCGGTGCACCGTCGCCCGGTAGTCGGTCAGGGTCTCGGTCAGCCGCTCCACGGCCGCGGCCGACCCCGGCGGGTGCGCCCCGGTCCGGCGGTAGTCCCGCGGCACGTCGGGCGACGTCGAGCCGCCGGCGTCGCGCGCGGCCCGCAGCCGGGCCAGCACCTCGTCACGTGCGTCCACGACGCTCCCACCACTCCCGGAACGTCTCCACCGGCGGCGGGGGCATGTCCCGCGCCCCGAACCACGCCGCCGCGCCCGGCCCGGGCACCGAGCGGATGCGCCCGGAGCGCCCGAACAGCCGCCCCAGCTTCATCGCCCGCTCGAGCAGCGAGAACCGCCCGGGCGTCGCCATCGCGGCCGCCGCCGCGCGCATCGCCAGGTCCTGCGCGGTCGGGCGCCCGTGCGCCTCGACGGCCGCCGCGCGTTGCTGCACGAGCAGGTGCGGGATGTCGATGCGCACCGGGCAGGCGTCGAAGCACGCCCCGCACAGCGACGACGCGTAGGGCAGCGAGGCGTTGACGTCGTCGGGGCCGTCGATGCCCGTGAGCTGCGGCGAGAGCACCGCGCCGATCGGGCCGGGATAGATCGACCCGTACGCGTGCCCGCCCGCGCGCTCGTAGACCGGGCAGACGTTGAGGCACGCCGAGCACCGGATGCAGTGCAGCGCCTGCCGCCCGTCCGGCGAGGCCAGGACGTTCGAGCGGCCGTTGTCCATCAGCACCAGGTGGAACGTCTGCGGCCCGTCGCCCGGCGTGACCCCGCTCCACGTCGACGTGTACGGGTTCATCCGCTCGCCCGTGGAGCTGCGCGGCAGCAGCTGCAGGAACACCTCGAGGTCCGACCACGTCGGCACGATCTTCTCGACGCCCATGACGGTGATCAGGGTGTCGGGCAGCGTCAGGCACATCCGCCCGTTGCCCTCGGACTCGACCACCGAGATCGTCCCCGTGGCGGCGACCGCGAAGTTGACCCCGGAGATGCCGACCTTCGCGGACAGGAACTTGCGCCGCAGGTGCGTCCGGGCGGCCATCGCGAGCCGGCGCGGCTCGTCGGTGAGGTCGGGGTCCACGTCGGGCATCTCGCGCAGGAAGATGTCGCGGATCTCCGAGCGGTTGCGGTGGATCGCGGGGACGAGGAAGTGCGAGGGCTTGTCGTCGGAGAGCTGGACGATGAGCTCGGCGAGGTCGGTCTCGAGCGCCGCGATCCCGGCCGCGCCGAGCGCCTCGTTGAGCCCGGTCTCCTGGGTCGCCATCGACTTGACCTTGACGACCTCGTCCGCCCCGGTCGCCCGCACGAGGTCGACGACGATCCGGTTGGCCTCCTGCGCGTCCCGCGCCCAGTGCACGACGCCGCCCCGCGCGGTCACGGACGCCTCGAGCTGCTCGAGCAGCTCCGGCAGCCGCGCCATGACGTCGGCCTTGAGGCACTCGCCGGCGCGACGAAGCTCCTCCCAGTCGTCGACCTCGCCGACCACGGCGGCGCGCTTGGCGCGGATCGTGCGGGTGGCGTGGCCCAGGTTCTGGCGCAGCTGGGTGTCGGCCAGCGCCCGGTGCGCGGCGACGGGGAACGGCTCGCGGCCGCGCAGGTGCCCGTGCGGGTCCGACGCGACGGTCGGCATGCCCAGATCGGTCGTCATCGCGCCTCGCTCATGATCGCGTCGGGCACCCGGGGCGACTCCTCGGTCGAGGCCAGGATCTCCGCGAGGTGCACCGTGCGCACCCCCGAGCGCAGGCGCGAGAGCCCGCCGCCGATGTGCATGAGGCACGACGTGTCCCCCGCCGTGCACACCTCGGCGTGCGTCGACAGCACGTTCGCCATCTTGTCCGCGAGCATCGCCGTGGAGGTCTCGGCGTTCTTCACCGCGAACGTCCCGCCGAACCCGCAGCACACCTCGGCGTCGGGCAGCTCGGTCAGCGTCAGGCCCCGGACCTCGCGCAGCAGGCGCAGCGGCTTGTCGCCGACGCGCAGCATGCGCAACGAGTGGCACGTCGGGTGGTAGGTGACGCGGTGCGGGTAGTAGGCGCCGACGTCGGTGACGCGCAGGACGTCGACGAGCAGCTCGGAGAGCTCGTAGGTCCGGGCCGCGAGGTCCTCCGCGGCCCGCGCCAGCGCCTCGTCGCCCCCGCGCCGGGCGACCATCCCGTGCTGGTGGCGCACGCACCCCACGCACGATCCCGACGGCGCGACGACGACGTCGGCGGCGCCGGAGAACACGTCGACGTGGTGGCGCACCAGCGGCAGCGCGAGGTCGAGGTAGCCGGTGTTGACGTGCATCTGGCCGCAGCAGGTCTGGTCCGCGGGGAAGACGACCTCGTGCCCGAGACGCTCGAGCAGCTCGACCGTGGCCCGCGGGGCCTGCGGGAACATCGCGTCGCCCAGGCACGTGGCGACGAGGGCGATCCTCACGGGGCTCCTCGGCATCGGGGTGGTGGTGGCCCCCGAGTGTCCCCCGCGCGGTGCCGGCGCCGCTCGCTCAGCGGGCGGGGAACTCCAGCAGCCAGAACTCCGACCGTGTGGTGACCCAGGCGCGGGAGCCGTCGCGCGTGCCGGCGACCCCGAACGGCTGCTGCCCGACCGGGACGGTGCCGATGACGTCGTCCCGGCTGTTGATCACCGTCACCGTGGAGCCGGGTGCGGCCTCGCTGCCGTAGCTGGTGACGAGCACCTCGCGCCCGTCGCCGGTGACCGCGACACCGATCGGCCCGTTCAGCCCCTCGGTGATGGTCGCGGTCACGGTGTCGGAGGCCGTGTCGATGACGCTCACCGACCCCTGCGGGGCCTGCGCCGTCCCCTGGCTCGCGACGTAGGCGTGGCGCCCGTCGGGGGCGACGGCGACGCCGCGCGGGGTGTCGCCGACCCGGATCGTGCCGGTCACGGCGTTGGTGGCGGTGTCGACCACGGAGACCGTGTTGCCCACGCCGGTGAGCACGCCCTCGTTCGCGACGTAGAGCTTGCGGCCGTCCGGGGACAGCGCGACGCCGCTGGGGCCCTGGCCGACCGGAACGGTCGCGGTGACCTGCCCGGCCGCGAGGTCGACCACCGACACGGTGCTGCCGGGGGCGGCGTTGGTGCCCTCGTTCGCCACGTAGGCGACGCGCCCGTCGGGACTCAGCGCGAGCCCCGACGGCGCGGGCCCGACCTCGATCCGCGCCGTGACGCGGTTCGCCGACGTGTCGATGGTCGTGAGCACGCTGCCCGGCGCCGCGTCGGTGCCGCGCTCGCTGACGTAGACGCGTGTCCCGTCCCCGCTGACGGCCAGGTCGCCCGGGAAGGTGCCGACCGGAACCGAGCCGGTGACCTGGTCGGTCGCGGTGTCGACGACGGCGACCGACGGCGACGGCGTCGGGCTGCCGCCCAGGCCGCTGACGAACGCCCGGCGCCCGTCGGGGCTCACCTCGACCCAGCGGGGGCTCTGCAGCGGCGGGGCCACCGCCCGCGCCGTCGGGACCGCGCCCGGGGACCAGAGGTCGAAGACCCGGTCGGCCGCGTACGCGCCGCCGCCCAGGAGGAGGAGCGCGGCGAGTCCCACGGCGACCCACCGCCACGGCCGGCGCCGCCCGGCCGGCTCCTCGAGGCCGGGCGCGGGCGGGCGGCCGGGGGTCGGCGCCCCGACGCGCGTCCCCGCCCCGCCGGATCCCCCGGCTCCGTTCGGCCCGCCGGACGCCGCCGTCACCGGCCCCGTCCCGCCCGCGTCGTGCCACCCCGGGCCCGGTCCGGGGCGCGCCGGCGCGGTGCCCGGGCCGGCCGTCCCCGCCCCGAGCAGCGAGGTCGCGGCGCCCACCGGGGCGGTCCCCGTCCCCGTCCGCCCGGCGGCCTCGAGGGTGGCGTCGGCCAGCGCGCCGGGGGTGGGGAACCGGTGCGCGGGGTCCTTGGCCATGCCGATTGCGACGACGCGGTCGAAGACCGCCAGGTCCGGCCGGGCCCACGACGGGGCGGGCACCGGCTGGTGCACGTGCTGGCCCATGTGCGCCACCGGGTCCGGGCCCGGAAAGGGCCGCGCTCCGGTGAGGATCTCGTAGAACAGGCACACCAGCGCGTACACGTCGCTGCGGAACGTCGCCGGCTCCCCGGTGAACAGCTCCGGCGCCATGTACGCCGTCGTCCCCAGCACCGTGCCCGTGCTGGTCAGGTGCGCCGCGCTCGGCCCCGCGACGCGGGCGATGCCGAAGTCGACCAGGAAACAGAAGTCGCCGCCGCGCTGCCCGGTCAGCAGCACGTTCGACGGCTTCACGTCGCGGTGGACGAGCCCGGCGGCGTGGGCCGCGTCGAGCGCCTCGGCGACCTGGCTGACGATGTCGACCGCGCGCCCCGGCGGCAGGCCCCCCGGGTGCGCCCGCACGGCGGCCGCGAGGTCACCGCCGTCGACCAGCCGCATGTCCACGAACAGCCGGCCGTCGATCTCGCCGAAGTCGTGGATCGGGATCACGTGCAGCGAGGACAGCCGCGCGGTCAGCCGCGCCTCCTGCTGGAACCGCGCACGGAACGCCGGGTCGGCCGCCACCGCCCCGCCGAGCAGTTTGAGGGCGACGGGACGCTCACGGCGCGTGTCGAAGGCCTCCCAGACCTCGCCCATCGCACCGCGCCCGAGCAGACGCCGCAGCTCGTACGGGCCGAACACCTCGCCCTCGGCGCCCACCTGACCACTTCCCTCCGCCCGACGCCCCCCGGGCGACCCGCGCCGTAGGTTAACGCCGTCCCCCGGACGACGGACCGGTCACGCACCGTCCGTCGCCGAGCGGGGACCCGCTCCGGCGCACCGCCGTCCGGGTGGCGGGCCCCGGGACACCCTCCTGGACACACAGCGCACCGGGGCGGACCCTGTCCGTCACGATCCTGCTGGTCACGGGCCCGCGCTCCTATCCAGTCCCGGCGCCCCGGCGGACCGTGATCCTTGAAGTCCGCGTACGGTCCGTGAACCATACGGAGAACGAACGGGCTCGGGGGACGGGCTCGGAACGACGAGGGGTGCGGCACCATGCCGGAGGTCTGGCCGCTGGTCGGGCGCTCCGCCACGCTGTCCTCGATCGTCCATCTCGCCCAGACCCGGCAGTGCGCCGGGGTGATGCTCGTGGGTCCACCCGGAGTCGGGCGCACTCGTCTAGCGCGGGCGACCCTGGCCGCCGTCGTCACCACGGACAGTGCTCGCTGGTCGCCGATCTGGGTCATGGCGAGCCGGTCCACCCAGGACATCCCCCTCGGGGCCATGAGCCACCTGCTGCCGCGCATGGACGCGGCGCCGGACGGCGAGGCGGCCCTGACCGGTCACCTGCTGCACGAGGCGCGGCTCGCGCTGCGACCCGAGCCCGGCGCGGGCCAGCTGATCCTCGCCGTGGACGACGCCCACGTCCTCGACACCACGTCGGCGGTGCTGCTCCAGCAGCTCGCCGTGTCCGGCGACGCCTTCGTCGTGGTCACCGCGCCGACCGGTCTCAGCGTGCCGGACCCGATCTTCACCCTCTGGAAGGAAGGGCTGATCGACCGCCTCGACATCCAGGAGTTCGACCGCGTCCAGAGCGACCAGCTGGTCGCCCGGGCCCTCGGCGGGCACGTGGACGGCGCGGCGCTGCAGCGACTGTGGCGCTACTCGCTGGGCAACGCGCTGTTCCTGCGCGAGCTCGTCGACGGCGCCCGGGAGATCGGGACCCTGCGTCAGAACGGGGCGGTGTGGCGCTGGGAGGGCGAGTTCGAGCCCTCGTCACGCCTGGTGGAGATGGTCGAGGCCCGCATGGGCTCGCTGGCGGCCCCGGAGCGCGACCTGCTGCGGCTGCTGGCGTTCGGGCAGCCGCTGGGCAGCGAGGTGGCCGCCGAGCTCGTGTCGCCCTCGGTGCTCGCGACGCTGGAGCGCCGGGGGCTGGTCGAGTCGGTCCGCGAGGGGCGGCGGGTCAACGTCCGCCTCAAGCACCCGCTCTACGCCGAGATCCTGCGCCAGCAGGCGACGCCGCTGCAGGAGCGCCAGGCCTACCACCGCCTCACCCGGGCCATGGAGGCCCACGGCACCCGCCGCGGCGAGGACCGCAGCCGGCTGCTCGGGTTCCGCGTCGGCCAGGGCGAGGAGGCCGACCCGCACGAGCTGCTGGCCGCGGCCCGGGACGCGGCGTCCGCCGACTCGGGGCTCGCCGACCAGCTCTTGCGCGCCGCCGCGGAGTCCGGCGGCACCGTCGACGTGCGCCACCAGCTGGCCCGCGCCCTCGTCGCCGCCGACCGCTTCCCCGAGGCCGAGGCGGTGCTGGCCGAGGTCGCCGCGCGCCCGGAGATGGCCTCGGCGCCGCCGGCCCAGCTCGTGGCCTCGGCGCTGATCCGGGTGCCGAACGCCTACTGGGGCCTGCACGACGTCGTCGGTACCCGCGACGTCCTGCACGCGCTCGAGCGCACGATCCCCGACGGCGCCGCCCCGGACGGCGTGGCCTGGCTGCGGGCGGTCCTCGCGCTGCTCGACGGCCAGCCGCGCGCGGCGCTCGAGCGCCTCGAACCGCTCCTCGCCGGCGACCCCGACGACACCGACGACCCCGGGCGCCGCGGGGTCCACGTCGCCGCGCTCTCGGTCGCCGCGTTCGCGAGTGCTCGCGCGGGCGCGCTGGGGCGCGCCCGGGAGCTCGTCGCCCGCGGCCTGCCGATGATCGAGCGCGACGGCGACCCGAGCGGGGGCTGGCTGCGCTTCGGGTTCGTGACGGCGTCCTGGTACGCCGACCTGCAGGCGGGCGACCTCGACCGCGCCGAGCAGCTCGCCCGCGACTGCTACGCGGAGGCGCTGGCCCAGGGCCTGCGCACGCCGATGGCCATCTACGCCACGTGGCAGGGGATCGTGGCGGGCCGCCGGGGCCGGGTCCAGACCGCCGCGCGCTGGCTGCGGGAGGCGGCGGCGGCCGTGTCCGCGTCCCGCTTCTGCTTCGCGGTCCCGCTGGCCGCCGAGCTCTCGGTGGCGCTCGCCGCCTCCGGTGAGCTCATCGAGGCGCGCACCGTGCTGGCCACCGCCGACGACGTCCCCGGCGGCGGGCTGTTCGCGGGCTGGCAGACCGCGGCCCGCGTCTGGCTCCTGGGCGTCGAGGGCCGCGTGTCGGCCGCGACCGAGGCGGCGGTCGCCGCCGTCGCCGCCCACGACGACCCGGGCCACCGGCTGCAGACCCTGCACGCGGTGATCCGGCTGCGGGCCACCGGCGTGGTGGCCGACGAGCTCGAGGTCCTCGCCGCCGACCTCGACGGCGCGCTGCCCGCGACGATGGTCGCCCACTCCCGGGCCCTCAGCGCCCGCGACGGCGCCACCCTCGACGAGGTCGCCGCGCGCTTCGAGCAGCTCGGCGCGCTCCTCCTGGCCGCCGAGACGGCGGCCCAGGCCTCGGCGGTGCACCGCTCGGACGGCAGCACCGTGGCGGCGCGGGGGGCGGCCGCGCGCTCCCGCGCCTGGGCCCAGGAGTGCGAGGACGCGCGCACCCCGGCGCTCGGGCTCCTCGAGGCCTCCACCGAGCTGACGCGCCGCGAGCTGGAGATCGCCTCGCTGGCGGCCACCGGCCTCACCAGCAAGGCGATCGCCGAGCAGCTGGTCGTCTCGGTGCGCACCGTCGACAACGTGCTGCGCGCGGTCTACGCGAAGCTCGGCGTCTCCGGGCGCGGGGAGCTCTCGCAGGTCGTGGGCCTGCACGCCACCCGCTGACCGCGCCCCGTCAGGGGCAGCACCCCGTGCCGCCGTCGGTCGTGCCACTGCTCGTGCCGTCGGTCGTGCCGTCCGTGGTGCCGTCGGTGGTACCGGTCCCCGGGTTCGGGTGGTGCGGGTTGCTGGTGCGCTCCGACGTGCGCTCCCCGTTCCAGCCACCGCCGCCGCCACCACCGCCGCCGCCACCGCCGGAGCCGCTCCCGCTGGGTGCGCGCCGGGCCTGGCCGTCGCCCTGCTGGGTGCCGCCCTGGGACCCGGCGGGCTCCTCGGCCACCGGCTCGGCGGGCGGGACCACCGCGGGCGGCGGCGCCACCGACGCCGGGGGCGGGGCGACCACGGAGGCCCCCGCCGGCGTCGAGGAGTCGGCCGACGCGACCCGGTAGACGTAGGTGCCGCCGCCGGCCAGCAAGGCGATCAGCAGGGCGGCGCCGACGGCCAGGGGCACGCGTCGGCGCGTCGTCTTCTCCGGCTCGTCGGCGCCCTGCAGCGAGGGCGCCGGGATGCCCGCCACCGGGGTGCCCACCGGCATCGGCCCGCGGGCCGGCCCCGTCCGCGGGGCGCCCTGCATCATCGTCGTGGTGCGCGCGCCGGCGGCCGCCGGCACCGCCCCGGAGGGCGGGCCGGTGCGCCGCGGCGGCGGCATGTTCGCGGGGCGCTGGAAGGTCCCCGAGGACGGGCCGGTCATCGGGCCGACCACGGTGGTGGCGGCCGCGGCCGTGCGCCGCACCTGGGGACCGGTCGACCCGCCGGGGGCGCCACCCCCGTGGACGTACTCGGTGTGCGCCATCCCGGCCGCCCCGAGGACGATCGCGTGCTTCGGGTGGGCGTCGACCGCGGTCGGGCGTCCCAGCTCCGCGGACACCATCTGGCCCACGAGCGGGATGCGCGACGAGCCGCCGACCAGCAGCACGGTGGTCAGCTGCTCGGGGCGCACGCGTGCCGAGTCGAGCGCGCGCCGCAGGGACGCGATCGTCGCCGAGATCGACGGGCGCACCATGTCCTCGAACTCGCCCCGCGTCAGCCGCACCTCGGTCTGCAGCGAGGGCAGCATCACCGGGATGGTCGTCTCGGTGTCGGCGGAGAGCGCCTCCTTGGCCAGCACGCAGTCCTGGCGCAGCCGGATCACCGCGCTGGTCGCGCGCGGGTCCGACGGGTCGAGCTGGGACACCGGCCCGCCGAGCACGCGGTCGACGTGCGTGAACACCGCCTCGTCGAAGTCGATGCCGCCCAGGCCCTCGATGCCCTCCGGGGTCCCGAGCAGCTCGAACCCGTTGCCCGACGTGCGCAGCAGCGTCGCGTCGAAGGTGCCGCCGCCGAGGTCGTAGACCGCGACGGTGGCGCCGTCCTCCAGGCGCTCGTTGGTGGCGTAGTGCGCCGCGGCCGCCTCCGGCTCGGTGATCATCTGGACCTTGCGCAGGCCGGCCTGGCGCGGGATCTGGTCGAACAGCTCCCGCTTGTACGGACCCCAGTTGGCGGGGTGGGTCAGCGTCACCACGTCGGGCATCCCGCCCTCGCGCTCGCTGACCGCGCGGACGACGTCGCGCAGCTGGTGGGCCATGAGGTCGCCCGCCGCGTAGGGCGAGCCGCCGAGGATCAGCGGCATCGGGTCGCCGAAGCGCCGCTTCACCTCGCGGGCGACGCGGTCGGGCTCCGTGGCCGCGCGGCGCTCCGCGGCGTCACCGGTGAGGACGGCGCCGTCCTCGCGGATGAGGATCACCGAGGGCACGGCGGCGGCGCGATCCCCGAGGCTCGCCATCTCGACGCGACCCGCCCGGTCGACCGCAGCGGCGGTGAAGGTGGTTCCGAGATCCACGCCGAGTCCGTAGCCCACCGGGTTCTCCTTTCTCGCTCACGCTGTCGTTCGTCGGGGTGTGTGTCGGGGTGTCGGCCGCGGATCGCCGTCTACACGGCGAGGTCGCTCGCGTCGGGCGGGTCGTTACCGGCGTCGTCGCCGGCATCGGGGGTGTCGGCCTCGGGGACGGGCCCCGGATCGGGCTCGCCCGGGGCGTCCCCGGGCGGGACGAGCTCCGGGGAGCCGACGGGGTCGAGCCGGTCGTCGGCCGGCTCCACGGGATCCGCCGTCGGCCCGGTGGGTGTCGGGCTCGCCGGTCCGGCCGGCGGCGTCCACGCGGGATCGTCGACCTCGTCGGTCGGCGCGGGGTCCTCGGGCGCGGGCTCGCTGATGCCGTTGACGCTGCGGTCGTAGCTCACGGTGTCGAGCGAGAAGCTGCCGTCCGGGTTCTCGACCACGTGCACCTGGCCCCGCTCGTGGATGAGCAGGTCGGTCTCGCGGGCGGGGGGCTCGGGCACCGCGGCGTGGTGGTGCTCCTTGAAGACGTAGTCCTGGCCGGTGTCGTCGGAGATGATCAGATACTGGAAGGCGTCGACGTTGTACATCGCGTCGGCCCCCTCGTTGACCACCACGTCCTGGTACATCTCGACGGTCAGCCAGTCTTCGCCGACGCCCTGGGGGTCGAGCACGCGGAAGGACTCGGCGAGCGCCGGGGCCTCGCCGCCGGGCGGAACGTCGACGGTCGCGTGCGCCACGGGCGTCACGGCGGGGTCGCCGGGGGCCGCCGCGGCGTCGACCTGGCTGCCGACGGCGATCGCCATCCCCAGTCCCGCGCCGGCCTTGGCCGCCCGCCGGGCGACCTCGCGGATGTGCGCGGGCGCCTCCGCCCCGTTCTCCTTCGCGCTGCGCAGCCAGTCCGGGATCACGCCCCGGACGTCGCGCTTCGCGGCCTCCCAGAGATGCGCGGGCATCCCGGGCGGCACCGCGCCGGGAGCCCGCACCGTCATGCCACGAGTCTCGGGCGGGGCGGGGCGGGGGTCATGAGCAACCACTACTCGGTTTCCGGTGCGCTCCGGTGACGTCCTGCTCATGGCGATCGGTCACCAGGAGCCGAGCGCGCCGACGAGCAGGCCCTCGCACGTGCGCACGAGGACCCGGGACGCCTGCCGGACGTCGCGCGCCGACGCGGGGTGCTCGGCGCGGCGCTGCCACTGGGTGAGGGCCGCCCGCGCCACCCGCTGCATCTCGGTCGGCGGGGTGTCGGGCTCGACGCCGAGCCGCTGCCAGATCTCGACGCCACCGCCGCCCAGCAGGCGCTCCGCGGACTCCCGCTCGGTGTCGGTGAGCATGAGGGAGCCGACGCGGATGCCGTCGAGGAGGCGGACCTCGGCGAACTCGTGGGCGCCCGACGTGACGATCTCGAGGTCGTGCAGCAGGTGCTGCGCCGCGGGGACCGGGTAGCGCCGGATGGCGGACTCCACGGCGAGCAGCGCGGAGCGGGCCTTGAGCACCTCGGCGCGCCCGGCGAAGCGGCTCAGCAACGCCTCGCGCAGGGGCTGCAGGCCGCTGCGGGTGAGCAGCTCGCGGGACAGCGCGCCCGCGGTGCCGGCGACGCCGGTGTAGCGCAGGCGCACCGAGAGCCGGATGCCGAACAGGCCGAAGCGGTCGAGGAGGGCCGCGCGCCGGGCGGGTGAGAGGTCGAGGTCGGGCATCTCGCGGTTCGCGAAGCGGGCGGCGGTGAGCAGCATCTGCTCGACGTCGTCCTCGGGGGCCTCGGCCAGCATCTCGATGGCCCGGAACTCGTCCTCGCGCAGGGTCGCGGCGGTCGAGGCGAGCAGGCCCGCCACCGGCACGACGGTCTGGCACAGCGCCTGGACGCGGGGGTCGACGCGGTAGCGGTCGGCGACGCGGGCGGCGCTCTCGAGGGCCTCGGGGCGTCCGTGGCCCACCTCGTCGGCGCGGGCCAGCACCCCGATGGTGTTGATCGGCCGGCGCTCGGTCGGGTCGTCGCGGAACGTCTCGAGGAACCGGACGTCCGACGTGTGGATGTGGCGCATGAGGTAGACGACCGCGTCGGCGGCGCTCGGGCCCCCGCCCGGCTCGTTCAGCGCGGTCTCGGTCCGGCGGGAGAGCTCGGTCGACAGCGAGTCCATGCCCGGGGTGTCGATGAGCGTCATCGTCTTGAGCGAGGGCGAGGGCCAGTCGACGACCAGGCGATCGATGTCCTGTGCGCGCATCCCGCCCAGGTCGCTGTCCAGCAGACCGCCGGACGGTCCGGGCGGGAGCTGGCGGGGCGGGCCCTGCCGGGGATGCGCCATGACCCGGTAGGTGTGGCCGTCGCGGTACCAGGTGACCACCCGCGTGCACTCGCCCGCGTCGGTGGCCGCGAGCTCCTGCCCGACCAGCGCGTTGAGCAGGGTCGACTTCCCCGACTTGATCCGGCCGGCGATCGCGACCCGCAGCGGCTCCTCGAGCCGGGCGGCGGCCGCCTGCAGGCCGGGCTGCGCGGGCCCGCCCGCGTAGATGCCCAGGGCCTGCTGCACGAGGCCCCGCACGCGGGTGAGCAGCGGGGCCGGCGGCGGGGTCTGCGGCGGGAACTGCGGGGGTGCCTGCGGGAACGGGGCGGACGGCGGGAAGCCGCGCGGCGGGCCGCCGGGACCGGGTGGCATCCCGCCCGGACGTCCGGGCGGCCCGAACCGGCCCGGCTGCCCCGGACCGCCGGGCGGCGTCCCCTGCGGCCGGGGACGTGGCCGGTCACCGGGATGGTTCACGTCGCGGCCTTCGCGGCCGCGGCACCGGCCGGCACCGCGGCCGCACCCGCCGACAGGCCCGCCGCGCGGGTGCGCTCGAGGTGTGCGGAGAGGTCCTCCACCCGCGCCTTGAGGCTGGCCAGGGACTGGAGGTCGGTCTCGGCGCGGGAGCGGGCGCCCGTGTCCGACTCGCTGCTCTTCGCCGCCTCCTGCGCCGCGGCGAGCGCCTCCGTCGCCGAGCGCTGGAGCTCGGCGACCCGCTGGGACCACGAGTTGCGCAGCTCGCGCTGCACGTGCCGGATCGCGTCCCGCGAGTCCTTGCCGAAGTGCATGTTGAACTCGTCCACGAACCGGCGCACCGCGGTCTTGCCCTCGGAGCGGCGCTTCTCGAGGGCGCGCTTCTGCTCCTCCTTCCAGCCCATCCGGCCGAGCAGCAGGCCGGGGATGACGCCGACCGCCATCGGCACCGGGAGGCCGGTCATGCTCAGCAGCATGTTGAACATGAGGAAGCCGCCGTAGGACTTCTGGAACGCGGCCATCCCGGCGCCCTTGGCCTTCTTCTCCGCGAACTTGGCGTCGGTCGTGAGCCCGTCGAGCAGCTCGATCGGCGCCGCGACCTCGCGGGCGCGCACGACCTGCGACTCCGCGATGTCGAAGTGCTGCCCGACGGAGATGGCGACCTCCTTGGCCCGCTTCACGAACAGGCCGTAGTTCTCCAGCGCCTCCCCGGCCAGCCGCTGGCGCAGCCACGCCTCGAACTCCTCCCAGTTCTTCGCGGGGTCGCCCTCGTCGATCGACTTCTCGGCCTCCTGGACCACGACGCGCGTGCGCTGGCGGAGGTCGAAGTCGATGTCGGAGGAGATGTCGGCGAACCCGTCCTGGAGCACCGTCTGCCACTTCGACGAGCGGTCACGCAGGGCGTCGGCCCGCTCCTTGGCCTTCGTGAGCTCCTCGAGCAGCGCCGCCGACTGCCGGGGGTCCGCGAGGGCGGCCAGGCGGGCGCGCGCCACGACCTCCATCTGCTCGACCGAGGAGTGCACGTGCGTGATCGCCGCGTCGAGGGCGAGCCGCTCCCCGCGGGAGACCACCTCGTTCAGCTTCGCGATGAGGGCGGGGAAACCGGACTCGTTGTTGAGGTCCTTGCTCATCGTGGTGGCCGCGAGCGAGCGCACCTCCGACGACACCGCCATCGACTCGATCTCGATGCCGGCCCGCTGCAGGTGCTGGCGGTCGCGCTCGAGCATGCGGTCGGCGTGCGGGTAGAGGTCGGTCTTCGTGAGCACGAACAGCACCGTCGGGCACAGCTCCTGCACGGTGCGCAGGAACGACACCTCGCTCTCGGTGAGCTCCTGGGAGCAGTCGCTGACGAAGAGGACGGCGTGCGAGCGGGGCAGCGAGCTGATCGTGGACGCGTTCGAGACGGACCCGATGCCGCCCACCCCGGGGGTGTCCACGAGGACCAGGCCGTTGGAGAGGATCGGCCGGTCGAGGCCGACGGTGACGCGGCGGACGTTGCGGCTGTTGCCCGGGTTGCCGAACTCGGAGGCGTACTGGGCGACGTCCGAGGGGGCGATCGTCTCGTTCCACCCCGCCCCCGACGCGCCGGCGGTCGGTTCGAAGACCGCGCTCGCGGTGAGGGCCTTGGCGTAGCGCACCTCGGTCAGCACCGCGGTGGCCACGTCGTCGTCGACGGGACAGATGGGGGCGGTGAGCAACGCGTTGATCAGCGAGCTCTTGCCCTGCTTGAACTCGCCGACGACGTGCACCGTGATCGACGAGTCGCCCAGGATCTGCTTCGCGCCCCGGAGCCGCGCGACCAGGTCGTCGCGCTCGTAGGCCTGCGCGCCCTTGATCGCCATGTCGATGGTCTCGGTGGCGTGGCGCGCAGCGGCGCTCTGCTTCTTCTGCTGCTGCTGGACCGCCATGCCCTCTCCTCTCCCCCGTCCCGGGCCCCAGCCTCCGCCACCCGGGGCGTGATCGTCATGAGTAGCGACTACTCATGTCTGTCCGGTGCCACGCGCACGACGGTCCGGCACGGTCGCCTCGACCGTGCCGGACCGTCGCGGTGGTCCTCGGTGGGACGTGGATCAGCCGTCGGAGAAGTCCGAGCCGCCCCCGCTCGAGCCGCCGTCGGACCCACCGCCGTCGGAGCCACCGCTCGAGCCGCCGCCGTGGTCCCCGCCGCCGCTGGACTCGAAGCCACCGCCACCGGACTCGAAGCCGCCGCCCGAGTCGAAGTCGCTGCCGCCGCCGCTGCCGGCGCCGACGGTCTCGAGGACCGGCTGCTCCTCCTGCTGGGTCTCCTCGAAGCCGCCCGAGCCCGAGCCCGACTGGTCGTCGATCGGGTCCGGGCCGGCCGAGCCGTCGTCACCGCCGGTGCCCGGGCCGTGGAAGACCAGGTCGCCGTCGTCGGGCGACGTCTCGCCGATCGGCTCCTCGTCCACCGGCGGCTCGTCGATCGGCGGGGTGTCGTCGATGTCCGGCGGGGTCGTCTCGCCGGTGTCGGGCGGGGTCGTCTCGCCGGTGTCCGGCGGGGTCGTCTCCCCGGTGTCCGGCGGGGTCGTCTCGCCCGTGTCCGGCGGGGTCGTCTCGCCCGTGTCGGGCGGGGTCGTCTCGCCGGTGTCCGGCGGGGTCGTCTCCCCGGTGTCCGGCGGGGTCGTCTCCCCGGTGTCCGGCGGGGTCGTCTCCCCGGTGTCCGGCGGGGTCGTCTCGCCCGTGTCCGGCGGGGTCGTCTCCCCGGTGTCGGGCGGCGTGGTCTCCCCGGTGTCGGGCGGCGTGGTCTCCCCGGTGTCCGGCGGGGTCGTCTCCGGGTTCTCCGGGGGCGCCGGGTGGACGACCGGCAGGCCGTCCTCGTCGATCGGCGGGAGCGGCGGGACCACCACGGGCGGGACGGGCGCCGGGTGGGGGTGGGTCTGGTACCACTCGTCCGGGTCCGGGCAGTGCGGGGGCCGCGGGGCGTCGGGGCAGTAGTCGGGGTTGTAGCCGTCGGGCCGGTGCACCGGGTGGTAGCAGTCCGGGTTGTAGTGCGGGTGCCAGCAGTACGGGTTCTGCACCGGGTGGAAGCCCCACGGGTTGTGGACCTCGTGGTAGCAGTGCGGGTTCCACACCGGGTCGTAGTCGTAGGGGTCGCAGTAGTGGCCGGACGGGTGCAGGTGGTCGTAGAGGTAGCCGCAGTCGGGGCCGCAGTAGGTGGCGTGCGCGGGGCAGTTGTAGTCCCGGGGCAGGCAGCCCTGCTCGATGTAGGTGCCGCAGCTGTCGTAGGGCGGGCAGTCGGGCTTGATGTCGCCGCTGCCGGGCGGCCAGGGCTGGACGGGCCAGCCCGGCTCCGTCTCGTCGGGGGTGCTGCCGTCGGTGCCGTCGGTGCCGTCGGTGCCGTCCGTGCCGTCAGGGGCGCCGGGCTCGGTGCCACCGGGGGCGCCGGGCTCGGTGCCACCGGGAGCGCCGGGGGCGCCGGGGGTGGTGGTGCCGCCGGCCGGGACATCGATGTCGCTGGCCGGGTCGCCCGCCGGTTGGGTCGGGAGATTCGTGGGGCTCACGGGAGTGGTCATGGCGGTCTCGTTCCGTTCCGGGAAGGACCGGTGTGCCGGCCCGCTGTCTCGGTCTGGGCACAAGACTGCTGGGGTCGGCACTCTCCGTCATGAGCAGCGCATTACTCGATGACCACCCCGGTTGCTCGGGGATTACTCGGTCCCGCGCGACGAACGCGCACCGGGACGGGCCGAGGGCATGAGTAGCGGGCGGGGACGCGCACGTCCACTACTCGGTCGAGCCCTGACCTGCGGGTTCCGGTCAGCCGGGACCGCGGCGCAGGCGGCCGGCGGGGGTGTCGGCCGTGTCGTCGGCCTGGTCGTCTGCTCCCTCGTCCGCCGCGGCGTCGTCCCCGGCCACCACCGACGGCGTCTCCTTGGCGTGGATGACGAACCACGCGACCCAGCCCGCGACGGCGACGCCGACGAAGCTGACGAGGCGGTAGAGCAGCACCGCCGCCAGGGCGGGACGTGACGGGACCCCGCCCGCGACCAGGGCGGCCAGCAGCGCGCCGTCGACCAGACCGAGGCCGCCGGGCAGGAACGCGGCGCTCGACGCGGCGGTGGCGGCGGCGTAGGCGACGAGGACCAGCGCGAGCGTCATCCCCCGCGCGCCGACGGCGGCGCAGCAGGCCGCGAGGCACGCGATGTCGAGGATCCAGTTCGCCAGCGCGGACGTGCCGACGACGAGGCGGCCCTTGCCGCGCAGCTCGATGAACTGGAGCGCGGCGATCTGCTCGGCGAGCTCGGGGACACCGGTCTCGCGGGGCTTGCGGCGCACCCGGTTGACCAGGCGCAGCCCCCACGAGCCGGCCGTGACGAGCAGACCCGGCCGTTTGGCCACCACGATCACGCCGGCGCCCAGCGCGGCGACGCCGACGACCTGCAGCACCAGCCAGGGCAGCGAGGTCGGGCGGCCGCCGACCACGAGCGCCGAGCCGAAGGCGATCGCGGCGAGCGCCAGGCTGGCGGCGACGCCGCCGGCGACCATCGTCCACGTCGTGGCGGGTCCGGTCGCACCCCACGCCCGGCGCCGCTTGTAGGTGTAGGCCGTCGACAGCGCGGCCCCGCCGGGCACGGTGAGGTGCAGCGCGTTGGCCGCGAGCGTGGCCATCGTGACCGCGCCCAGCGAGACCCGGACCGCGGCGGCCACGAGCAGGCGGTGGTGCAGGATCGAGAAGGCGACCAGCGCGCCCGCCTCGCACGCGACGGCGACGGCGACCCACATCGGGTCGGCGCCGATCAGCGCCGCCCCGGCGTCCTTGACGGTCGGCCACACGATGACGATGCCGGTGGTGATGGCCGCGGCCACGACCAGCGCGGTACCGATCCTCAGCAACCTGCGGGTGCGCGGGGAGGCGCCCGTCAGTCCCGCCGACGCGGTGGTCACGGTCGCGCTCACCCCTTCATCATCCTCTTGCCCGGACGTCCACCGATGGGTGACCGATCACGTCGGGCCCCACGCGTGGGCGCCCGCGGTGATCGACCGACCGGTGTCCGGTCGGCGACGAGCGGTCCCACGGGTGCAGCGGTGACATGCTGCCCGATGACCTCGGCGCCCGGACCGCGCCCCCGTCCCCTCGAGGAGGAGCCCGCATGAGCCGCCGCGTGGACAGCGATCTGCTGCTGGTCGGGAGCCTGCCCGTGGACTCCACCGACGAGGGGTTCCGCCGGGGCGCGGAGCTGTTCGCCGACCGCGTCGCCGCCCTGCCCGACGGGGAGTCCGGCGCCCGCGGCGCCTGGGTCGGCTACGACCGCACGACGCTGCTCGAGCCCCATCCCGACATCACCGTGCTCGCCCCGACCGGGTCGCCGACGGGCCGGGCCCGGCATGCCTACGACACCGCGCGGCTGACCGTCCGCGACGGCGTCGAGGGCCTGCGGTTCGACGCCTGGCCGCGCGTCGCGGAGACCCTCGCGTCCTGGGAGCGGTTCGCCGCGCTGCGCGCCGAGGGCGTCATCCCGTCCCACCTGCGCTTCCAGGTCGGGCTGCCCTTCCCGTCGAGCGTGTTCACCGGCGCGTTCAAGGACGCCTACGCCCGCGACTGGGCGCTCGTCGGGCCGGCGCTCGAGGACCTGTGGGCCCGGTCGATCGACGAGCTGCTCGCGGTGATCCCGGCGGCCGACCTGGCCCTGCAGTGGGACCTCGCCTACGAGGTGATCGACATCGAGGGCGTGGTCGGGTGGACCGAGGGGGACGCCTGGGAGCGCTTCGCCGGCCCGTGGTCGCGGCTCGCCCCCCGGGTGCCCGAGGAGGTCCTCATGGGCCTGCACCTCTGCTACGGCACGTTCCCCGAGTGGCCGATGTTCGAGGCGCGCGACATGAGCCTGATCGTGCGCATGGCCAATCACGCCGTCGCCCACGCGGGGCGCCCGGTCGACTGGGTGCACCTCGCGGGCCCGCGCTACCTGCGCAGCGAGGACGACCGCTTCTTCGCCCCGCTCGCCGACCTCGACACCCCCGACTCGCGGATCTTCCTCGGGATCGTGCTGCCGATCGACGGCGAGGACGGCCTGCGGCGGCGCCGGACGACCGCGTCGCGGCACCTCGCCGACTTCGGCGTCGCGCAGTACTGCGGGATGGGCCGCCAGCGTGGCGAGGATCCCGCCGCGACGCTGCGCGAGCACGCCGCGGTGGTGGCCGCCGTCCTCGGCTAGAGGGCAGGATCGGGCCCGTGGTCGGGATCGTGGAGGTGAGCCCGCGCGACGGGCTCCAGAACGAGCGGGCGCTGCTCGAGACGGGCGCGAAGATCGAGCTGATCGAGCGGGCCACGGCGGCCGGCGCGCGGCGCATCGAGGCGGTGTCGTTCGTGCACCCGAAGCTGGTGCCGGCGATGGCCGACGCCGAGGCGGTGATGGAGGGCCTGCACCGGGCCGACGGCGTCTCCTACATCGGGCTGGTGCTCAACCGGCGTGGCTACGACCGGGCGGTGCAGGCCGGCGTCGACGAGGTCAACGTCGTCGTGCCCGCCTCCGACGGGTTCGCCAAGGCCAACCAGAACTCCTCGACCGAGGCGCTGACCGAGGTCGCCGAGGAGGTCCTCGCCGAGGCCGCGGGACGTGACCTGTTCGCCTCGCTGACGATCGCGACGTCGTTCGGGTGCCCGTTCGACGGCGAGGTCGACCCGGACCGGGTGATCGAGGTGGCCCGCCGCGGGGCGGCCGCCGGCGCGCAGGAGATCGCGATCGCCGACACCATCGGCGTCGGCGTCCCCACCCAGGTGCGGACGCTGCTCGACGGGGTGCGCGCGGTGGCCCCGGACGCGCTGATGCGCGCGCACTTCCACAACACCCGCAACACCGGCTTCGCCAACGCCGCCGCTGCGCTCGAGTGGGGCGTCGACTGGCTCGACTCCTCCAACGGCGGCATCGGCGGCTGCCCGTTCGCCCCGGCGGCCACCGGCAACATCGCCACCGAGGACCTCGTCTACCTGCTCGACCGGATGGGCCACCCGACCGGGCTCGACCTCGAGGCCCTGCTGCCCATCGCCGGGTTCCTCTCCGACCAGCTCGGCTACACCGTCCCCGCCCTGCTGCCGCGCGCCGGCACCTTTCCCGGCTGAACCCCCACGCCGACAGGAGAACCATCGATGAGCGAGCTCGAGCAGCTGTCCATGTTGATCGGCGGGAAGCCGACCGGAGCGATCTCGGGGCGGACCTTCGCCACCGAGAACCCCTACACCGGCGAGCCCTGGGCCGAGATCCCCGACGGCGGCACCGAGGACATCGACGCCGCGGTGGGGGCCGCCCGCGCCGCCCTCGACGGCGAGTGGGGCCAGATGACCGGCTTCGCCCGCGCCGCGCGGCTGCGCAAGCTGGCGGAGCTGATCGGCGAGAACGCCGAGCGGCTGGCGCGCCTGGAGGTCAACGACTCCGGCAAGCTCTACCGCGAGATGCTCGGGCAGCTCCAGGGCCTGGGCGGCTGGTACCACTACTACGCGGGGCTCGCCGACAAGATCGAGGGCGCGCAGATCCCCTCGCCGAACCCGAACTACCTCGTCTACACCCGCCGCGAGCCGGTGGGCGTGGTCGCGGCGATCACCCCGTGGAACTCGCCGCTGCTGCTGATGAGCTGGAAGGTCGCCCCGGCCCTGGCAGCGGGGTGCACGATCGTCATCAAGCCCTCGGAGCACGCGCCGGGCTCGACGCTCGGGTTCGCCGAGCTGATCAAGCAGGCCGGCATCCCCGACGGCGTGGTCAACGTCGTCACCGCCAACTCCGGCGAGGTGGGCGCGCACCTGGCCGCGCACCCGGGCGTCGACAAGGTCGCGTTCACCGGGTCGACCGCCACCGGGCGCAAGGTGGCCGCGGCCGCCGCGGAGAAGCTGCACCCCGCCACGCTGGAGCTGGGCGGGAAGTCGCCGCAGGTCGTGTTCCCCGACGCCGACCTGCAGGCCGCCGCCAACGGGCTCGTCGCCGGCGTGTTCGCGGCCACCGGGCAGACGTGCATGGCGGGCTCGCGGCTGGTGGTGCACGAGGACGTGCACGACGAGCTGGTGCGCCTGGTCGCCGAGCGCGCGTCGCAGATCAAGCTGGGCGACCCGTTCGGCGAGGACACCGAGATGGGCCCGGTGGCCAACCGGATGCAGTACGAGAAGGTCGTCGGGTACCTGTCGACGGCGCGCGAGGAGGGCGCGACGATCGAGTACGGCGGGTCGTCGGAGGAGTCGCTGGGCGGCTACTTCGTCCAGCCCACCGTGCTGTCGGTGAAGCCGACCGACACGGTGTTCCGCGAGGAGGTCTTCGGCCCCGTGCTCGCCGCGGTGACGTTCACCGACGAGGACGACGCGATCAAGCTCGCCAACGACACCCCGTACGGGCTGGCGGGCGCGGTGTGGACCAAGGACGTGCACCGCGCGCACCGGGTGGCCGCGAGGATCAAGGCCGGATCGGTGTGGATCAACGCCTACCGCGTGGTCGCGCCGAGCGTGCCCTTCGGCGGCTTCGGCGACTCGGGCATCGGGCGCGAGAACGGCGTCCACGGCATCGACGCCTACCTCGAGACCAAGGCCGTCTGGGTCGAGCTCACCGGCGGCACCCGCGACCCGTTCACGTTGGGCTGATGCTCCGCACGTGAGTGGAATGGGTCGTCATGACGACCCATGTCACTCACGTGCGCGCAGCGCATCGCGACAGGAGCGGGTCGAGGCGGAACGGGACGAGCTGGCGCATCACCAGCGCCGTGGACGTCCGCTCGACGCCCGGGACCGCGAGCAGGCTCCCGGCGATCGTGTAGAGCGCGTCGGCGTCGCGCGCCACGACCTGGACGAGCAGGTCGTCGTCGCCGGCCAGCCCCACCACCTCGACCACCTCGGGGACCCGGGCGAGCGCCTCGGTGACCTCGGCGAGCCGGCGCTGGTCGACGCGCGTGGTGACGTAGGCGCGCAGCGGGTGGCCGAGCGCCGCGGGGTCGATGCGCCGGGCGAAGTCGCCGAGCACGCCCCGGCTCTCCAGACGGGTCAGGCGTGCCTGCACGGTGTTGCGCGCGAGGCCCAGACGTTCGGCCAGCGCGACGACCGTGGCGCGCGGCTCGTCGCCGAGAGCCTGCAGCAGCCGGGCGTCGACCGGGTCGACGACGGTTTCGGGACCGTCCATCCTGCTCATCCCTGCCTCGGTCGTCGACGTCCGGGTGATCATAGTGCGTGGTCGCGTACCGGTCACTTGCGCAGTTCGACCCCATGACGAACGCTTCGAGCACCGATTGTGCGACCGGAGGCCCTCGATGACATCCACGCGTCCCGCACCCGCACCGCTGTCCGGCCAGGAGCCGGAGCGGGAGGCGCTGCAAGCGGTGGAGGACCGGGTGCTCTGGCTCGCCACCGCGATCGTCGACCACGCCAACCGCGTGCGCCCCAACCCGAGCGGGCTCAAGGTCGGCGGCCACCAGGCGTCGTCGTCGTCGATCGTCTCGATCATGACCGCGCTGTGGTTCCACACGCTGCGCCCCGAGGACCGGGTGTCGGTCAAGCCGCACGCCTCGCCGGTGCTGCACGCGATCAACCACCTGCTCGGCGAGCTCGACGCGTCGTACCTGACCTCGCTGCGCGCCGCGGGCGGCCTGCAGTCCTACCCCTCGCGCTCGAAGGACCCCGACCCCGTCGACTACTCCACCGGCTCGGTCGGCATCGGCGCCACCGCCCCGATCTGGGGCACGATCGCGCGACGCTACGTCGACGGGCTCGGCGGGACCGCCGGGTCGGGGCGGCAGTTCTCGCTGGTCGGCGACGCGGAGCTCGACGAGGGCGCGGTGTGGGAGGCCGTCCTCGACCCGATGGTGCGCGAGCTCGGCGAGGTCTGCTGGATCGTCGACTTCAACCGCCAGAGCCTCGACCGCGTCGTCCCCGACATCTCCGCCACCCGCCTGCACGGCCTGTTCAGCGCCGCGGGCTGGCAGGTCATCACCGTCAAGTACGGGCGCCTGCTCGCCGAGCTCTACGCCCGGCCCGGCGGCGAGGCGCTGCGCCGGCGCATCGACGAGATGACCAACCCCGAGTACCAGCGGCTGCTGCGCTGCACCCCGCTGCAGCTGCGCGAGCGCCTGCCCGGTGACGGGCCGGACGCCGAGGCGGTGGCGGCGCTGCTGCGCGACGTCGACGACGGCGCGGTGCACGCGGCGATCCGCAACCTCGGCGGGCACGACCTCGGCGCGCTCGCCGACGCCTACGACGCGATCGACGACACCCGCCCCACGGTGATCTTCGCCTACACGGTGAAGGGCTACGGACTCGCGACGCAGGGCCACCCGCAGAACCACTCCAGCCTGCTCACCGAGACCCAGATGCGCGCGCTGGCCACCGGGCTGGGCACCGACCTCGACGACCCGTGGGCGCCGCTGCCCGACGGCCCGGCGAAGGACCTGTGCCGGGCGACGGCGGAGCGCCTGCACCGCACGCCGGTCACCCCGGCTGCGCCGCCCGCGGTCCCCGACGACCTCGAGCGCACCCCCACCGGCACCGGCCACACCCAGCAGGCGCTGGGCCGCGCGCTGCTCGACCTCACCCGCTCGGCCCCCGAGGCCGCCCGCCGCGTCGTGACGGTCAGCCCGGACGTCACGTCGTCGACCAACCTCGGCGGCTGGCTGAACAAGGTCGGGTCGTGGTCACCGCACGAGCGGCGCGACTGGTTCGCCGACGACGCCGAGACGATCCTGCACTGGCACGAGCTGCCCAGCGGGCAGCACATCGAGCTCGGGATCGCCGAGACGAACCTCGTGGGGATGCTCGGCGAGCTCGGCGCCACCTGGTCGCGCTGGGGCGAGCCGCTGCTGCCGATCGGGGTGCTCTACGACCCGTTCGTCTCGCGCGCGCTCGAGCCCTGGGCGTTCGGCATGTACGCGGGCGGGCAGTCGATCCTCGTCGGCACGCCGTCCGGGGTGTCGCTGGCGCCCGAGGGCGGCGCCCACCAGTCGATCACCACGCCCTCCATCGGCCTGGAGCAGCCCGGCTGCGTGGCCTTCGAGCCGGCGTTCGGCGTCGAGGTCGGCTGGTGCCTGCTCGACGGGCTCGGCCGCCTCGGGCGCCCCGGCGGCTCGTCGACCTACCTGCGCCTGTCGACCGTGCCCGTCGACCAGAGCCTCGCCGCCGTCCCCGCCGACCCCGCCGCACGAGCACAGCGCCGCCGCGAGGTCGTCGCCGGCGCGTACCTGCTGCGCCGTGCGCCGGGCACCCCGCAGGTGACGATCGCGGTGATGGGCCCGCTGGTCGGCCAGGCCCTCGCCGCCGCCGACCGCCTCGGCGAGCAGGGCGTCGGCGCCGACGTCGTCGTGGTGACCAGCCCCGACCGGCTCTTCCGGGCCCTGCGCGCCCGCACCGCGGCGACCGGGCCCACCGAGCCCGCCCCGAGCTGGATCCTCGACGCCGCCTTCCCCGCCGACCGCGCGGCGAAGCTCGTGACGGTGCTCGACGGCCACCCGCACACGCTCGCGTTCCTGGCCTCGGTCCACGGCGCCCGCGCGGCACACCTGGGCGTCACCGACTTCGGCCGGTCCTCGGACCTCGCCGACTCCTGGGCCCACCACCACCTCGACGCCGACGCGATCGTGGCGGCCGCCCTGGCCTGAACGGCGCAGGGCTTCGGTGTCGGTCGGTGTCAGCGGCGTGGCGTCGCTGACGCTGAGCGTCCGTAACGCCACGCAGACGACCGGGCGAGCGTGGTCCGGTCGGCGCAACGGGTACCTGTCGGGGTCCACAGTCCCGACAGGGAGGCCCCGGTGCTCGACTGGCTCGCGGCGCCCGACCACGTCACCGCCCGCTGGGTGGTCCAGCACCTCGTCGCGCTCGTCTACGTCATCGCGTTCACGGTCGCGCTCGCCCAGTTCCGCCCGCTGCTCGGCGAGCGCGGGCTGACGCCGATCCCCCGGTTCCTGGCGCGCACGACGTTCCGGCGCCACCCGAGTGTCTTCCACCTGCGCTACTCGGACCCGCTCTTCCGCGTCGTCGCCGGCACGGGCCTCGTCCTCGCGCTGGCCGCCCTGGCCGGCGCCACCGACGTGCTGCCGCTGGGCGCGGGCATCGCGCTGTGGGGCCTGCTCTGGGTGCTCTACCTGTCGATCGTCACCGTCGGCCAGGTCTGGTACGGCTTCGGCTGGGAGTCGCTGCTGCTCGAGGCCGGGTTCCTCGTGACCTTCCTCGGGCCCGCCGACGTCGCCCCGCCCGCGCCGATCCTCTGGCTGCTGGTCTGGCTGCTCTTCCGGGTCGAGTTCGGCGCCGGCCTGATCAAGATGCGCGGCGACCCCTGCTGGCGCGACCTCACCTGCCTCGAGTACCACCACGAGACCCAGCCGCTGCCCGGCCCGACGAGCTGGTGGTTCCACCGCCTGCCCCGCCCGCTGCACCGCGTCGAGGTCCTCGCCAACCACGTCACCCAGCTCGTCGTCCCGTTCCTGCTGTTCTTCCCCCAGCCGGTCGCGTCGATCGCCGCCGCGGTCGTCGTCGTGACCCAGGGGTGGCTGGTGAGCAGCGGGAACTTCGCCTGGCTGAACTTCCTGACCATCTCGCTGGCGTTCGCGGCGGTGGACGACTCCTGGTGGCGGCTCCCGCTCCCGGTGCCCGGCCCGCTCCCGTCGTGGTTCGCCGTCGTCGTCCTCGCGGTGACGCTGCTGATGCTCGCGCTGTCGGTGTGGCCGGTGCTCAACATGGCCAGCGGCCGCCAGCTGATGAACGCCGGGATCACGCCGGTGCACCTGGGCAACAGCTACGGCGCGTTCGGGTCGGTGACCCGTGAGCGCGAGGAGGTGGTCCTCGAGGGCACCGACGACCCCGACGGTCGCGACTCACCCGACGCGGCCGTCTGGCGCGAGTACGACTTCCGCTCCAAGCCCGGCGACCCGTACCGCCGCCCGCCGCAGGTCGCGCCCTACCACCGGCGGCTGGACTGGCTGATGTGGTTCGCGCCGCTCGCACCGCGCATGGCCCGCAGCTGGCTGCCGGCGCTGCTCGACCGGCTGCTCGAGGCCGACGCGCCGACCCTGCGCCTGCTGCGCCGCGACCCGTTCGACGGCGAGCGCCCCGCGTGGGTCCGCGCGCGGCTCTTCCGCTACCGCTTCACCACCCGGGCCGAGCGCCGGGAGACCGGGGCGTGGTGGCACCGCGAGCTGATCGGCGACTACCTGCCGGCGAGGACCCTGCCGCGGGAGTCGGCGGCGCCGTAGACGAGGCGGTGCCCGGCGCGGATGCCGGCGGCGTACACGCCCCCGAACCGGCCGGCCCGCGCCAGCGCCGCGCGCGCCGCGTTCGCCCCCGGCGCGCCGTGCACCGCGCCGGCCGGGTGCGCGGTGGCGCCGGCGAGGAAGAGCCCGTCGACCGGGGTGTCGGGCCGGCCGAGCCCCGGCGTCGGACGGAAGACCAGCATCTGGTGGATCTGCGCCGTCCCGGCCATGAGCGCGCCGCGGACCAGCGACGGGTCGCGGGCCTCGAGGTCGCCGGGGCGGGAGACGGCGCGGGCGACGACGCGGTCGCCGAAGCCCGGCGCGTGCCGCTCGATCACCGCCGTCATCCGCCGCACCTGCTCGTCCAGCTCGGCTTCGCTGTGCTGCCGGCCCTGCGGGAGGTGGGTGTACGCCCAGACGGACTCGGTGCCCGGGGGCGAGCGCAGCGGGTCGGACAGCGTCATCTGCCCGAGCAGCATGAACGGGGTCGCGGGCATGCGGCCGGTGGCGAGGTCGGCGCCGAAGTCGACGAGCCCCGCCGTGTCGCCGCCGAGGTGCACGGTGCCCGCCTCCCGGGGCTCCGGCGCCGTCCAGGGGATCGGCGACGACAGCGCCCAGTCGACCTTGAGGATGGCGTCGTCGAACTGGAAGCGGGCGAGGTCGTCGACCAGCCGGGCGGGCAGGTGCTCGTGCCCGACGAGGTCGCTGAACAGCGTCGGCGCGGGCACGTCGGCGAGCACCGCCCGCCGGGCGCGCACGAGCCCGCCCGCGGCGTCGACCGCCCCGACCGCGCGGCCGCCCTCGACGAGGACGCGGGTGACGGGACGGTGGCACTCGACGGTGCCGCCGCGCTGCGCGAGCCGGGCGACGAGCGCGTCGGTGATCGCCCGCGCCCCGCCCTCCGGCACCGGGAAACCGACGTCCTGGGCGAGCATCGAGAGCAGCCAGCCGAAGGCGGTGCTCGCGGTCTGGTTCACCCCGAGGTCGGTGTGCAGGGCGTTGCCGGCGAGCAGCACGCGCGCGCCCTCGCCGCCGAACTCCTCCTCGCCGAAGCGCGTCGCCGGCAGCAGCATCCGCCGCGCCAGCCGCAGCGCGTCCGGCCCCCCGAGCGTCCGCAGCACCCGCGCCGCGTCGCGGACCGGCGGGAACGGCCCGAGGAACGCGGCGAGCAGCGGCTCGCGCAGGCGCTGCCACTCGTCGGCCAGCCGGCGCCACGCGTCGCCGTCGCCGGGCGCGAAACGGTCCACGGACGCGGCGGTGACGTCGACGTCGCGCGAGAGCAGCACGCCGCGGTCGTCGGGCAGCACGTGCGCGAGCGGGGCCGGGGCGTGGCGCCACGCCAGCCCGTGGGCGCCGAGGTCGAGGCCCTGCAGCACCGGCGACGTGATGCCCATCGGGTAGAAGGCGCTGCCGAGGTCGCTGCGCCAGCCCGGGGCGGTGATCTCCTCGGTGCGCACCGCCCCGCCCGGCGCGTCGGACGCCTCGAGCACGCGGACCGACCAGCCGCGGTCGGCCAGCAGGTTCGCCGCCACGAGGCCGTTGTGGCCGGCCCCGACGACGACGGCGTCGACGGTCTCGGCGGCGGTGGTCAGGCGGTCGGCTCCGGTCACGTCGCCCAGGGTCCCCGTCCGACGACCATCGACGCGACCCGGGAGTGCTCCGTCCACCCCTGTGTCACATCGGGCGGAGGGAGCACCAGGGGCGATCTTGCTGTCGAGGGGTGCCGTCGAGCGCGCGGAACCCGGAGAATCCGGCGCATGAGCACCCGCCTGTGGCATCCGTTCTCCGACATGGCGGCCGTGGACGGCCACGAGTTCGTCGTCGACCGGGGCGAGGGCCCCTGGATCTACGACGAGGCCGGGCAGCGGTACCTCGACGGCTCCGCGAGCCTCTGGTACTGCAACGTCGGCCACGGTCGTCGCGAGATCGCCGAGGCCGCGATCGCCCAGATGACCAAGCTCGAGGCGTACTCGTGCTTCGCCGACATCGCGAACCGTCCGGCCCTGGAGCTCGCCGACCGCCTCGCCGCCCTCGCCCCCGTCGACGACGCGAAGGTCTTCTTCGGGTCGGGTGGCGCCGACGGCATCGACACCGCCGTCAAGATCGCCCGCAGCTACTGGCAGGCGCGCGGCGAGAGCCAGCGCACCCACGTCGTCTCCCGCGAGACCGGTTACCACGGCACCCACGGCTACGGGACCTCGATCACCGGCATCCCCCCGAACCGCGAGAACTGGGGCGTGCTGGCCGGTGAGAACACGGTCGCCCCGCTGCACGACCTCGACGGCGTCGAGAAGGTCTTCGCCGAGGTGGGGCCGGAGCGGATCGCGGCGTTCGTCATCGAGCCCGTGACCGGCGCGGGCGGGGTGCACCTGCCCGTCGACGGCTACATCGAGGGCGTCGCCGAGCTGTGCAAGCGCCACGGCGTGCTGCTGGTGATCGACGCGGTGATCTGCGCCTTCGGCCGGCTCGGCACCTGGTTCGGCATCGAGCGCTTCGGCGACATCCGCCCCGACATGATCACCTTCGCCAAGGGCGTCACCAGCGGCTACCTCCCGCTCGGCGGCGTGATCGTCTCCGGCGAGGTCGCCGCACCGTGGTGGACCACCCCGGGCGAGCGCACCCTGCGCCACGGCCCGACCTACTCGGGCCACGCGACGGCCTGCGCGGCCGGCCTCGTGACCCTCGACATCTACGAGCGCGAGAACCTCATCGAGCGCGGCCGCGAGCTGGAGACGCCGCTGTTCGAGGCGCTCGCCCCGCTCGTGTCCCACCCCTACGTCCACGAGGTGCGCGCCGGGTTCGGCTTCCTCGCCGCGGTGGAGCTCGAGCAGGAGGTCCTCGACACCGTCCCGGACGCCCCGAACGCCCTGCTGCGCGGCGCCCGCAAGGCCGGCGTGCTCGTCCGCGGGCTCGGCAAGGGCGTCGCCGTGTCGCCGCCGCTGGTGGTGGGCGACGAGGAGATCGCCCTGCTCGCCGACGGCATCCGCGCCGGTCTGGACTCCCTGCCCGTCCAGTCGCCGGTGCCGTCGGCACCCGGCGCGTGAGGAGGAGAGCGATGAAGACCCGTGTGGACCTCAACGCCGACGCCGGCGAGAGCCTCGGACGCTGGAAGCTCGGCCACGACAGCGAGCTGATGCCCCACGTGACCTCGGTGAACGTCGCCTGCGGCTACCACGCGAGCGATCCGGTGACGATGCGCGACTCGGTGCGCACCGCCGTCGCCACCGGCACCGCCATCGGCTCCCACCCCGGGCTGCCCGACCTCGTCGGGTTCGGGCGCCGGCGCATGGCGCTGCGCCCCGACGAGGCCGCGCAGCTCGTGCTCTACCAGACCGGCGCCCTGCAGGCGACGGCTCGCGCGGAGGGCGCCGAGGTCGTGCACGTCAAGCCGCACGGCGCGCTGTACGGCATGGCACTGACCGACCCGGACATCACGTCCGCGATCACCGAGGCCGTGCTGCGCCTCGACCCCGAGCTGCTGATCTTCTGGCTCGCCGGGCCGACCGCGGAGCTCGCCCGCTCGCTGGGCGCGACCGTCGCCCGCGAGGGCTTCGCCGATCTCGAGTACAACGACGAGGGGCACATCATCGTCGAGCCCGAGCCGAAGGCGAAGGACCCCGACGCCGTCGCGCAGCAGGCCGTGGACCTGCTCGAGGGGCACGTGACCTCGAACTCCGGCAAGCGTCTCGACGTCGAGGTCGACACCATCTGCCTGCACGGCGACCGGCCCAACGCGGTCGAGATCGCCGAGACGCTGGTGCGGCGTCTCGACGGCCTCGGGGTCGAGCGGGTCCCGGCGGTTCAGCTGCTGCGCGGCTGACGACGGCTACGACGGTCGGGAGGTCGCCCGCGCGCCCTCCGGGGACGGGCGGGGCGAGGGGATGGCACCGTCCGCCGACGCCCGGGCGACCAGCGCCTCGGAGGGCCGGAGCCGCATCTCGGCCCACAGCAGACGTGCGTACCGCTCGACCTGGCGCCTGGCCTCGACGACGTTGCCCTGCGCCAGGTGGACCTCGATCAGGGCTGCGTGGGCCGACTCCCGCAACGGCTCGGCCGCGATCGCCGCGTAGGCCGCGTCGAGCGCCGGGACGATCCGGCCGAGACGGCACTGCCGGTGGGCCAGGGCCTCGAGGGCGTGGATGCGGACCTGCCGGATGCGCTCGCGCTCCAGCAGCAGCCAGTCCTCCTCCCAGCCGGGCAGGAGGTCCGCGACGAGGTCCGCGATGGCGGTGTCGCGGGCCTCGAGCTCGCGCTCCGCGCTCAGCAGCCGATCGGCCTGCGCGAGGCTGCGCTCGACGTCGACCTCGACGTCCTCCCCGAGGTGCACCCGCTCACGATCGGCGTCGACGAGCCCGGCGTGCGCGCGACGGATCCGCCACAGCGACGTGCGCAGGCTGGCCTGAGCACGCTGTGAGGTGCCGTCGCTCCAGAGGAGCTCGGCGAGCGGCGTACGACGCAAGGGCGACCCGGCGGTCGGACGCGAGAGCGCCAGATAGGCCAGGACGCGCTGCGCATGCGCCGGCAGCAGCACCTCCTGCTGACCGACGTCGACGCGGAAGCCGTTGAGCAGGTGAACACGGAGGGTCGTGGGAGGCATGGCAACACGGCAACTCGTCCGCATCGCGAGCCCCCCGTCCGCAACATTCGCGACTGTCTGATTATCGACCGCCCGTCTTCATGAGCGTCAATCCACCGTTGCGTCGAACGGGGTGTTGACGGCGGCGGGCACGTCCGGGCTCGACAGTGCGGACCATGCAGTCCGAGCCGTGGCGCCTCGTCGTGGTCCGTGCCTGGCGGCACGAGGCCGGTGTGGCCGCCGTTCTCCTCGTCGCCGAGTCCGGCGCGCCGGCCCCGGTGCGCCGCGTCGCCGCCGGCTCGGTCGACGAGGCGTGCCGGGCCCTCGCGGTCCTGCTGCACGAATTGACGAGTGCACCCACGGGGCCGACCACGTCGGATTGACGCCCGCGACCACACACCCGCCGCATCCTCCGCCGCGAGCACCCGGCCGGACCGGGAGGAGGAGGACGGCGATGAGCGTCACCAGCGCGGTACCGGAGCTGCAGTCCCCGTTCGCGGGCTTCGCGGGACTGGAGGTCCCGGCCGGCGGCGAGGCCCGACCGCCCGCGCCTCCGTCGGGCCCCCTCGACTCCCCGTTCGGTGCGGGCGCCCGAGAGGTCCCCGGTCACGACGAGGACCTGTCGTCCGAGCTCCTCGAGCAGCTCGACGACGAGGAGTTCACCGATGCCGTGTCGCAGCTCGTCGACGAGGCGGCCGCGGTGCACCTGCAGGGCGAGACGTCCTGGTCGGCCGGCGAGAGCACGCAGCTGGGGTTGACCAGCTGGACCGAGGCGATCGCGCAGCGCTCGGACCGGATGCTCGACGGGCTCGCGGCCCGCCTCGGCGACGAGGACCTCGCCACGATGCCCGCCCGCGACCTGGACACCCTGCTCGAGAGCTGGACGCCCGAGCCCGACGAGGTCGGACGGGTGGCCGTCGACCAGTTCCTCGGCGGCCTGCTCAAGAAGGCCGGCAACCTCGTGAAGGGCGTCGTGAAGGTCGCCAAGAAGGGGATCGCGGCCGTCTCGAAGGTGCTGCCCGTCGGCGCGCTGCTCAAGAAGCTCGCCGGCCTGGTGCGGCCCCTGCTGACCCGCGTCCTCAAGGCGGCCATCAACCGCCTGCCCGAGACGGTGCGACCCATCGCCCGACAGGTCGCGAAGAAGCTGGGCATCACCGCGGGAGAGGCCGCGAGCGCGGCCGAGGACCTCGCTGCGGAGTTCGACCACCGGGTGGCGGACCTGGCGCTCGCTCCCGACGAGGCGACGGCGGACAACCTGCTCGGCGAGGCCGCGGCCGAGGCGTCGGCCGAGGCCGGGGACCCCGTCGGGGAGCTCGACACCGCACGCCAGGAGCTGGGCCGCCGCCTCACCGAGATGCCGGCCGGGGCGTACCCGAAGCCGGAGATCCAGCAGTTCCTGCCGGCGGTGATGGCCGCCCTCCCGATCATCAAGCTCGGGATCTCGATCATCGGTCGGCAGCGGGTCGTCGACTTCATCGCGGAGCGCATCGCCGACCTCCTGCGCGCGCAGGTCGGGAGCGAGCCGGCGAAGCAGATCGCGCGCCCGATCGTCGACGTCGGCATGAGCCTCATCGGCCTCGAGGTCCCGCCCGGACAGGAGACGGCGGTGGCCGGCGAGGCCCTGGCCGCCACCGTGGAGGAGACCGCCCGGCGTGTGCTCACGCTGCCCGCCGCGATCCAGGACGATCGGCTGGCTCTCGACGCGGCGGTGCAGCAGTCGTTCGCCGAGGCGGCGGCCGCGCACCTGCCCGGGGCGTTGCTGCGGGCCGACCTGCCCGAGCGGGAGTCGGAGGATCCCGCCGGCGTCTGGGTGCTCATGCCGCGGGCGGCCGCGCCGCGGTACCGCTTCCTGCGGTACGCCCGGCCGCTCGTCGTCCGGGTGAGCCGGCCGGTGGCCCGTACGGTGCCGTGGTCCGACGGGGGCACTCTCGAGACGCACCTGCTCGACCGCGGCGTGCAGCACTGGCCCGCCGAGGCCGAGGCCTTCCTGTACGAGCTCCTCCCGGGAGGACACCTCGGCCACCTCCGGCACGACGACACGCTGCGCGCCGAGGGCGAGGCCGGCGCCGACGAGGTCGAACCGCTGACCCCCGAGCTCGCCGGGCTGTTGCTGGGCGAACCGGGTCTCGGCCGGCCCGCCTCGCGGCGCCGCACCGCGGGGCGGGCACGGCCGGCGCCGGGACGCCGGTTCGTCCGGTTGCGCCTGGCCAAGAGGCGCGCCCGCGCCGCCGCGGGGCCCCGCGTCCGGGTCGGCGTCCGCATCGACACGACGAGCACCCCACCCCGGCTGCTGGTGGCGCTGCGCCTGTCCGAGCGCCAGGCCCAGGAGGTGCTCGCGCTGCTGACCCGGCCCGAGGGCCCGGACCTGCCCAGCGCCCTGCGGATGCTCCAGCAGGTCCACCGGAAGGCCCTCGGCCCGCGCCTCGCGGAGGCACTGCTCGCGCGGCAGCTCGTCGCGGATGCGGAGGCGGGCAAGACCGCCGCGGAGGCGCTGACCACCGTCCTCGACACCGCACTCTCGGGCGCGCTGCAGAGTCAGACCACACAGTTCACGGCCGCCGTCCGCGACGCCGCTCAGGGCGTCACCGTCCGGGCGGAGTTCGCCGGTGTGACCGCGGAGAGCCTGCAGGGCACACCGTCCGCGCCCACGGTGACGGTGACCCCGGGCTGGGGTTCCGGTGGCTGAGCCCTCCGGCGACGTCGTGCGCGCCCAGCTCGCCGCGGAGCTGCGGCACTGGCGGCTCGCCGCCCACGAGCTGGGCGACCTCGAGATGGTCGCGGCGCCCGCGGCGTGGGCCGGGTTGGAGGCCTACCTCGGGACCGGCGTGCGGGCCGCGCTCACGGCGTCGGCGCGGTCGGTGGCCCGGCGCGCCGACCAGCTCGACGCGCAGCTCTCGGCGGGCGCCGCCGATCTGCCCCGCCTGCGCGGACGGGTCCTGGCGCTGCGACAGGCCTACGTCCGCGCGGAGACCGTCGTCGACTTCTTCGGCGACGCCGTCAACACCCGGACGAACCCTCGGCTCGCCGAGGTCCTGCGCGGCCTCGACCTGCTCGCCGTCGACGCCATGGAACGGGTGCTCGGTCCGCTCGGGATCCCCGTCCCACCGGTGCTGGTGTACCTCGACAAGGGCCTCGGGGCGTCGATCCTGCGGTCGGGTGTCCGGTTGTGGGACGCGTCCGTCTCGCCGGCGGCCGCCGTCAAGATCACCCGCCACAACCTGCTCCGCCCGACGTCGCTGCTCCACGAGTGCGGGCACCAGATCGCCCACCTCACAGGCTGGACCGACGAACTCGGGCGCACCCTGCACGACGTCCTCGCCCCGGCCTCCCCGGTCGCCGCCGAGACGTGGCAGGGCTGGGCCGGCGAGGTCGCGGCCGACGTCGTGGCGTTCGTGCTCACGGGCTACGCCCCCGTCCCGGCGCTCGCGGACGTCGTCGACGGCACGACGGACGCCGTGTACCGGATGCCTCCGGGCGACCCGCACCCCTTCGGTCTGCTGCGGGTCCTGTTCAACGCCGCCCTGTGCCGCTCCTGGTACGGCACCGGGCCCTGGGACGACCTCGCCCGCACCTGGATGCACCGCCACCCGCTGCACGCCGCCCCGGCCGAGGCAGCCCTGGTCACGCGGGCGTCGACGCCGCTGCTGCCGCAGATCGTCGAGGCCTGCACGGCGACGTCGATGCGCGCGTTCGGCGACCGTCCCCTCGCCGCGCTCGTCGACCCGCGGCGCGTGGCCCCCGCCGAGCTCCGACGGTTCGCCGACTCCGCCGGCCCGGCGCTCTACACCTCGACCTACCTGCAGCGCCTGGAACCGATGCGGGTCCTCGCGTGGACCGTGCTGCGCACGCTGCACGCCGACGACGCCGCCGACGTCGACCTCGAGGGGTGGCTGCGCCGACTCGGCCGCGACCGCACCCCCGCCGCCGCCTGACCACCGTGTGACGACAAGGACCCACCATGACCTCACCCAGCGCCTCGGGCGGCCAGCAGCCGACGACACCCGCGACCCCACCCGCGACCACACCGCCCGCGACGCCGGCGCTGCCGGACCTCAGCGGGATCGAGCAGGCCATCACCGCGCTGACGACCTTCCTGCGCAACGGCCGGAGCACCTCCGACCGACGACCGTTCACGCCGGAGCAACTGACGATCGAGAACGACTTCCGGGCGCTCGTCCGCGAGCTGGGCCGACCACGCAAGGAGGACCTCCCCGGGCGGTTCGAGTGGGCGACGCTCGCGTCGAAACGGCTCGAGCTCACCGCGCCGCTCCCCGCCGGGATGACGGAGATCGGGGGCTTCTCCGCGGATCGCAAGAAGATCTGGCGGATCAAGGTGAACGCGGCGACCCACGACCGGAAGGTGTTCCGGCACGAGGACATCACCCCGGTCGGGGTGGTCCGGCTCCGCGCCTTCGACGGCGGCGGTGAGCGGCTCATCGGCTATCCCGCACCCCACGCCACGTCGTCCGTCGTCCGCTGAGGAGGGACCACCATGTTCCGGACACTCGCCCGCCTGCTGGCCCCGGCCGTCACCGATCCCCCGAACGCCGACGGCCTCTACACGATCCATCCCCTGCAGCTCAGTCGCTGGCTCGAGGAGGTGTGGGCTCACGGGGGCCAGGCGAGCTGGCCGGGCTTCGGGACCAGCCCGACCGGGGTCACGGCCACGACGGTGCAGCGCGTCGCGCTGCCGACCCAGCCGGGCACCGGCCTGCTCGGCACCCTGCCCTCCGGTGTGGACGTCCCCGGGCAGTTCTCGCCGCCGCCGGCGCTCGGCATCGTCCCCGGTGTGGCCCTGCCGTGGGACCACCTCGTCTACGCCTTCCTCGTGGAGAGCACCGGGGTCGCGGAGGTCACCCGCGAGGTCGTTCGTCGCTACTCCGTGGGCGAGACCCTCGAGGCGGTCTCCGACGTCACCTACAGCTGGCTGCGGGCCACCGAGGAACTGTTCTTCCGCGACCCGCCGCTGTTCTCCGTGACGAGCACGGTGAGCACGTTGCGCCCCGACCACCGGCTCAATCGCCGCAACGCCTACTGGCGCATGTTCGGGATGGACCTGCCGCACCCGCCCTCCGGCGTCGACGGGCAGCCGTGGAAGACCGACGTCGGTCCCACCGCGAACCTCGGCTTCGGCACCGTCTGGATCGACTTCCTCCGCCAGGTCTGGGTCGCCATCGAGAACGACAGCAACGCCGTCGGCGCCAACCCGACCGACAGCTCCTACATCGCGTACCTGGCACGCACGCTTCAGGAGATGATGGCGATGCGCCGACGCGCGGGCATGCTCGCCCGCGAGGAGTTCACCTACGTCGTCACGATGAGCTGGTTCCACCTGCTCGTCGAGACCGACAATCGTGTCGTCGCGGATCTCCAGGCCGGCGTCGGCGCCGCGGGAAACGCCGCGGACCGACTCGCCCGCATCGCCCAGCGGGTGGGTATCGAGCCACCGCGCCGGGCCCGGGAGCTCTTCGAGCTGGCCGACCTGGTGTCGCCGGTACTCATGTTCATCGAGGCCGGGCGGTTCAACGACGCCGCCGACGCCGAGCTGCTCTACCGCAGCGCGTCCCCGTCCCCCGCCGTGCGCGAGACCATGAACCGGCTGATCGACCTCTGGCAGTCGGCGACCGGACAGGTGATCAAGGGTGCCGACGTGCGCACCCACGGCCCCGCGGCGCCCGCGCAGCCCCTCCGACTCCACGACACCTCCGCGCCCGTGGCACCCGCCGCGCCGGTGAGCACCGCGTCCACCAACGGAACCGGACCCCCGGTCGCCCCGGTGGCCGGGACCAACGGCGTCCGCCCACCCGCGCGTCTCTGAACCCCACCGGGAGCCGACCATGACCAGACCGCTGACGTGGGACTGGGCCGAGTCCTTCGCCGGGCCGACCGACGAGGTCCAGGCGGCGCCGGACGCAGCCTGGAGTGCGGCACCGAGCGTGTTCCGCCCCGCCGGCGAGGAGCCGGAGCAGCTGAGCGAGGAGGGCGAGTTCGAGGAGGGCGAGTCCGGCGAGGTCGAGCTCGCCGAGTGGGAGCTCGCCGCCGCGCCGGTGGAGGAGGAGGCGTTCCCGTCCGGGCTGACCCTGGCCACGGCCACCGGCGCCACGGGCAAGGGCCAGGAGCACTGGGACCCGCACGACACCGGGCTGCCGCTGCTCGCCACCGGGGCCGCGGTGCGGAGCCGGAAGCTCGCGCCGAACTTCACCGTCGGCGAGCTGGTGAGCAGCGGCGGGCGGGCGGCCGACGTCGCCCGCATCGACCCCGCGCTGGTGCGCTGCCTCCAATCGGTCCGTGATCGTGTCGGCAAACCGGTCATCGTGAGCTCGGGATACCGGTCGTGGGCGCGCAACGTCGAGCTCTACCGCGCCCGCGGCAAGACCCCCACCGCGAGCCGCCACTGCAGCGGGCAGGCGGCGGACATCAGCGTCGCCGGCATGTCGGGCCTCGATCTCGCCAAGGCGATCCTCGACGCCTGCGGACGCACCCTCGGGATCGGGATCGGCGGGACGTACGCCCACGTCGACGTCCGCAAGGAGTGGGCGCGCTGGTCGTACGCAACGGGTGACGCCGCCCGCCGGGACGTCGCCGCGATCGACGCCCACCGCGCGGGCGGCGGTGCGACGCCGGGCCGGACCTACGGGCCGCCGGCCCCGACGGCCGCGCCGACCAGTGGTTCGCTCCGGGCCCGGATCGTCGAGGTCGCGCAGCGCGAGCCCGCGCGCTGGGGGACGCGCACGGAGACCGACCCGGCGATGACGGCCGTGCTGCAGGAGTACTACCGCGCCATCCCGAGCGGGGCCGTCCCCACCGCCTTAGAGCTGCAGAGCAGCGGCTGGCAGGGCAGCCACCCGTGGAGTGCGGTGTTCATCAGCTGGGTCATGAGCCAGGCCGGGGCGGGCCCCTCCTTCTGCTACAGCACCGCGCACCGCGTGTACGTCAGCGCGGCCAAGCGCAACGCCGAGGCCGGTGACGCCGCCAACCCCTTCTGGGCCTACCCGGTCGAGAAGATCACGCCCGACCTCGGCGACCTCGTGTGTGCCGACCGGGCCGGGAGCGCGGGCTGCGGGGGCGTCACCTACGCGACGATCGACAACGGCACGGCGTGGGCGACGCACTGCGACGTCGTGACGTCGGTGGACCGCGCCGCGCGGCGCATCACGGCCGTCGGCGGGAACGTGAGCGACCGGGTGAAGGCCAAGACGTTCCAGCTCGACGCCCAGGGGTTCCTCCTCCCCCAGCAGCCGAACGAGACGTGCCGGATCTTCGCCGTCGTCAAGGTCCGGGACGGCACGGGCACCCAGCGCGAGCTCGAGGACGAGGAGCTCGAGGAGGAGTCGCTCGTCCGGGCGGTCCGGCTGAACTCCTCGTACGCCGGCGCGGTCCACTGGCCGGGACACCGTGCCGCGACCGGGCTCGCCGGCGCGGCGGGATCGCCGCCGACGAGCGCCGCCTTCGCCCGCGCGGTCGCCCGCTGGCAGCGTCGACGCGGCCTCACCCCCGACGGCGTCGTCGGGCCGGACACCGGCGACGAGGTCTCCCGGGTCCTCGGCGGCCGGGGCGTCCCGCCCGGCGACCCGCCGGGCTGAGTGCCGCCGTCGCCGGGGCGAGCGCTACGCGGGGCGGAGCGCCTCGAGGACGTGGTCGAGCTCCTCGACGGGCCGCCCCGGCGGCAGCACGATCGCCGGCTCCTCGGCGCCGGCCGCGCGCCAGCGCTCGAGGGCGGCGCGCCCCTGCGCGGCGTCGCCGTGGATCGTGAGCTCGTCGAGGAGCACGTCCGCGCTCCCGGGCACGTCGGTCGTGCGCCCCGTCGGATTGGCGGCGACGACCTCGTCGACCGCCTCGCCGAGCCCGTGTGCGCGCACCGTCGCCGGGTACAGCGGGCCCATGGAGGTCAGGTAGAAGGCCACCCACCACGACGCGGTGGCGCGGGCCAGGGCGGGGTCGTCGGCGACCGCGGCGGGGACGGCGGGACACACGACGGGGACGTCGCGCCCGGCGTGCGCCGCGCCCTCCCGCAGCCCCTCGCACAGGCGCCCGAGGCCGGAGACGGGCACGAAGAACGGGTCCCACCCGTCGGCGAGCTCGCCCGCGCGCCGGATCGAGCGGGGGCCGAGGGCGGCGAGGTGGAGGGCCACACCGGGGCTCGGTGGCACGCCCAGCCGCAGGCCTTTCGCGCCGGTCGTGGGCTCGAGGCGCTCGCCCCGCAGCAGCCGCCGGACCTGGACGGTGACGGCCGCGAGGTGCTCCACGGGCCGGTCGAACGGGACGTCGTGCAGGCCCTCGGCGAGTGCCGGGCTGCCCGCGCCCAGACCGAGCCGGAACCGCCCGCCCGACACCGCGTTCACGCTCGCCGCCAGCATCGCGATCGTCGCCGCGCTGCGCCCCCACGTGTTCATGACGCCGATGCCGAGGCCGATCCGCTCGGTCGCGCCGGCCACCTCCGCGAGCAGCACGCCCGCGTCCCACCCCCACGCCTCGGCGACGGAGAACCTGTCGTAGCCCAGCTCCTCGGCGCGCCGCGCCACGTGCAGGACGACGTCGCGGCGGGTCTCCATCGGCGTCAGGCCGACCCCGAGCCCGCTCACGACGCCGCCAGGAACGCCGCCGCCAGGAACGCCGCGACGACCGGGTTGACGAGGTCCGGGCGCACGAGCGGCGCCATGTGCCCGCCGCCGTCGAGGGTGTGCACCCGCCACCCGGGGCGGGCCGCGGCGAGCAGTTCGGCGAGCTCGCGGATCGGGCGGCGCGTGGCCGGGTCGTGGACGAGGAGCGTCGGGGCCCCGGTCGGCGCGACGTCGTCCAGGATCAGGTCGGGGTCGGTGACCGCGTCCCACTCGTGGCGGTTCGGCGGCAGCGCGGCCACGAACGCCGCCCGCCGCGTCTCCGGCATCGCGTCCCACGCGCCGTCGCCGAGCCAGTAGTCGGCGAAGCGCGGGGCGGCGTCGGCCCAGGTCCCGGACGCGCCGTGACCCTGGACGTGGTCGCGCAGCGCGCAGGCCTCGACGAAGGCGTCGTCGCGTCCGGCACGTCGCAGCAGCGCCACCGGGTTGGGCTCCAGCAGCACCAGTGCCCCGACCCGGTCGCCCAGCTCGACCGCCGCGCGCATCGCGACCGCGCCGCCGAAGGAGTGGCCGACGAGCGCGACCGGACCGTCGATCCCGTCGAGCACCGCGTGCACGAGCGCGGCCTGGTCGGTGAGGCGCTGCGGGCGGTCGCCGGGCCAGGGCGGCGTCGACCCGTAACCGAGAAGGTTGATCGCGAGCACGCGGTGGCGGTCCCGCAGCTCGGCGATCAGGGCCTTCCACTGCCGGTTGCCGCTGACCGAGCTGTGCAGGAGCACGACGGGCGGCCCCGCGCCCGCATCGAGGACATCCACCTCCGTGCCCATCCCGACGACGTTAACGTGACCCAGGTCACCACGGAACGACCAGCGAGTACTGCCCCGCTCACGCTCCGGAGGACCCCGGCCGCACGACCGACGACCGTGGCGCGACCTGGCGGTCCCCGTCCCGCAGGTGATCCGTTCCCACCCCGACGACGCTAGCGTGACCCGGGTCACCGAGGAGCATCCGGAGGAGCCGTGGCCGCACCCGACACACCGGAGCCCGACGCGCCGGCGATCTCGCTGCACGACTTCACCGACATCGACCACTCCGCCGAGTCGACCTACGAGGCGGCGCTGGTGGCGTTCGACGCCCTCCCGCTGCTCCAGGAGCTCAAGGTCCTCGCCCGCGACCGCACCCACACCGGCCCGGGCCGCCGGGTCCTCGACGTCGGCTGCGGCTTCGGCCTCGAGACCCTCCGCCTGGCCCGGCTCGTGGCCCCCGACGGCGCGGTGACGGGCATCGACCTGTCGACCGACTTCATCGCCGAGGCCCGCCGCCGCGCCGCCGAGGCCGGCCTCGACGTGGACTTCGTCCCCGGCGACGCGCAGCAACTGCCGTTCCCCGACGACACCTTCGACGTCACCCGCGCCGAGCGGGTGCTCATCTACCTCGACGCCCCGGCCCGCGCGCTCGCCGAGCTCGTCCGCGTGACCCGCCCCGGCGGACGGATCGCGATCATCGAGCCCGACTTCGACACCAACACCGTCAACGTCGGGGACGCCGCGCTGGTCCGCGCCGTGCTCGCCCACGAGGCCGACACCGCCGTGGTCAACCCGCGCCTGGTGCGCGACCTGCGCGGCGAGCTGCTCGATCGCGGGCTCACCGACGTCGAGGTCGACAGCCGGATGGTCGTCTTCTCCGCCGACCTCGCCGCCCAGTACTTCGGCGGCATCGGGGAGGCCGCCGCCACGGCGGGCGCGATCGACGCGGCCGACGGCCACCGCTGGACGGCGACCGTCGACGCGCTGCACCGCGACGACCGGCTCTTCGGCGCGATCGGCTACTACCTGTTCACCGCGACGGTCCCGCCAGCCACGTCTCCAGCGTCGTGATGTCGTAGGTCCCGTCGACCATGGCCGGCTCGTCGAGCAGGCGGCGGTGCAGGCCGATGGTGGTCGGGAGGCCGTCGACGCGGTACTCGGCGAGCGCCCGGCGCCCGCGGGCCAGGGCCTGCTCGCGCGTCGGCGCCCACACCGCGAGCTTGGCGACGAGCGAGTCGTAGAACGGCGGCACGGCGTCGCCGGCCATCAGCGCCGTGTCGACGCGCACGCCCGGCCCGCCCGGCAGCTCGAGGCCGGTGACCTCGCCCGGGGAGGGCAGGAAGTCCTGGTCGGGGTCCTCGGCGTTCACCCTGAACTCGATCGACGCGCCGCGGCACACGATCTCGTCCTGGGTCACCGACAGCGGTGCGCCGCCGGCGATGCGCAGCTGCTCGGCGACGAGGTCGAGGCCGGTGACCCACTCGGTGATCGGGTGCTCGACCTGGATGCGGGTGTTCATCTCGATGAAGAAGAACTCGGCCGCGTCCCCGGAGCCCTCGACGAGGAACTCCACCGTGCCGGCGCCGACGTAGCCGACCTCGCGGGAGAGCCGCACGGCGGCGTCGCAGACCGCCTCGCGCACCGCCGGCGCGAGGCCCGGCGCCGGCGCCTCCTCCAGGATCTTCTGGCGCCGCCGTTGCAGCGAGCACTCGCGCTCGTAGCAGTGCACGACGTTGCCGTGGGTGTCCGCGAGGACCTGCACCTCCACGTGCTTGGGCCCCTGCAGCGCGCGCTCGACGTAGACCGCGTCCGACCCGAACGCCGACGCGGCCTCGCGCTGCGCCTCCACCACCACGGTGCGCAGCTCGTCGGCGGTGGCGGCCGGGCGGATGCCCCGCCCGCCCCCGCCCGCCGACGCCTTGACCAGCACCGGGTAGCCGACCTCCTCGGCCGCGGCGACGGCGTCGTCGACCGACGCGACCTCGTCGCTGCCCGGCACCACCGGCACGTCCGCCGAGCGCGCGAGCGCCCGGGCGGCGGCCTTGTCCCCCATCGTCGCGATCACCGACGACGGGGGGCCCACGAAGGTCAGCCCCGCCTCCTCGACGGCCGCGGCGAACGCGGGGCGCTCGGAGAGGAAGCCGTAGCCGGGGTGCACCGCGTCGACACCCGCGGACTTCGCGGCCTCCAGCACCGCGTCGGCGTTGAGGTAGCTCTTCGACGCCGCCGACTTGCCGAGGTGCACCGCGTCGTCGGCCATCCGCACGTGGGCCGCCTGCGCGTCCGCGTCGGAGTAGACGGCGACCGCGCGGATCCCCAGCTCCCGGCACGCCCGCACCACGCGCAGGGCGATCTCGCCGCGGTTGGCGACGAGGACACTCCGCAGGCTGCTCCGACGCGGCAGCTCCGCTCCGCTCCGTGCCGTCACGTCTCCAGCTCGACCAGGTCCTGGCCGATCGTCACCTCGTCCTCGTTCTCGACCAGGAAGCGGCTGACGGTGCCCGCCGCGTCCGCCTTCACCTCGTGGAACGTCTTCATGACCTCGACGAGGCCGACGGTGTCGCCCTCGGACACCGAGGCCCCCTCGGTCACGTACGGATCGGCGTCCGGCGAGGGCCGGTGGTAGAAGACACCGGGCGTGCGGGACGTGATCGTGTGGCTGGCCACGAGACCCCCTCCTGATCGAACTAGGTGAGCGCGGAACGGATGCGGTCGAGCGCGGCGTGGCGGTCGCGGCGGACCTGCAGGGCGCCGTCGAGGTCGACGGGCACGAAGCGCGTCCTGTCGCCGGTCTTGGTCTGGGCGAGCCGGTCGCGGTCGACGGACACGACGGTGCCGAGCGTCGCGTAGCCCCCGCCGGTGACGGCGTCCTGGAGCAGCACGATCGGCTCGACGCCGCCGGGCACCTGCACCGACCCGACGGGGTAGCCGCAGTCGGTGACGTTGGCGGGATCGCTGCCGGCGCCGAAGGGCTGCTCCCGGGGCACGAACTCCAGCTCGGCGCCGCGGAAGCGGTAGCCGACCCGGTTGGCGTCCGGGGTCACCTTCCACTCGGTGTCGGTGAACCGCGCGAGGCTGTCCTCGGTGAGCCGGTAGCTGTGCAGGCCGACCAGCAGGTGCACCTCGGCGGTCGACGGGTGCACCGGCACGTCGTCGGCGCCGATCCGCCGGCCGGCGCGGGGGTCGCGGGCGTCCGAGCCGATCGCGAGCTCGTCGCCCGCCCGCAGCGCGCGGCCCTGGAACCCGCCGATGCCCACCAGCGTGTAGGTCGAGCGGCTGCCGTAGTACAGCGGCACGTCGATGCCGCCGGCGACGGCCACGTAGGGGCGCGCCCCCGCGCGCAGCTGCCCGAACGACAGCACCGAGCCCGACGACACGGCCACCGACTCCCAGAGCGGGATCTCCTCGCCGTCGACGAACGCCGGGATGTCGGCGCCGGTCACGGCGATCACCGTGTCCTGCGTGAACTCCAGCGTCGGCCCGAGGTAGACCGCCTCCAGCGCCGCGGCGCCCGGCTCGTTGCCGACCAGCGCGTTGCCGACGTGGTAGGCGAACGAGTCGAGCGCGCCCGAGGGCGGGAAGCCGATGCTGTAGTAGCCGAGCCGCCCGGTGTCCTGGACCGTCGTCTCGAGCCCGGGATCCCGCACGAGGATGCTCACCCGTACAGCACCTCCTTCATCGCCGCGTTGGTGCCGTCCGGGTCGGCGAGGAACCGGCTCGGCGAGAACTCGAGCTCCTTGTACGAGTAGCGCCACGTGCCGGCGTCGACCTGCGCGCGCACGTCGTCGTACTCGGCCTGGTCGACGCGCCGATAGTTGATCACGTCGCCGTGCTTGAAGAACACCACCGAGTCGTTCTCGGCGAAGTCCGGCAGCCGCTGCTCGCCGTCGAAGATCGGCGCGGGCGCGGAGCCGAAGAGCTGGTAGCCGCCGGCGCCCTTGACCGGGTAGATGACGGCGAACGCGCCGCCGAACCCGAAGGCGCGCTCCGGGGTCTCGGTGCGCGGGCGGATGTACTTGGGCACCTCGACCTGCCGCTCGCGGGGCACCAGCTGGAAGCACCACGGCAGGCCGGGCACGAAGCCCATCATCGTCACCAGGTACGGCGACGCGGCGAGCGCGTCGATGAAGTCCTCGGTGGACGAGTAGCCGTTGATCCGGGCGCCGTAGTCGAGGTCGGTGCCCGTCGGGTCCTGGTGGCGGTCGCGGAACTTCATGAGGACCTCGTGGGTCCACGGGTCGTTCAGCATGATCGGCACGTCGATGATGCGCGACGCGATGGTGAGGTCGTCGGAGAGCCCGCCGACCTCGGACTCGATGCGCTGCAGCTCGCGGACGAGGTCGCGCGGGTCGAGGCGGTCGGGGTCGACGCGGACCATGTACGACGCGTTCGACGGCGCGATCTCCTCGACGCCCGGGATGGCCTCCTCGGCCAGGCGCCGCGTGATCGCCAGCGACGTGAAGTGGACCGGCAGGCTCATCGCCGCCGAGAGCTCCACGTAGACGAACTCGTCGCCCCCGAAGTCGTACCGCGTCTCGGTGTCGGTGGTGGCGCCGGTCATGCGATCACCTTGGCCGCATCCACGACGGCACGCCAGACCCGCTGCGGCGTGAGCGGCATGTCGAGGTGGGTGACCCCGCGGGCGGCGAGCGCGTCGATCGCCGCGTTCACCACGGCGGGCGACGAGCCGATCGCGCCGGACTCCCCGATGCCCTTGGCCCCGAGCGGGTTGGTCGGCGAGAGCGTGACCGTCTGGTCGAGCTCGAAGCCCGGCAGGTCGCTCGCGGCGGGCACGGCGTAGTCGGCGAGCGTGGCGGCCGTCGGCTGGCCCGCCTCGTCGAACGTGGCGTGCTCGTAGAGCGCCTGGGAGATGCCCTGGGCGATGCCGCCGTGGAGCTGCCCGTCGACGATCTGCGGGTTGACGATGCGCCCGCAGTCGTCGACCGCGACGAAGCGCCGCACCGTGGTCATCCCGGTCTCGGTGTCGACCTCGACGACCGCGATGTGCGTGCCGAACGGCCAGGTGAAGTTCGGCGGGTCGAAGTGGTGGTCGGCGGTGAGGTTGGGCTCCATGCCCTCGGGCAGGTCGGCGGCCAGGGACGCCGCGCCCGCGACCTCCTGGATGGTGACCGACGGGCCCGAGGTGCCCGCCACCGAGAAGACGCCACCGGTGAACTGCAGGTCGTCCTCGGACGCCTCGAGGATGTGCGCGGCGATCTTGCGGGCCTTGTCGACGACCTTCTCCGCGGCCCCGTACACCGCCGACCCGCCGACCGCGAGGCTGCGCGAGCCGTAGGTGTCGCGGCCGAACGGGGCGATCATGGTGTCGGAGTGGAACACCTCCACGTCCGCGGGGTCGATGCCGAGCGAGTCGGCCACGATCTGCGCCCACGCCGTCTCGTGGCCCTGCCCGTGCGGGCTCGTGCCCGTGACGACCTCGGCGCGCCCGGCGGTCGTCATCCGGACCGTCGCGGCCTCCCAGCCCCCGCTCTGCAGCCGGACCCCGGCCGCGACCTTGGACGGGGAGAGCCCACCGGACTCGGTGAAGTTGCCGATGCCGATGCCGATCTCCACGGCCTCCCCCGCGGCCCGGCGGCGCCGCTGTTCCTCCCGCAGCCCGTCGTAGTCGACGAGCTCCATCGCCCGGCGCATGCAGGGCTCGTAGTCGCCGGAGTCGTACTGCACGCCCGAGGGCACCGTGCGCGGCTCGGAGAACGGCGGGTGCAGGTTGCGCAGCCGCAGCTCGGCGGGGTCCATCTCCAGCGCGCGGGCCAGGTCGTCGAGCACCCGCTCGTGGGCGTAGGCGGCCTCCGAGCGCCCGGCGCCGCGGTAGGCGTCGGTGGGCGTGAGGTTGGTGAACACGCCCTGGCAGGAGAAGTCGTAGGCGCCGAAGTCGTAGAGCCCGCAGTAGGTGAACGCCCCGAACACCGCGATGCCCGGTGTCAGCAGCTGCAGGTAGGCGCCCATGTCCGCGACGAGGCGGACCTTCATGCCGAGGATCTTGCCGTCGCGCGTCGCGCCGACCGTCATGTACTGGACCTGCCCGCGACCATGGGTGGTCGCGATGTGGTGCTCCGAGCGGGTCTCGGTCCACTTCACCGGCCGCCGCAGGCGCTTGGCGAGCACCAGCGCGAGCGCCTCCTCGGCGTACACGTTGAGCTTGGCCCCGAAGCCGCCGCCGACGTCGGGGGCGACGACGCGCAGCTTGGTGTCGGAGATACCGGTCATCAGCGCGAGGAGGTCGCGCACGAAGTGCGGCACCTGGGTGGACGTGTGGATGGTGAACCCGCCGCCCACGGCGTCCGGGGTGACCACGACGGCCCGCGGCTCCATCGGCGAGGCCATCACGCGCTGCTGGATGTAGCGGCCCTCGACGACGACGTCCGCCTCGGCCAGGGCCGCGTCGACGTCGCCGACCGCGAGCGGCCAGGTGTAGCAGTGGTTGGTGCCGAACTCCTCGTGCACCAGCGGCGCGTCCGGCGCCAGGGCGGCCTCGATGTCGACGACGGCGGGGAGCTCGTCGTAGTCGACGACCACGAGCTCCGCGGCGTCCCGCGCCGCCGCCGCGCCGGTGGCCACGACGACCGCGACGGCGTCGCCCACGTGGTTGACCTCGGTGAGGGCGAGCGGCTGGTGGTCCGGGACGAGGATGTCCTCGGTGACCGGCCAGCCGCACGGGATGCCGATGGCGAACTCGCCGGCGAGGTCGGCCCCGGTGAGGACGGCGACGACCCCCGCGTGCTCGCGCGCGGCCGCCGTGTCGATCGCCGTGATCCGGGCGTGCGCCACGGGGCTGCGCACCAGCGCGAGGTGCACGGTGCCGAGCGGGGCGATGTCGTCGGTCCAGGTGCCCCGGCCGGTGAGGAGGGCCTCGTCCTCCCGGCGCGGCAGGCTCCGTCCGACGTGGGTGATGGGCTTCTGGACGGTGTCGGTCACCGTGGGCGCTCCCGTCGACGGCGGTGGTGGTGTGGGTCACCGTGGACCGTTTGATCCGTTCTGGGAAGTCCCCGTGATCACGAGCCCGGGTGAGGACAGGGGAACCTTGGTCCGACAGGCCCGGATGGGTGCCAGCGACTGTGACGGTGGTCACACTAGGTCTTGTTTGGCGCGGGTGTCGCTGTCATCGTTCCTGGTCGCCGTCGGCCCCGGGGTGCATCCGGCCTGGTCAGGGCAGCCTTCACTGCGTGGCGGGAGGCCCGATCGACCGGCCACGATCTGGGCCATGACCTCGACCCAGAGCCTGCCCACGGTCCAGAACTGTTCGGCGACCTCGTGTGCCTACAACGAGGACTCCGCCTGCCACGCGGCCGCCATCACGATCGCCGGCGACAACGCCGCCTGCGGCACCTTCGTGGAGATCTCCTTCCGGGGCGGCGTGGACGCCAACGGCGTCGTCGGCGCCTGCCACCGGTCGGAGTGCAAGTTCAACGACAAGCTCGAGTGCACCGCGTCGTCGGTGCAGATCGGCTCGGGCAAGGACGTCGCCGACTGCCTGACCTACGAGGCGCGGTAGAGCTCCTCGAGCGGCGCGACCGACCTCTCTGCGGCTTCCACCACGAGCCCGCGGACGGGGTCGGCGCGCAGGGTCTCGTCGGCGACGGCGAGGGCGGCCACGCTGTCGTCGTCGTCGACCAGGACCGCCGCACCGCGGGCGGCCAGCCCGGCGAGCGCGCCCAGCACGGCACGTCGCCCGGTGGCGTCGAGCCCCTCGGTGACCCGGTCCACTAGCACGATCGCGGCGTCACCGGCCTCCTCGAGGCAGCGGCGCCGTTCGGTCACCCCCGTCGACGGGTCGACCGTGACCCGCCGGATGGTGGGCGACGAGTCGTCGAACATCGCCATCAGGCGCCGACGCACGATCGGCTCACCGAGCAGCACGGTCACCTCGGCCGTGGGCAGTCGCAGCGTCATTCTTCGCCGACCTCCTCGTTCAGTGAGGGGAGGCTAACCTCGCCTGCCCGCCGACGTCGAGGCCGAGTGAGCATCTCGTCCGGATGTCCGATCCCGGAGGATCCGTCCGGGGATCAGTCCCGGAACGCCCGCCAGACCGCCGTCGCGAACGGCACCCGCACCGGATCGGTGCCGACCCGCCGCGCGACCACCTCCCGCGCCCGCCGGTGCACCTCCGCCCGCTCCTCGGGTGTCAGCGTCAGCACGGTCGAGTAGGTCCCCAGCATCGCCGCGACGTCGTCGGCGGCCATCCAGGTGCGGCGCCGGAAGACCTCCGAGGCGCCGGGACCGAACGGGGCGCCCGCCGGCAGCTCGATCGTGAAGCCCGCGCGCACGCCCGACGTCGAGTCCTCGTCGTCGGCGTCGTCGGCGCGCTGGATGTGCCGCAGCTCCGCGACCCAGTCGGTCGTCGGGTCGGCGAAGCTCCACAGCAGGCCGAGCGCCCCGCCGGGGCGCAGCACGCGGGCGATCTCGGGGGTCGCACGGTCCGGGTCGAACCAGTGCCACGCCGACGACGCCAGCACGGCGTCGACGGACCCGTCGGGCAGCGGGATGTCCTCGGCCGTCCCGGCGAGCACCCGCGCGCCGGGACTGCGGGCGGCGAGCACCGCGCGCATCGCCTCGTCCGGCTCGACGGCCACCACGTCGGCGACGCCCCGCGCGGCCAGCGCGCGGGACACCAGGCCCGTGCCGGCGCCGAGGTCCAGCACCGTGACCTCGGCCGCGGGCAGCAGCCAGCGCAGCGCGGCGGGGACGGGAGCCGGACGCAGGCGGTCGTAGTCGTCGGCGGCGGCGCCGAACGAGCGCGCCCGCTCCGGGCGGGTCATGCGCGGGTCACAGCCAGCCGCGCTTGCGGAAGACGAGGTAGAGCGTCAGCGAGACCAGCACCATCAGCCCCAGGGCGAAGGGGTAGCCGAGCGTCCAGGCGAGCTCGGGCATGTGCTCGAAGTTCATGCCGTAGATCGCCCCGATGAGCGACGGGGTGAACAGGATCGCGGCCCAGGACGAGATCTTCTTGACCTCCTCGCCCTGGGCGAGGCTGGTCTCGGAGAGCCGGCGCATCTCCTCGTTCTGCCGCTGGCCGACCAGCGCCGCGTTGACCTGCAGGATGTTGCCGAGCAGCTGGCGGAAGTTGTCCGCGGACTCGCTGGTCTGCGCGACGTGGTCGGCGACGTCGCGCAGCCCGCGGTGCAGGGCGACCCCGTCCGGGTCGTCGGTGGTCTCGGCGAGCAGGCCCTCGAGGACGTCGTGCAGCGGGTCGACGGCGCGCTGGAGCTCGATGACCTCGCGGGAGAGCTGGTAGATGCGCCGCGAGACGCTCGGGTCGCCGCCGAAGACCTGGGTCTCGATCTGGTCGATGTCGTTGCGCAGCCCGCGGACGACGGGCCGGTAGTCGTCGACGACGCGGTCGAGCACGGCGTAGAGCACCGCGCGCGGCCCCTGGGCGAGCAGGGCGGGGTCGGCCTCCAGGCGCGAGCGCACCGACGACAGCTCGGGCGTCTCGGCGTGCCGGACGGTGACGACGAAGTCCCGGCCCAGGAAGAGGTGGATCTCGCCGACCTGGACGTCCTCGTCCTCGTCCACGTACCAGGCGGGGCGCAGCACGACGAACTCCACGTCGTCGTAGCGCTCGAGCTTGGGCCGCTGGTGGGCGTTCACCGCGTCCTCGACGGCGAGCGCGGGCAGCGACAGCTCGCGGGCCAGCCGGTCGAGCTCGTCGGCGTCGGGACGCAGCAGGCCGATCCAGGCGAAACCCTCGTCGTCGGAGGGGGCGCCCTCCCGGTTGCGGAGCAGCTCGAGCGTGCAGTCGAGGGAGTCGGGCTCGCTCTCCCGCTCGCCGTGCACGTACACCGCGTTGTCGACGACGGTCATCCGCGCATTGTCGCGTGTGTTCCGCGTCAGTGCGCGAGCGCAACCCCCGCCGCGACGAGACCGACCGCGTTCGTGCCCAGGTGCAACCCGATCGGGGCGAGCACCGAGCCCGTGCGGTGGCGCAGCCAGCCCAGGGCCAGTCCGCCGACGACCGTGACGGCGATGACGGCCAGGGCCGAGGTCCACTGCAGCGTCGGCGGCAGCGGCACCGCGGACGGCCCCATCGCGACGGTCAGGTGCCAGAGGCCGAACGCGACCGCGGTGACGCTGAGCGCGACGCGGGCGGAGAGCGAGCGCACCGTGTGCCCCTGCAGCACGCCGCGGAAGGCGAGCTCCTCGGCGAGCACCGTGCCCAGCGGGATGAGGACCAGGCCGCGCAGCAGCAGCGCGCCCGGCGAGGCGCCGGCCAGCTGCGGGTTCTCGAGCAGGTGGGGGGCGACGACGAGCACGGCGCCGTAGCCGAGCACCGCGACGGCGATCGCCGCGCCGCCCCAGCGCAGCCCGGCCCCCCAGGTGCCGCGGCCGATACCCAGGTCGTGCCAGGTCAGGCCGAGCAGGCGCGCCACGGTGACCATGGCCGCGACCCCGCCGACGTTGAAGACGGCCTTGAGCACCGGGTCGGCGGGCAGGGCCGGGAGCGCGAGGTTGCCCCAGGTGAGCAGGAGCAGCGCGAGGGCCGCCGGCGGGGCGAGCCGTCGCCAGTGGACGGGCTTCGCGGCGGGCTCGCTCTCGGCGTCCCCGGCCGGTGGGCAGGCGGGCGTGGCCGTGTGCTGGGGAGCGGTCACCAGCCCAGCATGCCTGCCACCCTCTGCGTGTCCGCATCGGTCCACCCCGGCGGCGTACCCACGGAGAGCCACCCGCCCACCATCACGTCGCGGTACTGGTGGCCGTGCCCGTCGGGCACCGACAGCGAGTTGGTCAGGTCGATCGTGACCTGCCAGAACGTCACCACGGGGTACCAGTCGACGGCCTCGGACACGTCCCGACCTCGGGGTTCGGCGAGCCAGTCGGGGCGGTGCCACAGCAGCGTCGGGGTCCACCAGACGATGGGGTCGGAGGCGTGCTGCAGGTAGACCACATGTGGTGGAGACCACACCCCCGGTGGGCGTGTCAGGTCCTCGGCGGTCGACCCGAACCGGACATCACGCCCTCCGTCGACCACCGGGAGGACGGCGGGTGACCCGGGGTCGCGGCGCGCGGTGAGCGCCGCGTGGAGCCGGTTGGAGTTCGGCGGCCCCACCCACAGCACCCCGTCGGCCTGCGCCCGGGCGTCGTCCACGCTCGAGAACGCGGCTTCCGAGCCCTGCGAGCCGAGGCTCTCGCCGAACACGAGCAGCCGCGGGCGCCGGTCGGGCGGCAGCGCCTCGACGCGGGCGTGGACGGCGTCGAAGAGCGCCCGCCCCTCGGCCTCGGCGCGCGAGCGGTCGACCACGAACGACAGCCAGCTCGGGAGGTAGGAGTACTGGGTGGCGACGATCGCGGTGTTCCCGCCCCAGATCATCTCCAGCGAGTCGGCGACCGGGTCGTCGATCCAGCCGGTGCCGGTGGTGGTCACCACGGCGAGCACGTCCCGACCGAAGGCGCCGGTGCGTTCCAGCTCGGCGACGGCGAGGGCGGCCCGCTCCTCGGGGCGGGGCGCGGACATCAGCCCGACGTAGGCGCGGATCGGCGGGACGGGCCGCCGCCCGGAGGCCTCGCCGAGCTCGGCGAGCGGGCGCCCGCCGGCGACGAAGTCCTGTCCCTCGCGGCCCAGGGTCTGCCACCGCACGGCCGAGGCCGGCGAGCCCGAGCGCAGCGGGGAGATCGGCGCGACCACCCCGGGGTAGGTCTGGGCGTTGGTGGCGCTGAACGCGGCGTCGGCGAGCCGCAGGCCGGTGCGCAGGACCAGGGCGTCGATGATCGTCGCGACGAGCACGACCACGAGCGCCGTCCCGACGACGGTCGCGACCTGGGCGGGCAGGTGGGCGCGGCGCCGGAGCAGGTCGGCGGCCCGGCCGGCGAGCCAGCGCACGCCGCGCCCGAACCCGACGATCAGCCCCGCGACCACGACCGCCACCGGCCCGGCGCGCAGCCACCCGTCGGTGGTCGGCTGCGCGATGCCCATGAGCGCGGCGACCTGGCGCTGCCACGCGGCCCCGGCGAGGAGCATCCAGAGCAGCGCCACCGCCGCGGTGACCACGAGGACGAGCCACGTGCCCGGCGTGAACCATTGCGGCGCCGCGCGCTGCAGCCGGTCGGTGAGGCGGGTCCAGCGCGCGGTGCGCCCGAGCAGCCAGGCGAACGCCACGCCCAGCCCGTAGCCCAGCCCGCCCGAGATCCCGGTGGCGAGCCCCTGGAACAGGTAGTCCCGGGGGATCAGCGACGGGGTGAGCGAGATGAGCGCGAACGCGGTGCCGAGCACGAAGCCCGCCGGGTGCGCGCGCGGTACGTAGCGCACCAGCGACGCGAGGCGCGGCGGGAGCAGCGGGGAGTCGCCGCCGAACTGGTGGCGCGCGCCGTCGCGGTGCCACAGGTGGTGGTGATCGAGCTCCTCCTCGAACTCCCGCTGGAACGCGGTGTCGAGGCCCTCGTCGGCGTCGGGGTGGCGCGAGGTCCCGGCCGTCGTCCGGCTCTCGTGGTCCGCCACGGCTCCCAGCCTCCCGCGCCGTGCAAGCCGGTCCGCGCGGCGGGGGTGATCTCCCGCCGGGACGCCGTCCCCGCCGGCGCTGGCCCCTCGCAGCGGGGCGTGGCACCGTCGGGGACGTGCCCGCGCTGAGCCTGCGACTGGTGGCCCGTCGCCACGTCGACCTCGCGCGCGTCGCCAGCGCGATCTGCCGCCGGGGTCGCTAGGCGCGCGCGTCGGCCCCGCCCGACGCCGCCCCGCGGCCCGCCCGGACGCCAGCCCGCGCGACGCACCCCCGGTGGTGCGCGCTCCTCCCCTCGCCCGAGGAGAACCCCGTGTCCGCACCCCCGACGCGCCCGCCGCAGGCCGGGCCGGAGCCGCCGGACGTCCGCTGGCTGCTGGCGGCCGAGCGCACCCTGCTCGCGTGGTTCCGCCTGTCGCTGGCGCTGTTCCTCGTGGGGCTCGTGCCCCTCGCGCTGGTGCCGCCGGGCACAGCGACCGTGCTGGTGACCGTGGTGTCGGGCGCGCTGATGATCGGATGCGCCGCGGCGGCCGTCGAAGGCGTCCGGCGGTGGCGGCGGGGCTCGCGATAGCCACGACGGACACGCTCCGTCCCGTCAGGTCGCAGCAGCGTGGCCGATGCCCCTGTCCGGCCCACGTCGCCCCCGGTCGGTTGGTCCCGCTGCGTGATGGACGTCGGGACCGGAGGGGCTCACCGTGGTGACCTCGTCGGGGTCGAGCGCTCCGGGCAGCACGGGCCCGCACTCGGACACGACAGCGCCGGTGGGCAGCGGCCGGACCTCGCGACGGGCGTCCAGGACCACGCCCGCCCTGCACGGCCCCGGGGAGCCAGGCGAGGGAAGGAACCGTGATGTACGCACGCCACACGTTCGCCACCGGGGATCCGGCCATGCTCGACGACGCGGTGACCGCCACCCGGGTCCAGGGCCACGACCTGCTGAGCGGGCAGCCCGGCTTCGCCGGGATGTCCGTCTTCGTCGACGCCGAGCTGGGCAAGTTGCTGATCGGCTCGTTCTGGGACTCCGAGGAGTCCTGCCGGGCCAGTGACGAGACGGTCCGTGAGCAGCGGGCCAAGCTGCTGCTCCCGTTCGCCGCCACGCTCGGCGCAGAGATCTTCGAGGTGGCGCTGGCGCACCAGGTCCGCGAGCCCGGCCCCGGATCGGCGATGCGCCGCCTGGTCGTCGAGTTCGATCCCTCCGAGAGCGACGTCCGGATCGAGGCCTTCCGCGCCGTCACGCCGTCGCTCGACGCCATCCCGGGGTTCTGTCGCAGCACCCTGTTCATCGACCGGGCCCGCGGCCGCGCGGTCGTCGGCTCGATCTACGCCGATCGCGCGGCGCTGGTGGCGGCCCGCAGCGCCACCGCCGGGGTGCGCGAGCGGGCCGGGCAGCACGCCGGAGCGCCCCTGGCCGTGCGCAGCCTCGAGGAGTTCGACACCGTGTTCTACGGGGCCCCGTCGGCCTGAAGCAGGCCCTCCAGCCACCGACCCGCGGCGAGCAGCGCGTCCTCGCGGTCGGGGTGGCCGATCATCGCGAGGCCCAGCGGCAGGCCGGCGTCGTCGCGCACGCCGGGCACGGCGAGCGCGGGCAGCCCGAGCAGGTGCCAGGGGCGGGAGAGCACCGGGTCGCCGGTGCCCTCGGTGGCGAGCGGCGCGACACCGAGCGCGCCGGGCACGAGCACGGCGTCGGCGTCCGCGAGATGCGCCAGGGCCGTGGCGCGCGTGGCGGCGGCGCGCTCGCGGGCGCCGGCGAGCACGTCGTCCGGCACGGTGCGCCCCTCCGCCAGCATCGCCGTCAGGCGCTCGCCCAGCCCTGGCACCGAGGGCACCACGCCCGCCGCCTCGGCGGCCATCACCGTGTGGTGGTCGGCGACCGCCGCGGCGAGGGCGAGGTCCCACGCGGTGACCTGCGCCCCGCGGTCGCGCGCCCGGTCGACGGCGTGGGCGTGCGCCGCCCGCATCGCCGGCGACACGTCGGCGACGTCGGTGCCGTCCCAGGCGAGCAGCCGGGGCGCGCGGGCGGGTGCGGCGGCGGGATCGCGGCCGGAGAGCACCGCGCGGGCCAGGGCGACGTCCTCGACGGTGGCCGCGAGCAGGCCGATGGTGTCGAGGCTCGGCGCGAGCGGGTGGACGCCGTCGACCGGGAGGGTCCCGCGCGTCACGGCGAGCCCGGCGACCCCGCAGAACGAGGCCGGGCGGACCACCGAGCCGGCGGTCTGCGACCCGAGCGCGAGCGGCACCATGCCGGCCGCGACGGCCGCCGCCGACCCGCTCGACGAGCCGCCGGGCGTGCGCGCGAGATCGTGCGGGTTGCGGGTCGGGCCCGGGTCGAAGCAGGCGAACTCGGTGGTCACGGTCTTGCCGACCACCACCGCGCCGGCGTCGCGCAGCATCCGGACGACGGCGGCGTCGGCCGCGGCCGGCGGGGCGTCGGCACGGGTCGGCGAACCGCACACGGTCGGTACCCCGGCGACGTCGATGATGTCCTTCACACCGACCGGCACGCCCGCCAGCGGGCCGGGGCCGCCGTCGGCGGGCGGGAGCAGCCCGACCCAGGCGCGCACCCGGTCGTCGATCCGCTCGATGCGCCGGCGGGCCGCCTCACCCGCGTCGTGCGCGTCGACCAGCCGCCAGGGGGTGACGAGTTCCGCGGTGTCCACGGCCCGCAGTCTGACCGCTACGAGCTCGGGATGGGCAGGACCGAGGTCTCACCGAGCTCCGGCGGCTCGTCCGCCGGGTCGGCCTGCGGGGTCCGCTGCACGGTGCTCGAGGAGCTCGCCTGCTGGGTGCTGCCCCCGGAGCCGTCGGAGTCCCCGGAGCCGTCGGCGCCGTCGGAGCTGTCGGAGTCGGACGAGCTGCTCGTCGAGGAGCTGCTCGAGTCCTGGCCGTCGCACGCGGTCCGGCTGCTGCCGCCCTCGAGACCGAGGTCGCCGAGCAGGCCGCCGACCAGTCCGTCGCCGGTGTCGCACTCGGTGGCGGACCGCTGCCCGTGCCCGTGTCCGGAGGAGTGGCCGGCCGCGTGCCCCGGGGCGTTCTCGGAGTTGCCGGGGGCGTCGTCGCCGTGGCCGTGGCCCGGCGTGGCGAGCGCGAGCCCGGCGCCCGAGCCGGCGAGCGCGAGCGCCGCGGACGTGGCGACGGCGCCGCGCCCGAGCAGCCGGGCGACGCCGGGCCGCCGGCCGACGGGGCGGGCAGCGTCGATCGTCATCGCGTGGTCGATGCGGTGGGCACCCATGCGAGTTCCTCCTCCGGCGGGACCACCATCCTCCGGACGGGGGAATGGCGTCTCGGTCTCGCACCCTGTAGGTCTCGTTCCGGTCACGACGTGGTCCGGAGTGCCCCGCTCCGGGCTCCCTCAACCCACTCGACCCGGCACCCGATGCCCGTCGTGGCCGGGAACGGGGAGTTCCGCGCCGCGTGCCGTGCTCCTACGCTGCGCCGATGGCGGCGACGACGACGGCGCGCTGGGTCGAGGTGCACCCGCGCAACCCCCAGCGCCGCGCGATCCGCGCGACGGTGGACCTCCTGCGCGAGGGTGGGCTGATCGCCTATCCCACCGACTCGTGCTTCGCCCTGGGCGCGATGCTGGGCAACCGGGAGGGCCTCGAGCGCATCCGGGCCATCCGGCGGCTCGACGCCCGCCACCACTTCACGCTGGTGTGCCGGGACTTCGCGCAGCTCGGGCAGTTCGTCCGCATCTCCACCCCGGTGTTCCGGGCGGTGAAGGCGGCGACGCCGGGCTGCTACACGTTCATCCTCCCGGCGACCAAGGAGGTGCCGCGCCGGCTGCTGCACCCGCGCAAGCGCACGGTCGGCGTGCGGATCCCGCAGCACCCGGTGGTCGACGCGCTCCTCGAGGAGCTCGGCGAGCCGCTGCTGTCGTCGACCCTGCTCCTGCCCGACACCGAGGAGCCCATGACGTCAGGCTGGGAGATCCACGAACGCCTGGGGCACCAGCTCGACGCGATCCTCGACTCCGGCGAGTGCGGGACCGAGCCGACGACGGTCATCGACCTCTCCGGCGACGAGCCCGAGCTCATCCGGCAGGGCGCGGGCGAGGGCTTCGAGTGGTGACGCGCGGTCAGGGCACGGCGCGGGGCAGCCGGTCGGCCGCCGCGCGCAGCGCCAGGTAGGCGTCCTCGAGCTCCCGCGCCGCGAGGTGCGCGCACGCGGTCCGCACCGCGACGGCCACCTCGTCCAGCGCGAGCCGCTGCCCGTCCGCGGCAGAAGCTCCTCGCGAGACGCGCCCGGTGTGGGCGACGACCGCGGCGCGCAGCATCTGGTCGAGCCGGCCGTCGAGGACCGCGGGCGACGGGTCGGTGAGGTCGGCGAGGTGGCCGAGCGCGGTCCGGATCGCCGGAGCGAGCTCCGGGGGCTGCCCCGAGGACGACTCGGCGCCCGGGCGGGTCGCGGCGGTCACCGCGTGCCCTGCCCGACGGGCAGCCGCCCCCCGAGGGCCGGATGGCTCGCCAGCACGGTCAGGCAGCGGTCGAGGGTCGTGACGTGCAGCGGGCGCACCACCGTGCGGTGGGAGGCGACCAGCACCAGGTCGACCCGGCACGCCACGGCGGTCTCGTGGGCCGCGGCGAACGTGTCGAGGCCGGAGGCCCCGAGGAACGTGACGCCCTCGAGGTCGCAGACCACCGACGGCGGCTCGCCGCCCAGGGTGACGTCGGGCCCGCCGTCGCGCTCGTCGGCGACCGCGCGCAGCGCGCCGTCGAGGACGTCGCGCAGGCGCGGGGCGGTGAGCATGTCGACCTCACCGAGGACGCGCACGAGCACGAGCCCGCGGCGCGGTTGGGTCGGGGCGACGGTCAGGCCCGGGGTGAGCACGCCGTCGGGGTCGGCGACGGGTCTCCCGTCGCCGTCGAGCACGGTGAACGAGGGCGCGGCCTGGTGGCCGTGGGTACGGGGCCCCTTCATGGCGAGAGCCACCTCTCCTCCAAGGGCGGGTGTCCGCGGGCCTCGAGGGGGTGAAGCTGCGGTGGCTCCCGTCACTGTGCCCGCGAGGCGCGACCCTGTCCACCGTGGGCGCTCGCTCGGTCACGCCCCGCGATGGCCCGTTCAGAGCAGCATCAGGCCCCGGACGACCGTCGCCGACGCTCCGACCAGCGCGAGCGCGACGACGGCCCGGCGCGCGGTCTCCGCCGACAATCGGCGGTGCACGGCGTCGCCGAGCACCACCCCGACCGCGATCCCGGCGAGCCCCGTGAGCCAGACCGCGCCCCCGAGATCCGGCGCGCCCTTGCTCACCAGGGCGACGAGGTTGATGACGAGCAGGACGACCTGGGCGGTCGGGACGAAGACCTCGATGCTCCACCGCCGGGCCAGCGCGAAGGCCGAGAGCGCCGGCCCGCCCACACCGGCCGTCACGTTGACGAACCCGGCGACGGCGCCTGCGGTCAGGGCCCCGGGCGTCCCGTGCAGCCAGGCACCCAGCCGCGGCACGAGCGAGAGCGCGACGGCCGCGAGCGCGAGCAGGCCCACCACGACCAGCAGCGGCCCCTCGGGCAGGGCGTCGACGACGAGCGCGCCGAGCGGCACGGCGACCACGGCCCCGGCCAGCAGCAGCCCGGTGGCGCGCACGTCGACGCCCCGGTAGGTGCGGACGAGGACGATCAGGCACAGCACGACCTGCAGCGCGTTGCCGAACGACACCCCGTCGCGCGGACCCAGGATCGCCACGAGGAACGGGCCGCCGACGAGCGCGAGCCCGAGCCCGGTCGTGCGCTGGGTGATCGCGCCGAGCAGCACCGGACCGACGACGAGCGCCGCCGTCCCCGCCGCGCTCACGGGCGCGAGGGGGACGGCGGCGTCATGCGGCCATGATGACCGCCGGTGCTACTGGGGCGTGATGCTGAAGTTCACGGTGTCGCCCTCGACGCCCGTGACCTGCACGAGCAGCGTCGTGGTCTGGCCCGCGTCGGTGCCGGTGCACGTGATCTGCGCGCCGACCTCGCCCTCGAGCGACGACGGGCAGCTCACCGCGGACGGGGCGACCCCGTACTGCTGGGCGATCTGCTGCTCGACCTGGTCGGCGGTCACGACCGGGTTGCCGAACACCATGACGAGGGCGAAGAGCGCCACGACGACGGCGACCAGGCTGCCCACGACGATCCCGATGATCTTGGGAGCTTTGCTCTTGCGCACGGGTGGTGGCGGAGGGTAACCACCGTATCCCGGAGCCGGGGGTGGGCCGCCGTAGGGCATCCCGGCCGGTCCCTGCGGCATCGGGGGGTACGGGAAGCCGGCGGGGGGCGGCGGGGCCTGCTGCGACATGGGGAACTCCTCGGGATCGGGACCCTTCGGAGCTCCGGTCGCTCCTCGGCGGGTACGAGGAGCATAGAACACGGAGAGCGACGAGCAAGCGGTCTTACTACTCCGTCAGAGTCATCTCAGAGTTTCGCGCACCCACCAGCGGTCCTCATCCCGCTCACAGCGGCAGGACAGGGTCCGGCCCGAGCCTGGGGTCCTCGACGCCGGAACCCGTCCGCCGTCCGCGCGAGGAGGACGCCGTGAACGCTGCCGCCACCGCCTCCCGGCCCGACGGCGCCCCGCCGTGGGCGTCGCGCCGGGGCCCGCGGCGCCACCAGGCCGACGGGGCCGCCGTCTACCGCGGCCCGACGGGTCGCCTCGCGGCGGCCGTCGCCGACGGTGTGGGCGACTCGGAGGGCGCCGGCTTCGCCGCGCGGCTCGTCGCCGACCACGCCGTCCGGGTCGCCGCACTGGAGGGCCGCCCCGACGTCGCCCTGCTCGCGGCGCACGACCTGCTGACCAGCACCCACGACCTCGTCCCCGGCGACGCGGCCGCCGTCGTCGCCCTCGGTCCCGGCGCGGGCGACCCGCGCTGGCGCCTGGCCTGGGTCGGCGACTGCCGGGCGCTGGCCTGGGACGGGCGCTCGCTGCGGACGCTGACCGCCGACCACACCGTCGCCGCGGAGCTGCGGGCGCGCGGCCTGCACGTGCACCCGCGCCTGGAGCACGTGCTGACGGTGAGCGTCCGCACGGTGCGTCCGCAGGAGGTCGGCATCGCGGTCGTCGACGAGCCGGGCACGGTGCTGCTGGTCAGCGACGGCGTGCACCGCAGCGTCGCCGCCCCGGCGCTGGCGGCGGCGCTCGCCGGGGGCGGGAGCGCCGCGGAGCGCGCCGAGCGGATCGTCGGGCTCGCCGCGGCGGCCGGGACCACCGACAACGCCACGGCCCTGGTGCTCACGGGGCCGGCGGGAGGGTGAGCCGCAGCCGGGCCCCGCGCTCGCTGTCGACGGCCCGCAGCTCCCCGCCGTGCGCGCGGGCCAGGGCGCGGGCGATCGGCAGGCCGAGCCCGGCCCCGCCGGCGTCGCGCGTGCGGGCGTCGTCGAGGCGGACGAGCCGGTCGAACACCCGCTCCCGCTCGGCAGGCGGGATGCCGGGTCCCTCGTCGACGACGTCGAGCACGGCCGTGTCGCCGGACGACACCTCGATCCGCACCGTCCCGTCCGCCGGGCCGTGACGGCGGGCGTTCTCGAGCAGGTTCGCCAGGATCTGCGCGATCCGTGACGGGTCACCGAGCGCGCGCGTCGGCGGGCCCACGACCTCCACGGTCAGCGACGGCGCGAGCAGCGCGGTGCGCTCGGCCTCCGCGGCGGCGAGCTCGGCGAGGTCGATCTCGCGGCGCTCCAGCGGGGCGCCGTCCTCGATGCGCGCGAGCTCGAGCATGTCGGCGACGAGCGCGCCGGCCCGGCGGGTCTCGCGGACCAGGGTGGTGGCGATCCGCTCGCGGCGGGCGAGGTCGGCGTCGGGGTGGCGGACGAGCGACTCGGCGAGGGTCTGCACGCCGGTCACCGGGGTGCGCAGCTCGTGGGCGGCGTCGGAGAGGAAGCGCCGGGTGCGGATCTCCGAGCGGCGCGCCTCGGCGGCCGCGTCCTCGGCACGGACCTGCGCGGTCTCCAGCGCGTCGAGCATCCCGTCGAAGGCGGCGGCCGTGCGGCCCAGCTCGGTGTCGGTGCGCTCGGGATGCAGGCGGCGCCCCCGGTCGCCCGCCGCGATGTCGTTGGCCAGCGCCGTCATGTCGTCGAGCGGGCGCAGCGCCACCCGCACCACGGCCAGCAGCGCCACCGCGACCGCGCCGAGCCCGAGCGCCCCGACACCGACCATGACGACGCGCAGCCGCGCGAGCACGGCGTCGCTCTCGCCGCGCTCCACGGTGAGCACGAGCCGGGTGCCGTCGGGCACCCCGACCGTGCGGGCGAGGTCCCGGGACGGGCGGTCGGGCCGGCCCCGGTCCGGGCCGGCGCCCGGCCCCGGCGGGCGCCCGGGCGGGCCGAGGTCGTCGGTCGGGCCCACGACCCGCCGGCCCGACGCGTCGAGCAGGACCGCCCGGATGCCCTGGCCGTCGACGGCGTCCACGAGCGGCACCCCGGTCGTCCCCGACGCGACGAGCAGCCCGGCGCGGGCGGCGCGGTCGTCGAGCCTGCTCTGCTGGTCGCGGCGCAGCTGGGCGTCCAGCGAGAGGTCGACGGCGACCCCGATCACCACCAGCGCCAGCGCCACCACCAGCAGCACGAGCGCGGTGACCCGGAAGCGCAGCGAGCGTGCCGAGGTCCAGCGCCGGCGCAGGCCGGCGGTCACGCCCCCTCCCCCGGCCGCAGCGCGTACCCGAGACCGCGGACGGTGTGCACGATCCGCGGCCCGTGCGCCTCGAGCTTGCGGCGCAGCGCGGACACGTGGACCTCGACGAGGTTGGGGTCGTAGGCGTCGTAGCCCCAGACCTGGGTGAGGATCTGGTTCTTCGTCACCGTGCGGCCGCGCTGCTCGACGAGGTAGCGCAGCAGGCGCAGCTCGGTGGCCGTGAGGTCGAGGACGGCGCCGGCCCGGGTGGCGGTGCCCGCCTCGTCGTCGACGACGAGGTCGCCGACCGTCATCGCCGTCGGCACCCGCCCCCGCCGGCGCAGCACCGCGCGCACCCGCGACACCAGCTCGGCGAGCAGGAACGGCTTGACCACGTAGTCGTCGGCGCCGCCGTCGAGGCCGTGCAGGCGGTCGGCGAGCGCGTCGCGGGCGGTGAGCAGGACGAGGCCGGCGTCGGTGCGGGCGCGCACCACGTCGAGCAGCGCGAAGCCGTCGCGGCCGGGCAGCATCACGTCGAGGACCACGAGGTCGGGCCGGAAGCCGTCGAGCAGCTCCTCGAGCCCCGTGCCGTCGGCGCGCCCGACCGCGCGGAAGCCCGCGTCGGAGAGCGCGTCGACCACCGACTCGCGGATCGCCGCCTCGTCCTCGACGACGACCACGCGTGCCGCCGTTCCCCAGGTCCCGCCCACGACGGGATCCTGGCCCTCCGGTCCTGAACCGTCGCTGAAGACCCCCGGTGTTTCAGGTCCGGTTCAGGCCCGGCGCCGATCGTCGGTGGTCCCCGAGCAGGAGTGGAGACACCACGATGAGCGAGCAGGACCCGCCGACCCGGCCGACCGATCCCGAGAACGCCCAGCCCGCCGGACCGCCCACCCGCTGGCAGCGCACGACGCGCCCGTCGGGCTGGACCCGGCGCACCGCCGTCGTCGTGTCCGGCGTCGTCGGGCTGCTGATCGGCGTGCTGCTCTCCGGTGCCGTGCTGGCGGCGACGGTCGGCGGCCCGGGTGGCGACGGACCGCGCGGCGACGGCCCCCGCGGGGGGCCCGGGACGAGCGCCGAGGGACGGGGGCCGCACGGGGCGCCCGGGGGGCCCGGGCGTGATCAGGCGAGGGGTGGCGCGTCCGGCCCCGTCGTCGTGCAGGTCCAGCCCGGCGCGACGGTGCAGGTGGCGCCGGGGGCGACGGTGCAGACGGTCCCCGGGGCGGCCCAGCCCGCCCAGCCGACCCAGCCCGCCCAGCCGGCCCAGCCCAGCCAGCCCGTCCAGCCGGCGCCCCCGGTCCAGCCCGGCGTGCCGGGCTGACCCCCCGTCGTCCACGCCGGCGTGGCGGCCGTCACGGCGGTGAGCACGATCGCTGTCGGATGTCACGCCGGCGTGTGACGATGGTGCCCATGTCCGACGCGGGTGTCCTCCTCGTGCGCCGCGCGCACGTGGATCTGCTCCGCGTCTCCTCGGCCGGGTGTTGCTCGCCCCGCCGCTGACCGTCCCCTGCAGTCCGGTCGCGGGTCCCCAGCCCCGACCGGGCGTCGTGATGCCCCGGTGTGCGGGCGCGCGGGCTCGCCCTGCCCCACCCGAGGAATCACGTGCGTACGTTCCTGCTGTTCGCCCTCGCGGGCCTCATCGCCCAACTCGTCGACGGATCGCTGGGCATGGCCTACGGCGTCACGTCGACGTCGGTCCTCCTGGCGGTGGGGACGGCGCCCGCCGTGGCCTCCGCCTCCGTCCACCTGGCCGAGGTCGGGACCACCCTGGCCTCCGGGGCGTCCCACTGGCGCTTCGGCAACGTCGACTGGCGCGTCGTCGGCATCCTCGCCCTGCCCGGCGCCGTCGGCGCCGTGCTCGGCGCCTACGTCCTGGTCAACCTCACCGAGAGCGCCGAGCCCTACATGGCGCTCGTCCTGCTGGCCCTCGGCGTCTACGTGCTGCTGCGCTTCAGCTCCCGCGCGGTCGCGAAGCGGGTGGTGTCCGGGCCGAAGCCCAGCGGCAAGTTCCTCGGCCCGCTCGGCCTGATCGCGGGCTTCCTCGACGCCTCCGGCGGCGGGGGTTGGGGCCCGGTGGCCACCTCCAGCCTGCTCGCCTCGGGTCGCCTCGAGCCGCGCAAGGTCGTCGGGTCGGTCGACACCTCGGAGTTCGTCGTCGCCCTCGCCGCGAGCATCGGCTTCCTGTTCGCGCTCGCCTCGGAGGAGATCGACTTCACGGTCGTGCTCGCCCTCATGATCGGCGGCGTCATCGCGGCCCCGTTCGCGGCCTACATCGTGCGCCTGCTGCCCGCCCGCGTCCTGGGCACCGGGGCCGGCGGCCTGATCATCATCACCAATACCCGCACGTTCCTGAACGGCATCGACGTCGACTCGACCATCGTCACCGTCGTGCTCCTGGTGCTGGCGGTGCTGTGGATCGGGGCGATCGTCCTCGCGGTCCGCACCGCCCGCCGCGAGCGCGAGCTCAACGAGGCCGCGGTCGTCGAGGACGACGGCACCCCGGCCGCGCAGGCCTGATCGTCGGCGCCGCGGTGTGTTCTGAGCGAAGGGCACCTTCGGTCGGATAGACGGGCGAGGGGCGCCCTTCGCCAAGACGGCGCCTCGGCTCGGGGGGCGCCCGGAACTGAGCGAAGGGCCCCTTCGGTCGAACTACTCGATCGAAGGGGCCCTTGGCGCGGAACGGGGCGGCGCCGCTCGGAGATCACGAGCACCCCATCGGCGTAGACCTCGCGGCCGGGGTGCACAGCACGCTCCTGACCTCCTCGCCAGCGGGCCCCCGTCCCCCGAGCCCCGGGTGCACCACGCACCCCTGATCTCCCCGAAGCGCGCGGCCAGAGATCACGAGCACCCCATCGACGCGCTCCCCGTCGCTCGGGTGCACTACGCGCCCCTGATCTCCCCCCGAGGCGCGTGGCCGGAGATCACGAGCACCACATCGACGCGCCCACCGCAGCCCGGGTGCACCACGCGCTCCTGATCTCGTGGCCCCGGCGCCCCGTCCCCCAACCGGAGATCAACAGGCGAGAAAGCACTCCGGACCACGCCTCGACGGTGCCTCTCCGCCTGCTGATCTCCCGCACCACCGGGCCGCGCGCGCCACCCCCACCCGCGCGATCATCGCGAGGTGCGCGCGCTCTTCGACCTCCCCGCCGCCTACCGCCCGTCCGCCGAGGACCGGGCCGCACCGGTGCCGCCCCTCGAGGCGGTGCTCTGCGACTTCAGCAACACGCTCTTCCGCATGATCCCCACCGACGAGTGGCTGCGCCGGATCGCCGGCGACACCGGGCGGGCGCTCGACGACCCCGAAGCCGTGCTCGCCGCCCTCGACGCGGCGGCGGCCGAGCCCGAGGTGATCGCCGCGCAGGAGGGCCGCGACCTCGACGCCGACGCCCACCACCGCGCGATGCGGACGTGGTTCTCCCGCGTCGAGTACCTGCGGGGCATCGAGGACGCCGCCCAGGCCCGCGTCGTCGCCGAGGACTCCTGGGTGCCCTACCCCGACACCGGCCCCTTCCTGCGCACGCTCGCCGAGCGCAGGGTCCCCGTCGGCGTGGTGAGCGACATCGGCTGGGACATCCGCGGCCACGCCCGCGCCGCCGGCCTCGACGAGCTCGTCGGTACCTGGGTGCTCTCGTGCGAGGAGGGCCGCGAGAAACCGGCCCCGGAGCTGTTCAGCACCGCCTGCGCGCGGCTCGGCGTCGACCCGCGGCGCACCCTGATGGTCGGCGACAACCCGCGCCGCGACGGTGGCGCGGCGGCCGCCGGGCTGCGCGTGTTCGTGCTGGCCGGCGAGCAGCGCGAGCGCGAGCGAGGTCTCGCCGACGTGCTCGCGCTGCTCAGCCCACGCGGGTGACGCCGGGCGCGACCAGCTCGCGCACGACCCCCGCGGGCCGCCGGCCGGCGCGCCGCACCCAGCCGCCGACGACCTGCGCCACCGACCAGCCGTCGGCGGCGAGCAGGCCGGCGATCTCGCGGTCGGCGGCACCGAGCTCCACCTCGGCCTCGCCGAGCACGCCGACCAGCCAGCGCTCGCTGCGGCGCACGACCTCGTCGCCGGAGCTCCCGGCGCAGAGCTCCCGCCCGAGGTCGAACGGCTCGATCTCGAACGGCCCGCACGGCACCGCGTCGCGCTCGGTCATGGCGTCTTCCCCTCGTCCGCAGAACGGGGCCGACGCTACGGGGGAGGACCGACATCGCCGGGCGACCGACGGCGCTACTCCTCGTCGTCGTCGATACCGATCTGGCGGCGCAGCTTGGGCACGTTCCACCGGTACTGACCCGACGGCAGCGTGATCTCGGGCGTGACGAGACCCTGCGTCACGTAGCGCTGCAGCGTGCGCGGGCTGACCCCGAGCGCCTTCGCGGCCTCGGGCGTCGACACCAGTTCCGACGGCGGCATGCCGGTCACCCTATGTCGCCGCTGTCGTCCGAACGACGGATTTGTCGCCGATGGCGTGACTTTCTCGACTGACTCTCTTGTCGCCGATGCCGTCCACGTCGCTATAGTCGGCGACATGAGCGACATCCACGACAGACACTTACCCGGGCCGGGCGGCCCCCGGCGCTACCGGCTCGACGCCCGGCGGTTCCGCGGGCCGCTGCACACCCCCGCCCGCAACGACCACGAACAGCACGACTCGGACGATCTCGCGGGGCTGGTGGAGCTCGCCCGCGCCCTCGTCGCCGAGGGGTTCACGGCCTGGGTCTACGAGCGGGTCCGCCGACCGACGCCCTGGCCCGAGGCGTGGGACCTGCGCCTGGTCACCCAGCTCGATCCGGACCGATCGCGAGGCTGACGCGCAAGCCGCCGGTCGGCGCGTCCCCGAGACGCACCTCCCCGCCGTGCCGCGCCGCCTGCTGCGCGACCAGCGCCAGCCCCAGCCCCGAGCCCGGCGCCCCCGCGGTGCTCCCCCGCACGAAACGCCCGAGCACGGCCTCACGCTCGTCGGCCGGCAGCCCGCGTCCGTCGTCGTCGACGGTGAGCACCACCCCGCCGTCGGCGCCCCCGTGGGCACCGAGCTGCACGCTCCCCGCGCCGCCGTGGCGCACCGCGTTGACGACCGCGTTCGCCAGCGCCATCCGCAGTCCTTCCAGCGAGGCGCGGACCGCGCCCTCGGGCGGCTCGTCCACGACGACCTCCAGCCCCGGGTGCGCCCGCCGCGCGTCCTCGGCGGCCAGGCGCAGCAGGTCGGCCACGCCGATCGCCTCCCGGTCGCTCGCCTCGGGCAGGTCCCCGGCGGCGAGCTGGCCCAGCGCGGTGAGCGTCGCCTCCACCCGCCCCTGCGCGCGCAGGACGTCGGCGAGCACCGCGTCACGTTCGGGCAGGTCGGGATGGTCCCGGAGCACCTCGAGGTCGGTGCGCATGGCGGTCAGGGGGGTCCGCAGCTCGTGACGGGCGGCCGCCGCGAAGTCCCGGGCGGCGTGCAGCGAGGCCGTGCTGCGCTCCTGCTCGGCGTGCAGGCGCGCGAGCATCGCCGACAGCGCGTCGGCGAGCTCCTCGGACTCGCGGGACCCGTCGGCGCGCACGGTCGGGGGCGGCTCGGCGGGATCGGCGGCGGCCCGGTCGAGCGTCGCCGCCTGCGTGGTGAGCCGGCGCATCGGGCGCACGGCACGGCCCGCGAGGAGCCATCCCAGCCCGGCGGCCAGCGCGACGGCCACCACGCCGAGCCCGGTGACCAGTCGCTGCCGGTCGGCCACCCGCGCGCGGGTGTCGTCCTCGGTCGCCCCGACCGTCACGAGCACGCCCGGCGCCGGACCGGGAGCGGTGCGGATCCGGTAGGCGACGCCGCCGACGTCGACCGAGGTCGGGATACCGAGCGGCGAGAGCGGCAGCTCGGGGCCGCTGACCCGGCGCGCGCCCGCCGGTCCGCGCAGGGTCACCGCCAGGTCGGCGCGGGTCGACGCGAACGTCCCGAGCACCGCGGGCGATCCCGGCACGAGGCTGCGGTCGAGGCGCTCGGTCTGCTCGCGGGTCAGCAGCACCGAGGCCAGCACACCGACCAGTACGACGACCACGGTCGTGGCCACCGCGGAGGCCAGGGCGACGCGGGCCCGGAGCGACCAGGAGCGCCTCACCCGCCCTCCCGCAGCACGAAGCCGACGCCGCGCACCGTGTGCACGAGCCGCGGCGTGCCGTCGGCCTCCAGCTTGCGGCGCAGGTAGCCGACGAAGACGTCGACGACGTTGGTGTCGGTGGCGAAGTCGTAGCCCCAGACCAGCTCGAGCAGCCGCTCGCGGGTCAGCACGACCTCGGCGTTGCGGGCGAGCACGACGAGCAGCTCGTACTCCCGCTTGGTCAGGTCCACCGAGCGCTCGCCGACGTGCACCGTGCGCCGCGCGAGGTCGATCCGCAGCGGGCCGGCCCCGACCACGTCGCCGGACGCCGCCTCCGGGGCCGGGCGGACCCCGCGCCGCAGGAGCGCCCGCAACCGCGCGACCAGCTCGGTGAGCGCGAACGGCTTGACCATGTAGTCGTCGGCGCCGGCCTCGAGCCCGACGACGCGGTCGTCGACGGTGTCGCGGGCGGAGAGCACGCACACCGGGACGTCGTGGTCCATCGCCCGCAGCGCGGTGACCACCGCGACGCCGTCCATGCCGGGCAGCCCGAGGTCGAGGACCACGGCGTCCGGGACCCGCTCGTGCACCGCGCGCAGCGCGCCCGGCCCGTCCTGCGCGGAGCGCACGGCGAAGCCGGACAGCCGCAGGCCGCGCTCGAGCGAGGCGCGCACGTCGGCGTCGTCGTCGACGACCAGCAGGTCGGGCGCGGCCGGGTCACTCATGGCGCGATTGTGCTCGCCGGGATCAGCGGTCCGTGCAGGGCTGGGCGGCACGCTCGACGCGGGAGCTGACGTCGGCGAGGCGGGAGGCGAGCGCGGGGTCGGGCGGCGTCGCCCGGGCATCGGGGCCCGGCGTCCGGCGCAGCCGCTCGATCTGCTCCTGGACCTCGGGCGTGAGCGTCAGCCCGCCGCCGGTGGCCCCGCTGGGGCGCAGCCGCGTCGTGCACGGCGCCTGCCCGCCGACGCCGGTGGGGGCGGACACGGTGGCGGGGGCGGGCGCGGCGGCAGCGGGGCCGGTCTCGGGAGCGCCGGCGCACCCGCCGAGCACGAGCAGTCCGGCCAGGACCGGTCCGGCGAGGACCGGCAGGCGGCGACAGTTCATCGATCGATCTCCTCGACGTCCGGGCGGCCGTTCGGGGCGGCCGCCTCACGGTGATCACCGTGCTCGCCGGGGGTGACGCAGGTCTGTGGCGTCTCTGAGGGAACAGTGAGGTCATGACCGTGGACCGCTATGCGTGGGCCGCGACGGGTTGGGCGACCGGCGCCGCGCGGGTGTACGGGCCGCTGGCGACGCAGCTCGTGGCGGCCGCCCCGCACCCGCTCGTCGGCCGCCGGGTGCTCGACGCCGGCGCCGGCACGGGCCTCGCGTCGGCGGCGCTGCAGCTCGCCGGGGCGCGCCCGGTGGCCGTCGACCGCTCGCCCGCGATGCTCGCCCGGGACGCCGCCACCCGCCCGCCGGCGGCCGTCGGTGCGCTGGAGGCGCTGCCGCTGCGCGACCGCGCCGTCGACGACGCGGTCGCGGCCTTCGCGCTCAACCACGTCGACGACCCGACCGCCGCGCTGCGCGAGCTCGCCCGCGTCACCCGCGCCGGCGGCGCGATCCTGGCGACGGCGCCGGGCGCCACGACCGCCCACCGCCGGGTGCGCGACCGGATCGACGCGGTCGCCGCGGACGCCGGCTTCACCCCGCCCGACTGGTACGCCCACCTCACGACCGTGCAGGCGCCGCTGCTCGGCGACGTGTCCGCGATGCGCGAGGCCGCCCACGCCGCCGGGCTGGCGGACGTCGTCGTCACCGAGCACGTCGCCGACGTCGGGGTGGACCGGGCGGAGGACCTGGTCGACTACCGCCTCGGCCAGGCCCACGTCGCGGGGTGGCTGGCCCGGCTCTCCGAATCCGAGCGCGCCGCGGTGCGGCGCGCGGCGGTCGCGGCCGTCGCCCCCGTGATGGAGCCCTACCGGCCGCCGGTGATCACGCTCGTCGCCCGGGTGGCCTGATCCGGGCGGGCGGACCAGGCCAGCACCGCGGTCACGGCGCAGAACGGCGTCCACACCAGCCGCTCCCCCGGCGAGCGCGAGATGCCGTTGAGCACCGTCCCGACCGCCATGAACGCGGCCAGGCCGGTCAGCGCCGCGCGCCGCAGCGCCGGCGACCCGGCCCCGGTGGCGACGCCGACCGCCGACGCCGCGTAGACCGGGGCGGCCACCCCGCTGACCCGGCGGAGCTTCTCCGGGAGCCGGCCCGGGTGGGCCCCGCCGTACGCGAAGCGTCCCCACGGCGCCCCCGACGCGAGACCCGCCTGGAAGACGCTCTGCACGGCCAGGAGCGCACCGGTGGCCCGGGCGGCGTGCGAGCGGGGAGCCGGCGCACCCCCGTCATGCCGGCAACAGGGCGCGCGCCGCGCGCCACAGCTCCTCGGTGATCACGCGCGCGGACTCCGGGCGCGCGAGGCGGGCGGCCTGGCCCGCCCACTGGTTGACGGGATCGACGCCGGCGGCCTCCCCGCGGCGCCACTGCCCCACCAGCGCGCGCTGCACCGGGTAGCCCGCCGGAGCCACGCCGGCCTCCGTCCACGCCCGCACGAACGGGGTGGGCAGCGCCCGCCCCGGGCGCCCCGAGTACGCTCGGGTGAGCACCGAGGTCTCCGGCGCGGCGGCCCCCAGCGCCTCCGACCACGCGGGCGCGATCCCGATCTCCGGCGAGCGCAGGTACGCCGTGCCCACCTGCACCGCGCTCGCCCCGAGGGTCAGCGCCGCCGCGACCGCGCGCCCGTCGGTGATCCCGCCGGTGGCGACGACCGGCACGCGCAGCGCGTCCGCGAGCTGCGGCACGAGCGCGAGCAGCCCGACGCCCGTCGACGCGGCGGCCACCGGGTCGAACGTCCCGCGGTGCCCGCCGGCCTCGATGCCCTGGGCGACCACCGCGTCGGCGCCGGCGTCCTGCGCGGCGAGCGCCTCGTCGAGAGTGGTCGCGCAGGCGAACCAGGCGATGCCCGCGGCGTGGATCCGTTCGACGGTCGGCGGGTCGAACAGGCCCATGATCGACGAGATCACCGTCGGCCCCGCGGCGAGCAGCGCGTCGACCTGCTCGGTGAACACCGGCGACGCCCCCGCGGGCTCGCCGGGCGTGCCGAAGCGATCGAGGAAGGCGCGCGCCGCGGCCGCGCCGCCGTCCCCGTCCGGCGGCGCGTCGGGGATCCACAGGTTCATCTGGAACGGCCCGGAGGAGCCCTCGCGGAACCGCCGGGCCCAGTCCTCGATCTTCGCCGGGCTGTCGAGGACCGCCCCGGTGGCCCCCATGCCGCCGGCCTGCGCCACGGCGACGGCCAGCTCCGGCGGGCAGGCACCCGCCATCGGGGCCTGGATGATCGGGACGTCGAGCCCGTAGCGCTCGCAGAACGCGGCGACCCGCGTCAGTGCCGTCGTCATGGCTCCACCCTGCCCCTGTCCCCACCCCCGGCGGGAGGGCAGCATGATCCCCGCGCCGGACCGCCCGGCCCGTGAGAGGAGTGCGTTCGATGACGAACGACGCCGTCGTGGTGACCCGAGACGACCAGGCGGCCGTGGCGGTCGTGCGGATGAACCGCCCGGACCGTCGCAACGCGCTGACCACCGAGCTCAAGGTGGCGCTGCGCGACGCCCTCGAGGACGTCGGCCAGGACGACAGCGTGCGCGCCGTCGTCCTCGCCGCCGCGGGGCCGGCGTTCTGCGTCGGGCAGGACCTCGGCGAACACGCCGAGACCCTGCGCTCGGGCGACCCGGACGCCATGCGCACCGTGCCCGAGCACTACAACCGCATCACCTCGGCGCTCGCGACGATGCCCAAGCCCGCGATCGCCGCGATCGGCGGCACCTGCGTCGGCGCCGGCCTCGGGTTCGCGCTGGCCTGCGACCTGCGCGTCGCCGCGGCCGGGGTGCGCTTCGCGACGGCGTTCTCCGGCATCGGGTTCGGCGGCGACTCCGGGCTCTCCGCGACGCTGGCCCACGCCGTCGGCGCCTCGCGGGCCACCGACCTGCTCATGCTCGGCGACACCTTCACCGCCGAGTCGGCGCGCGACTGGGGGCTCGTGCGCGAGGTGGTCGCCGCCGAGGAGCTCGACGACAAGGCGCTCGCCCTGGCCCGCAAGCTCGCCGCCGGGCCGACCGCGGCCTACGCCGAGATCAAGGTCGCGATCGCGCTGGGCACCGTCTCGTCGCTGCCGTCCGTGCTCGAGCACGAGGGCGCGGCCCAGTCGCGCCTCGCGAAGACCGAGGACCACCGCAACGCCGTCGAGGCGTTCCTCGCGAAGGAGAAGCCGACCTTCACCGGGCACTGACCGGGACCTTCCGGCCGGCGGTCCCGGGTGCCATGATCCGCCGCGCAGATCCGTTCGTCCGGGGAGGCGGCTACATGGCATCGGCGCGCGATCTCGTGATGGAGGCCCGGGCCCACGTGGACGGCCTCACCCCGTCGCAGGTCGCGGCCGAGCTGGCGCAGGGCGACCGGCTGCTCGTCGACGTCCGGGAGGCGGACGAGACCGCGGCGGGCACCATCCCGGGAGCGACGCCCGTGCCCCGCGGCCTGCTCGAGTTCGCCGCCGACCCCGGCACGCCGATGCACGTCCCCGGCTTCGACCCCGCGCGACGGGTCATCTGCTTCTGCTCGGGCGGCGGCCGCTCCGCGCTCGCCGCGCGGAGCCTCCAGTCGCTGGGCTACACCGACGTGGCCCACCTCGACGGCGGCTTCGGCGCCTGGACCGCCGACGGGCGGCCCGTCGCGCCGCCGCCCTGAGCCCCCGACGCGGACCCCGCGCCCTCAGCGGCCGGCGGCCTCCGCGGCGGCGAGGACCGCGTCGATGGTGACCTTCGGGTTCGACACCATCGAGACGTGGGAGCCGGCCACGTCGGTGATCGTCGAGCCGGCGCGCTCGGCCATCCGCCGCTGGGTGTCCGGGGGGATGACCCGGTCCTCGGTGCCCACCACGGCCCAGCTCGGCAACGATCTCCACGCGGCGTCGGCCCCCGGCGTCAGATTCGCACTCAGGGTGATCGGGCGCTGACTCTCGACGATCCGCCAGCGGTCGTCCTCCGGCAGATCCTGCGCGAATGCCCCGTGCACCGTGTCGGGCTTCAGGAAAGCCTCGACATCTCCTTCGGGCGCCCCGGGATATCCGGCGAGATCGAGCACGGTGGTCGGATCGGGGACGTCGAGCGCCGATCCCGATCCCCCGAGGATCTGGAAGACCGTCTCGCCGGCGTCGGGGATGAACGCGTCGACGTAGACCAGCGCCCGCACGTCACCGGCGCCGGCCGCGGCGTTCGTGATGACGAAGCCGCCGTAGGAATGGCCGACCAGCACCACGGGGCCCGTCGCGCGCTGGGCGACGAACGAGGTGACGTAGGGAGCATCCGTGGTCACGCCGCGCAACGGATTGGGTGGCGTGAGCACCGTGTATCCGCGATTCCTCAGCTCACGCGCGACGGGATTCCAGCTCGAACCGTCCGCCCAGGCGCCGTGGACCAGGACAATCGTCGCTTCCGGCACTTTTCCGCCCCCAGCAGTGTGTGGTCACTGTTCCGAGGTCGAACCTAGGGGGACGGTCGGTCACCGTTCAACGACCTCGTTCTCCGGGCCTACGTCAGCTGGGACTCCCGCTCCGCCCAGAACACCGCGCGCAGTTCCCGCTTGAGGATCTTCCCGGCGCCCGACTTCGGCAGCGGCTCGACGCGGGTCTCGATGCTGCGCGGGACCTTGTAGCCGGCGATCGTGCGGCGGCAGTGCGCCACGAGCTCCTCGGCGAACCCATCGGCGTCCTCGGGCTGGGAGCGCAGGACGACGACGGCGTGCACCGACTCGCCGAACCGCTCGTGCGGCACACCGAACACCGCGACCTCGACGACCGAGGGGTGCGCGAACAGGGCGTTCTCGACCTCGGCGCTGTACACGTTCTCGCCGCCCGAGACGATCATGTCCTTGGCGCGGTCGACGAGGAACAGGTGCCCGCCGTCGTCGAGCAGCCCCAGGTCGCCGGACGCGAACCAGCCGTCGCGCAGCGCCGCGGCGGTCTCCTCGGGCTTGTTCCAGTAGCCCGCGGTGACGTTGGCGCCGCGGATCAGCACCTCGCCGACCGTGCCCGGCGGCAGCGGCGCGCGGTCGGCCGGGTCGACGACGATCACCTCGACGCCGACCGCGGCCCGCCCGCACGAGCGCGCCTGCGGGGTGTCGAGCAGGTGCTGCTCGCCGGGCAGGAGGGTGACGATCGGCGAGGTCTCGGTCAGCCCGTAGATGTGCAGCATCTCGGCGTCCGGGAACGCGCCGTGGGTGCGGCGCAGCAGCTCGACCGCGGCGGGCGACGACCCGTGCGAGAGCCAGCGCAGGCTCGACACCCTGCGCGGGCGGGCGGTCTGCTCGGCAGCGAGCGCGTCCATCATCGTCGGCACCACGAGCGTCGCGGTGACGCCGTGGCGCTCGACGAGGTCGAGGACGCCGTCCGGGGTGAACGCCGGGCACATCACCTGTGTCCCGCCGGCCCACACGGTGGCGAGCGCGCCGATCGTGCCGGCCGCGTGGAACATCGGCGCGACCACGAGCCAGCGGGTGTCCGCGGTGAACGGCCAGCAGGCCATGAAGTGGAACGCGTTGGCGACCAGGTTGCCGTGCGTGAGCATCACGCCCTTGGCCGCCCCGGTGGTGCCTCCGGTGTAGAAGATGCCGGCGAGGTCGTGCTCGGCGGGCTCGCGCAGCGGGGCGGTGGGTGCGGCGTCGGCGAGCAGCGCCTCGTACTCGGTGCTCGTGTCGACGACGCGCAGGTCGGGGTCGAGGCCGTCGAGCGCGCGGTCGGCGAACAGCACGCGGGCCCCGGCGTCGCGCAGGGCGTAGGTCCGCTCGGCGGCGGTGTGGCGCACGTTCAGCGGGACGATGACGAGCCCGTGACTCGGCAGGCCGAGGTAGAGCTCGAGGTAGCGATGACAGTTCGCGCCCAGGACGCCGACGCGGTCGCCGGGGCGCAGCCCCAGGGCCGTGAGCAGCCCGCCGAGGCGCGCGATGCGGTCGGCCAGCTCGGCGTAGTCGACGGTCTGCTCGCCGCACACCACGGCCGTGCGCCCGCGGGCGGTGGCCAGCGCGCGGCGCAGGGCGGCACCCATGGTGCGCGTCGCGTTGCCCGCGTCGCCCGCCGGCGCGAGGTCGTGGAGGGTCTCGGGCGTCGTCATCGAGCAGCTCCGGGGAACACGCTGCGTGGTGGGCGCAGTCGAACGATCGTTCGGTCGGCTCGACGGTAGCAGTGACCCGCCCCACGCGGCCAGGCACGAGGATGCTGGGTACCGGCCTCCGGCGCCAGGGACGGCGTTCCGGCGAAGGGGCCCCCTCGCCCCTCTATCCGAGCGAAGGTGCCCTTCGCTCGGAACCGGGCGGCGCACACGATCACCCGGCCCGCCTCTGGCCTCATGACCCGGTCGGGGCCGTAGATTCCCCGGCGTGACCGGCACGCGACCCCCCGCCCCCGAGGGCGAGCGACCGGCGGGGCCCGCGCGGGAGCGGCGGTCCCGGCCGACGTACGACCCGTCGAGCCTCGTCGAGGTCGCCGCGCGGGTGTTCAACGAGCGCGGCTACGACGCCACGAGCATGGAGGACCTCTCCGCGGCCGCCGGCATCACCAAGTCGTCCTTCTACCACCACGTGCGCGGCAAGGAGGCGCTGCTGCGCGCGGCGCTCGAGCGGGCGCTCGACGGGTTGTTCGGCATCCTCGACGAGCCGGGCGCGTCGTCGGGCAGCCCGCTGACCCGGCTGCGCCACATCGTGCGCCGGCAGGTCGAGGTGCTCGTCGCCGAGCTGCCGCACGTGACCCTGCTGCTGCGCCTGCGCGGCAACACCGAGACCGAGCGCTGGGCGCTGGCCCGGCGCCGCGAGTTCGACGCGGCCATCGCCGCCCTGGTCCGCGAGGCCTCGGCCGCCGGGGAGCTGCGCGCCGGCATCGACCCGACCGTCGGCGCCCGCCTGCTCTCGGGGCTCGTGAACTCGCTCGTCGACTGGTACCGCCCGGGACGCGTCGCCGTGGACGACCTCGTCGCCGAGGTCGACCGGATGGCGTTCGAGGGCCTGCTCGCCCAGAAGGCACCTGCGCCGGACGTCCGGTCGACCTAGGCTCGGGCCCGTGCCGCTGGAGTTCTCCGAGCAGCCCGAGACCGGCCTCGTCGCGGTCACCCTGACCGACGGCGACGGCGAGGTGCTGCAGACGCGGGTGGTCGCGGCCGACGAGATCGGGCGCATCGCGGCCCGGGCGCGCGCCGCGGTCGAGCGCAGCGAGCGCACCGGCGACCCGGGGCTCTACGTCACGCTCGACGAGCTCATCGACGGGTCGTCAGGTCCTGCTTGAACCCCGCGTGGCTGGCGGTGAACCCCAGCCGCTCGTAGAAGCGGTGCGCGGCGGCCCGTGACGCGTCGCTCGTCAGCTGCACGAGCCCGCAGCCACGCCGCCGGGCCTCGTCCACCGCCCAGCCGACCAGCAGCGCGCCGTACCCCCGGCCCCGGCACCGCTCGTCGACGTGCACCGACTCGAGCTGGGCACGCCGCGTGCCGCGCCGGCCGAGGCTCGGCAGCACCGTGAGCTGCAGGGTGCCGACCGTCCCGCCGTCGGCCTCGTCGAGGCAGACGAGCAGGTGGGCGGGGTCGGCGTCGATCTCGGCGAACGCCGCCGCGTAGGGCGCGAGGTCACCGAGCGCGTCGCCCCGCCCGGCGCTCACCGGGTCGGCGGCGATCAGCCCGACCAGCGCGGGCACGTCCGCGGCCCGGGCCCGGCGCACCGTCAGCGCCCCGTCCGCCAGCGTCGCGAGCACGTCCATGCCGGCGATCCTGCCCGCGTGGGGAGCAGCGAGGGCGTCCTTCACTGCTTCCCACGCACCCAGGGACGCCCTCGCTCCACCCGCGCGAGCCACCCCGCACGAGCCACCCCGCACGAGACGGTTGCGGAGTCGGGGTCCGGTGCGTCACCATCAACCGAACGAACATTCGGTACGGAGGTGGCCACCGATGACCGTGACCGAGCACGAGCTCGAGGCCCAGTTCGAGCGCACCGTGGCGTCCGAGGGCCGCGTCGAGCCCCGCGACTGGATGCCCGAGGGCTACCGCAAGACCCTCATCCGCCAGATCGCCCAGCACGCGCACTCCGAGATCATCGGGATGCAGCCCGAGGGCAACTGGATCCTGCGCGCCCCCAGCCTGCGGCGGAAGGCCATCCTGCTGGCCAAGGTCCAGGACGAGGCCGGCCACGGGCTCTACCTCTACTCGGCCACCGAGACGCTCGGGGTCGACCGCGGCGAGCTCACCGAGAAGCTGATCGACTCGAAGCAGAAGTACTCGTCGATCTTCAACTACCCCACGCTGACGTTCGCCGACATCGGCGTCATCGGCTGGCTCGTCGACGGCGCCGCGATCGTCAATCAGGTCCCGCTGTGCCGCTCCAGCTACGGGCCCTACGCGCGGGCCATGGTGCGCATCTGCAAGGAGGAGTCGTTCCACCAGCGCCAGGGCTACGAGCTGCTGATGACGCTGATGGCCGGCACCGACGCGCAGCGCGCGATGGTCCAGGACGCGGTCGACCGCTGGTGGTGGCCGTCGCTGATGATGTTCGGCCCCGCCGACGGCGACTCGCCCAACACCCAGCAGTCGATGGCCTGGCGGATCAAGCGCCACACCAACGACGAGCTGCGCCAGCGCTACGTCGACATGACCGTCCCGCAGGCCGAGGCGCTCGGCGTCACGCTGCCCGACCCCGCGCTGCGCTGGAACGACGACCGGCAGGCGCACGACTTCGGCGACATCGACTGGGACGAGTTCATGCAGGTCGTCAAGGGTGCCGGGCCGTGCAACGCCCAGCGCCTGGCCAACCGCCGCGCCGCCCACGAGGGCGGGCAGTGGGTCCGCGACGCGGCCGCCGCGTACGCCGTCAAGCACGCTGCGCGGGAGGTGCCGGCGGCATGAGCATGTCCGACGACACCACCGCCCACGTCGAGGGCGACCCCGCCCGCGACCTGGCGAGCGGTGGCGGACCGAAGGCGACCTGGCCGCTCTACGAGGTGTTCGTGCGCGGCAAGCGCGGGCTCAACCACGTGCACGTCGGCTCGCTGCACGCGCCCGACGACACCATGGCCCTGCACAACGCCCGCAACCTCTACACGCGGCGCAACGAGGGCGTGAGCATCTGGGTCGTGCGCGGCGACGCGATCACCGCGTCCAGCCCGGACGAGAAGGACCCGTTCTTCGCGCCCGCCGGCGACAAGGTCTACCGGCACCCGACCTTCTACGACATCCCCGACGACGTCCCCCACCTCTGATGCACAGCGACGACACCGACCCCGCGCACCACGACGAGAACGTCTACGACGCGCTGGCGACCGCGGACGACGACGGCCGCTGGGCCTTCGGCACCGGGTTCGACGCGGGCACCGCGGAGATCGACGCCCCGGTGCCCGAGGGCGTCGACCGCGCCGACCTCGCGGCCTACTGCCTCATGCTCGCCGACGACGCCCTGATCGCCGCGCAGCGCCTCGCCGGCTGGACGGCCAAGGCGCCCGAGCTCGAGGAGGACGTGGCGCTCGCGAACATCGCGCTCGACCTGCTCGGGCAGGCGCGCGTGCTGCTCTCGCGCGCCGGGCACCTCGGCGCCGCCGAGCCGTTCCGCGCGGGCCCGCAGGACGACGAGGACGTGCTGACCTACTTCCGCGACGACCGGGGGTTCCGCAACGTCACCCTCGTCGAGACCGACCTCGGCGACTTCGGGCGCACCATCGCCTGGATCCTCGTGCTCTCGTCGTGGCGGCTCGCGCTGATGCAGCGCCTCACCGGCAGCCGCGACCCGGTGCTCGCCGCCGTCGCCGGCAAGGCGGTCAAGGAGCTCGCCTACCACCGCGACTACGCCGCCCAGTGGACGCTGCGCCTCGGCGACGGCACCGAGCTCTCCCACGCGCGGATGCAGGCGGGCCTCGACGACGTGTGGCCGTTCGTCGAGGAGCTCTTCCTCCCCCACGACGTCGAGCGCCGCCTCGCCGAGGCGGGCGTCGCCGTCGACCCCGCGGAGCTGCGCGGCGAGGTCGACGGCGTGCTCGAGCAGGTCCTGCCGCTCGCCACCCTGACCCGTCCCGAGCGCGCCGCGGTGGGGCTCGTCGGCGGGCGCGGTGGCCGCGACGGCGTGCACACCGAGTCGCTGGGCACCGTCCTCGCCGTCATGCAGTCGCTGGCCCGCGCGCACCCGGAGGCGACGTGGTGACCGCCGATCTGCTCGACGCTCGCACGGTCGTGGAGGGCGTCGTCGACCCCGAGATGCCGATGCTGACCCTCGCCGACCTCGGCGTGGTGCGCGGCGTCGAGACCGCCGGCGACGGCACGGTGGTCGTGACCATCACCCCGACCTACTCCGGCTGCCCCGCCCTCGAGGAGATGCGCGCCGACCTGCGCCGCAAGCTCCACGCCGCCGGCCACGACCGGGTCGACGTGCGCACCACGTTCAGCCCGCCGTGGTCCACCGACTGGATCTCCGACGCGGGCCGCCGCAAGCTCGCCGAGGCCGGCGTCGCCCCGCCGGCGCACCTCGGCCCCCGGGCGGTGGGTCCGGTGCCGCTCACGCTGGTCGCGCCGTCCCGCGCCGTGGCCTGCCCGCTCTGCGGGGCACCGGACACCGAGGAGACCTCGCGCTTCGGGCCGACCGCCTGCACGGCGCTGCGCCGCTGCCGGTCGTGCGCCGAACCGTTCGAGCACGTCAAGGAGATCTGATGAGCGCCCCCGCCACGGAGGTCCCGACGCCCCGCGCGTCCGGCTTCCACACCCTGCGGGTCGCCGACGTCGAGCGGCTCTGCGACGACGCCGTCGCCGTCCGGTTCGACGTGCCCGACGCGCTGCGCGACGACTACGTGTTCCGGGCCGGCCAGTACCTGACCCTGCGCCTGGAGACCGCCGACGGCGAGGAGCGCCGGTCGTACTCGATCTGCGCGCCCGAGGGCGCCGCCCCGCGGATCGGGGTGCGCCGCGTCGACGACGGGCTGTTCTCGACGTGGCTGGTCGACCGGCTCGGCGCCGGCGACGAGATCGAGGTCGGGCCGCCGCAGGGCCGCTTCAGCCCGGAGGTCGCGCCCGGCGAGCACCACGTGCTCGTCGCCGCCGGCTCCGGGATCACACCGGTGCTCTCGATCGCCGCGACCGTCCTGGCCGCCTACCGCGACACCCGGGTGACGCTGCTCTACGGCAACCGCCGCAGCGACACGGTGATGTTCGGCGAGGACCTCGCCGACCTCAAGGACCGCTACGGCTCGCGCCTGCAGCTCGTCCACGTGCTCTCCCGCGAACCCACCGCCGCCGACCTGTTCAACGGCCGCCTCGACGCCGAGCGCCTGCGCACGCTGGTCGGCGCGCTGGTGCCGGTCGGCGAGGTCGCGCACTGGTGGCTCTGCGGCCCGCTCGGCATGGTCGAGGCGGCGACGGAGGTCATCACCGGCTTCGACGTCGAGCGCCGCCGCGTGCACCGCGAGCTGTTCTACGTCGACGAGCCGCCGCCCGAGGTGCACCGCGCCGAGGACGACGCCGTCGAGGACGACGGGACGGGCGCCACGGTCACCGTGATCGTCAACGGGCGCGCGTCGGTGCTCACCCTGCCGCGCACCGAGCCGGTGCTCGACGCCGCCCAGCGCACCCGCTCCGACCTGCCGTTCGCCTGCAAGGGCGGGGTCTGCGGCACCTGCCGCGCGCAGGTCACCGCCGGCGAGGTCACGATGCGCCGCAACTTCGCGCTCGAGCCCGAGGAGGTCGACGCCGGGTTCGTGCTGACCTGCCAGGCCCTGCCCGTCTCCGACGAAGTCACCGTCGACTACGACGTCTAGAGGATCATCGATGAGCGTCCTGTCCAGCCACGTCCTCGGCGAGTGGGTCACCCCCGACGCCGAGGGCCGCCCCGTGAGCGACGCGGTCACCGGCGAGGAGATCGGCCGGCTCGCCACCGACGGCATCGACATGGCCGCGGTCGCCGGCTACGGCCGCCGCGTCGGCGGGCCCGCGCTGCGCGAGCTGTCGTTCCACCAGCGCGCGTCGCTGCTCAAGGCCCTCGCCGGGTACCTGCGCGAGCACCGCGAGGAGCTCTACGCCGTCTCGGCGCGCACCGGCGCCACGAAGGGCGACGCGAAGTTCGACGTCGACGGCGGCATCGGTGTGCTGCAGGTGTACGCGTCGCTGGGCAAGCGCGAGCTGCCCGCGTCCGGGCCGTGGCTCGACGGCGACGTCGTGCCGCTGAGCAAGGGCGGCACCTTCGTCGCCCAGCACGTGATGACCCCGCTGCAGGGCGTCGCGGTGCAGGTCAACGCCTACAACTTCCCCGTCTGGGGCCCGCTGGAGAAGCTCGCCCCCGCGTTCCTCGCCGGCGTCCCGTCGATCATCAAGCCGGCGACGCCCACCGCGTTCCTCACCGCCGAGCTGGCGCGGCTGATCGTCGCGTCGGGGCTGCTGCCCGACGGCGCGGTCCAGTTCCTCGCCGGCTCGGTCGGCGACCTGTTCGACCACCTCACCGAGCAGGACCTCGTCTCGTTCACCGGCTCGGCCTCCACCGCGCGGCAGCTGCGCACCCACCCGGTGCTCTCGGCGCGCGCGGTGCGCTTCACCGCGGAGGCCGACTCGCTGAACTGCTCGATCCTCGGACCGGACGCGACGCCGGGGACGCCGGAGTTCGACCTCTACGTCGGCCAGCTCGTCACCGAGATGACGGTGAAGGCCGGGCAGAAGTGCACGGCGATCCGGCGCGCGTTCGTGCCCGCCGCGCAGGCCGACGCGGTGGTCGAGGCGGTGCGGGACAAGCTCGCGCAGGTCGTCGTCGGCGACCCGTCGGCCGAGGGCGTGACCATGGGCGCGCTGGCCGGGCTCGAGCAGCGCGAGGAGGTCCGCCGCTCGCTGAAGTCGCTGATGGACGGCGCCGAGGTGGTGTTCGGCGACCCCGAGCAGGTCGAGGTCCGCGGCGCCGACGCGCAGCGGGGCGCGTTCCTGTCGCCGGTGCTGCTGCGCGGGTCGGCCGACAGCGCCGCGGTGCACGAGGTCGAGGCGTTCGGGCCGGTCTCCACGGTCGTGCCGTACTCCTCGGCGGGCGAGGTCGTCGAGCTCGCCGCGCGCGGCCAGGGCTCGCTCGCCGGGTCGGTGGTCACCGCCGACGCGGAGTTCGCCCGCGAGGTCGTGCTCGGCGTGGCGCCGTGGCACGGCCGCCTGCTGGTGCTCGACCGCGCCGACGCGAAGGAGTCGACGGGCCACGGCTCGCCGATGCCCCAGCTCGTGCACGGCGGCCCGGGCCGGGCCGGCGGCGGCGAGGAGCTGGGCGGGCTGCGCGGCGTCGCCCACCACATGCAGCGCAGCGCCGTCCAGGGGTCCCCGGACATGCTCTCGGCGATCACCGGGCGGTGGGTGCCGGGCAGCGCGCGCACCGTCACCGACGAGCACCCGTTCCGCAAGCACCTCGAGGACCTGCGCCCCGGCGACACCGTCGTCGGCGGCCCGCGGCGGGTCACCGAGGCCGACGTCGCGCACTTCGCCGAGTTCACCGGCGACACCTTCTACGCCCACCTCGACGCCGAGGCCGCCGCCGCGAACCCGTTCTTCGGGGAGCGCGTGGCCCACGGCTACCTCGTGGTGTCGTTCGCGGCGGGGCTGTTCGTCGATCCGGCGCCGGGACCGGTGCTCGCCAACTTCGGCGTGGACGACCTGCGCTTCCTGACGCCGGTGAAGTTCGACGACGAACTGACGATCACGCTCACGGCCAAGCAGATCTCGCCGCGCGCGTCGGCCGCGTACGGCGAGGTGCGCTGGGACGCGGAGGTCGTCAACGGCAACGGTGACCCGGTGGCCAAGTACGACGTGCTGACGCTGGTGGCCAAGCGCTCCGAGGCCGCCGATGCCTGAGATCGTCTCGTCCGTCCGCCGCATGTGGGACGACGACGCCGCCTCGCGGAAGCTCGGGATGGAGCTGCACGAGGCGGCGGACGGGCGGGCGCGCATCTCGATGCCGGTGACCGAGGAGATGGTCAACGGCCACGGCATGTGCCACGGCGGCTACCTGTTCCTGCTCGCCGACTCGACGTTCGCGTGCGCCTGCAACTCGGCGGGGCCCGTCGCGGTGGCGGCCGCCGCGGACGTCGTGTTCGTCGCGTCGGCGCACCTCGGCGACGTGCTGGCGGCCGAGGCGACCGAGCGGGTGGCCTACGGGCGCAGCGGCGTCTACGACGTCACTGTGACCCGCCCGCGCGACGGGCAGGTCATCGCCGAGTTCCGTGGGCACAGCCGGACGTTGCGGAGCAGCTAGCAGCCGGTCGATCACACTCCGTGTGTGGACAATCGGCCCGTTGTCGCTCTCCTGACGCAACGGCTGTCGTCGATCGCCACGGTGCGTCATGCTCGGGGTCCCTACCGGGAAGGGAGTACCGGGTGATCGCGGAGTGGCTGCAGTCGATCCCGCCGCTGGCGGTGTACCTCACCGTCCTGGGGGTGGTCGGGATCGAGAGCTTCGGTATCCCGCTGCCCGGCGAGATCGTGCTGGTCAGCGCGACGCTGATGGCCACCCGCCCGGAGCTCGCGATCTCGGCGATCTGGGTCGCGACGGCGGCGCTGATCGGCGCGGTGGTGGGTGACTCCATCGGCTTCGCCGTCGGGCGCCGCTACGGCATCGGGCTGCTCGAGGCGGCCGGCCGGCGGTTCCCCAAGCACTTCGGCCCCGGGCACGTCGCCATCGCCGAGCGGGCGTTCGAGCGGTGGGGCGTCATGACCGTGATCGTGGGCCGCTTCATCGCGATCCTGCGGATCCTCGCGGGCCCGCTCGCGGGCGCGCTGAAGATGCCCTACCGCAAGTTCATGCCGGCCAACGTCGTCGGCGGCGTCCTCTGGACGTTCGGCACGACGGCGGCGGTGTACGCGCTGGGGATCGCGGCCGAGACCTGGCTCAAGCGGTTCTCGTGGGCGGGGCTGATCGTCGCGGTCCTCGTCGGGCTGACCGTCGGGTTCCTCGTCAAGAAGCGCGTCATCGGGCTGCTCACCCGGCCGGAGGAGGGTGCGCCCGCGTCCTGAGCGGGTAGACCCCCGGGCCCGAACGCACCCGTCGCGAGGAGGCCCCCGGTGGCCGACGCCCCGTTCCCGGACTTCGACCACGCCACGGTCGACACGATCAAGCACCGCATCCGCTCGCTCGAGCGCGGCGAGGTGGAGCACCTGCTCGAGCACGAGCGCGCCCACTCCTCGCGGATGCCGGTGATCGAGGTGCTGCGTACCCGGATCGCCGAGCTCGACGCGGGCGCGGAGCCGTCCGGCGGCGACCAGAGCGAGGCGCGCGAGGGCGGCACCGCCCACGGCTCGCCGGTCTCCCCCGACGGCGCCGCCCAGCCCGGCCCGCCCGACCGCCACGGCCTGCGCCAGGTGACCTGGGGTGGCTAGCGCCACGTGAGCGCACTACCTCGCGAAGTGGCGGCTGATGACCAGGCGCTGGATCTGGTTGGTGCCCTCGAAGATCTGCATGATCTTGGCCTCGCGCATGTAGCGCTCCACCGGGAAGTCGCGGGTGTAGCCGTAGCCGCCGAACACCTGCACGGCGTCGGTGGCGACCTTCATGGCCGCGTCGGTGGCCACGAGCTTGGCCACGCTGGCCTGGCGCCCGTAGGGCCGGCCGAGGTCGCGGCGGCGCGCCGCGTCCAGGTAGGTCGCGCGCGCCGAGTCGACCGCGGCGGCCATGTCGGCCAGCACGAACCCGAGCCCCTGGTGGTCGACGATCTTGCGGCCGAACGTCTCGCGCTCGTTCGCGTAGTCCACCGCCGCGTCCAGCGCCGCCTGCGCGAGCCCCACCGCGCACGCCGCGATGCCCAGGCGCCCGGAGTCCAGCGCCGAGAACGCGATCTCCAGGCCCTGGCCCTCGCGGCCGATCAGCCGGTCGCCGGAGAGGACGGCGCCGTCCCAGTTGGCGGTGGTGGTCGGCACCCCGTGCAGACCCATCTTCTCCTCGGGCTTCCCCCAGGTCAGCCCCTCGGTCTGCCCGGGCGCGAGGAAGCACGAGATGCCGCGCGAGCCCTCGCCGGTCCGGGCGAACAGGGCGTAGAAGTCGGCCCGGCCGCCGTGGGTGATCCACGCCTTGGTGCCCGTGATCTCGTACCCGCCATCGGTAGTCGACGCCTTGCACCGCAGCGCCGCCGCGTCCGACCCGGCCTGCGGCTCGGAGAGCGAGTAGCCGCCGATCAGCCCGCCGCCGAGCATGTCGGGCAGCCATCGCTGCTGCTGCTCGGCCGTGCCGAACGTGGCCAGCGGGAAGCACGACAGCGAGTGCACGCTCGTCGCGACGGCGACCGCCGCCCAGCGCGCCGCGAGCTCCTCGAGCACCTGCAGGTAGACCTCGTAGGGCTGCGCGCCGCCACCCATGTCCTCGGGGTAGGGCAGGCCCAGCAGCCCCGCCTCGCCGAGCGTCGCGAACAGGCCCTCGGGGTAGGTCTCGGCCCGCTCGTGCTCCTCGACCCGCGTCGCGAGCTCCTTGTCCGCGAGGTCGCGGGTCAGGTCCAGCAGGTCCTCGGCCTCCTGGGTGGGCAGCAGCCGGTCGACGGGCATCGCAGCACTCCTATCGGTACTCAGAACGGTCCTAGAGTATCGATAGAAGGAGCGTTAGGGTAGGGCCCGTGTCCGCTCCGACCCCGGTGCGCCGCGGTGCCGCCCGCCACTCGGAGCTCTTCGACGCCCTCATCGACCTGCTGCTCGCCGAGGGGTTCGCCCACCTGACACTCGACGACGTCGCCGCCCGCCTGCGCTGCTCGAAGCGCACCCTCTACGCGCTGGCCGGGTCGAAGGAACAGCTCGTGCGGGCGGCGGTCGTGCGCTTCTTCGAGCGCGCCACCGGGCGCGTCGAGGCCGCCGTCGACGCCTGCGCGGCGCCCGCCGACCGCGTCGCCGCCTACCTGCGCGCCGTCGCGGCCGAGCTCGCACCCGCCTCGGCCCGGTTCTTCGACGACATGGCCGCGTTCCCGCCCGCCGCCGAGGTCTACGCGCGCAACACCGGGGCCGCCGCCCGGCGCGTCGGCGAGCTGATCGCCGAGGGCGTCGCGGCCGGGGACTTCCGCGACGTCCCGGTGTCCTTCGCCGCCGAGACGGTGGCGACGACGATGGTGGCGATCCAGCAACGCCGCATCGCCGGCGCCACGGGCCTCGCCGACGCCGAGGCCTACGAGGCGCTCGCGGCGCTACTCCTGCACGGCCTCACGCGGTCCTGAGCGCGCCCCCACGCGCACAGGGCCCGGAGGGGCGGGATGAGCAGCCGGTAGACCGGGCGCACCCACGGGCCCGGGAGCGTGCCGTGGCGCTCCTCCTCCCAGACCCGCGCGCGTGGGTGCTCCTCGAGCAGGCGCAGCGCGAGGGACCCGTGGGGACCCGCCGGCGACGCGGTGCGCAGCTCGATCCGGCTGAGGTGCTTGGTGCTGACGAAGCCGTACTGGCTCGGGCTGACGAGCCGGACCGGGGCGCCGTGGTCGCTGTCGAGCGGGCGGCCGTCGAGGTTCTCGGCGAGCAGGACGTCGCTGGCCAGGGCGTCCTCGAGCGTCACGACCGACCGGTGGTGGTCGAGCCCGGCGAAGACGACGTGGGTGACGGTGGCAGCCGGGTCGAGAGCGGGTCCGAGGACCTCGCGGTAGAAGTCGTCGAACCCGACGCCCTCCCAGCGCAGGTCGAGCGCCGACCAGCCGGCGACGCAGTGGAAGTCGGCGGTGAGCTCCCGGCGCGGCAGGCGCGCGAGGTCGGCGAGCGGCACCGAGAAGGAGGCGCGCACGGCCCCGCGGATCTCGATCGCGTGGTCGGCGGGGACCTCGGGGGCGGGATGGTGGAGGTGGGTGCCGAAGCGCGGGAACCCCTCGACCGGGCGCTGGCCGGGCGGCAGCCGCAGGCCGTGGGCGAGGTCGTGTGTCGCGGTCATCGCGTTCCCCCTTCTATACGGGGTCGTATACGCCACCGACGCTAGCAGCGTCTGTACGGTGCCGTACAGACCCGCAGACCGAGGAGGGACGCCGCCCGTGGCGCTCGCCCGCACGCCCCGCCACCGCTGGATCGACGCGGGGCTCCAGGTGCTGGCCACCGGCGGGCCGGACGCCGTGCAGATCGAGTCCCTGGCGCGCTCGCTGGGCGTGAGCAAGGGCGGGTTCTACGGCTACTTCGCCGACCGGCCCGCCCTCCTCACCGAGGTGCTCGACGCGTGGGAGGCGCGCAGCACCGACCAGGTCCTCGCCCAGGTCGAGCAGGAGGGCGGCGACGCCCGGACGAGGGCGCGGCGGGCCGCCGAGCTCACGTTCAGCCCCGAGCTGCGCCCGATCGACCTCGCCGTCCGCGACTGGGCCCGGCGCGACGCCGCGGTCGCCGAGCGCCTGCGGCGCGTGGACGACCTGCGCATCGCCTACCTGCGCGAGCAGCTGGCGCCGGTGTGCACCGACGAGGACGACCTCGAGGCCCGCTGCCTGATCGCCTTCTGCGTGGCGGTCGCCGACCCCCTCGTCGCCGCCGGCCACGGCAGCCGCACCCGCGCCGAGGTGCTCCGGACCGTGCAGCGCCGGCTCTTCGCGCCACCGCCCGAGGGACCGTAGCCTCGGGCCGGTGAGCGAGGCGGGGACACGCGGCGGCACGGTCATCACCGATCTCGAGCAGCTGCGGGAGGTCGTCGGCGAGCCGATGGCGCGGGCCGTGACCAAGGTGCGCCCGGTCCTCGACGACGTCGACCGGGCGTTCATCGACAGCTCGACGCTGCACCTGATCGCCACCTCCGGCGCCGACGGCTCGCTGGACGTCTCCCCCAAGGGCGACCCGGCCGGGCGGTGCTCGTCGCCGACGACCGGACCCTGCTGCTGCCCGACCGGCCCGGCAACCGCCGCGTCGACGGAATGATCAACATCCTGGGCGACCCCCACGTCGCCCTGCTGTTCCTCGTGCCGCTGCGCCGCGACACGCTGCGGGTGAACGGGCGCGCGCGGCTGCTCCTCGACGCCGACGACGCGGCCGCCTTCGAGGTCCGCGGCCACCGTCCGCGCATCGTCATCGAGGTCACCGTCGACGAGGTCTTCTTCCACTGCCCCAAGGCGCTCATGCGCTCCGGGCTCTGGGACCCGGAGTCCTGGTCGCCCACCGACCTCCCGAGCGTCGCCGAGATCGCGCACCGGACGAGCCCCGACTCCTCGCTCGACGAGCTGGAGCAGCGCTACGCCCCGGACAACTACCGCACGCTCCTGTACTGAGCGGACGAGCTCCGGGAGGCGAGACGCACCGTCACGAGCGCCGCGACCCCGACCAGCACGAGCACCGCTGTCACGACGAGGGCGACGGTCGACCCGTCGAGGGGTGTGGCGGTGGGCTCGCCGTGGCGGTCGATCCAGATCCGCCGCGTCGCGCCCACCTCCGGTCGGCCCGGCAGGTACAGGTCCTCGACGTGCTCCCGGCCACGGCCGTCGATCCAGCGCGCCCGCACGAGCCCGTCGTCGGGGACCAGCGCGTTCTCGTCGGGGTAGACCGGCGGCCCGATCGCCAGCACCGTGGCGACGGTCCGGTGCGCGAGGGGATCGTCACCGTCGGCGGCCCGGGCACCGAGCTCGGTCCCGACCGGCAGCGCGAGGACGATCAGCAGCACGGCCGCGGCCGACACGAGCCCCCGCGCGCTCACCGGCCGTTCCCCCGCGTCGCGAGGAACCGGGCGAGCCCCGCATCGACGTCGTCCGAGCCGACCGTGCCGGCGAACCAGGCGGCCTCGACGGCGAGCCCGTCGTCGATCGGCAGGTCGATGCCCTGGGTCACCGCGCGCAGGCACGCCGCCACCGCGCCCGGGGCGTGCCGGGTGATGCGGTGGGCGAGCGTGTGGGCCCGGTCCAGCAGCTCGTCGCCCGGGACGACCGCGTTCACCAGCCCGATCTCGGCGGCGCGGTGGGCGTCGACCGGATCGCCGGTCAGGATCATCTCCAGGCCGCGCTTGCGCCCGACGTGCCGCGGCAGGCGCTGCGAGCCCCCGAACGGCGGCGGGAAGCCCAGGGTGATCTCCGGCTTGGCGAAGGTCGCGTGCGCGGCCGCGATCGCCAGCGGCGCCGCCTCGGTGATCTCGCACCCGCCGCCGTGGGCGAGACCGTTGACCGCCACGATCACCGGCTTCGCGTACCGCTCGATGCGGCGCGTCAGGCCCTGTCCCCGGCGCACGATCTCGCGCAGCGCCTGCTCCCGCCCGCCGGCGATGCTCCCGGCCAGCGACGGGATGTCGGCCCCCGCGCTGAACGCCCGCTCGCCCGCGCCGGTCAGCACCACGGCGCGCACCGTGTCGTCGCCCTCGATGTCGTCCAGCACGGCGAGGAGGCGGTCGATCGTCGGGTAGTCGAGCGCGTTCAGCTTCTCCTCGCGCCGGATGGTGACGGTCGCGACGTCCCAGTGGTGTTCCACGTCGACGGTCATGGGAGCTCCTCGATCTCGGTGGGGTGCCGCAGCAGGGGACGGGACGCGACCGCGGCCCGGAGCTCGACGGTGCCGTCGTGGCGGCGGCCGACCACGGTCGCCGCGACCTCGCCGAGGACGCCGCGGGCGACGCGGAGCGCGCGCTCGTCGTCGAGCCGGACGTGCGCGACGACCTCCCGGCCGCGCCACCCGGGGTCGGTCAGCGCGTGGCGCAGCAGCCGCCGGCCCAGCCCGCGGCCCTGCCACGGGTCGGCCACGAGGACGGCGACCTCGACGCGGTCCGGCCCCGCCGCCACGTGCCCGCCGCACCCGGCGAGGACGCCGTCGACGACGACGCCGAACTGGGTGCGCGAGGCGAGGTGGAGCGCCAGCGATGCCACCACGCGGTCGGCCTGCGGCGCCGCCGCCGTGTGGAACCGCGCCGCGAGCGTGCCGGGTGAGCACCGCCCGACGAGGTCGGCCAGCCGCTGCCCGCCGTCGCCGGCCACCTGGGCCAGCGGTGCCACGACGACCGTGTCCGGTGCGCCGCGGTGCTCGTCGACGTCGGGTCGCACGGTCACCGCCTCGTCCGGGGCCTCGGCCGCTCCCGTCGGCGGCCCACCGCGATGACACGCGGCGCCGCGACGTCCCGGCAACGGCGCGGACGTGCCGCGTCAGCGGTGCGTCAGAGCACCCGCCTGACGGCCCGCTGACGCCGGCGCGGCCGCCGGGTTGTGGAGCACCGGGTCGCGGCTCTAGAGACATCGTCATGGAGAACGCGGGCGACGACGCCGCGCCGGCGACGACGCCGCGGCCCCGTTTCCTGGTCCTCGGCCCCGTGGCGCTGCGCCGGGACGACGGGACCGCGGCCGTGCTCACCGGCCGCCGGGACCGCCTGCTGCTGGCGATGCTGCTCGCCGCCGACGGCAGCGTCCCCGTGGACGCGATCGTCGAGGCCGTGTGGGGGCGGGCGCCCGGGCACAACGCGCTGCAGGCCCGGGTGTCGCACCTGCGCCGCCTCGTCGGGCCGTCACGCCTCCGGCACGACCAGGGCTCCTACCGCCTCGTCGCGCCCGCGTCGGACCGGGACGACGGCCTCCTCGCCCGGGCCGTCGACGAGGCGCAGCGCCTGCTCCTGCGGGGCGAGGCCGAGTCGGCCCTCGCGACCCTGCGCCCGGCGCTCGCCCTGGTCCGGGGCCGGCCCTACGGCTCCGGGACGGGCATCCCGACCGTGGACGCCGCCGCGGCCCGGGCGCGCGACCTCGTCGCCCGCGCCCGGGAGGTCGAGATCCGCGCCCTCCTGGAGAGCGGCGACGGCGCCGCGGCCGTCTCCGCGAGCCGGGCCCGCACCATCGAGCACCCCGGTCAGCAGGCGGGGTGGGTCCTGCTCGTCGCCGCGCTCGAGCGGTGCGGACGGCGCGCGGAGGCACTGGCGGAGTACGACCGCGCCGAGCGGGTCCTCGCGGAGCGCGGCGCGGGCCCGCCCGGCGACGAGCTGCGGTCGCTGCGCCTGCGCCTGCTGGCCGCCGAGCGGGGGGAGCGACGACCGGCCACCGCGGGCCCGGGGGTCCTCCAGCCGACGGACATGATCCGGTGGCTGGACACCCACGGGCACCGGGCCGCCGCGCTCGACCTCGCCGTGCGGTGCGCCTGGGGCTGGTGGCTCGCCGGGGACCGGTCCCGGGGCCGGCTGGTCCTGCTCGACCTGTACGGCGAGGCACCGCGGTCGCTCGCGGGCCGGTTGTGGGCCTGCGCGCTCGCCGCCCACGACCGGGAGGAGCCGGTGGCCCTGTCCGAGGCGCAGCGGCTCGTCGAGGGCCGGGTCCGCGCCGATCACCCGGTGACGGGATCGCAGGAGGGGCTCGCCCTGCTCCTGCTGGCCGACCGGCGCGCCGAGCGCGGCGAGCCCGAGAAGGCGCGTGCGTTCCTCGCCGCGGCGGCCCCGGCGGTCGACGCCACCGGGCACCGGTGGGGCCACGCCCTCGCCGACCTCGTGCACGGCCGGCTGCTCCTCGCCACCGGCGACCCCGACCGGGCGCGGGTCCGGGCGGCGCGGGCCGAGCAGGTGTTCCGGGAGCAGGCCGACTCCGCCGGGCGGATGCGTGCGCTCGAGCTGCTCGCCGCGCTCGACGAGGCCGCCGCGGACCTGGCCCGCGCGGTGTCCCGCTACACGGAGGCCTGGCGGATCGCCACCGAGTGCGGCTGGGTGTACGCGCGCTGCCAGCTCTCGGTCCACCTCGGCAGCGCGACCCACGTCGGCGGCGACCACGCGGCCGGCACCGCGCGGCTCGCCGAGGCGGTCGCCCTCGCCGAGCACCTGGGGTCGCCGTCGATGTTCGCCTGGTCGCGCAACAACCTGGCGCTGGCGCAGGCCCGCTCCGGCGACGCCGCCGGTGCCGAGCGCGGCCACCGGCTCGCCCTCGAGTGGTACCGCTACGCCGGCTCGACCGCCGGGATCGCGCTCACCGCCGCGGCGCTGGCGCGGGTGACCTCCGCGACGGACGCGGCGGCCCTGCTGGACCTGGCCGGCCGGAGCGCCGCCGCGACCGGCGATCCCCGGGCCCTCGCCTACGTCGCCGAGAGCCGGGCCGTCCTCGCCGACGACGCCGAGGCGGCCGGCGAGCACCTCCGGGAGGCCCGGCGCCTGCGCTCCACGCGCGGCGGCGCGCGGCCCGTCGGCGAACAGCCCGACGTGGACGCCCTCGAGACGCGGCTCGCCCGGCCGACGGCGTGACCGCGCGACCGCGCCCGCTCTCCCTGCTCGCCGGGCTCTGCGTCCTCGAGTTCAGCAGCTGGGGAGTCTCGGGCTGGTGGGGGCGGGCCAGGTGGTCGGACGGCTGCTGTTCGTGCCGCTGCGCCGTCGGGGCACCCCCGGCACCCGCACCACGACCCAGGTGTCGCTGAGCGCGGCGTCGATCGAGCTCCTCGCCGCCGTCCCCCGGCCGCCCGTGCTCGTGACGTGCGGCGCCGTGCTCTGCGGCGCGGTGCGGGGGGCGCACACGCTCTCGGTCGCCACGGCCGTCTCCGACCGGTGGGGCACGGAGCCCTACGCCACGCTCCTCGGCCGCTTCCACGGCGTCGTCGCCGTCGCCATGGCGGTCGGTCCGGCCCTGGGCACCGCCGTCGCCCTCGCGCTCGGCTCGTACCGGCTCGCCGCGCTCCTCCTGGCCGTCCTCTGCCTGTCCGCCGTGCTCCCCGCCCGGCGGAGCTGAGCCCGGCCACGACTGGTCCGCAAGAATCTCCGCCGGACCTGTCGATCCGGGCCGGGGCCGTTCGTGGAGGGGTGTGCGGGCGCCGGGCCCGCACACCGTGCCGTACCGACCGAGGAGGACCCCATGGCCCACTACCTGCTCAGCGTCGTCACCCCGAGCGACGGCGAGATGCCGTCCGAGGACGAGATGAACGTGATCATGGGCAACGTCGCGAAGCTGCAGGCGGACATGCAGGAGGCCGGCGTCTGGGTGTTCTCCGGCGGGCTCGAGGCGCCGGACACCGCGACCGTCCTGCGGCGCAGCGGCGACGACGTGCTGGTCACCGACGGCCCGTTCGTCGAGCTCAAGGAGTACGTCGGCGGTCTGACGATCATCGACGCCCCCGACCTCGACGCCGCCCTGCACTGGGGCCGGCGCTCCACCGAGGCCGTCGGCCTGCCGATCGAGGTCCGGCCGTTCCACTGGGCCCCGTGACACCCGCGCCCTCCTCGGTGACGATCACGCGGATCGTCACCGAGGAGTACGGGCGGTGCGTGGCGACGCTGACGCGCGTCCTCGGCGACATCGACCTCGCCGAGGACGCCGTGCAGGACGCGCTCACCGTCGCGCTGACCCGCTGGCCCGCCGACGGCGTCCCGCCGAACCCGGGCGGCTGGATCGTCACCACCGCCCGCCGGCGCGCGCTCGACCGCCTGCGCCGCGACGCCGTCGGGCGCGACAAGGAGGCCCGCGCGGCGCGCGAGGAGCCCGAGCAGGACGAGCCCGAGGAAGGAGGACCGGTGCACGACGACCGCCTGCGCATGATTTTCACGTGCTGCCACCCGGCCCTCGCCCTGCCCGCGCGGGTCGCGCTGACGCTGCGCCTGCTCGGCGGCCTCGAGACCCCCGAGATCGCCCGCGCGTTCCTCGTCGGGGAGCCGACGATGGCCCAGCGGATCGTCCGCGCCAAGAACAAGATCCGCGCCGCCCGCATCCCCTACCGCGTGCCGCGCGACGCCGACCTCCCCGACCGCGTGCCCGGCGTCCTCGCCGTCGTCTACCTGGTCTTCACCGAGGGGCACGCGACGGCGACCCGCGACGACCTCGCCGCCGAGGCGATCCGGCTGGGCCGCCTGCTGGCCGAGCTGATGCCCGACGAGCCCGAGGTGCTCGGCCTGCTCGCGCTGATGCTGCTCACCGAGGCCCGCCGGCCGGCGCGGACGGCCGCGAACGGCTCGCGGGTGCTGCTCGCCGACCAGGACCGCACGCGGTGGGACGCCGCGCTCGTCGCCGAGGGCCTCGACCTCGTCCGGCGCTGCCTGCGGCGTGACGCGCCCGGGCCCTACCAGCTCCAGGCGGCGATCAACGCCGTGCACGCCTCGGCGCCGGACACCGCGGCCACCGACTGGGCGCAGATCGTCGCGCTGCACGACCAGCTGCTCGCCCTCGCACCGAGCCCGACCGTCGCGCTCAACCGGGCCGTCGCGCTGGCCGAGACCGCGGGTCCGGCAGCCGCGCTGGTGATCGTCGAGGAGCTCGCCGCGCGCCTCGACCGCTACCACCTGCTGCACGCGGTCCGCGCCGACCTGCTCGGCCGGCTGGGCCGCGACGCCGAGGCGCGCGACGCGCTCGACGCGGCGCTCGCGCGCACCGACGACCCGGACGACCGGGCGCTGCTCGCCGCCCGCCGCGACGCTGCGGGGCAACGATCGCCACACCCGTCCCGGGGGCAGGATGGGGACCATGAGCGCGGAGCCCCCCGAGATGCGGATCGGCGACCGTGAGCGCAGGGCCACCGACGACACGCTGCGCACCGCCCTCGACGACGGCGTGCTGACCCTCGTCGAGTACGACGAGCGCACCCAGCAGGCCTGGGCGGCGCGCACGCAGCGTGAGCTCGACGCCCTGGTCGCCGACATCCCCGGCGCCGCCCCCGCGCCCGCCCCCACGCCGGCGGTCGCCGCCGCGCCGGCGGCACCCCGCACGCCGTGGCACGAGCGGCTGGGCAAGGCGGTCGTACCGCTCGTCGTCGCGGCGGCGGCCGTGTTCGTGGGCGGGCACCTCGTCACCGCCGACGACGGGGCGAGCGTGTTCGGCAACCGCACGGTGCAGGCGACGCCCGGCGACACCGAGGTGCAGGTCGGCACCCTGTTCGGCCGGACCGAGGTGGTCGTGCCGCCCGGGATGGTCGCGCGCACCACCGGGACGATGATCTTCGGAAGCACGCGCTGCGAGCAGGCCTGCCAGCTGCCGCCGGGCGGGGCGACGCTGCCCGAGGTGGTCGTCGACGCCAACGGCGCGTTCGGCAACGTCCAGGTCGTCACCCCCGCCGAGGCCGCCCGGGGCGGGCTGCGCGACCGCGACGATGACGACGACTGACGACCCCATGTGAGCGAACTTCGGGGCTATAGCCCCGAAGTTCGCTCACATACCGAGGTGGCGGCGCTGCAGGGCCCGGACCTCGTCGTCGAGGGGCGGCACCGGGCCGGCGACGCGCAGCGCCGGCGCGACCTCGGTGATCGGGATCGGGCGCACGGGCGCGGGCGGCGCCCCGAGCTCGGCGCGCCACTCGGAGAGCTGCGCCGACGAGCTCGCGTAGACGATCGGGCCCAGCCCGACCCAGGCGTGGGCCGCCGAGCACATCGGGCAGTGCTCGCCGGAGGTGTAGACGGTGCTCGCCGCCCGCTCCTCGGGCGTCATCTCCCCCGCGGCCCACCGCGCGATCGCGAACTCGGGGTGCTGCGTGGCGTCGCCCCCGGCGACCCGGTTGCGGTCGGCGAACCGGACCTGCCCGTCCGGTCCGACGAGCACGGAGCCGAACGGTTCGTCGCCGGCCTCGAGAGCCTCGCGGGCGAGGTCGACGCAGCGGCGCAGGTGGGCGAGGTCGTCATCGGTGAACGCGGGAGGCACACCGACGACCGTGCCACCCGCGCCACCGTCAGGCCTACTCGGGCCGCTGGGGCACCGAGATGACGACGTCGTCGGCCGTCGAGAACGTGCGGTCGGGCAGGGCACGCAGCGCGGTGAGCACGCGGTCGTCGCCCTCGCCGCGGTCGGTGGCCCAGGAGATCACCTGGGTGCGGTCGGCGGGGAACGCCATGCCCTGCAGGGCCTTGCGGACCCGGAGGTCGTCGCGGTCGGTCATCGGTCCTCCTCGGGAGGGGTCAGAGCCGGAACTGGCCCAGCTCGGCGGCCAGCGCCTCCGGCGGGTCGTGCAGCTCGACGCGGGCCTCGCGCGCCAGGCAGCGGATGCGCAGCCGGGCGAGCACCCGGGCCAGGCCGGCGTCGCACTGGTCCAGGCCGGACAGGTCGATGACGAGCTCGGTGCCCGCCTGGCGCTCGACCTCGGCGGCCAGGGCCCGCAGGCGCTCCCGTCCGGTGCGGTCGAAGCGTCCGCGCAGCGCGAGCGCCACGCAGCCCGGCCCGTAGCGGCGGATGCCGACCGCCGCGCGGCGGTTGCCGGTGGCGGCGGGCTCGGCGTGGGCGACGGCCTCGGCGACGGCGCGGCGCCGGCGCTCGGAGAGGTCGGCGGGCAGGTCGACCTCGTCGATGAGCGTGCGGGACGGAGCTGTCGGGGCTGGGGTGTCGATGGTCATCGGGCCTCCCTCGGACGGCCACGGGTCGACCCGGATCCCGGAGGGCGGGCCGCCTGTGCGTCGCGGCGTGGAGGTCTCAACCGACGACTGTCGTGTGAAGTTAACCCACGGCGACGGCGAGCGCACGCGCCGTGCGCGTCGGGGGTCACGGTGTCTCCCGCGTGTCCGGACGGTCCTGCACGCCGTCGACCTCGGCCAACAGCTGCGCGAGCTCGCCGCGCAGCTGCAGGACCCGGCCGACGCAGCGGTGCCCGTCGGAGCGCTGCCGCTCGGCCTGGACGGCGTCGAGGATCGCGAACGCGCGCTCGAAACGCGGGTCGACGGCCGCGTCGACGTGGGCGCGCCACGCGGCGGACTCGGCGCTCACGGGAGCGCTCGCCGGACGCTGGGAAGAGGAAGCTGCTTCATGGGGCGGCTCCGGAAGAGGGGCGCGCCCACGGGGGCGCGCGGCAGGGTCACTGCGCACCGCCCCGGGTCTCGAGCGGTCGTGCGGTCGGTGTCGTGGGCGGCCGATCAGGAGATGCGGGCCGCCGGGCCGTCGTCCTCACGATCCAGCACGGGACGTGAGGACACGGTGGTGGTACCCGGTGCAGCCCGGACGACATGCCTCGCCAGGCCCAGCAGATGGGCGGCGAATCCCTCGGGCGCGCGACCCTCGGTGCGGGCGCTGGTGGCGACGGGGTGGCGCCGGTCGCGGACGACCCGCAGCCCCGCCCGGTCGAGACGCTCGACGAGCGCGACGTCCTCGCCGGTCTCCCGCGGCGGGAACCCCCCGACCGCGCGGTACGCGGGCGCGGCGACCCCCAGGCTCGCTCCGTGCACGTGACGGTGCCGGTCGCCGAGGTGGTGGTCCGCCTCGTAGGCCGCGCGGTACCGGGCGGGCACCGCGCCGGGCACCCCGGTCCAGTCGACGACCTCGACCGTGCCCACCCACGCGTCGGCGCCCCGGTCCCGGGCGTCGAGCTGGGCGGCGAGCCAGTCCGGCGGCACCACCGAGTCGGCGTCCGTGGTGGCGAGCCAGTCGGCCCCGGGCAGCGCGGACACGCCCGCCGCCCGCGCCCGCCCGACGTTGCGCGCCGCCAGCGGCACCACCGCGACGCCGTGGGCCCGGGCGAGCTCCGCGGTGCGGTCGGCGCACGCGTCGGCGACGACGAGCAGGCGCACCCGCGCCCGGTCCGCGACGGCCGCCGCCGCGTCGCGCAGCCCCGCGAGGCAGTCGGCGAGCAGGTCCTCCTCGTCGTGGGCGGGCACCACGACACCGAGTGCGATCACCGCAGGCCCGTCTCCTCGGCCACCGACCGCGCCACGGGCGGGACGCGCGCGTACACCTCGAGCCGGAAGTCGGCCTCCTCGTGGCGGACGGTGCGGGCGAGGGCGGCCCGCCCGGCCAGCTCGTCGTGCACCTCCGCGCCCTCGACGGGGTACTCGGGCGCCTCGCGCAGCCAGTGCACGGCGAGCAGGTGGCCGCCCGGGCGCAGGCACGCCTCCACGGCGCACCAGAACGCCTCCCGGTCGCCCGCGTCGAGGTAGTAGACGACCTCCGAGGCGACGACCAGGTCGAACGTCCCGTCCGGTGCGCTCCCGGGCAGCGCCCCCTGCTCGACGCGCACGTGGGGCCGGCCGGCCAGCCGCGCCCGGGTCGCCGCCACGGCCCGGGCCGCGGGGTCCCAGCAGACGAGCTCGTCGCACCGGTCCGCCAGCGGCGCCGACAGCGCCCCGCCCGCGCAGCCGGGCTCGAACGCCCGCGCGTACCGCGCACGGGGCAGGGCGGCGAGGACGACCGCGCGCTTGCGCTCCTCGTACCAGCCCGCCTCGATGCCCCACGGGTCGGCGTCGGCGGCGTAGAGGCCGTCGAAGTACTCGCCGGACAGGCTCACCGCGGCCCCCAGACGATCTCGGTGTCGCGCCGGAACCGCGCGAGCACGGGCGCCGGCAGGACGGCCGCGTCGCGCGGGTCGTCCGACAGCGGCGCGATCTGCGTGGTGAAGTGGGCGATCGCCGCGGCCTTGGCGTTCACGGCGGTCCCGGGCAGGCGCAGCCGCCGGGCACCGTCGAACGACACGTCCCCGGGACGCGCCCAGTGCCACAGCCACACCGGGTAGCGCCAGCAGGCGACGCCGGCGCGCGCGGCCGCCGTGCCGGCACCGAGGGCGGTGGCGTCGTGGTCGGGGTGCCCGTCGCCGGTGACGGGCGCGATCACGGTGTCGCCGGGGCGCAGGACGGCCGCGACCCCGTCGGCGACGTCGTCGGCGGTCACCGCGGCGTCGGGGAGCCGGAGGCGGGCCACGGCCGCCTCGATCCCCAGCGCGGCGAGCGCGGCGCGGCGCTCCTCGGCCCGGCGGTCGGCGAGCACGGCGGGCGTGAGCGTCGGGGAGCCGGGGTGCGAGCCCTCGCCGTCGGAGACCGCGACGACGGCGACCTCCGTGCCTGCGGCCGCCCAGACCGCGAGCGTCCCGCCGACCCCGAGCACCTCGTCGTCGGGGTGCGGGGCGACCACGACGACGCGGCCGGGCGGGCGGACCGCGGCGGGGTCGCGCGCCGGCACCTCGTCCAGCCCGCCGGGGCCCCACCACGCGTCCTCGGGGGTCCCGGTGCCCTTCAGCGACGGCGTGCTCACGAGAGCGGGTCCTCGTCGACGGGGACCAGCGCACCCAGGTCCGCGAGGTCCCGCTCGGCGTGGCTCTGGCGCACGTAGACCTGGAGGTCGGCGACGCGCTGCGCGTGGGCGGCGTCGCCGGCGAGCGGCGCGGGCCCCAGGGCGCGCCCGCTGCGCGTCAGCGCGCTGTCGACGGCGGCCTCCACGACCGCGCGCACCTGCAGGGCGCGGCGCCGCTCGACGTCCCACGCGCCGGGCGGCTGCGTGTCGAGGGTGGTCGCCGCGTCCCGCAGCACCGCGCGGGCCGCGGCGAGGTCGGCGTCGACCGCCCCGAGGTGCGCGAGGCCGTGGGCGTCGAGGCGGCCGTCGCGCCCGGCCCGCCGTAGCGGCGCGGCGACCCCGGACGCGCCGCCGAACCAGGCCGCGGCGACGGCGATCGCGCCGTGCCAGAACCCGGGCCGCTCGAGGTACGCGCCGGGGCGGCCGATCTCCGTCGCCGGCACGTCGTCCAGGTCGACGGTCGCGGCGGCGCTGCCCCGCATGCCCAGCGCGTGCCACTCGCCGGCGTGGACCGCGATGCCGGAGTCGGCGAGGTCGATCGCGAAGAGGCGTCCGCCCTCGACGGTCACCAGCGCGTGCGTGCACGGCCCGGCCGCGCCCGAGCAGAACCGCTTGCGACCCGAGAGGCGTCCCCCCGCCTCGTGCAGGGGATCGGCGCCGGTCTCCGCCGCCCAGACGCCCCAGCACGTGCCGGGTGCGGGCGCGGGACCGCCGAGCTCGGCGAGGATCGTCGTCGCGTCCAGGTGCGCCTCGGCGAGGCGGGCGACGTCGAGGTCGCGCGCCGCGGCCGCCGCGAGCACCGCCAGGTTGTGGGGCGTGCGCCCCTCGCCCCGCGGCGTGGGCGCGGTGCGGAACCGGGCCAGGACGGGCCCGACCGCATCGATGGGGGTCATCGCTCTCCTCGGCGCCGGGACGGCGGCGGGCACGGGTGGGTGCGACCGCCACGGCGACGCACGGGGCGAGGGCTGCACCCCGGGGCGGAGGTGGACGCCGGCCGGCGCCCGCGACCTCGGCGGACCAGGCCGGGGCTACCCGGGGCTCCCCGGGCTCACCCGTGATCTAGGAGGCACCGCCGACGGCGCGCTCGATCTGCGCGGCGACCGACACCAGGCGCGCGTCCTGGTCGGGGCCGACGACGCACTGCACGGCGAGCGGGAGCCCGACGTCCGACCGGTCCACCGGCACCACGGCCGCCGGGACGCCGGCGTGGTTCCACGGCGGCGTGTGAGCGTACTGCTGCGCGAGCCCGAGCATCGTGGTCAGACCGCGACGGCCCGCCCAGTGCCCGACGGGCACCGCGGGACCCCGGGCGGGCGGGGTGAGCAGGACGTCGACGCCGAGGTCGGCGAGCGCCCGGCGCCCGAACGCCTCGCCCTGCCGGCGCGCCCGGCGCACCGCGGCGTCCGGGATGCGCCGACCGATCCACGCCACCTCGGCGGTGCGCGGCTCGAGCAGCGCCGGGTCGTCGACCTCCGCCGCGGCGCCGGCGACACCGTGCAGCATGCGGGCGACGAACCCCGCGGCCATGGCGCCGTGGCGCACGCGGACGTCGCGGACGTCGTGCCCGAGGCCGGCGAGGAGGTCGGCCGCCCGGCGGACCGCGGCCTCGAGCTCGGGGTCCAGGGGCAGGGCCGGGGTGGCGGGCGAGGCGAGGTCCACGCCGATCCGCAGCCGCGGCGGGTCCTGTGCCGCGGCGGCGGCGAGCGAGGACGGGAAGTCGCCGATCAGGTCGAGGTAGGTCGCGGAGTCGGCGACGCGCCGCGTCACGCAGCCCTGCACCGAGAGCCCGTTCCACCCGCCGCCGGGCGTCCGGCCCGCACCCGGCTTGATCCCGACGAGCCCGCAGCACGACGCCGGGATCCGGATCGAGCCGCCGCCGTCGCTGGCCGTCGCGATCCCCACCGCGCCGCCCGCGACCGCGGCCGCCGACCCGCCGGACGAGCCGCCGGAGGTCCGGCTCGTGTCGATCGGGTTGCGCGTCGCCCCGAACCGCTCGGACTCGGTGAACCCGTAGACCGCGAGCTCGGGCAGCGTGGTCCGCCCGATCGGCACCATGCCCGCGGTCCGCACCGCCGCCACGACCGGACCGTCGGCCCGGGCCGGGGTGGTGCGCGCCCGGGTGCCCCAGGACGTCACGTGCCCGGCGGCGTCGAGGTCGTCCTTGAGCGCGATCGGCACCCCGAGCAGCGGCCCGTCCTCGCCCGCGGCACGGCGCCGGTCGGCCTCCTGCGCCGCGGCGTGGGCCCCGTCGGGGTCGAGCTCGGCGAAGGCGTTGACCCGCGCGTCGACGGCGCGCGCGGCGCGCAGCGTCGCCTCGGCGAGGTCGACGGCGCTGACCTCGCCGGCGCGCAGCGCGGCGGCCTGGGCGAGCGGGGCCTCGGTGACGAGCGCGGCGGCGTCCACGGCAGCGGACGCTAGCCCCAGCCGGCGCGCACCGAGGCCGCGCACCGTCGCGGGTCGTCGCCGGCGGCGGTGAACAGCGCGGTCAGGATCGCCGGCACGTGCTCGTCGAGGGCGATGCGGGGCAGCACCTCGGAGATCACGAGCAGCAGCAGCCCGTGCCCCGAGGCCCACTGGCGGGTGGCGACGGCGACGGGGTCGGCGTCACGGAACCGCCCGGCCCCGGCCGCACGGCCCGCGGCCTCGACGAGCACCCCGAACGCCGCGCCGGCCGCCTCCGGGTCGGGCAGGTCCGCGGCGGCGTCGAACATCGCGCGGTAGAGCGCCGGGTGCTCGAGGGCGTTCGCGGCGTAGGCGGCACCCAGGGCGGCCAGGTCGCGCACCGGGTCGTCGGTCGAGGAAACGTCCGCCAGGCGACGGGCCAGGCGCGCGAACCCCTCCTGACGCACCGCGCCCCAGAGGCCCGCCATCCCGTCGAAGTGGGTGTACACGGCCATCGTCGACGTGCCGACGCGCGTCGCGAGCGCCCGCAGCGTCACCGGCTCGCGGGCGACCAGCATCGCGGCCGCCTGCTCGATGAGGGCGGTGCGCACGGCGGGATCGGGTGGGCGGGGCACTGGTGCAGTGTGGCATAACGCTGCTATACATTGCGAGACATAACAGCGCTATCCAAGACCCACGGAGGACGCCATGCCCGTCGAGCTCATCAACCCGTCCGGCCTGCCCGCCCCCGACGTCTACCGCCAGGTCGCGGTGGCGACGGGCACGCGCACGGTGTTCGTGTCCGGTCAGGTCGCGCGCACCGCGGACGGCGCGCCCGTCGGCCCGGGCGACCTCGCCGCCCAGACCGAGCAGGCGTACCGCAATGTCGCCACCGCGCTCGAGGCCGTCGGCGCCACGCTCCACGACGTCGCCAAGATGACCGTCTACGTCGTCGACCTGACCCCGGAGAAGATGGGCGGCTTCGGCGAGGGCGCGATGCGCGCGGCCGCCGCCCTCGGGCAGGTGACCCCGGCCATCACGCTGGTCGGGGTCACCGCGCTCGGGGAGCCCGACCTCCTCGTGGAGGTCGAGGCGACGGCCGTGCTCCCGTGAGGTGCGCTCCGCGCAGGTGAGCAGAAAGAAGTGCCGGAGCACTTCATTCTGCTCACGTGCCCGCAGGGCACCGCTCAGCCGAGGAACTCGAGCAGGGCCCGGTTGAACTCCTGCGCGTGGGTGGCGTTGAACCCGTGCGGGCCGCCCTCGACGACGACGGTCCGGCTGTCCTTCACGGCCTCGGCGGTGCGCCGGCCGGAGACCTCGAACGGCACGATCGCGTCGGAGTCGCCGTGGATCACGAGCGTGGGCACGTCGATCGTCGCGAGGTCGTCGCGGAAGTCGGTGTCGCTGAAGGCCCTGATGCACTCCAGCGTGCCCTGCGGCGACGCGAACTCGGCGATCTCGCGGTGGTAGAGCCGCGAGGGCTCGCTGATGAGGTCGGTGCGGTCGCCCGCGGTGAAGAAGTTCGTGACGAAGCCGTCGAGGAACGCGATCCGGTCGTCGGTGACGCCGTCGAGGAAGCCCTGGATCGTGGCGTCGTCGAGCCCGCCGTCGGGGTTGTCGTCGGTCTTGTGGAGGTAGGGCGGCACGGCGCCCGCGAACACCGCCCGCGTGACGCGCTCGCTGCCGTGGCGGCCGAGGTAGCGGGCGACCTCGCCGCCACCCATCGAGAAGCCGACGAGCGTGACGTCGCGCAGGTCGAGGTGGCGCAGCAGCGCGTCGAGGTCGGCGGCGAAGGTGTCGTAGTCGTAGCCGGTCCAGGGCTGCGACGACGACCCGAAGCCACGGCGGTCGTAGGTGACGACGCGGTGTCCGGCGTCGACGAGGGCCGGGACCTGCTTCTCCCAGGAGCGACCGGACAGCGGCCAGCCGTGGATGAGCACCACCGGGCGGCCGGAGCCGTGGTCCTCGTAGTACAGGTCGACCGGGCTGCCGTTCTCGTTCGCGACGGTGAGCGTGGGCATCTCGCAGTCCTTCCATCGGGGGCGATGTAATCGTTCGCAACTGACTTCCCGACGGGCGCATTCCCGACACTGTCGGTCCCCCACGGCAGGCTCCCCGTCATGGTCATCGCGATCACGACCCCCCGGGGGCACGTCGGGTCCCACGTCCTGCGCGTGCTCGTGCAGGCCGGCGTGCGACCGCGGGTGCTGATGCGGGAACCGGACGCGCTCGATCCGGTGTGGCGCGAGCGCGTCGACGCCGTGCGCTGCGACCAGGACGACGGCGACGCGGTGGTCGCGGCCACCCGCGGGGCCGAGGCCCTGTTCTGGGTGAGCCCGACGTCGTTCTCGGGCGATCCGGTGGAGGGCCACGCGCGCCTGGGTGCGCACGTCGCGCGGGCCGTGGTGGAGAACGGCATCGCGCGCACCGTGTTCCAGTCCAGTGTCGGGGCCGAGAAGCGCCGCGGCGCCGGGGAGATCGACGGCCTCGCCCGCGTCGAGGAGGCGCTCGACGCCACCGGCGCGCCGGTGCTGCACCTGCGGTCCGCCTACTTCTTCACCAACCTCGCGCTCGACCTCGACGGCATCCGTGAGGGTGTGCTGCACACGGCGTGGCCCCTCGACGCGCCGATGCCGTGGGTCGACCCGCGCGACATCGCCGAGGTCGCGGCCGCGCGCCTGCTCGCGCCGTGGAGCGGGGGCGGCGTGCAGGCCGTGCACGGGCCGCGCGACCTCACGTTCACCGAGGTCGCCGAGGTGCTCACGGCGGTGCTCGGGCGGCCGGTGCGCGCGGAGCGGGTCAGCGACGACGACGTGCGCGCCGGCCTCGCGTCGGTCGGGCTGGGCGGGGCGCAGGTCGAGGCGATCGTCGGGATGGCGGCGGGCCTGCGCGACGGCTTCGTCCCCGCGCAGCCGCGCTCCGTCCTGACGACCACGCCGAGCACCCTCGCGGGCTGGGTCGACGCCCACCTGCGGCCGCTGCTCTGACGATCACGCGGGGATCTCCGTGTGATCACCTCGTGGTCCCTCGCCCGCCGGGGGCCGCTCGTCCGCCGTGCGCGACCACCCGCCGCGCCGTCGGCGCCGCCTGATCGATCAGGTACTCCGGACGGGAGCACGAGGCCTCGGGGGCGCGTTCACTGGGGGACAACCTCCCCGGGCCCCGAGCGGCCCGGGCCTCGTCAGGAAGGGGCAGACATGATCAAGAATTCGGAACTGGCCCTCATCCCGGACTCCGCCCTGGGCATGCTCGAGCTCCCGGCCACCTCGCCGGCGCCCGGCCCGCGCCCGTCAGCCGACCGCTCGGCCGGGACGCCGCGCACCACCTCCCGGCGCCCGGTGCGCCGTCCCGAGCGGGTGGCTCGCTAGGAGGTGTGCTCGCGCGGCTGATCACGAGCACGTCATCCACGTCGCCGCGCCACGCGGAGTGCAGGGCGTGCTCGTGATCTCGGGATGCGGCCGGGTCGCGTCGGGTCGTGCCCGGCCCTCGGTGATCACGAGCACCTCATCGACGTCGACCCCGACCGCGAGGTGCACCGAGTGCCCCTGATCTCGGGACGCGTGCCGGCCCGGCGTGACCTCGCTGATCACGAGCACCTCATCCACGTCGACCCGCCCACCGCGGTGCACCACACGCTCCTGATCTCGCCGGGCTGGACGCGCGACGCCCGACGAGCGCCGCGCCCACCACACGACCCCACATGATCGTGGCGCCTTTCCTGACGTTGAACGCGAGCGTGGCCGCCAGGCTGGAACACCCACGAGCAGCATGCTCACTCGCAGGCGACGCCGTCGTCGTCGCGGTCGAGAGCGGCGCGGTAGCCCGGCTGCCCGCGCAGGAGTGGCGCCGCGCCCGCCGCCCGCGCCGCGGCACAGTTCGCGTAGGACCCGCCACCGGAGCGGGCCGCCGTCGACTCGCGCGTCGCCGTGCGCGGGGCCACGGGCAGCGCCGTGCGGGGCCGGTCGACGTCGGGCGAGGGGGTCGCGGTCCGGCGGGTCGTGGTCGGCGCCGTCGTGGTGGACCCGCAGGTCCGGCCGTCCGCGTCGAGCCGGCGCAGCGTCGCCTGCACGGTCGGGGAGGCGTCGTTGCGCCCGTCGGTGTAGATCGCCGTGTGGTCCATCGTGACCATCGACGACGCGAAGTCGCTGCCGCCCGCGGTGACGTAGCGCAGCATCCGCCCGTATCGGTCGCGGTCGACGCCGGGCTGCGCGGCCAGCGTCACGGGCGCCCCCACCAGCCGCGCGCGGGCGGCGTCGGTCGCGCGGCGCCCGCCGGGGGTCGTCGCCTCGCAGGAGTCGATGCCGAGCACCCGCACCTCGTCGCCCGAGGTGAGGCGGAAGGTGTCGCCGTCGATCACCTCGAGGACCCGCGCCGGTGCCGACCCACCCGCGGCGCCCACCGGCGCGGCGGCGGCCGTCGCCGGCAGCGACGACGAGCTCGCGACGGTCCCGGCCGGCGGCGTCACGCCCCGGCCCGACAGGTCGGTGACGGCGACGAGGCAGAACACGCCGGCCGCGATCCCGGACCACACCTTGTACGCCTGGCGCACGTCGACGTCCCCTCGAACCGGCGATGATCGTCGAGCTTGTCGGGCGGAGCGCCGCGGTCGTTACCGTCCGGACCTTCCCTGTCACGAAACACGCTCCCCGGACGATGGGGCCGGTGTGGCCGTGCTCCTGCTGATCAAGTGGCTCGCGATCACCGCGGTGATCCTCGCGGTGCCGTTCGGCATCTGGTGGACCATCGACCGGTCCCGACGTCAGACGCTCGCCGCCCCGGCCCCGCCCGTCCTCGCCGCCCCGCTCGTGACGCCCGCGATCCGCCCCGCCCGCCCGCCGGCACCCCGCCGCCCCGCGACGCGCGAGGGCGAGCCGCCCACGGCGCCCGTCCCCGTTCCGCGCGGCGCCGCCCCGGCGACGGTGCTCGACCCCGACCGCGAGGTCGTCGTGACGCGCGAGGAGGACCACCAGGACGTCCTCGCCGCCCGCCACCGCCCGGGCGCGGCGGCGACGCCGGTGACCGTCGAGCTGTGGTCGTCGACGGTCACCCGCGGCAAGTACCGGGGCGACTACGCGGTGGAGGTCCGCCTCGACGGCCGCCGGGTCGGGGAGCTGACCGCGGCGATGAGCGCGCGCTACCGCCACCTCGTGGACGTCGTCGGGCCGGTGCGCTGCCGGGGCGTCGTCACGCACGACGGCCGTCGCGGCTTCCAGGTCGACCTGAAGCTGCCCGACGTGGTGTAGCTCAGGCCGGGTGCCGCAGGGTCACCGTGGTGCCGGTCGGCCCCGGGTGGACGGTGTGGGCGTCGGCGAGCTCCTCGATGAGGGCGAGACCGCGTCCCCGGTAGCCCGCCCCGACCGAGGGCGGCCGCCAGCGCCCGGTGTCGGTCACGCTGATGACCACCGCGCCCGGGCCGGAGGGGTCGCGCTGCGCGGAGAGGGTCATCGTGCCCGGCTCGTCGCGGTCGGCGTACGCGTGCTCCGCGGCGTTCTCGAGGGCCTCGCTGACGGCGAGGGTCAGGTTGTCGACGGCGTCCGGATCCCGGTCGCCGAGCGCCTGGCGCAGCCAGCCGCGGACCGCGCGGCGCAGGCGTCCGACGTGGGCCGGGGTCGCCGGTACCTCGAGGTGCAACCCGTCGTCGCCCTCCCCCACGAGCACCCCCGTCTCGGTCCGTCCCGAACACCGCTGGCCGTAGGCTGTTCCCGGTGGAGGACGAGTCCAATCCGGGGCACCGGATCGACGACCCCGGACGGGTCGCGGCCGTCGTGTCGACGGGTCTCGTCGACACTCCCCGGGAAGAGGCGTTCGACCGCCTCACCCGGTTGGCCTCCGACCTCATCGGGGCCCCGATGGTGTTCGTCACCCTGGTCGACGACCGGGTCTCGTACTGGAAGAGCACCACCGGCCTCGACGACGCGGGCCCGCGGCAGAACGCCGTCGAGGAGTCGTTCTGCCAGTTCGTCGTCACCAGCGGCACCGAGCAGGTCATCGCCGACACCCGGGCCGACACCCGCACCAGGAGCATGGCCGCGGTCGAGTCGATGAACATCCAGGCCTGGGCCGGCATCCCGGTCCGGGCGGCGGGCGGTGAGGTGCTCGGCACGTTCTGCGCGATGGACGTCCGGCCCCGCGAGTGGACCCACCGCCAGCTGGAGATCCTGCGCACGCTCGCCCAGGCCGCGGGCGGCGAGATCGCCCTGCGGATGGCCCTGCAGGAGGCGCGCCACGCGTCCGCGGCGGCCGAGCGCCACGCCGCCGACGCCGAGCGCCACGCCGCGCGCGCCGAGCGCTCCGCCGCCGAGGCCACCGAGCTGGCGGAGACGCTGCAGCAGAGCCTGCTGCCCTCGGGCAACCCGCGGATCCCGGGCATGGAGGTCGCGGCGCGCTACCGCCCCGGCGGCGGGGGCGCCGAGGTGCTGGGCGACTTCTACGACGTCTTCCCGGTGCCCGGCGGCTGGGGCGTCGTCGTCGGCGACGTCTGCGGCAAGGGCCCGTGGGCGGCGCGCACCACGGCGCTGGCCCGCTCCACCGTGCGTGCCGTCGGGCACACCGAGGACGACACCCGGGCCGTGCTCGCCGCCCTCAACGACGTGCTGCACGTCTGGTTCGCCGGGCGGCACAGCTTCGTCACCGCCACCTACGCCACCATGACCGCCGCCGACGAGGGCCTCAACACGGTGGTGGTCAACGGCGGGCACCCGCCGGCGTTCCTGCTGCGCGCCGACGGCGAGGTCCGCCAGTTCGCCGACGGCGGGCGCGCGCTGGGTCTGCGCCCGGAGGCCGCGGTCGGGCGCGAGGAGGAGTGCCTGAAGCCCGGCGACAGCCTCGTCTTCTACACCGACGGTGTCACCGAGTCCCGCCCGCCGGGCAGCACCGACCAGTTCGGCGAGGACGGCGTCGCCCGCGTCCTCGGGTCGCTGCCGCCCGCGGCCGGCGCCGAGGCGGTGGCCGAGGCGGTCAGCCGCGCCGCGCTCGACCACGCGGGCGGCCAGGTCCCCGACGACACCGCCATCGTCGTCGTCCGCAGCCCGCAGAGCCTCCCGATCCCGGAGCCCGCATGACCACCTTCCGTGCCGCCGTCGAGCGCGGCGACATCGACGCCGCCGTCGCCCTGCTCGCCGAGGACGTCGAGTTCTCCAGCCCCGTCGTGCACACGCCCTACCGCGGGCGCGACGCCGTGGCGCCGATCCTGCACGCGGTGTTCACCGTCTTCGAGGACTTCCGCTACGTCGACGAGATCGACGGCGGGGACCGCCACCTGCTCGGGTTCCGCGCGCACGTCGGCGACCGCGAGCTCGAGGGCATCGACCTCCTGCACCACGACGCGTCCGGCGCGATCGCCCGCCTCACGGTGATGATCCGCCCGCTGTCGGCGCTGCAGGCGGTGGCGACGGCGATGCGCGAGCGCCTCGGGGGCTGACCAGGGCAGACTCCCCGTCGTGGACGCCGCCTACGACGCCGAGCCGTGGTCCGACTTCGCCGCCGGGATGGCCGGCGCCGCCGCCGCGCTCGCCGGCCTGCTCTTCGTCGCCGTGTCGATCAACATCCAGACGATCCTCGCCGGGCGCGGGATCGCCGGACGGGCCGCCCAGGCCCTGATCCTGCTGGCGCTGCCCGTGTTCATCTCGCTGGCGCTGCTGGTGCCCGGCCAGCCGGAGCTCGCGCTCGCGATCGAACTGCTCGTGATCTCCGCGGTGACCGTGCCCTCGCTCGGCTACCTCGCCCGCCCGAGCGCCCGCGCCGGCGAGCAGCCGATGACCTCCTGGGTGGCCACGAACCTCGTCCCGTCGGTCGTGGTCGGCGTCACGCCCGTGATCGCCGCGATCGGGCTGCTCACCGAGTCGCTCGGCGGGCTGTACTGGCTCCCGGCCGCCGTCGCGCTCGCCCTCGCCGGCGGGCTGGTGAACGCCTGGGCGCTGCTCGTGGAGATCCTGCGCTAGACGCCCCGTGACGCCGGGCGGGCCGCCAGCGCGCCGACCACCGCGACGATCGCGAAGGTCGCGAACAGCCAGCGCGCCGAGGCGAGCGGGTCGGTGCCGCCGAGGGCGAGCCCCACGCCGCCGAGCGCCGTGCCGACCGAGACGGCGAGCATCTGCACGGTCGTCACGGCCGCGGACGCCTTGTCGGCCTCGCTCTCGTCCTGCGCGGCCTCGGAGCCGGGGGACGGGTCCGCGCCGCCGATCGCCGACGCGGCGAGGTGCGGCCACGCGGTGCCGATGCCGGCGCCGCCCGCGAGCAGCCCGACCGCCCACAGCACCACGCCGACGGGGCCGTCGAACGTCAGCAGGCTGACCGCGACCAGGACGGTGCCGGCCGCGAGCAGCACCGGCCCGGCCAGGACCCGGGGCCGTGCGCGGCCGGCCGACGCGCTGACCATCTCGCCGAGGACCCAGCCGGCGCCCAGCGCCACGCCGAGGAAGCCCGCGAGCACCGGGGTGAGGCCGGCGACCTGCTGGCCGACGAGCGGCACGAACGCCTCGACCCCCGAGACGCCCACCAGCACCGCCATCAGTCCGTAGATCCAGCGCAGCGGCGAGCCGGGCCGGAACGTCGCGCGCGGGAGCACGGCGGCCGACGTGCGCCGCTCGTGGACGACGAAGAGCACGAGGAGCGCCAGCGCGAGGAGCAGCCCGAGGCCCGCGACCAGCGGGGTGGCGGCCAGCCCGGCGACGCTGAGCACGGCCGCGGCGGCCCCGACGAGCAGCACCGAGCCGACCGGGAACGGGCCGGGCGAGATCGGGGCGCGGGCGCGGCGCAGCGCCGACGGCACGATCGCGGCGATGACGAGGCTGCCGATGACGAGGGCGCCGAACGCCCAGCGCCACTGCCCCGCCTCGGCGAGCACCCCGCCGAGGCCGGGCCCGACGATCAGCGCCACGCCCCACATCGCGGCGATCACCGCGCTGCCGCGCGTCCACAGCGTGCGGGGCAGCGTGACGCGGATGAGGGCGTAGCCCATGGCGGCGAGCAGGCCGCCGCCGAGGCCCTGCACCACCCGCCCGGCCAGGAGCACGGCCATCGACGGGGCGAGGGCGTCGACCAGCGCGCCGAGGGCGAACACCCCCAGCGCGGCGAGGTAGGCCCGCGCCGCCGGCACCGTCGCCAGCACCCGGCTGGTCAGCGACGAGGCGACGACGGCGGCGAGCAGGAACAGGGTGGTGGGCCAGGCGTAGAACGAGGCGCCGCCGATCTCGGCGACCGCCGAGGGCAGGAGGCTCGCGGTGACGTAGGTGTCGATCGCGAACATCAGCGTGCCGCCGGCCAGCACCGTCACGGCTCCGCGACGTCCGGGCGCGACCATCTGCGCCCACGAACCGCCCTGCTCCTCGCTCATCGACCGGTCACGCCGCCCGGTCGGTGGGCACGTCGATGACCTGCCCGGGCTCGATCGCCCGGGCCGGGCGGGTCTCGAGGATTCGGTCACTGCGATAGCGGGCGACCTTCTCCGCCTTGCGGGGCGGGCCGTCGTTCGCGATCAGCACCGCCATCCACGGCAGCGGCACCGACAGCATGACGAGCACCGCGGCCGCGACGGTCCACCCGAACCCGAGGGCGAGCACCCCGGCCACCACGAGGCACGGGATGCGCAGGGACATGATCAGTGAGTAGCGACGCCGGCGCGCCGCGAACTCCTCCGCGGGGGAGACGGCCGCGCCGGTGATCAGGACGGGACTGCTCTCGTGACGTCGCAACGAACGACTCCTCTCCGGACTCCGTTGTCCGGACACCCGGTCCGACGATCTCGGCGCGATCTCGGGCCGGCATCGGTCTCAACGTCACGGGTCCCCGCGGCCTTCCGGTCGCCCCCGCGGTGGCGCGGTGCGTCCGGTCACCGGCCTCGCGGGAATTCCCTGGACCGCGCGCGCCGGGCGGACCAGGCTCCGGGACGTGCCCGATCACCTGCTCGCCTTCGTGGTCGCCTGCGCGATCGTCATCGCCGTCCCGGGCCCGAGCGTCGTGTTCGCCGTGAGCCGCGCGCTCGCCGCCGGGCGCCGCCGCGCGCTGTGCTCGGTGGCCGGCAACGCGCTCGGCATCGGCCTGCAGGTCCTCGCCGTCGGCGCCGGGCTCGGCGCGGTGCTCGCGCAGTCGGCGGCGGCGTTCACGGTGGTGAAGTTCGCCGGCGCGGCCTACCTGGTGCTGCTCGGCGTGACTGCGATCCGCCACCGCCACGCCACCGCGGCCGCCCTCGCGTCGCCGACGGCGACCCCGGCGCTGCCCGGGTGGTGGCGCTCGGGCGTCGACGGCGTCGTCGTGGGGCTGCTCAACCCCAAGAGCGCGCTCTTCCTCATCGCGTTCCTGCCGCAGTTCATCGACCCCGGCGCCGCGACCGCACCCCAGATCCTCCTGCTCGGCGTGATCATGACGTCGATCGGCCTCGCCTTCGACAGCGCCTGGGCGCTCGGCGCGGGTACCGCGCGGGCCTGGTTCGCGCGCTCGCCGCGACGGCTGTCGGTGCTCGGCGGCGCGGGCGGCGTCGCGATGATCGGGCTGGGCGCGGGGCTGGCGACCACCTCCCGCGCGGCCTAGGACACCGGGGGCCGCAGCACGCTCCCGGCCAGCGCCGCCGTGCGCGCCCGGGCGCCGGGGCGCAGCGCGAGGTGATGCACGCGCACCAGGCTGTTGATCAGCGCGAGCGCGGCGTGGACGAGCACGCGGGCCTCGGCCGCCGGGAGCCCGGGGCGGGCCGCGGTCAGCAGCGCGACCCACTCGGCGAGGTAGGCGCGCTGCGAGCGCCGCAGCTCGTCGCGGGGCTCGGCGGGCAGGTGGATGGTCTGCGAGACGAGCACGCTGACGATCTCGGGGTTCTCGGCGACGAAGGCGGTGTAGTCGGCGGCGAGGCGGGTCAGGGCGTCGTCGGCGTCGACGGCCCGGGCGAGCGCGTGGTGCAGGCCGAGCCACAGCGCCTCGTTCCCCCGGTACAGGACGGCCAGCAGCAGGTCGGTCTTGGTGGCGAAGTGCCGGTAGACGCTGGGGCCCGCGATGCCCGCCGCCGCGCCGATGTCGCCGAGCCCCACCGCCGGGTAGCCGTGCTCGCCGAAGAGCCGGGTGGCGGCGGCGAGCAGCGCCTCCCGACGCGACGCCGGCGCCAGCGCGCCGGGGCGGGCGGCCGCGGCCGCCGGTCCGGTCGCCGGCGGCAACGGCGCCGTGAGCACCGCCCGCGCGGCGCCGGCGAGCAGGTCGCCGAACCGGTCGCCCGGCAGCGCCCACCGGTGGTGCGCCGGGCTGTCGATCACCGACATCGCCGCCCAGGCACGCAGCTCGGCGGTCGCCGCGTCCGGCTCGGCGCCCGCGGCGGCGACGACGGCGGCCACGTCGCGCAGCCGGTGGCGGATCGCGCGGCTCTCCTCGGCGGGCAGGTGACCGGCCTCGCGCTCCCAGAGCAGGCCGAACTCGCGGCGCTCGAGGGTCAGCGCGGCGAGACCCGCCACGAGGTCGCCGTCGGGCGCGGCGACCAGGCCCTCGATGCGGGCGAGGTGCTCGTCGAGGATCGCGAGCAGGAGCTCCTGCTTGCCCCGCACGTGCCGGTAGAGCGCGCTCGGGGCGATGCCGACCGCTGTCGCGACGTCCGCCATTCCGACCCGGTGGTAGCCCTCGGACCAGAACAGCGCCGCCGCGGCCGCGAGGATCTGCCGGCGCCGGTCGCGCGGGCGGCGGCGCACGGGCGTGTCGGTCACCCGGGGGCCCGCGGCGCGAAGTGCGGGCGCCGGCGCTCGAGGAAGGCGGCGATGCCCTCCGTGCAGTCGGGCTCGCCGATGAGCCGGGTGATCGTGCGGCTCTCCGCCGCCGAGGCGGCGTCGGCGTCGGCCGGGAGGGCACGCAGCAGCGTCCGGGTGGCGGCGACCGCGGACGGCGAGGTGCGCTCGGCGACCGCGCGCGCCCAGCCGGTCGCGTGCCCGACGACGTCGTCGACGACCGCGCCGAGGAACCCCGCGGCGAGGGCCTCGCCGGCCTCGACGAGACGCCCGGAGAGCAGCCAGTCCGCCGCCCGTCCCGCGCCGACGACCCGGGGCAGCAGGAACGTCGAGGCGCCCTCCGGGCTGACGCCGAGGCGGGTGAACGGGAAGCCGACGCGCGTGCCGGTGGCGGCGAAGCGCACGTCGGCGCCGAGCGCCACGGTGGCGCCACCCCCGACCGCGTCGCCGCTCAGCGCGGCGACCACGGGTACGTCGAGCCGGGCCATCGCCGCCGTGACGCGGCCCGCGGGCTCCCGGTAGCCGGGCCGGTCGCCGCCGTCCTCGGCGATCAGCCGGCGCAGCGCGTCCGGGCCCCCGGTGAGGTCGGCACCGACGCTGAACGCCTCCCCCGCGCCGGTCACCACCACCACGCGCACCCGGGCGTCGCCTCCGCACGCCCCGAGCGCCGCCACCAGGGTGTCGGCGAACCCGGCGGTCAGCGCATTGCGGGGCGGGCGGTCCAGCACGAGCGTCGCGACCCCGTCCGCCACGCCCAGGTGCACGACGCCATCATCCGGGCCGCCACGGGAAGTGAACGACGGTTCACGTGCCGTGACGGTCATGTCGGGACACCGTCCTCGAACGCCCGGATCATCCCGTTCTCCTCCCGGCGGACGCTTCCGCGGCCGCGGGTGACGTGCTTCACTGTCGCTGGACTTGAGCTAATCACGGTTCACATAGCGCGGCAACCGCGCCGACGGGAGGACCGGACGTGGAGATCACCCAGGCGCTGCACCGCGCCGCCCAGCAGACCCCCGACCTGCCCGCGACGATCGCCGGCGAGCGCGTCCGGACGTGGGCGCAGTGCCGCGACCGCGTGGCCCGTCTCGCCGGCGCGCTGCAGGCGCTCGGGGTCGGGCCCGGCGACCGGGTCGCGATGCTCTCGCTGAACTCCGACCGCTTCCACGAGTACCTGTTCGCGGTGCCGTGGGCCGGCGGCGTCGTCACCCCGGTCAACATCCGGTGGAGCCCGGCGGAGATCGCGTTCTCGCTCGAGGACGCGCAGGTGGCGATCCTCGTCGTCGACGATGCCTTCGTGCCCGCGGTCCCGGCGATCCGCGCCGGAGCCCCGGTGCTGCGGACGATCGTCTACAGCGGCGACGGCGAGGTGCCCGAGGGCATGGTCGGCTTCGAGGCGCTCCTCGCCGAGCACGAGCCGGTGCCCGACGCGCGCCGCGGGCGCGACGACCCGTACGGCATCTACTACACCGGCGGCACCACCGGCACGCCGAAGGGCGTGGTGCTCAGCCACGCGAACCTGCTCGCGTCCGCGCTCGGCAGCGCGGCGAGCGGCGACTTCATGACCCCGGGCGGGCGCCTGCTCCACGCCGCGCCGATGTTCCACCTCGCCGACGGCGCCTCCTGGGTGGCGCGCAACGTCACCGGCGGCACCCACGTCATCGTCCCGATGTTCACGCCGGCCGGCGTGGCCGCGGCGATCGCGGCGCACGAGGTCACCGACGTCCTGCTCGTGCCGACGATGATCCAGATGCTGGTCGACGCGCCCGAGGCCGCCGACGCCGACCTCACCAGTCTGCGCCACCTGCTGTACGGCGCCTCGCCGATCTCCGAGGCCGTGCTCGAGCGGGCGGCCAAGCGCCTGCCCGCCGCCGAGTTCACGCAGGCCTACGGCATGACCGAGCTGTCGCCGGTCGCGACCCTGCTCCGGCCCGTCGACCACGGCGTCGACCGGCTGCGGCGCTCGGCCGGGCGCGCGGCGCCGCACGCCGAGGTCCGGATCGTCGACGAGAACGACGAGGAGGTCCCGTACGGCACGGTCGGCGAGATCGTCAGCCGCGGACCGCACGTCATGCTCGGCTACTGGAACCGCCCCGACGAGACCGCGAGCGCGCTGCGCGGCGGCTGGATGCACACCGGCGACGGCGGCCGGATGGACGACGAGGGCTACGTCTACGTCGTCGACCGGATCAAGGACATGATCGTCTCGGGCGGCGAGAACGTGTACTCGGTCGAGGTGGAGAACGCCCTGGCCAAGCACCCCGACGTCGCGTCCTGCGCGGTGATCGGCGTGCCCGACGACGAGTGGGGCGAGCGCGTGCACGCGGTGGTCGTGCCCGTGGCGGGCGCCGCGCCGAGCGCCGACCAGCTGCGCGAGCACGTCAAGGGCCTGATCGCGGGTTACAAGGCCCCGCGCACGGTGGAGCTGCGCGACGCCCTCCCGATCTCCGGCGCGGGGAAGATCCTCAAGCGCGACCTGCGCGCGGAGCACTGGTCGTCCGCCGACCGCGGCGTGTCCTGACCCGGTGCGCGCGAACGCCCGTCTCCCTCACGCGTCGAGGGCGGCGATCTTGCCCCGGAGCACGCCCCGCTCACGTTCGTTGCCGCAGCGCGCGACGGCGAGCTCCAGGGCCTGGCGCGCCTCGGCCGGCCGTCCCAGCCGGATGAGCAGCTCCCCGCGCACGCTCGGCAGCAGGTGGGAGCCCGCGAGGACCTCCGCGTCCGCCAGCCCGTCGACGATCGGCAGTGCGGCCGCCGGGCCCTGCGCCATCGAGACCGCCACGGCCCGGTTGAGGTCCACCACCGGGGACGGCGCGAGTCGCCCCAGCGCCTCGTAGAGCAGCACGATCCGCTCCCAGTCGGTGCCCGGCACCGACGGGGCGACCGCGTGGCACTCGGCGATCGCGGCCTGCAACCCGTAGGCGCCGAGGCCCCGCCCGAGCCCCTGCGCGCGGGCCAGCGCGGCCCGGCCCCGCCCGATGGCGGCCACGTCCCAGCGCCGGCGGTCCTGGTCCTCCAGGAGCACCGGCTCCCCGTCGGGCCCGGTCCGCGCCGGGAAGCGGGCCGCGGTCAGCTCGAGCAGCGCGAGCAGGCCGTGCACGTCGGCGTGGTCCGGGACGAGGCGGGCCAGCACCCGGGCGAGCCGCCGCGCCTCCGCGGCGAGGTCGACGCGGATCAGGGCGTCACCGGAGCTCGCGGACGACCCCTCCGTGAAGATCAGGTAGATCACGTTGAGCACCGACCCGAGCCGCTCGCCGCGCTCGGCCGCCGGCGGCACCCCGAACGGCACCCCGGCGGCACCGAGCGTCTTCTTCGCCCGGGTGATCCGGGCCTGCACGGTGGCCGTCGGGACGAGGAACGCCCGCGCGATCTCGTCACTGGTGAGCCCGCCGACCACCCGCAGCGTCAGCGCCACCCGGGCCTCGCGCGAGAGCACCGGGTGGCAGGAGACGAAGATCAGCGCGAGGACGTCGTCGTCGATGCGGTCGGGGTCGAAGAGGAGATCGTCGCCCTCGGGCACCGGTTCACCCCCCGTCGCCGCGCCGCCCTCGCCCAGCCCGTGGGCGAGGGCGGCGTAGCGCTCGTCGCGGCCGGCGCGGCGGCGGAACGCGTCGATGGCGCGCCGCCGCCCGACCGTGAGGAGCCACCCCGCGGGCTCGCGCGGCACGCCGTCGCGCGGCCACGTCACGAGGGCCTCCGCCAGGGCCTCCTGCGCGAGGTCCTCGGCGAGCGCGAAGTCGCCGGTGTAGCGGGCGAGCGCGCCGACGATCCGCGGCGACTCGATCCGCCACACCGCGCCCACCGCGTCACGGCCGCTCAGAGCTGCCCGGTCGCCTCGCGCCACGCCCGCTCCTTCTGGATCCACGGGTTGTCCTGGGGGAACTCGTCGATCGACGAGACGCGCCGGATCTCGGTCTTGAAGCCGGGACCCGTGCCGGGGGCGCGCTTCGCCCACTCGACGGCCTCCTCGCGCGAGGCCACGTTGAGCAGGTAGAAGCCGCCGAACAGCTCCTTGGTCTCGCCGTAGGGGCCGTCGGTGACGACCGGCGGCTCGGAGCCGTGGTCGACCACGACCGTCTCCGCCGGGTCCTCGAGGCCCTCGGCGGCGAGCAGCACGCCGGCCCGGAGCATCTCCTCCTGGAACCGGCCCATCAGCTCGATCATCTCGTCCATGTCGACGTCCGCCATCGACGCGTAGGCCTGGTCGGTGGCCCGCATGATCAGCATGTACTTCACGGCGTGTCTCCTTCGTCGGGGTCCCTGGTCGGACCCTGGCACCCACAGGTCGAGCGGCCTCCGCGCGGATCGACAGCGGATCCGCGGAACTTCTCCCGTCACCCGATTGATCACCTGCTGTCACCGGGATCGGTCCCTGTCCGGACGACGTCCCGACGGTTAGAGTCCGCCGGGTGACCGCGGACGCCCATGAGCTACTGAACGTAGCCGCGTCGGCCCTGGACGCCACGACGGCGCGGGCGGCGGGCATCCAGCAGCTCACCGAGCAGCTCTCCCGCGCGCTCACCCCCGCCGACATCGGTCGGCTCACCGCCACGACCGCGGCCACCCTCATCGGCGCCGACGCCTGCGCGGCCTACGGGCGGCGCGAGGGCACGGACGTCATGGAGTCGCTGCACACGCACGGCTGGCCGGGCGACACGCGGCCCTACGCCGAGGTGCCGCTGCACCGCGGGCGCCCGATGTCGGACGCGGTCCTCACCGGCGAGCCGGTCTGGCTCGAGGACACCGAGCAGTGGCACGTGCGCTACCCCGAGATGGCGCCGCTCGGGGTGTCGCAGGGCCACGAGGCATCCGCCGTCCTTCCCCTGCGCGTCGAGGAGCGTGACCTCGGCGCCGTGGTCTTCAGCTTCTACCGGCCCCGCGCCTTCGACCTCGCCGAGCGCGAGTTCCTGCTGACCGTCGCGTCGCTGTGCGCCCAGGCGCTCGACCGCGCCCGGCTCTACGCCGCCGAGCGTGCGGCGCGCGCCACGGCCGAGCGCGAGCGCGACCGCATGGCGTTCCTGGCGCAGGCGAGCAGTCTCATGGAGGCGCCGCTGTCGGTGGAGGAGCGCCTGCGCCAGCTCGCCGACCTCGCCGTCACGGGGATCGCGGACTGGTCGGCGGTGCACCTCGTGCGCGGATCGCGCGTCGAGAAGGTCGCCGTCGCGCACCTGGATCCCGAGAAGATCGAGTTCGTCGACCGCCTCGAACGGCGCTACCCCCAGGACCCCGAGGCGCGCGGCGGCGCGGTCGAGGTGGCCCGCACCGGCGTCCCCGTCGTCCTGCCGGACGTGCCCGACGCGCTCCTCGTCGCCTCCGCGGTCGACGCCACCCACCTCGCGCTGATCCGCGAGCTCGGGATGCGCTCGGCGATCGTCATGCCGCTGCTGGTCCGTGGGCGCAGCCTCGGCGCGCTGACGCTGGTGCAGGCCGAGTCGGGGCGGCGCTTCGGCGAGGAGGACCTGACGTTCGTGGGTCAGCTCGCCGCGACGGCCGCCCTCGCCATCGACAACGCCGCGCTCTACGAGCAGCAGCGCCTGGTCGCGCGCACCCTGCAGACCGCCCTGCTGCCCAGCGAGCTGCCGGACATCCCGGGGGTGTCGTGCGCCGGGCGCTATCTGCCGCCCGATCCGGACCTCACCGACGTCTACGTCGGCGGCGACCTCTACGACGTCCACCCCGACGAGGAGCACGGACGCTGGGCGCTGACCGTCGCCGACGTCTGCGGCAAGGGCCCGCAGGCCGCCGCGCTCACCTCGCTCATCCGCCACACCGTGCACGCCGAGGTCCGCCACGGGCTGGGGCCGGCGGAGGTGCTGCGGCGGGTGAACACCGCGATGCTGCGCCAGCACGGCGAGGCGCGGGCGCGGTTCGCAACCATCGCCCACGCGGCCGTGACGCCCGACGCCGGCGGCGTCGCCGTCACCCTGGTCAACGGCGGCCACCCGCCGGGTCTCGTCCTCCGCGGCGACCGCCTCGAGTGGATCGACCTGCCGGGCACCCTCGTCGGGGTGTTCGGCGACGTCGACCTCCCGGAGATCGACATCCGGCTCGATCCCGGGGACACCCTGGTGCTCTACACCGACGGCGTCACCGAGGCCCGCGGCCCGGCGGGCTTCTTCGGTCCCGAACGGCTCGCGGCCGTGGTCGCGGGCCTGGCCGGCCGGCCCGCCGACGCCCTCGCCGACGGCGTCCTCGCCGCGATCTCGGACTTCCAGCGCGGGCGGCTGCGCGACGACGTCGCGCTCCTCGTGGTCCGGGCACAGCCGTGACCGAGCCCCGCGCCGTCCTGGAGGTGGACCGCATGTCGCACGACGGCCAGCTGGTGCTGGCGCTGCGCGGCGAGCTCGACAACGACACCCTCGCCGCGGCCCAGGACCAGGTCGCGGCGGCCGAGGCCGAGGCCCCGCCGGTCCTCGTCCTCGACCTCTCGGGGCTCGAGTACGTCGGGTCGTGCGGCGTGCGCCTGGTGCTGCTCGCCCAGCACGGCGCCGAGGCGGCGCACCGGCGCCTCGCGGTGCGTCTCGGCCACGGTCAGACCCGGCGCATGTTCGACATCCTCGGGCTCACCACCCGCCTCGAGGTGCTCGACCGGGACTCCCCCGAAGGCTCGCCCACGTGACCGCCGCCCCCGATCGTCCCGCCCCGCCGACCGACGGGACGGCGGACCCGTTCCGCCACCTCGCGATCAACTACCACGACGTCGACGGCCTCGTCGCCACGCTCGCCCCGGTGCTCGAGGAGGCGCTGACCCGCGGCGACCTCGTGCTCGCCGTCGTCGACGACGTCGTCCGCGCGGCGATCACCCGCCACCTCGGCGACGCGGTCGCGGGCGTCGTGTTCGGGGAGCCGGCGCAGCCCTACACCTACAGCGGGCAGACGACCGCGGCGCGGCGCGCCTCGACGCTGCGCGAGATGACGGCGGGCGGGCGTGCGGCCCTGGTCCTCAGCGACAGCACCGCGACCGGCGACCCGGACGCCTGGAGCGCCCTGGACGCGAGCTCGAACCTGGCGCTGCGCGGTCTCCCGGTGACCCTGCTCTGCCTGTGCGACGCCACCCGCGCCCTCGAGGACGCCGAGCGCTTCCTCTACTGGAACCATCCCGAGCTCTACGTCGGGGCGACGGCGAGCCCGAACCCGCGTTACCGCTCCCCCGAGACGGTGCTCACCGCCGTCCCCGCCCCGCCCGCACCCGAGCTCGGCCCGCCGGAGCACGTGACGACGTTCGCGGGCGCCGGCGCGCTGCGCGAGATCCGGCGCGAGACCCACCGCCGCGGCGAGGAGGCCGGCCTCGACGACGAGCAGCTCGACGGCCTCGTCCTCGCGGTCGGCGAGCTGGCCAGCAACAGCGTCGAGCACGGCCCGGGGCACGGCTCGCTGTCGTGGTGGACGCGGCCCGGCCGGCTCGTCGCGCAGATCAGCGACCCCGGGCGGATGACCACCACGACGCCCGGGCTGCGCTGCCCCGAGACGCGGTCGGTACGAGGGCGGGGTGTGTGGCTCGCCCGACAGCTCACCGACGTGCTGCACCTGTGGACCGGCCCCGGCGGTACCCACGTGCGCCTCGAGATCGGTGACAGGGCGGGAAATTAGTTCCCCGTTTGCTCCCCCCACGGGCGCCGCCGTGCGGTCTGCTCAGCCGCGCGGTCGTCGAGAACCCGGCGGCTGCGCGACACGTGTCGGCCGGGTGCCGCGCAAACGGCCCCGCGCCACCAAGGAGGCCATTCGGTGATCGTCCTCGGCGTCATCCTCATCATCCTGGGATACATCCTCGGGATCTCGATCCTCTACACGATCGGCGCGATCCTGCTGGTCGTCGGACTCGTCCTCACCCTGCTGGGGGCGGCCGGTCGTGGGGTCGGTGGTCGCAAGACCTACTTCTGATGCTCCGCACGTGAGTGGAATGGGTCGTCAGGACGACCCATTTCACTCACGTGCGGCGGAGCCGCCTCAGGCCGGCGCGATCCCGATCGGCCGGGTCGGCATCCAGCGCGGGGCCGGGTCGGTCCGCGCGGGCGTCACGGGCCCCCGCGGTGCGGGGATGAGGTGGTACGGGAGGGGCGGCGGGTAGCCCCAGGGCGTCCACGTGGGTTCGCCCCGCCAGCCGGCCGCGATCGCGACGGCGTGCTGCCAGGCGGCGGCCGCCCAGGGCTCGCCGAGCTCGCCCACGTCGGCCAGCCCCGCCGGCGCCTCCACCCGCGGCGGCGCGGGGTGCCGGATCATCTGTCGCTCCATGCCGCTGTGACGGTCCGGGGACCCGGAAGTGTTCCCACGTCGGCTCCTTTCTCGAGGTCGTCGAGTTCGTCGAGGTCGCGGTCGTGCCGGCGGGCGAGCAGCAGCCGGGCGAGGAGCGCGCCGCACAGGCACAGCGCCATGTCCCACTGCGTGTCCCTGGGTCGCGAGATAGGCGTCGGCGCTCCGCCCGAGCGCGAGCGCCGATCGCCGGGACGACACCCGCGGACCACACGAGGGCCACCAGCACCACGGCGACCAGGGACCGATTGCGCACACCGCGACGGTCACAGGGACGAGGCCCGCGTCGCGTCGGTACTTCTACGCGGTCGGGGCCGGCGACAGCTCCTCGGCCAGCGCGACGATGATCCCCGCGGGTCCGCGCACGTAGCAGAGCAGGAACATCTCCTCGAACTGCGCGATCTCGCCGACGAGCTCGCCGCCGTGGGCGCGGAGGCGCTCGACGGTGTCCCGGATGTCGTCGACGGCGAACATCAGCCGGCGCAGACCGATGGTGTTCGCGGGCGCGCTCGGCTCGGCGGTGGTCGCCGTCGGCGTCCGGAACCGCGTCAGCTCCAGCTTGCTGTGACCGTCCGGCGTCCGCACCATCGCGACCTCGACGCTGACGCCGTCGAGCCCGACGACGCGGTCGACCCACGCCCCCTCGGCCGGCATCCGGCCCTCGAGCTCCATCCCCAGCTCGAGGAAGAACGCGGTCGCCGCGTCGAGGTCCTCGACGACCACGCCGACGTGGTCCATCCGCCTGACGGCCATGGTGGGCCCTCCTTCGTCCGTCCGTTCCTGTCCCCGGGGACGGAGCGGGGGCGGCGATCTCGACAGAAAGTCGGATGCGACGTGTCGGGGTCGGGCGCGAGGGTGCAGGGATGCTGCGCCTGCGAGCACGTCGGCACACGCGACCGTCGGTCGCGCTCGCCGTCTCCCGTGCGCTCGTCGACGCCGGGCCCCAGACCGCGGCGCTGGTGCGCGAGCACGCCGAGCAGCACGGCGACGTGGAGCCCACGGTGCTGCTGGCCGAGCTCGCCCACTGGTACGTCGCGGCGTCGCTCGGGCCGGTCGCCGGCTCGCGGGCCGTGGCCGACCGGGTCGTGGTGGCGCTGGCGCAGGAGTTCCGCGACGGCGACGACGTCATGCGCGCGATCATCGCGACCGGTTTCCTCGACGTGCTCCCGCCGCCCGGCGAGCTCGGTCACGAGGTCGTGGCGCGGCTGCCGCGGCGTCTGGCCCGCGAGCTGGTCTGACCCCCGCCACCGCCGTGCGAGCGGACAGCGGCGCTCACTCCCACGGCGGCTCCTCGTCCCCGTCGGCGATGCGCTCCCCCTGCTCGACGAGGGCGCGGTGGAGGTCGAGGAGGACGCGCGCCTGGTCGGCCACGGCGTCGTCGCCGTCGATCGCACGGGCGATCCAGTGGTGGGCCATCACGGGGTCGGCCTCCGCGATCGCGATCTGGGCGAGTCGCAGCTCGCACTGCCGACCCCGGCCGCCCGGCGCGGTGGTCGCGAGCCCGAAGAACGACTCGGCCCCGTCGAGGTCACCGCGACCGAAGGCGATCTCGCCGCGGACGGAGCACTCCCAGCTGCGCTCGCCGGCCGACCCCGCGGTGAAGCCCAGGAGCTCTCGCTCCGCGCCGTCGATGTCGTCGGCGTGCAGGCGGTCCTCGGCGAGGCGCAGGATGTCCGTGCCGGTCCGGGCCCGCCGGAACGCGCCGTCCGCGGCGTCCTGCTCCCCCCGGTCCGCCAGGATCCGGCCGAGGGCCAGCGACGCCTCCCGGATCCCGGCCAGGTCGGCCTGCCGCAGGAGCGGCAGCGCGTCGTCCGGTCGCCCGCCCCGCAGGTCCGCCCGCCCGGCCCGCCACGCCCCGAGCGCGGCGAGCTCCGGGTCGGGGCCGGCCGCGGCCTGCACCCACCAGCCCCGGGCGAGACGGCCGTCGCGCAGCCACGTGTCGATGTCACCGAGCGCGAGGAGGGCGCGCTGGTCGGGCACCGCCGCCTCGAACACCGGGCGCAGCGCCGCACGGATCTCGACGTCGGTGGACCACGCCGCCAGCAGCACCGCGCCGATCCGGACCCGCGACGCCGTGAACGCCACGGGGTCGCCGGCCGTCGGGGCGTCGCGCCCGATCAGCCGGGCGAGGCTCAGCGCCTCCCAGCGTGCGAGCTCCTGCTCGAGGTCCGTCGAGGTCACGGGCCCATGGTCGCGGCGGGCCCGCCTCGATCGCGACGGAGATTCAGCTGCCGGGCTCGCGATAGGCGCCCTGGACGGCCGCGGCCCGCTCGAGCACCGCCGGCAGGTCGGAGCTGGCGAAGATCTCGTGGGTCTCGAGGCTGCGGATCGCACCCGTACTGGACACCGCGATCGACAGGCCCGCCGCCCTGGCCGAATCCGGGAGATCGGTGATGACGAAGCCGTCGTACGACCCGAACATGAAGTAGGCGGCCTCGACGTTCCCGCCCAGCGACTCGGCCGCCGCCTGGACCGCGGCCCTCCGATCACTCGGGTTGGCGATCATCTTCGCCCACGTCTCGTCGGTGTAGCTGAAGAACGTGACGTACTTGGCCATGCCGCACCCCCGGCGCTCGTCGACGCGCCGACGCCGCCCCCTGCGGACGTGGCGCCCTGTCACTGTCCCGCCGCCGCCGGCGCAGACGGGTGTCGGAACGAGCGCGTTCTCGTCACGCGGCGCCCCGCGGCCCCGGGAAGCACTCCACATCGCATTCCTGGACCGCTCGCCACGGTGACCGGAACTGCGTCGAGTAGCGGGGCGGTGACGTCGGGTCCACCCTGCCTCCCCGCGTCGTTCGAACAGCGGTAGAACCCGCCCGGAGATCGGTCCACGCTGTGCGACACCTCGGGGCGCGCGGCGTCGGGGATGGCGCACTCCTGGGAGCCGGAAAATGAGCAATCGCGGTCGTTCGGTGAACTGCATCCTTCCCCCGCACATCCTGAACGCGCTCCTCGACAGCGACGACCGCGAGATCCGGCGCACGGCCGTGGCCACACTGACCAGCACCTCGCGCCTGCGCGGCGAGCGGACGGCCCGCTCCATCGCCGCCGTCGCCGCGCCGGCGGGCGGCCGCCGCACGATCTCCGACTGCCATCAGAGCAAGGTCCTGGCGCAGGCGACGGTGGAGCGCGGAGAGGACGACCCGGCGGTGGCCGACGGCTCGGTCAACGCGGCGTTCGACGGCCTGGGCACGACCCGCGACTTCTACGCCCAGGTCCTGCAGCGCAATTCCATCGACGGCAAGGGAATGCGGCTGAACGGCTACGTGCACTACGGCCAGGCGTTCAACAACGCGTTCTGGGACAGCCGCGAGATGGTGTTCGGCGACGGCGACGGCCGCGTGTTCAGCGACTTCACGGGCGCGCTGGACGTCATCGCCCACGAGCTCACCCACGGCGTCACCGAGCACACCGCCGGGCTGGACTACCACAACCAGTCGGGGGCGCTGAACGAGTCGATCTCCGACGTGTTCGGCTCCGTGGTGAAGCAGTGGAAGCTCGGGCAGACCGCCGCGCAGGCGGACTGGCTGATCGGCGAGAAGATCTTCACGCCGGGCGTCGAGGCGGACGCGCTGCGCTCGATGAAGGCACCGGGCACCGCCTACGACACCCCGTTGCTCGGCGGGAAGGACCCCCAGCCCGACCGCATGAGCAGGTTCCTCAACCTCCCCGACACCGACGAGGACGACAACGGCGGCGTCCACATCAACTCCGGCATCCCGAACAAGGCCTTCTACCTCGCCGCCACCGGGATCGGCGGGAACTCCTGGGGGGCGCCGGGCGTCATCTGGTACGAGGCGCTCAAGGCCTCGTCGCCGGACACCGACTTCCAGGCGTTCGCCGACACCACCTTCGCGAAGGCGGGCCAGCTGTTCGGGACGGGCAGCCCCGAGCAGCAGGCGGTCTTCGCCGCGTGGCAGGGAGTCGAGATCAAGATCAGCGGTGCGTCGCCCCTGTCGGTGCGGCTCAGTGCGTCGAGCAACGGGACGGGCGCCGCCGCGGCGGCGTCGCTGCCGAGTCGCGTCGACGAGCTCGCCGGCCAGATCAAGGCCCTGACCAAGGAGGTGAACGGCCTGCGGAAGGCCCGCGCATGAAGATCACGGTGACCGAACGGGGCGGGTTCGCCGCCACGGTGCTGCGCCAGCAGCCCGACAAGGTCGTCGACACCGCGGAGCTGGGGTCCGCGGACGCCGCCGAGCTCGAGGGCGCCGCCCGCACCGCGGTGGCGCGGGCGGCCGATCACGACGGCGCCGGGCACCGCGCCCGTCCCGACGAGCAGAACTACCGCATCGTCGTCGACGACCACGGGGACCAGACCGTCATCAAGGCCTACGACTCGACGATGGACCCGGCCGTCGCCGACCTCCTCGGCCGGCTCCACCGGCACTGGTAGGTCGCCTGCTCAGCGGTCGCCCGACCGGTGCTGCGTCGGCGCGCGCAGCAGGCGGACCGCCTTCGGCCCCACGCCGTGGATGGCGAGCAGCTCGCGGTCGGACATGGCCGCGACGCGGTCCATGGTCGTGATCCCGAGGTCGGCGAGGGCGCGGGTCGCGGTCCGGCCGATCGCCGACGGGAGATCGCCCACCTCCCCGGGTTCCGCGGACGCCGCGGCGGCGGCGTTCTCCGCGAGCGCCGTCGGCGCCTGCGCTGCCCACGCCCGCCGGACCCACTGATTGAGCTGCTGGCCGTCGATGTCGGCGAGGGCCAGACGGACGCCGGTTCTCCGGTCGTTCTCGTGCACGGCCTCCGCCGTGGGGTGGGCCTCGATCATCGCGTCGATCTCCGCGTCGGGGAGCGACAGGACGACGATCCGAGCCGTGTCCAGGACCGCGAACACCCGACCGTCGACGGCGAAGGCGGTGCGCCCCTCGTCGTCGGTGGTCTCCGCGGCCCGCAGCAGACCCAGAGCCGCCTTCCGCGGCTGGCGCTGAGTGGTCACTCGGCGAACCTAGGGCAAGTGGCGGTCAGGGCCGGTCCGCGACGGGCTGATCTCGGACGGGCCGCGCCCGCCGACCTGGGACTGGCGGACCATTGCCCCTCGAGCCGCGCCAGGGCGTCTCGATCACCCGCTGGCCGGCGAACGCACCGTCATCGCCGAGGCCCTGTAGATCTCCGCAGGAGGACCGTAGCGTCCCGATCTTGCGGTGATCCGCTCCGCGGATCTCCGAAGGTCGAGCGCTGGGGGGCGGCTGTGGCACTGGGGACGTTCGCGGTGCTGTTCATCGTCGGGGCGGCGATCGTGGCGCCGTTCCGCCGACGGATCGGTGGTCCGGGAGGCGGCAGCGAGAAGGCCATCGTCGGCGTGACGTGGTTCCTCGTAGCGATCTTCCTCGGCATCCTGGTGGCCTCGACCTAGCCTCGGGCGCGGGAAGCGGGGTGGAGCCGCCTTCGGTGCGCTTGCGACAGCACAAGGTCGCGTTCGCGCCGCCACGCCGAGAAGTGAGGTCAACCAGCCCGGTGGTGAGATCGATGCCGTGGCTGGGCGGTGGTGGCCAGGTAGGCCGCCCCGTCGACCCTGAGCGCGGCGACGCCCTCGCGCTCACCGGATGTAGAAGGACGCCACGACCGCGTCGAGGGCGGCGGAACACGACGCGGAAGCCTTCACGTGTCGCACGATTGGCTTCCGCTGAAACGGCTGTTGCCGTTGCTCTGAACAGCCCCGTTCAACGCACCAGTGGTCCTGCCCGACCTCTCGGAGGAGCGGTCATTGAAGGGTCCCTCGGTTGTCGTCGTGGGATCTGTCCCACCACGTGCCACGCAGGCTCCGAAGTTCCCGGGCGGGGCGGACGCGGCGTTGGCGACCCCGGCGAACACCCCGAACGAGGCGAGGACCAGGGCCCCCATCGCGATCGTCGAGCCCAGAGCACGGCTACGTGTCATCACTTGACTCCCCCTCGAACTTCGGGTCGCCCCGTCGGCGCATCCTCGGATAGGCGACCCTTGCCGTCACATCGGGCGTACGTCACCACGTCTCGTGGCGTGTTGACCAGATGCGCCGTCGAGCGTTCACCAGACGGCCTAGCGTGAGGCGTTCCGCGCCAAAAGCTCCGACTACTGTCGGTCGCAGGACGTACGGCGGCCCCGACCCGTGGTCACCGCCGCCGAGCTCGACGCCGATCGCGCTCGGCTTCCCGCCCTGGTCGCCGACGATCCGGTTCGCGGTCGAGCAGCTGGTCGAGCGCGACGGCACGCACGGCCTGCGCGAGCTCGCCGGGGATCACTCGACCCGCGCCTGGCCGGCGAGCGCCGTCTGCGGCCGCGCTGGCGTCGGGTGCTCGACGAGGAGCAGCCACGAGAGCCTTCTCCTCGCGCTCCGTTTCACCACCCCGGCGACCTTGGCACGCCGGCCGGCTGATCCAGCACGTCACCTCGGCGGGCGACCATGGTTCCTCGACTCGACGGACGAGGAAGCGAGCGCGACCGTGATTCCTCGACACCAAGTAAGGGAAGGCCGGTCCGGAGCGTTCCGGTCCGGCCCTGACCTGCGGAGCCGCCTTCGGGATTCGAACCCGAGACCTACGCATTACGAGTGCGTTGCTCTGGCCATCTGAGCTAAGGCGGCAGTAGCACCAAGTCTAGGGCAGGGCTCCCGCGGGATGGTCGGGCGGGTCTACGCCGCGACGAGCAGCAGGACGCCGAGCCACACGAGCGCGACGACCTTGGCGCCTTCGAGGGCGATGTAGGCCAGGTGCGCGCGGGAGCGGGGCGGGTCCTCGCCCGCGAGGACGCGGTCGGAGCGGCGGTTGAGCACCGGGCGCACGACGGCCAGCTGCACGATCAGCAGCACCACGAGGACGGCGACGAGCACCGTCGGCGCGGCCGGGACACCCGCGAGTACGACACCCACGATCGTGACCACCGCGAGCACGAGCTCGGCGACGTTGAGCGCCCGGAACACCAGCCGGCCGATGCCGAGGCCGATCACCGTCGTGACACCCGGCGCGCGGAACTTCAGCGGCGCCTCGAGGAACGAGATCGCCAGCACCATGCCGAGCCACACGAAGGTCGCCGCCGTCGCCACCGCCACGACCTCGGTATAGCAGCGGGAACAACCACGCCCACCGAACGGGTTGCGGCTGTCGTGGAGATCAGCCTGGTCGGCGCGGCCGTGCTCGTCGGCGTCCTCGTCGTCGCCACCGCCGTCGGGCTCGTCCTGCAGCGCCGGAACGGGCGTGTCCGGACCGTCGGGACCGCGGCCCACGGGTGGGACCTCGCGTGGATCTCGCCGGAGCCGGACGACCGGGTGCTCCTGCTCCAGCTCTCGTCGCCGATCTGCACGCCGTGCGCGCGGACCCGCGACCAGCTCGAGGCCCTCGCCGCCGAGCACCCCGACCTGCGCCACGTCGAGATCGACGTCGCCGACCGGCCTGACGTCGCGAAGGCCCTGCAGGTCCTGCGCACCCCGACCACCGTCGCGTTCGACCGCGCCGGCACCGAGCTCCTGCGCGTCGGCGGCGTGCCGCGCCGGGCCGACCTCGTCGCCGCCCTGCCCCTCGAGGAGTCCTGTTGACAGAGCAGCTCGACCCCCGCGGGGTGCGCTTCGCCGCCGCCGTCACCACGGTCGTCCTGGCCGTGGTCCTGCTGACCGGCAGCGGCGTGCTCGCCGCGCTGCAGGCGGCGGTGTTCGCGATCCCGGTCGTCGCGGGGATGCGCTGGTCGCCCTACGGCGCGCTCTACCGGGCCCTGCTCGCGCCGCGCCTCGGCCCGCCGAGCGAGCGGGAGGACGCCGCGCCGGTGCGGTTCTCGCAGGCGGTCGGGCTGGTGTTCACCGTCGTCGCCGCCGTCGGCTACCTGAGCGGCGCGACCGTGCTCGGTGTCGTCGCGACCGCGACGGCCCTCGCCGCGGCGTTCCTCAACGCGGCGTTCGGCTTCTGCCTCGGCTGCGAGATGTACGGCCTGATGGCGCGGGTGCGCGCCGCGCGCTGACTCAGTCCGGCGGACAGAGCGCCGGCGGGACGGCGTCGAGGACGATGCCGAAGACGTCGCGGTAGGTCGCGAGCTGCTCGTCGACCGACAGCTTCTTCTCGGTGCGCTCGCCGTCGTCCGGGGTCTCGATGAACAGGTCGCCGGACAGCGTGACGCGGGCGGTGGGCGTCAGGCGGGACGCGAGCAGGGCGTGGGTGAACGGGGACGTCGGCGAGGTCCGGTGCCACCACGCCATCGGGACGAAGTCGGCGAGGGACCGCGCCCGAGGGTCGAGGCGGTACTGCGTCCCGCCGTGCCAGACGATGTCGAGCTCGCCGTCGGGGGCGTCGCGGACGGTGAAGACGCCGGCGCGGTCAGGCTGCTCGTCGCGGGAGTCCAGGTCGAGCGGCCCCACGGCGAAGCGCCCGAAGCCCACGTCGACGAGGGTGCTGCCGCCGACGACGAGCGCCATGTGGTCGCCGGGGAAGCTGAGCCCGTCGTCGGTCGCGACCCGCGCCGAGCAGCACCGCACATCCCACCCGAGCGCGCCGAGCAGCCAGGCGAACGCGCCGTTGAGCTCGTAGCAGAAGCCGCCGCGGCGACGGTCGACGATCTTCTCGACCAGCGCGGGGTCCTCGAGCGGCACCCGGTCGCGCTGGTGCACCGAGAGGTTCTCGAACGGCACGGTCTCGAGATGGCGCGCCATCAGCGCGGCCAGCGGGTCGTCGGCGGCAGCGCCGATCCGCGCCAGGTAGGCCGTCGCGTCCACACACACGGTATACACGGTGCATGCGCGTCGCTCTGGCCCAGATTCTCGGCACCGACGACCCGTCGGCCAACCTGGAGATCGTCGCCGACCACGCCGCCCTCGCCGCCCAGCAGGGCGCGACGGTCGTCGCGTTCCCCGAGGCGACGATGTGCCGGTTCGGGGTGTCGCTGACGCCGATCGCCGAGCCGGTGGACGGGCCGTGGGCGAACGAGGTGCGGCGCATCGCCGAGCGCCACGACGTGCTCGTCGTCGCGGGCATGTTCACCCCGACCCCGGACGGCCGGATCACCAACACGCTGCTCGCCACCGGCCGCGGCGTCGACACGGCCTACGACAAGATTCACCTGTACGACGCGTTCGGGTTCCGCGAGTCCGACACCGTCGCCCCGGGGACCAAGCCGACCACGGTGACCGTCGACGGCACGACCCTCGGGCTCGCGACCTGCTACGACATCCGCTACCCGGAGCTCTTCCGGGCCCTCGCCGACCAGGGCGCCACCGTGACGCTGCTGCCGGCGAGCTGGGGCGCCGGGCCGGGCAAGGTCGAGCAGTGGCAGCTCATGGTCCGCGCCCGCGCGCTCGACGCGACGACCTTCGTGCTCGCCGCCGACCAGGCCGACCCGACGACCCGCGGCATCGATCCGGGCAGGGCTCCGCGCGGTGTCGGCCACAGCCTCGCGGCGTCTCCGTTCGGCGTCACGATCGACGAGCTCGGCGCGGAACCGGGGCTGCTCGTGGTCGATGTCGACCCCGAGCAGATCCCCGAGGTCCGCAAGACCCTGCCGGTCCTCGCGAACCGCCGCCTCTAGCGATCCCCTAGGCCGGGCGGCTCAGCCAGCTCACGCGGTCCTGGTAGGGCGCGAGGCGGGTGAGCAGCTCGCGGCGCGCGGCGGGGTCGGCCGTCGCCGTGAAGGCGCGGTCGCGGGTCATCCGCGCGCGCACGGCACCGGGATCGAGCACGAGGACCTTCGACGCCTCGCGCACGGCGGCGTCGAGTCCCTTGGCGCCGGCGTGGGTGGCTTCGCCTCCGACGCGGTCGGCATAGACCTGCGCGGCGGCCAGACCATCGGCGTCGGGCCGGGCGGCCACGACGAGGACGCGTTCGGCGTCGGGGGTCACTCGGGGGGCGGGAACGGGCAGGGCGGTCGCGGCCGGAGTGGTACCGGCGGCGCGGGTGGTCATCGTGAGCTCCAAGATCGTGCGCCTCGGACGGGACGGTCCGGCGACGCTGTTCGTCGTACGTCCTATAGACGCACGGGGCGGACTTCGGTGTCGTGTGATGTCCCGCACCTCAGGGCAGGATGCGGGAGAGAAGATCGATCAAGGTGTCGGACGCCTCCTCGGGAAGGAAGTGCCCGGCGCCCGGGACGATGTGGAGTTGCGCCCCTGGCAACGCGTTGCGCAATGTGGTACCCGCTGCTCGAGGGATCCATGCGTCCTCGGCACCCCAGACGACGTGGCTCGGCACGGTGATCTCGCCGAGGCGGGCGACGACGTCGCGGGTGTGGTCCTCGGTAAAGCCGGCGACCTGGTCGAGGTAGCGCTGCTGCCCCTCCGGGCCGGCGTAGCGGGAGAGATAGGCCCACTCCGCGTCGTCGGCGAGGGCGCCGGCCACGGTGGTCCGGAGATGCGCCGTGATCATCGCCGTGAAGAGGTGGTGGGGCATCGCCCGGTAGGTGTCGAGGTGCTCCCGGACGTGCTGGGTCGCCCCGGTGACCCACGGCGATAGCACGGCGGCGTCGGCGAGGACGAGCGCCCGAGCGGGAGCGGCGTACACCAGGTGGGCCCGCAGCGTGGTCGCGGCACCGATGTCGTGACCGATGAGCACGGGCGCGTCGAGCCCCCAGTGCTCGACGAGCGCGGCGAGCGTCCGGGCGTGCCCGTCGACGGAGGGGTGCTCGCCGGTGGAGTCGCCGTAGGTGGGGAGATCCCACAGGTGGACCGGACGCTGCTGCGCGAGCGCCGGCGCCACGCGGCGCCAGAGGTAGGACCAGGACGGCGTGCCGTGCGTGAGCACGACGGGGACACCGGGCCGGTCGGCGCCGAGGACGTCGACGGCGATGGTGCCGGTGGGCAGGGCCACGCGGTCGCGCAGCGCCCAGGTCGCGAGATCGGTGGTCACGGGCCCTCCTCGACAGGGTTAAACTCTCGGATTGGGCCTTACTCTACCGAGGAGCCGGTAAGGGATGCAAGCAGTCTTTGACGATTACGTGGCGGCAGCCGGGATGGCGACGGAGCTCGTCAACACGGCGCCGGGGGTGTGGCACGGCGAGGACCAGCTGCCGGACGGCGCCGCGCTGGCCGTGTTCGCGGGCGAGCACGGGCTGTCGGGCGAGGACGACGTCGACGCGGTCCACGAGCTGCGCGACCGCCTGCGCGCGGTCCTCGACCTGAGGGACGCGGACGACATCGAGCGTGCGGCGTCCGCGCTGGTCGCCCGGGGCCTGGGCTCGGTCGGCCTCGAGCCCGACGAGCGCGGGCGGCTGCAGTGGATCGCGCGGCCCGCTGCGGACGCCACGCTGGCCGACCGGCTGGCGCTCATCGGCGGCGTCGGCGTCCTCGGGGCGCTGCGGGCGCTGGGGCCCGAACGGTTCCGCGACTGCGCGTCGGACACGTGCTCGGGCGTCTTCATCGACACCAGCCGTCCGGGGCGGCGGCGCTACTGCATGCCCGACCTCTGCGGCAACCGCGCCAACGTCGCGGCCTACCGGGCGCGGCGCAGGGCGAGCGGGGGGCTTTCCTGACGTCCAACGCCGGCGTGGCCGCCAGGCTGGACCACGGCGCGCGGCGAGCCCGGGGTGTCGCGCGAGCGAGTGCGCTCTCGACCTCAGCGCAGGGCGCCCGCGAGGTCGGCGGCCGCCAGGAGGGCGACGAGCACGGGCACGACGCCGGAGTCGGGGACGCGGTAGGTGCGGCCGTCCTGCTCGACGACGCGGGCGGCGGTCAGCGTGCGCAGGTGGTGGTAGAGCTGGCCGGACGAGGAGAGCGCGGCGGCCTCGACCAGCTCGCCCGTGCCCGCCGGCCCGGCCAGCAGGCGGCGCACCAGCGCGAGGCGCACGGGGTGACCGAGCGCGGCGAGCACCTCGGCGACCGGGCCGGCGGCGAGGCCGAGGGTGGCGGCGGCGTCGTACCCGATCGTCCAGGTGATCGGACCATGGTCCTCCTGGAGGCGCACGCTGCCGTGGTAGCCGACCTCGCCCGTCGCGTCGCCGCGGTCGTCGGGCGGCGGGCCGCCCGCGCGCTCCTCGAGCGCGGCGACGCGGGCCTCCAGGGCGTCGAGGCGGGCCTCGGGGCTCGTCACGGCGTCACGCCAGGCAGAGCACGCGGCTGCGCGCGGCCGGGTCCTCGACCGCCGCGACGAGCAGGCGCAGCTGCCCCAGCGCCACCTCGTCCAGCGAGGTGCTCGGCCGGAAGCCCCGCCCGAGCAGCACGCCGACGCCGATGGTGCCGTCGGGGCGGCGCACGCTCACCGCCATCGTGCCGACGCCCGGGAACGACCCGCCCTTGATCGCGCGGACCTGGCCGTCGCGACGCGGCGCGTCGGGCTCCAGCTCACCGCGGGCGACGTCGGCGCCGGGCCCGAACGTCCCGCTGATCACCGCGCGCCACAGCCCGGCGAGCTGCACCGCCGAGCCCGTCGAGGTCGAGCGCGCCCACCGCTCGCTCTCGATGAGGTACGCCTCGATGTCCTCGGCCTGCACGGCGAGGCGGCGACGGGAATCCTCGCGGTAGGCCGGATCGGACGCGAAGCGCTGCGCCATCGCGAGCTCCGCGGGCCCCCGGACCGAGCGCGGCGCGGACAGCGGCGGCGCCTCCTGCGGGCGGACGAGGGCCAGCTGGGCGCCGAGCTCCGAGGGCAGGTCGAGGTCGCGCCAGCCGCCGGAGGCGGCCGCGTCGACCAGCGCCGGGTCGCCGAGGCGGTCGCGCAGGTAGTCGGCGGCGGCGTTGTCGCTGAACTGCACCATCGCGGCGACCATCTGCTGCAGCGTCACCGTGCGGCCCGGGTCGACGGCACCCAGCAGGCCGTTGCGCGGGATGCCGAGGGCGTCCAGCGCGCCGACGTGCGCGCCGGCGTCGGCGGCCAGGTACCAGTTCTCCCAGTCGCCGACGCGGACCTGGTCGTCGGGACGCACCCGCCCCTCGGCCACCGCCCGGCCGTACGCCGCGACGTGCACGATCTTGACCGCCGACGCGAGGGGCATCTGCGCGCCGGGGGCGTGCGAGACGACCGCGCCCCGGCCGTCGTCCACCACCAGACCGACGTCCTCCGGCGTCGCGGCCATGATGCCCAGCCACCCGTCGGACGTCGTCGGGGTCGCCGCGGGCGCGGGCGCACAGTCCGCGGGGCGGGGCGGGTTCGCGGGCACGGACGCGGCGGGCACCGGCTCCGGCGCGGTCCCCGCGTCCTCGCCGGACGAGCAGGCGGCGGGCACGAGCAGCGCGACGACGAGCGCCATCACCGCGATTCCGCTTTTCCGTGATTCCGGCACACGACACACTAGCCCGGATGGCGCACACCGCACCACCGAGGGTCGGTGCGGCGGCGGTCAGCCCGCGCGCAGGGCCGTGACCAGGGCGTCGATCGCGATCTCGGGCTTCACGTTCGCGGCCAGGGCGTCGCGGCAGGCGAGGATCGCCTCGAGGCGGCGCAGGGACGACTCGGGCGTGCTGTCGCGGGCGGCGTTGCCGATCTCGGTCGCGCGGTCGGGGTGGGTCGAGGTGACCGATGCGCCGACGCCGCGCACGAGGACGTCGCGGTAGTAGCCGGCGAGGTCGACCAGCGCGCGGTCCAGCGCGTCGCGCTTGGTGCGGGTCAGCCGGGACTTCTGCTTCTTCTCGAGGTCCTTCTCCGCCGCGCGCGCCGAGCGCTGGGCCTGCGCGGTGCCCTTGCCCGTGCCGCCGGCGCCGAGGGAGACGGCGAGCTCCTCGCGCTCGGCCTCGTCGCGGGACGCGGCGAGGGCGGCGGCCTCGGTCTCGGCCGCGCCGACCATGGCGTCGGAGGCGGCGAAGGCGTCGGCGGGCGAGCGCAGCGCGCGGGGCAGGGCGAGGACGGCGTCGCGCTCCTCCCGGGCCTCGGGCACCCGCGCCAGGCGGCGCGCCCGCCCGATGTGCCCGCCGCAGACCGACGCCGCCCAGGTGGCGTCGGCCTCCGGGACGCCGTCGCGCTCGACGAGCACCGCGGCGATGGCGTCGGGCGCGGGCGAGCGCAGGCGGACCGCGCGGCAGCGCGAGCGGATGGTCACCGAGATGTCGTCGGGGTGCTCCGAGGGGCAGCACAGCAGGAACACCGTGCGCTCCGCCGGCTCCTCCACCGACTTGAGCAGCGCGTTCGACGCCTGCTCGGTGAGCCGGTCGGCGTCCTCGACGATGACGATCTGCCAGCGTGCCGTGGTGGGCCGCCGGGCCGCGACGTCGATGGTCGTCCGCACCTCCCTGACGCTGATCGAGAGGCCCTCGGGCACGATCTCGCGCACGTCGGCGTGGGTGCCGGCCATGACCGTGTGGCAGGCGGGGCACTCGCCGCAGCCCTGGTGGGGGCACTGGAGCGCGGCGGCGAAGGCCCGGGCGGCGACCGAGCGCCCCGAGCCGGGCGGGCCGGTGAACAGCCAGGCGTGCGTCATCCCGGGGCCGGCGCCCTGCTCGGACGCGCCCTCGTCGAGCTCGTCGGAGAAGCGCACCCGGGCGCCGCGCTCGGCCGCGGCCCGCAGCTCGGCCACCGCGGCGGGCTGCCCGACGACCTGCGACCACACGCTCACGCCGTCGATGATGCCCCACCGGTCCGACGGCTTCGCCACGTGAGCGAGATGGGTCGTCACGACGACCCGGATCGCTCACGTGGCGGAGCCATCACCCGCGCCACGAGCGGGGCGAGCAGCTCGCGCACGCGGACCGCGACGTCGGCGGGGTCGCCGTCGCCGTCGACGCGGACGTAGCGGTCGGGGTCGGCCGCGGCCATCTCGGTCAGCGTCCGCTGGACCTGCCAGGTGTCGACGATCCCGCCGGTGGTCGGAGCGGGGTCGTGGACGCTCGGGTCGCGGTCGAGCAGGACGGTGACGTCGGGGCGCACCGCACCGGTTGCCCAGGCGCCGAGACGTTGCAGGTCGGCGGCGTCGAGCTCGTCGCCGACGCGCGCCAGCGGCGAGTCCAGGCAGCCCTCGATGACGACGACCCTCCCCGCACGCAGCGCCGGCAGCACCTCCTGCGCGAGCACCTCGGCCCGCACGGCCGCGGCGACCAGCGCCCGGGCGCGCTGCCCGTCGAGCCCGCTCGCCGACACCGCCGCCGACACCCGCGCGGCGTCGGTCGCGCTGCGCCCGGCGAGCACGACGTCGGCGCCCTGCTCGCCGAGCCACCGCACGAGGCGCTCGGCCTGCTCGGCGGTGTCGGTGCGCGAGGCGCCCTCGACGGCCACGAGCAGGCCGGGCTCGCCGTGGCGGCTGCGGCGCAGCGCCCGCTTGACGTCGGCGAGGATCGTGCGGTCCCGCCGGTCGTCCATCTGGTGGTAGGCGAGCACGCCGACGGCGGCGGCGACGAGCCCCGCCCCGAAGAGCACGAACCGGGTGCCGTCGACCTGCGCGGTCTGCCCGAAGAGCGTCAGCGTCCGCGACTGCACGAGCCCGACCAGCAGCGGCACCACCGACATCGACGCCAGCAGGTCGACCCGCACGATCGACTGCACGAACGCCACGACCCGCCCGCGCACCGCGTCCTCGACCTGCGCACCGATGATCGTCAGCCCGGTGAGCAGCGCCGTCCCGGCGAAGAAGCCGACGAGGACGACGGTGGCGAGCGCGAGGTAGAGGTGCCAGGCCACCGCGACGGCGAGCAGCGAGGTCCCGGCGCCGACGATGGCCACGCCGAAGAGCCGGTGGTGGGGCATGCGCCGGGAGAACCGCGGCACCAGCGCCATCCCGAGCGCGAGCCCCGTGAACAGCGCGATGAACAGCACCGAGTACGCCGCGTCCCCGCCGCCGAGGCTCGCCGCGTAGAGCCGGGCGCTCGCGATGACCGCGCCGCCCGCGGCGAACGCCCCGACGATGCCGACCACGAGACCGCGCACGAGCGGGGTCGTCGACACGAACTGCGCACCGTCGCGCAGCATCGCCAGCAGGCCCGGGGCGGCCGCGCGCCGCTCGGCGCTGCGTCCCGAGATCTCGGGGATGCGGAAGGCCACGGTGGCCGCGGTGAGCAGCGCGGCGAGGCCGTTGACGACGAGCGCGAGGTACACCGTGGTGGTCGGGCTCGGGTGCCAGCCCGCGATGTTGCCCGACTTCGAGATCAGCGCGAACACGCCGGCCGCACTGATGACCGCCACGCCGTAGGTCATCACCAGGGAGAGCTGGTTGGCCGTCTCGACCTGGTCGGAGCGCTTGAGCAGGTTCGGCACCGACGAGTCCTTGGCCGGGATCCAGCACAGCGCGCACAGCTCGATGAGGAACGTCGCGGCGAACAGCCACCACAGCGACCCCACCAGCGGGATCGACAGGAACAGCAGGGCCTTGAGGACGTCACAGGTGACCATCACCGTGCGGCGGTCGAACTTGTCGGCGAGCACCCCGCCCAGCGGCGCCATGAACAGCGCGGGCAGCAGCTTCGTGGCGACCACGCCGCCGAGCGCGAAGCTCTGGGCCTGATAGCCGCTGGTCAGCTGGGTGGCGAGCGCGGTGAGGGCGAGCAGCGAGAGCCAGTCGCCGAAGCTCGCGACCGCGGTGACGGCCCACAGCCTGCGGAACGGGCGGATCGCGAGCACGCTGCGGATCCGGTGCGTCGCGGACGCCGCACCGCCACCCGTGGGCTGCTCGTCGATCCCCGGTCACCCCTCGCGTCGCCCTGACCGTCCCCGCAGGGTAGTGGCGCGCGCGATCGTCTTCGTGAGGCGCCGCTCAGCAGGTGCCGTCGGCCTGCATCTCGCGGATCTCCGCCGCGACCTGGCAGGCGGTCGCGCCGTCCGACCCGAGGGCGAGGCGCTGCAGGAGCGCGCGCAGCTGGTCGCGCTCGGCGGGGTCGAGCGGGGCGAGCAGCTCGTCCTCGGCCTCGCGCAGCCGGCGCTCGAGCTCGCAGAGCCGGGCGCGGCCGGTGTCGGTGAGCAGGACCTGGCGCGCGCGCCGGTCGGCCGGGTCGGGGCGGCGCGCGACGAGGCCGGCCCCCTCGAGCTCGTCGAGCAGGTAGGTCATGACGGTCCGGTCGACGCCCAGCGAGCGGGCCAGGGCGAGCTGCGTGCGCGGCGGGCCGTCCTCCAGCCCGGCCAGCACGTGGTAGCCGCGCGGGCCGCCCGGCAGGTCGGACACCACGTCCTGCGCGGTGCGCATGTGCGCGCGCGTCACCCGCCCCAGGGCCCAGCCCAGGTCGGCCTCGACGCGCGGCGTGGTCATGACCACAGACTAGCGGTCGCAGAGCACTTCTGTTGACAAGAACGTCTGCTCAACAGAACATCTTGGAGACAGCTCGTTCTGCTCCTCCCGGAGGATCCCGTGACCCTGTTCCGTCTCGACAGCAGCATCCGCACCGAGGGCTCGGTGAGCCGCGAGGTCGCCGACACGCTCGAGCGGGCCTACCTCGACCAGCACCCCGACGGCACCGTCGTGCGCCGCGACCTGCGCGCCGCTCCCGTGCCGGCCGACGCCTGGCCCACCGCCGCGCTCGCGGGCTTCACGCCCGAGGACCAGCGCAGCGACGAGCAGCGCGCCGCCGTCGACCTCGCGGCCCGGCTGGCCGACGAGGTCGAGGAGGCCGACGCGCTCGTCGTCGCCACCCCGCTCTACAACTTCGGGGTGTCGCAGCAGCTCAAGATGTGGATCGACCTGCTCATCACCGACCCCCGCTTCGCCCCGGGAACCTCGCCGCTGGCCGGGAAGCCGGTCACGCTGGTGATCGCGCGCGGCGGCGGCTACGGCGAGGGCACCCCGCGCGAGGGGTGGGACCACGCCACCGCCTGGATCGTGCGCATCCTCGCCGACGTGTGGGGCGGCGACGTCACCCTCGTCGAGGCCGAGCTGACCCTGGCCGACGTCGTGCCGGCGATGGCCGAGCTGCGCCCGCTGGCCGACCAGGTGCGCGCCCGCGCCCACGAGCTGGCCGGCGACGCCGGCCGGCACATGGCACGCGCCGCCGGGGCCGCCCGGGTGGCGTGAGGCCGCCGGTGGCGGCGACGGGACCCGTGTCCTCGGGACACGGGTCCCGCCGGCGTCAGCTGGTCGGCGTCCCGCGCTTCGTGCCCGTGCCCGACTTCGCGGTGGTCTTCTTGGCGGTGCCGGTCTTGCCGGCTGCCTTCTTGGCCGGCGCCTTCTTGGCCGCCGGCTTCTTGGCCCCGGGCTTGACGCCGTCCTTGGACCGCTTCTCGGCGAGCAGCTCGGCGGCTCGCTCGTCGGTGAGCGTCTCGACGTCGTCGCCCTTGCGCAGCGAGGCGTTCACCCCGGTGCCGTCGGTGACGTAGGGCCCGAACCGGCCGTCCTTGACGACCATCGGCTCACCCGAGGCCGGGTCCTTGCCGAGCTCCTTGAGCGGCGGCTTCGCCGCGGCCCGGCCCCGCTGCTTGGGCTGGGCGTAGAGCTTCTGGGCCTCCTCCAGCGTCACCGTGAACAGCTTCTCCTCGCTGTCCAGCGACCGGGAGTCCTTGCCCTTCTTCAGGTACGGCCCGTAGCGCCCGTTCTGGGCGGTGATCTCCTCGCCGGACTCGGGGTCCGTGCCGACGACGCGCGGCAGGCTGAGCAGCTTCAGCGCGTCCTCGAGCGTGATCTCCGAGAGCGTCATCGACTTGAACAGCGACCCGGTGCGGGGCTTCTCCTTCGCACCCTCGGGCAGCGACTCGGTGACGTAGGGCCCGAAGCGGCCCTCCTTGGCGAGGATCTCGTGGCCCGACTCCGGGTCGGTGCCGAGCGAGCGGCCCTCCTGCGGGGTCGAGAACAGCTCCTCGGCCAGCGCCAGGTCGAGCTCGTCGGGCGGGAGGTCGTCGGGCAGGTTGGCCCGCTGGGACTTCTCCTCGCCGTTCTCGCTGACGATCCGCTCGAGGTAGGGCCCGTAGCGGCCGACGCGCACGACGACGTCGCGACCCTGCTCGTCGGCGAACATCCGCAGCGAGTTGACCTCGCGGGCGTCGATGCCCTCGAGCTTGTCCCCGACGAGCTTCTTCAGCCCGCCCAGGTTCGACATGGACGCCTCGACGCCCTCGCCGCCACCGTTCGGCGGGCCCGACCCGTTGGTCCCGTTCCCGTTCGACCCGTTGCCGTTCGCCCCGAAGTAGAAGTGCGACAGCCACGTCTCGCGCTGGGCGTCGCCGGCCGCGATGGCGTCGAGCTCGTCCTCGAGCGCGGCGGTGAAGTCGTAGTCGACGAGACGCCCGAAGTGCTGCTCCATCAGCCCGACCACCGCGAACGCGATCCAGCTCGGGACGAGCGCGCTGCCCTTCTTCCAGACGTAGCCGCGCTCCTGGATCGTGTTGATGATCGACGCGTAGGTCGAGGGTCGGCCGATGCCGCGCTCCTCGAGCGTCTTGACCAGGCTCGCCTCGGTGTAGCGCGCGGGCGGGTTGGTGCTGTGCCCCGACGGGTCGAGCTCGTCGGGCGCGACCCGCTCGCCGGACTCCAGGCGCGGGAGGCGGCTCTCGGCGTCGTCGGCCTGCCCGCCGGCCTCCTCGTCGACGGTCTCGACGTAGGCGCGCAGGAAGCCGGGGAAGGTGATGGTGCGCCCGGACGCGGAGAACGTGCACTCCTCGCCCGTGGCGGCGGAGGCGGCGATCCGCACCGTCATCGTCGTGCCCCGCGCGTCGCGCATCTGGCTCGCGATCGTGCGCTGCCAGATCAGCTCGTAGACGCGGAACTCGTCGTTGGAGAGCTCGCCCGCGACCTGGCCGGGGGTCCGGAACGACTCCCCCGCCGGCCGGATCGCCTCGTGGGCCTCCTGCGCGTTCTTGACCTTGCGCGTGTACTGGCGCGGCTTCTCGGCGACGTTCTCCTGGCCGTAGAGGTCGCGGGCCTGGGTGCGCGCGGCGTTGATCGCCGTGTCGGACAGCGTGGTCGAGTCCGTGCGCATGTAGGTGATGTAGCCGTTCTCGTACAGGCGCTGCGCGGTGCGCATCGTCCGCTCGGCCGAGAACCGCAGCTTGCGCCCACCCTCCTGCTGGAGCGTGGACGTCATGAACGGCGCGTAGGGCTTGCGCGTGTACGGCTTCTCCTCCACCGAGGAGACCGTGAAGTCGCGGTCGGCCAGCGCCTCGGCCAGGCGGCGGGCGCTGGCCTCGTCGAGCCGGCGGACGCCCTCGGTCTTGAGCTGGCCGAGGGAGTCGAAGTCGCGGCCGGTGGCGACCCGGGCGCCGTCGATCTCGACGAGGCCGGCCTTGAAGGTGGGGGTGTTCGCGGAGTCCTGCTCCTTGAGCGAGCGCAGGACCGCGTCGATGCCCCAGTAGCCCGCCGACACGAACGCCATCCGCTCGCGCTCGCGCTCGACGATGACGCGGGTCGCCACCGACTGCACCCGGCCCGCCGAGAGCTTCGGCATGACCTTCTTCCACAGCACGGGGCTGACCTCGTAGCCGTAGAGGCGGTCGAGGATGCGCCGGGTCTCCTGCGCGTCGACGAGGTCCTGGTCGAGGTCGCGGGGGTTGGCCGCGGCCGCCTGGATCGCCGACTCGGTGATCTCGTGGAACACCATGCGCCGGACCGGCACCTTGGGCTTGAGCGTCTCGAGCAGGTGCCAGGCGATGGCCTCGCCCTCGCGGTCGCCGTCCGTCGCGAGGTAGAGCTCGTCGACCTCCTTGAGGGCCTCCTTGAGCTCCGTGACCGTCGACTTCTTGTCCGGCGTCACGATGTAGAGCGGCTCGAAGGAGTTGTCGACGTCGACGCCCAGACGCGCCCAGGCCTCGCCCTTGTACTTGGCGGGGACGTCGGCGGCGCCGCGCGGCAGGTCGCGGATGTGGCCGCGGCTGGACTCCACGATGTAGCGCGAGCCCAGGTAGTCGGCGATCTTGCGGGCCTTCGCCGGGGATTCCACGATCACCAGCCGGCGACCGCCGTCACCGGCGGGCGTCGCGCCGCCGCGACCGGTCTTCCCGCCGCCCCCCGAGGACTTCGCGCCGGACTTCGCGCGCGTGCTCGATCGCGCCGCCGACCCGCTCTCGGTGGGGGTCGGGGCGTCGGTCGTCGCGCTGCGTGCCGTCGTCGAGCCCTTCGTCGATGCCACGGACATGCCTCGTCTCGTCGTACTCATGGCGGGTCGCCACTCGCCGCCAGTGTGCCTCACGGTGTCCGCTGCGCCAGGCGCGACCGGTGTCACCGCGTCGGCACGGGGGTGGTGACGGTGCCCGCCGGACCCTCGACCGGGCCGGTTGCCGGCCCGATCGATGCTGGTCACGGGATCGTCGGGGTGTTCTGCGAGCCGGTGTCGCCGGGCTCACACCGGCCAGACGCCGTCGGCGAGATCGCGGGGCGGACGGCCCAGCAGCTCGCCGAGACGACCATGACGTCGCTTCCCGACGATACGCAGCACCGGCGTCCGTGCCGCGCCCGCCAGGGTGGCGCCGAGCCCGACGTCGCGACTCGCCGTGAGCAGACGGTCACTCGATCCCGGCGCGTCCGGGTCGAGCCCGAGCGTGTACGCCGTCCCGTCGAGCGCGCCCGCCGCCAGTACCCAGAGCCGCAGCCGCGGCCCGTCCAACTCGAACCCGTCGGGCACGTGCTTCATTCCCCCGCCGCAGGTCCAGGCCCGGGCCAGCCCCACCAGATCGGCCCGGAACGCCGTGCACACCTCCGGCCGCCCGTCCTCGGTACGCCGGACCTCGGCGGGCACCCCGCGTGCCCGCAGCGCGCAGCACAGGGCCCGCACGCGCCACGTCAGGAGCGGGTCGTCGGGGCGCTCGGGGCGGCGAGCGATGCGGCGTTGCCGGCGTCCCACGCCAGGATCGCCACACGCTCGCGACGGCGACACGCCGGCGTCGTGGGGGTCGGCGTGGATGTCAGCGTGGCGGCCTCGTGCGGCACGGAGCGGAGCGGGAGCTGCCGCGCCGGAGGCGAAATACTGACGCTCAACGTCAGGAAAGCCGCCCGCTCGCCCCATCAGCGCCGCGATCTCCTCGGGGTCGAGGTCGAGGTGGGCGAGCTCGTCCGGGTCGAGCGCGGGGGTGGATCCGGAGTCGTCGATCTCGAGCGTGGGCTCGGGCGTGTCGTCGGGCGGGGGCGCGTCCTCGTCCTCGTCGCCCTCGTCCTCCTCGGGCGCCGGCTCGGGCTCCGGGCCCAGGACGATCGTCAGCCGCGCCGCCGAGCCCCGTCCGAAGATCTCCGCACGTCCGGGCCCGCAGAGCAGCCCCTCCAGGTCGCCCAGGGCGCGCGGACGGGCGTCCGCCGACCAGAACGACAGCTGCCCCACGGCCGCGGAGCCTAGAACACGCGTTCGAACGGACGTGGGAACCGGCCGGTCCCCGAGACGAGCGAAGGGCCCCTCCGGTCGAGTAGATCGACCGGAGGGGCCCTTCGCTCAGTACGTGCTGACCCGGGTCAGGCCTGGGCGGGAGCCGCCGCGTCCTGATTCGAGTCGGCGATCGCCGTCGAGCGGCGCTTCGACACGTAGATCGCCACCGCGATCCCGATCACCGCGACGACCGCGATCGTGATGCGGACGGCCGGGTTGGCGTCCACGCCGACCGACAGGGCGACGACGGCCGGGGCGATCAGCACCGAGACCAGGTTCATGACCTTGATCAGCGGGTTGATCGACGGGCCGGCGGTGTCCTTGAACGGGTCACCGACGGTGTCACCGATGATCGTCGCCTCGTGGGCGTCGGAGCCCTTGCCGCCGTGGTTGCCGTCCTCGACGAGCTTCTTGGCGTTGTCCCAGGCACCACCGGAGTTGGCGAGGAACACCGCCATCAGCGTGCCCGCGGCGATCGCGCCGCCGAGGTAGCCCGCGAGCGGCCCGACACCGAGGCCGAAGCCGACGGCGATCGGGGCGAGGATCGCCAGCAGGCCGGGGGTGGCCAGCTCGCGCAGCGCGTCGCGGGTGCAGAGGTCGACGACCTTGCCGTACTCCGGCCGACCCTCACCCTGGCCGCCCCGGTACTGCATGATCCCGGGGATCGAGTTGAACTGGCGGCGCACCTCGTAGACCACGGCGCCCGCCGCGCGGGACACGGCGTTGACCGCGAGGCCCGAGAACATGAACACGACGGCCGCGCCGATGACGACGCCGACGAGGATGTTCGGGGCGGTGATGTTGTAGATGTCGCCGATCGCCTGGCCGGCCTCGCTGTAGGCCTGGGTGATCGCGTCGTTGTACGACCCGAACAGCGCCGTCGCGGCGAGCACCGCGGTGGCGATCGCGATGCCCTTGGTGATGGCCTTCGTGGTGTTCCCGACCGCGTCCAGCTCGGTGAGGATGTCCGCGCCGGCGCCCTCGACGTCACCGGACATCTCGGCGATGCCCTGCGCGTTGTCGGAGACCGGACCGAAGGTGTCCATGGCGACGATGACGCCGACCGTGGTCAGCAGGCCGGTGCCGGCGAGGGCCACGGCGAACAGGGCGACGAACACGGAGCCCGAGAGCAGGAACGCGCCGTAGACGGCCGCACCGATGACGATCGCGGTGTAGACCGCCGACTCGAAGCCGACCGAGATGCCGGCGAGGATCACCGTCGCGGCACCGGTGAGCGAGCTCGTCCCGACGTCCTTGACCGGCTGGGTCTCGGTGCCGGTGTAGTAGCCCGTCAGCGACAGGATGATGATCGCGAGCACGATGCCGATGACCACGGCGACCGCGGCGATGACGGCCGGGTTGCCGGCCGCGGCGAGGTCGCCGATGCGCTCGGCGTCGACCCCGGGCAGCTCCGCGAAGCTCGTCGGCAGGTAGTAGAACGCCGCGAGCGAGCAGGCGACGATCGAGATGATCGCCGAGATGTAGAAGCTGCGGTTGATGGCGCGCAGCGCGTTCTCGCCCTCGCGGGTGCGGGTGATGAACACGCCGACGATGGCGGTGAGGACACCGATCGCCGGGATGATCAGCGGGAACGTCAGGCCCAGCGTGCCGAAGGCGACCGAGCCCAGGATCAGGGCGGCGACCAGGGTGACCGCGTAGGACTCGAACAGGTCGGCGGCCATGCCGGCGCAGTCACCGACGTTGTCGCCCACGTTGTCGGCGATCGTCGCGGCGTTGCGGGGGTCGTCCTCGGGGATGTTCTGCTCGACCTTGCCGACGAGGTCGGCGCCGACGTCCGCGGCCTTGGTGAAGATGCCGCCGCCGACACGCATGAACATGGCGAGCAGGGCGGCGCCGAGGCCGAAGCCCTCGAGGACGCGCGGGGCCTCCTCGACGAAGATCAGCACGACGATCGCCGCGCCCAGGAGGCCGAGGCCGACGGTGGCCATGCCGACCACGCCGCCGGTGCGGAACGCGATCTTGGCGCCCTTGTCGCGCCCGCCGGGCTCGTTGGCCGCGGCGGCGACCCGGATGTTCGCCTGGGTCGCGAGGTTCATGCCCAGCGCGCCGATCGCCATGGAGAACAGGGCGCCGACGACGAAGGCGACCGAACGCCCGATCAGCTCGCCCGTGCTGCCGGCCGGCAGCGCGAAGAGCACCAGGAAGACGACGACGATGAACGGAGCGAGCGTCTTGAACTGGCGCGTGAGGAACGCACTCGCGCCCTCCTGCACCGCACGGCCGATGTCACGCATCCCCTGCGTGCCCTCGTCGGCCGCGAGGACCTGCTGGCGCAGGACGACGCCGATGATCAGCGCGATGACGGCCACGACCGCCACCACGACGACCACGATGTTGTCGCCGGCGGAGAACGAGATCCCCGCGGCGAGGACGGACGCTTGCATCCAGCCTCCCGGTTGGCACTTCTGCTCGACGCGCCCGGCCCGGCCTCGCGGCGACCTCGGCGCGTGATGAATACAGGCCACCGACCCGACGACACTCAGGTGGTGGACAGGTGCCGCAGTGTAGGAGGTGGGAGTCACCCGGTCGCACGGCAGTTCCCCCGGGCGCTGTGAGGTGTGTTTCTTTCTCGAACGAGAGCGGGAGTGCGGGGCCTGTGTCAGGGTCGGAGCGCGTGGGCGGCGGACACGGGCTGGTGGACGGCCCCGCCGCGCTGCCCGGCGACACGCGCGGCGCGCAGCTGCTGCGCCGGGTGCTCGCCGGCACCCCCGAGGGCGAGAGCCCGCTGACCCACGCCGAGATCGTCCCCGCCCGCGACGGCCGGACCACCGGGTGGCCCGAGTGGGTGCCCGAGTCGGTGCGGGCCCCGTTCGTCGCCCGCGGCGTCGAGCGCCCGTGGAAACACCAGGTCGCCGCCGCCGACCGCGCCTGGGCCGGCGAGCACGTCGTCGTCTCCACCGGCACGGCGTCGGGGAAGTCGCTGGCCTACCAGCTGCCGGTGCTGTCGTCCCTGCACACGGACCCGCGCGCGACCGCGCTGTACCTCTCGCCGACGAAGGCGCTGGGCGCCGACCAGCTGCGCACCGTCCACGATCTGCGCGTCGACGGGGTGCGCGCCGCGTCCTACGACGGCGACACCCCGATCCCCGAGCGCGACTGGGTCCGCCAGCACGCCAACTGGGTGTTCACCAACCCCGACATGCTCCACCGCGGCGTCCTGCCGCGGCACGGTCGCTGGACCACGTTCCTGCGCCGGCTGCGCTACGTCGTGATCGACGAGTGCCACACCTACCGCGGGCTCTTCGGCTCGCACGTGGCGCTGCTGATGCGCCGGCTGCGGCGGGTCTGCGCGCGCTACGGGGCGCACCCGACGTTCGTGCTCGCCTCGGCGACGGTGTCCGAGCCCGCCGCCTCGGCCTCCGTGCTGACCGGGCTCGACGTGGTGGAAGTCACCGACGACGGCTCACCGCGCGGGGCACGGGCGGTCGCGCTGTGGGAGCCGCCGCTGCTCGAGGAGGTCACCGGGGAGAACGGGGCGCCGGTGCGGCGCTCGGCGGGCGCGGAGACCGCGCGGATGCTCGCCGACCTCGTGCTCGAGGGCGCCCGGTCGCTGGCGTTCGTCCGGTCGCGGCGCGGGGCCGAGCTGACCGCGCTCGGGGCGCGGCGGGTGCTCGCGGAGGTGGATCCGGAGCTCGCCGGGCAGGTGGCGGCGTACCGGGCCGGCTACCTGCCCGAGGAGCGCCGGGAGCTGGAGCAGGCGCTGCTCACCGGGGCGCTGCGCGGCGTCGCGACGACGAACGCGCTCGAGCTCGGCGTCGACATCGCGGGCCTCGACGCCGTCGTCGTCGCGGGCTTCCCCGGGACGCGGGCGTCGTTCTGGCAGCAGGCGGGACGCGCCGGGCGCTCGGGCGACGACGCGCTGGTCGTGCTCGTCGCCCGCGACGACCCGCTGGACACCTACCTCGTGCACCACCCGCAGGCGATGCTGGGCGCGCCCCTCGAACGCTGCGTGCTCGACCCGACCAATCCCTACGTGCTCGCGCCGCACCTCGCCTGCGCGGCCTCGGAGATCCCGCTGACCCGAGACGACGTGGCCGCGCTGGGCGGGACGGCGGCGCTCTCGGTCGTGGACGACCTCGTCGCCGAGGGCCTGCTGCGCCGGCGGCGCGGGGGCTGGTTCTGGTCGCACCCCACCGACCGGCCGCACGCCGGCGTCGACATCCGGGGCTCCGGCGGCGAGCAGGTGGTGCTCGTCGAGTCGGACACCGGGCGGATGCTCGGCACCGTCGACCCCGGGACGGCACCCGCGACCGTCCACCCCGGCGCGGTGCACCTGCACCAGGGCGAGAGCTACGTCGTCGACGCCCTCGACCTCGACGAGGGCCTGGCGCACGTGCACGCCGAGGACCCGGAGTGGACGACCCAGGCGCGCACGGTGATCGACATCTCGGTCGAGGAGACCGAGCAGTGCGCGGGGTACGGCGAGCTGCAGGTCTGCCTCGGCTCGGTCGAGGTCACCGAGCAGGTGGTGGGCTACCTGCGGAAGCTCCCCTCCGGGCGGGTGCTCGACTCGACTCCGCTCGACATGCCGGCGCGGTCGCTGCGGACCCGTGCGGTCTGGTACACGCTGTCCGAGCCGGCGCTGCTGGCGGCGGGCCTGGTGCCCGCGCGCTGGCCCGGCGCCCTGCACGCCGCGGAGCACGCGGCGATCGGGCTGCTCCCGCTGGTGGCGACCTGCGACCGCTGGGACATCGGCGGCGTCTCGACCGCCCTGCACCCCGACACCGGGCACCCGACGGTCTTCGTCCACGACGGCCACCCCGGCGGTGCGGGCTTCGCCGACCGGGCCCACGAGGCGCTGCGGGAGTGGCTCACCGCGACCCGGGCCGCGATCTCCGACTGCGAGTGCCCGTCGGGGTGCCCGTCGTGCGTGCAGTCGCCGAAGTGCGGGAACGGCAACGACCCGCTCGACAAGGCCGGCGCGATCCTCGTGCTCGACGCGGTGCTGGGGCGGTTGGGCGTCGCCCCGGACTGACGTTGGCTCCGCCGCGGGTCGGGGGATCGGGGTCCGTCCCGACCCGCGGCGAGGTCTGGAGCGCCGCAGGCCGGGGAGTGGCTCGACCCGGCCTGCGGCGCCGTTTGTGGCGGCGGTGGGCGCGCGACGCGGTCGCGGGCGGCCCACCGCCGCGGGGTCCTCCCCCGGCCCGGACCGTCGGCCGGTCGCGACGGGTGGACCGGCGCGTCGGCCTTCGGAGGTCCGGGTGGGGTGACGGGCGCGCGGCGCTGGTGTGGCCTCGCTGGTCCGGCGTCGCCCCGAGGGGACCCGAAGTCTGTGGAGTTGTGGTGGTGCCGCCGCCGGCTGCTAGGAGCGGACCCCGGTGGCGACGGTGGCGAGGCGGTAGGTCGACCCGCCGCCGGCGACGGCCGGACGCTGGGCGACGGCCTCGGCCAGCGCGTCCTGGACGCGGAACGGGTCGGGCAGGTTCCAGCTGCACGCGGCGGGGCGGACCCGCCAGTGCGCCGAGCCCTGCGGGTGGGTGGAGGGCGGCGCGACGAACCAGCTGCCGCGGCCGTGCAGCACGATCCCGGCGCGCTCGGCGAGGTCGGGGCGCAGGGGCTCGCCCGGGAGGACCGGGAACAGCCACTCGCCGGTCGGGGTCGCCGCGATCGGCACCGGGACGCCGACCGCGCGCAGCACGGCGGCGGCGCGGCGCCCGACGGTGGCGGGCACCTCGAGCACGTCGAACGTCAGCCCTGTGGGCAGCAGGATCGAGTACGGCAGGCCGGACCACCAGTCGGCGATCTGGTCGCAGTCGGTGGACGCCCGGCGCGCCCAGTCGTCGAGCACGGGGCACGGCCCGTCCTGGGCGGCGTCCGGGCAACCGCTCCAGACCTCGCCCTGCGGGAACGTGCCCGGAACGACCGCCCAGCCGTGGTCGGCGAGCACCATGGCCTCAGCGCGGAGCTCCGTGCCGTAGACGGCGCGATAGCTGTCCCACCACTGCATCGGCTTCCTCCTGAACCGGTTCCTGCCCCCGGCGTGCTGTATCCAGTAACGGCCCGCACACGTCACTTCGCCACCCGTCATCGCTCATCGGCCGTGATCACACGCCGAGCGTCACGGTCGGCCCCGTTCAGCGGGCGAGCGCGCGACGGACAGCACGACGGCCCCCGATCGCCCACCCGGCCCGCCGCTCACCCGGGGCCGCCCTCCGCTCGTCCCGGCACGTTCACCTCCCGGTCGCCGCGGGTCACCCCTCCAGGACCGGACGGGGGTCCGGCGACCGCGACCGGACCCGCACGGGCTCGCCCGGTGGCGTCACCGGACACGCTCGGCAAGCAGCGGCACGGCGCCGCGGTGATCACCCTCACGGTCCAGCCCTCGACGGCGCACGCCACGAGCCGCGCGTCGTTGCCCGCCGCGATCTCCCCGGCCCGCGCGCAGGCCACATCGGCCCCGCGTACGGCCTCGCGGGCCCCGGCGAGCGCGGCGAGGTCGGCGGCCGCCTCGGCCCGGTGCCGGGCGAGCGTGGCCGCGCCCAGCTGCAGGCCCAGGCCCAGCAGGCACACGAGCACGCCCACCGCGGCGGCCGCGAGGACCGTGGCCGACCCGGCGTCGCCGACCGCTCGTCGACCGCCCGCCGCGCCGCTCACCGCGGGGCTCCCGTCGGTGTCGGCGGCGGTGTCGGCGATCCCCGCAGCGACCCCGGCAGCGACCCCGGCAGCGACCCCGGCAGCGACCCCGGCGGGACCGTGCCGGAGGCCGGCGCCGGGTCGGTCCCGGCCTCGGCCTCCGGCAGCCCGCCGGGGAGCGGATCGGGGCCCTCGGCCGGCGCCACCGGCGAGGGTTCGCGGGACGCCAGCGCCTCCGCGCCGACGCGCACGCCCGGGAGCGCCGAGCCCAGCGGCACCGCACGGACGCGGGCCACGACGTCGTCGCCCCGGACGTCGACGCTGACCTCCGAGCCGCCGGGGAGCAGCCGCTCCGCGGCGTGATGGGCGGCGTCCTCGTCGCCGCGCGCCGCGAACCGGGCGGCCTCGGTGGCGGCGTCGACGCAGCGCAGCTGGAGCACCACCGCCCCCATCGCGGCGAGGACGATGCCGAGCACCACGACGAGCGTGCCGACCGCGAACGCGGCCTCGACGGTGACCGACCCGGAGTCACCGATCAGAAGGTGCTGGTCAGCGCCCTCTGCACGATCTCGGTGAGGGCGCCGACGATCGAGTCGCCGGTGACCACCTGATAGAGGATCGCGCCGAACGCCGCGGCGGCCACGGTGCCGATCGCGTACTCGGCGGTCGACATCCCGGCGTCGTCGTCTCGCAGGTGCGCCAGGCGGTCGCGCAGGCGTGATCGTGCCGTCGGTGCTGTCATGGGGATCTCCTCTCCTCCCACGCCCCGGCGGGGCGGGCGGCCTCATCGCTGCTCCAGCAGCGGCCCGGCGAGGCCCACGACCACCGGGACGATGCCCAGGGCCAGGAACGCCGGCAGGAAGCACAGGCCGAGCGGCCCGGTGACGAGCACACCGGCGCGCTCGGCGCGGGCCTCGACCGCGTCGGCGGCCTCGGCGCGCAGGTCGGCGGCGACGGCCTCGACGACGTCGGCGACCGCGGCCCCGCTGCGCGACGAGCGCCGGGCGGCGCGGGCGAGGCGCGCCGTGTCGGGCACCTCGAGGGCGGGCGCCCAGGCTGCGGCCGGGTCGGCGCCCAGCGCGACGAGGTCGGCCACGCGCCCCAGGGCCTCGCCGGCGGCGGCGGGCAGCACCGGCACGACGGCGCGGGCGGCGCGGTCGAGCGAGAGCCCGGCGCGCAGGCAGGCCGCGAGCTGGTCCCACGCCCCGGCGAGCCCGAGCGGATCGGGGCGCGGGCGGGCCCGGTGCGCCCGCCAGCGGGGCAGCAGGGCGACCACGGCGACGCCGGCGGCCAGGGCGAGCACCCCGGCGACGCCCGCCCCACCGGCCAGCGCGGCGAGGCCGACGGCGACCAGCGCGAGGCCGGGCGCCAGGCCCTCCCGGGCGGCGCGCCGCGGCGGGGCCGGCGGGGCCGTGCGGCAGTGGGCCGCGACCGGGCCCGGCGCCGCCACGAGGGCGGCGGCCAGGGACACCAGGGCGAGGGCCACGCCGACCGGGACGCTCACCGGGTCACCCCCGCGACGATCCGCTCGGTCCACGCGAGCCCGGCGCACACCAGCCCGACGCCGACGACGAGCAGCGCCTGCCCGAGCAGGCCGCCGGTGAGCACCGCCCACGGCCGCGCGCCGATGCCCTCGCCGAGCAGCAGGCCGAGCACCGGCAGCCCGGCCAGCACCGCGGCGGTCGCGCGCGGCCCGGCCAGGCGCGCCCGCAGACCGCCGGCCATCCGGGAGCGGGCGCGCAGGTCGTGCGCCACGGCGCCGGCGGGCCCGGCGAGCGCGATGCCGTGCCGGTCGGCGAGCGCCCACGCGCCGGCGAGACGGTCGAGGTGCACCCCGACGGCCGGCTCGCGGGACCGCGCGGCACGCAGGGCGGCGGGGACGTCGCCCCCGAGGTGCGCGGTCGCCCCGAGCAGCGTCATCACGCGCGCCGCGGCCGGGTGCGCGTCCGCGCCCGCCGACGCGGCCGCCGCGGCGGGCGGAGCGCCGGCCCGGATCTCCGCGGCGAACGAGGACAGGGCCTCGGCGAGGGCGCTGGTGGCCGCGGTGCGCTCGCGCTCGGCGCTCGCGGCCACCCGGTGCCGGTCGAGGGTCGCGGCGAGCACGACGGCGGCGAGCGCACCGCCGGGACCGGCGGCCACGAGACCGAGGAGGGCCGCGGCGGGCAGCAGGACTGCCCGGCGTCGCAGGAGGCCCGACAGCCCGGGCAGGTCGCGCCGCGCCGGCGTCGCGGGCCGGGCGAGGCGCAGCGCCGCGCTCGGGGCCGGCCAGCACACGAGCGCGGCCGCGACGAGCGCCAGGACCGTGCTCACGCCGGCTCCCGGTGCAGCACGGCGACACCGGCGGCGACCGGCACGGCCCGCGGGGTCCGGGCGGGGACGAGCGCCGGCGGCGCGGGAGCCGGCGGCTCCGGCGGGTCGGGCGCGTCCTCCCACGGCGGTGCCACCCCGCGCTCGCGCAGCATGGCCGCGAGGTCGGCGCGCCCGACGGCCCATCCGTCCCCGCGGGTCCACGCCGGCACGACGACCACCTCGCCGGCCCCGTCGCGGCGCCGCAGGATGCCGACGGCGTCGAGGGTCCGCGCGCCGTCCCGCCCGCGCCGCACCTGGAGCACCACCTGGACCGCCGCGGCGAGCTGGCTGTGCAGGGCGGCCGGCCCGAGCCCGCCGAGCGCCGCGAGGGCCTCCAGGCGGGCGGGCACCTCGCGCGGCGCGTTGGCGTGGACCGTGCCCGCCCCGCCGTCGTGGCCGGTGTTCAGGGCCGCGAGCAGCTCGACGACCTCGCCGCCGCGCACCTCGCCGACCACGAGCCGGTCGGGGCGCATCCGCAGCGCCTGGCGCACGAGATCGCGCAGCAGCACCTGGCCGGCGCCCTCGACGTTCGCCGGGCGGGACACCATGCGCACGACGTGGGGGTGCACCGGCCGCAGCTCCTCGGCGTCCTCGACGCAGACGATCCGCTCACCGGGCGCGACCTCGCCGAGCAGCGCCGAGAGCAGCGTCGTCTTGCCCGACCCGGTGCCGCCGACCACGAGGAAGGCGAGCCGCGCGGCCACCACCGCGCGCAGCAGGGCCGCGCCGTCGGCGTCGACCGTGCCGGTGGCCGCGAGCGTCGCGAGGTCGTGGCGCGCCGGGCGGAGCACCCGCAGCGACACGCACGTGCCGTCCGCCGCGACCGGGGCGAGCACGGCGTGCAGCCGCACCCCGGAGCCCGGCAGGCGGGCGTCGACGTAGGGGCTGGCGTCGTCGAGACGCCGGCCGGCCGCGCTCGCGAGGCGCTGGGCCAGGCGGCGCACGGCGTCCTCGTCGGGGAACGTCACCGCGGTGCGCTCGAGCCCGGCGCCCCGGTCGATCCAGACCGCGTCCGGCGCGGTGACGAGCACGTCCGAGGTGCCCGGCTCGCGCAGGAGCTCCTCGAGCGGCCCCGCCCCGACCAGCTCGCGCTGCAGGCCGCGCACGGCGGTCAGGACGTCCGCGTCGCCGACCACCCCGCGCGCCTCGGCGCGCACCGCGGCCGCGAGCTCGCCCACGCCGGCCTGTCCGCCGGAGGTGACCAGGCGCGTCCGGACCCGGTCGACGAGCTCGGCCGGCGCGGACTCGGGCGCGGCGCTCATGCCGCCCGCCCCCGCTGCGCGCCCGCCTCGAGCGCGTCGACCACGGCCTCGGCGGCGTCCTGGAGCGGCCCGCGGCGCAGGCCCGGCACCTTGCCCTGGTCGAGCGACCGGCCCAGCCCGGGCTCCTGGTCGACCGAGGCCAGCACGTCGAGCCCGAGGGCGTTCGCCACGTCGTCGGCGTCGAGCCCGCCCGGCGCCGGGCCGCGGACCACCAGCCGCAGCACCGCCCCGCGCTCGGCCAGGGGCTCGACGACGCGGGCGGCCGCGGCGACGGCGCGGACCTCGGCCGGGACGACCACGACCACCAGGTCGGCGACGTCGGCGACGGCCAGCGCGGTGTCGGTGGGATGGCGCGGGAGGTCGCACACCACGACCTCGCCGGCCCGCCGGCCGGCCTCGACCACGGCGACGGCCGCGCCGGGATCGGGGCCCGCCCCGGCTCGGTCGCACGCCAGCACCGTGAGCATCCCGTCGGGCGAGGGCAGCGCCTCGTGCAGCGACGCGGCGGCCACCCGACCGCCTCCGCCGCCGCCGAGCGCGAGCCCGCTCCAGCGCAGGCCCTCGAGCTCCTCGGCGCCGGCGAGCAGGTCGAGGCCTCCCCCGAGCGGATCGCAGTCGACGAGCAGCACCCGCGTGCCCCGGGTCCGGGCGCACGCCGCGACCGCCACCGCGAGCACCGAGGCGCCGGCGCCGCCGCGCCCGCCGACCACCGCGACCACCCGCCCGGGCTCCGCGTCGGCGCGCGGACCGGTGTCGGCGAGCTCGGCGACCAGCCACTCCTCGCCCTCGGGCAGCGAGACCACGTGCTCGGCGCCCACCCCGACGGCGTGCTCCCACAGCGTGCCCGGCGGGTCGCCCCGGCACAGGAGCACGACGCCGTCGCGGCGCCCGAGCCGCAGCGGACCGGCGGCGCGCGCGGCGCCCTCGTCGACCAGCACCAGCGCGGCCGTGTGCCACCGGCGCCGCAGGCCCGCCGCGTCCGGCACCCGTTCGAGCTCGACCTCCGCTGCGGCCGCGAGCCGCACGACCTCGTCGAGGAGCTCCTCGTCGTCGGTCATCGCGACCACGCGCCGCTCGGCCGTGCCATACCTCGCCGCCATCGCCCGTGCCCTCCTCGCCCACCGCCTGACGAGGAGCACGCTGCCGTGCCGGGGACCGGGGCCGTGAGCAGCGACTCCGCGCCTGGGGACCGACCGAGGGGGTGGGGACAACCCACGCCCGTGCTGGGCGCCGAACCGGGCCGGACGTCGCAGCGGAGGCGCCCGAGCAGCCGTCCTACGCGGACGCCGCGTCGGCGATGCCGAGCCCTTCGCGCGCGCCGACCTGCCAGGCCTGGGCGCAGTGCGCGAACCAGCGCGCGAGGCCCTCGGGCTCGCCGGTGGCGAAGGCGGCCGCCGACGCGCGGTACTCCTCGGCCGCGCGGTAGTGCCCGACCTCGGGGACCGCGAGGCCCTTCGGGTCGAGTCCCGTCGCGACCGCGGTGAGGCGGGCCGCGGCACGCGCGACGACACCGGTCGCGGTGGCGAACGGCGCGAGGGCGAGCAGCTCGCCGTGGACGACGGCGACCAGCACCGGCGCGGGCACCGACGTCCCGCCCGTCACGAGCCCGGCGAGGGCGTCGAGGCGCTCGCCGACCCCGGGGTCGCGGCGGGGCCGGCCGAGGTCGTCGTCGGTGACCCCCGGCAGGTCGGCGGCGGCGAGCACGTGCAGCCGCGCGAGCGCCTGCCGCGGGGCCGAGCGCCAGGCCGACAGCAGCCCGCCGAGCGCCTCGGCCACACGCAGGGAGCCGGCGAGCACGGGGTCCTCGACCGGACCGTCGGCGGGCAGCTCGGCCGAGCCGCCGTCGAGGCTCGCCGAGGCCCGCGCCGCGCGGACCGACGCCTCGGCGGCGGTGGCGGGCCAGCCGCGCCGGTTGGTGCGGTGGTTGTGCACCCGGGTCAGCGCCTCGCGGACGGCGGCGGCGTCGTCGGCGACGCCCGGCAGGCGGGTGAGGGGCTCCAGCGGGTCGGCCACGACGGGCCATGGTCGCAGGACGGCCCCGACGACCCACGTCACAGTCCAGTAGACACGGCCGAACGGCCCTCGCGGCAACCGCCGGACGGACCTGTATCGGTCCGGTGAATCCATTTCGATTATCCGGTTCGCGAACGCGGGCAGTCCCAGGTCCACGTGATCCGCAGCACAGCCGACCGGAGTGGAGAGCAGCCCATGTCCAGCACCACCGAGATGCGCGACGAGCGCACCGTGAGGACGACGCCGGAACGAGCTCCCGCCCCTGCCGACACCACCCAGAACATCGCCGATCCCGGCCCGCTCGGCCTGGCCGCCTTCGCCCTGACGACGTTCGTGCTCAGCCTGTTCAACGCCGGACTCGCCCCGGAGGCCCTGGAGCCCGCCGTCCTGCCGCTGGCCCTGTTCTACGGCGGGATCGCGCAGTTCGTCGCCGGGCTGTGGGAGTTCCGCAAGGCCAACACGTTCGGCGCCACCGCGTTCTGCTCCTACGGCGCGTTCTGGCTCGCCTTCGCCGCCTACGTCCAGTTCATCGAGCCGGAGATGGAGGCCTCGGGCGTCCCGGAAGCGAGCATCACCACCGCCACCGGCATCTTCCTCGTCGGCTGGGCGATCTTCACGCTGTACATGCTGATCGCCTCGCTGCGCACCACGAGCGCGCTCGTCGGCGTGTTCGCCACCCTGTTCCTGACGTTCGCGCTGCTGGCCGTCGGTGACCTCACCGGGGCCGACGCCATCGCCACCGTCGGCGGTTTCGTCGGCCTCCTGTCGGCGCTGATCGCCTGGTACGCCTCCGCGGCCGTCGTCACGAACGCCACGTGGGGCCGCACCGTGCTGCCGGTGGGTCCGCGCAGCTGAGCGGGCATCCTGCCGGTGTGCCACCGGCGGGACCCTCCAGCACCGACGTCGCGGGTGACCTCGTGGTCACCCGCGACGTCGTGCTCCCCGCCGCCGCCCTGCGGTGGCGCTTCTCCCGCGCGGGCGGCCCGGGCGGGCAGGGCGTCAACACCACCGACTCGCGGGTCGAACTGTCGGTCGACCTCGGTGAGGCACCGCTCCGGGACGCCGACCGCGACCGGCTGCTCGCGCGCCTCGCCGGCCGCCTGCACGACGGCGTCCTGACCGTCGTCGCCGCCGACGACCGCTCCCAGCGACGCAACCGCCGGTCCGCCCGCGAGCGTCTCGCCGCCCTGATCCGCGACGCGCTGGCCCCCGATCCCCCGGACCGCCGCCCCACCGCACCCTCCCGCTCGGCGCGTCGACGACGCCTCGAGAGCAAGCGTCGTCAGGGCGCGGTGAAGGCCCTGCGCCGTCGTCCGACGGGCGAGTAGCCCCCTTCGGGGGAACCGGCGGAGTACGCACCGGCGCTGAAGGGAAGACCCGGGCCGAGCGTGATCAGCGCGCGGCACACCGTGTGGCGCGGAGTACCGCCGGTGACGTGGCACGATGACCGACCTCAGCACCCCGCTCGCCGATCCGACCCGAGCGACCGAACACCGCCAGGAGCGCCCGTGACCCGCCCCGAGCAGCCGGCCAGCGGCTCGTCGACCCCGCCGGTCGTCCCCTCGATCCCCCTCCACGCCGAGCCCGTGCGCCAGGACGGCGACGCCTCCGTCGGCTCGCTGGTGAAGGAGGTCACGACCCACGTCTCGACCCTCGTGCGGGCCGAGGTCGAGCTCGCCAAGACCGAGATCACCGCCGAGGTGAAGAAGGGGGTGCAGGGCAGCGTCTTCTTCGTCGTGGCCGGCGTCGTCGCCCTGTTCAGCCTCTTCTTCTTCTTCATCGCGGTGTCCGAGGCCTTCAACCTCATCTGGCCGACCCAGCAGTGGGCGGGCTACGCGGTCACCTTCGGGCTGATGATCGTCGTCGCCGGCATCGCGGGCCTCCTGGGCTACCTCAAGGTGCGCAAGATCAAGGCGCCGGAGCGGACCATCGAGTCCGCCAAGGAGTCGGTCGCGGTGTTCAGCCGCGGCCGCAGCGACGCCGCCTGAGCGCCGTCGCGGGGTCCGACATCCCGGGCCCCTGGAGCCACCGGACGGTCTCGGCCAACGGCGTGCAGCTGCACGTGGCCGAGGCCGGGCCGGAGTCCGGGCCGCTGGTGCTGCTGCTGCACGGGTTCCCCGGCTTCTGGTGGGCCTGGCGCCACCAGCTGCCCGCGCTCGCCGCCGCCGGGTTCCGGGTCGCCGCCGCGGACCTGCGCGGCTACGGCGACTCCGACCGGCCGCCCCGCGGCTACGACCTGTGGACGCTCGCCGGTGACGCCGCCGGTCTCGTCCGGTCGCTCGGGGCGCGGGAGGCGACGGTCGTCGGTCACGGCTGGGGCGGGGCCGTCGCCTGGACGCTGGCCACGCTGCGCCCGGGGGTCGTGTCCCGCCTGGGCGTCGTCGCCGCGCCGCACCCGCTGGCGCTGCGGGCCGCGGCCCGCCGTCGGCCCTGGGGCCCGGCGCTGCGCACCCTCATGTCGCTGCAGCCGCCGCGGCTGCCCGAGCGGCGGGTGCGCCGGGACGGGGGCGCCTGGGTCGCCGAGCTGCTGCGCACCGGCTCCGGGCCCGGCTGGGCCGCCGCGCCCGAGTTCGCCGAGGTCGCCGCGCACCACCGCGCCGCGATGCTCCTGCCCCGCGTGTCGCACACCGCGGTCGAGGGCTTCCGCTGGAGCGTGCGCTCGCAGTTCCGGCCCGACGGGGCGCGCTACGCCGCCGCGATGGACCGCCGCGTCACCGTGCCCGTGCTGCAGGTCCACGGCGGCGCCGACCCGTGGGTGCCCGACCGGGTCGCCCGCGCCTCGGCCCGCTGGTGCGACGCCGGGCACCGGCACCGGACCCTCGAGCGCGTCGGGCACTTCCCGCACCAGGAGGCGCCGCAGCACGTCACGGACGCGTTGCTGGACTTCCTCGACGACGGGTGATCGTGGGGCGTTTCCTGACGTTGAACGTCAGCGTGGCCGCCACGCTGACACACCCCGTGCGGCAGTAGCCCGTCAGGCCGCGCAGGAGCCGGTGCTGACGCGGCCCGTGGCGGTCGGGGAGGCGTCGAGGGCCGGGCGGACCTGGTCGGCGGTGAGGACGAAGCCCGTGTCGCCCTGGTCGACCGCGGCGCCGAACACGACGCCGATCACGCGGCCCTGCGGGTCGACCAGCGGGCCGCCCGAGTTCCCCGACCGGACCTGCCCGCGGATCGTGTAGACGTCGCGGGTGACGGTCTCGCTCTCGTAGATGTTCGGGCCGCGCAACTGGATCCGCTGGCGGACCTTCGCCGGCGAGGACGAGAACGGGCCGTCGAGGGGGTAGCCGAGCGCCACCGCGTTGTCGCCGGTCTCGGCGCTCGCGAAGTCGAACTCGAGCGGGTCCGCGTCGAGCCCGGGCACCGCGAGCACGGCGACGTCGACCTCGTCGTCGTAGTAGACGACCCGCGCCGAGCGGGTGCGGGCGTCGCCGTCGGAGGTCGGGACCTCGACCGACACCTCGTCGGTGCCGGCGACGACGTGCGCGTTGGTCATCACCCGGTCCTCGCCGATGACGAAGCCGGTGCCCTCGAGGGCGCGCTGGCACGACGGCGCGCGGCCGCGGACCTTGAGCACGCTGGAGCGGGCCTGCTGCACCACGGGGTCCTCGACGAGCGCCTGCTCGGGCGGCGGGACGTCGGCGATCGGCGTCGAGGAGAACGGGCTCAGCACGTCCGGGAAGCCCGAGGCGTCGAACAGCGCGCGCAGCTCGTTGGGCAGCTGGCGCAGCGGGGTCGGCATCACGGCGTCGACGCCGGCGAGCACCCGCGAGTCGCGCAGCGAGGAGGCGAGCGCGGTCTCCGACGAGCCCGCCAGCGGCAGCGCGATCAGCCAGGCGACGATCAGCGCGGTGACCGCCTGCAGGATCGAGCCGAAGAACGAGTCGACGGTGCGCACCGCGGGCAGGCGCATCCGGTCGCGCAGCGCGCGCCCCAGGTACACCCCGAGCGTCTCGCCCAGCGCGACGAGCGCGACCACGAGCAGGACGCTCACGACGATCTTCGAGGTGGTGCCCTCGAAGGTGTCGACGAGCGCGGGCGCGATCTTCAGGCCGAGCAGCGCGCCGCCGAGCACGCCGAGGAAGCTCAGGGCGGCCACGGCGAGCCCGTGGCGCCACCCGGAGATGCCCGCGGCGATCGCCAGCAGCACGACGACGACGTCGACCCAGCTCACCGGATCGGCCCTCCTTCGGCGGCCGTGTCCGGCCGGCTCGGCGCGCGGTGCGCGGTGCTCAGATCGTGCCGCTGCGCCCACACCTCGTCGAGGTCACGCACGTCGGAACCGTCCCAGGGTCTCGCCCACCCGCCCAGGGTCAGCATCCAGTCCACCAGACCGGCCGTGAAGCCCCAGACGAGCAGTCCTCCTGCGGCGAACGCGGGACCGGTGTATCCCGAGGGCCCCGTGACGCGGAACCGCGTGGCCGGGTCGGCCAGCGTCGCGACCGGCACGCGCACCACCGCGGCGGTCTCGCCGGGGTCGACGACGTGCACCGGGGACGGGCGCGCCCAGTGCGCGAGCACGGGCGTCACCGCGAAGCCGGTGACCGGGATGGTCAGGGGCGGCAGGGTCAGCAGGGGGGCGACGCCGTCCGGGTCGAGCCCGGTCTCCTCCCGGGCCTCGCGCAGCGCCGCGCCGACGGGGCCGGTGTCCTCGGGGTCGATCGCCCCGCCGGGGAACGCCGCCTGGCCCGCGTGGGCGCGCATCTCGGCCGCGCGCTCGGTGAGCAGCAGCTCCGGGCCGTGCCCGGCGTCCGCGAAGAGCATGAGCACCGCCGCACGCCGCCCGCCCGGCGAACCACGCCGGCGGAACGGGACGTCGTCGGGGCCGAGGCGCCGGCACGCGTCCACGAGCGGGGTGAGCCAGGCCGGCGCGGCGTCGGGACGGACGTCCTCGTGACCCGGGCTCACCGCGCGGCCCCCCGGGCCGTGTCGACCGCCGCCCGCACCTGCTCGGGCGTGCGCAGGGCCTGCGGCGGGATGTCGACGACGGTGCCGTCGGCGCGCACGAGCACGCTCGCCGGCAGGATCGGCGGCGCGCCCAGCTTCGGCCCGACGACCTGGTCGGGGTCGCTCACCGACGGGTAGCGCGCGCCCAGGCTCTCGAGCAGCCCGAGCGCGGTCGTCGCGCGGTCGGCGGCGTCGACGCCCACCACGGCGACGGCCCCGGGCTGCTCCGCGTAGGCCTGCAGCGCCGGGATCTCCTCGCGGCACGGCCCGCACCAGGACGCCCACAGGTTGACCAGCGTCTCGCGCCCGCCGAGCGCGGCGGCGAGGTCGACCGGGCCCGGGGCGCCCAGGCACTCCAGCGTCACGCCGGCGAGCGCGGCGACCGGCGCGGCGCCGGGCACCGGGGCCGGGCACGGCGCGAGCCCGGCCGAGGCGCGGGCGTCGGCGAGCGCGCCCGGCTCGTCGGGACCCGCGTCCCGCGCCGGCTGCAGCACCGAGGAGGAATCGGCCGTGGGCGGGGCCGGCTCCCCCCGCGGCCACAGCGCGATGACGCCGACGACGACGAGCACCACGACCACGAGCGTGGCCCGGATCTCCGCGCGGGTCACCGCTCGAGGCCGACGAGGGCGAGGAGGTGGTCGGCGTCGGGACCCTTGACGAGCTTCGCGGCCTTGACCGGGTCGAGCTCGCCGGTCTGCGACGACGGGCAGTCGCGCCGGATCGAGCAGGCGCCGCACGCCGGCTTCTTGGCGTGGCAGACGCGGCGGCCGTGGAAGATCAGCCGGTGGGAGAGCATCGTCCAGTCCTTGCGCGGGATGAGCTCGCCCACCTCCTTCTCCACCTGCACCGGGTCCTCCGACGTCGTCCACGCGAAGCGGCGCGCGAGGCGCCCGAAGTGCGTGTCGACGGTGATCCCGGGGACGCCGAAGGCGTTGCCGAGCACGACGTTGGCGGTCTTGCGCCCCACGCCGGGCAGGGTGACGAGGTCCTCCAGGCGCCCCGGCACCACGCCGTCGAAGCGCTCCACCAGCGCGGCCCCGAGCTTCGTCACCGACTCGGCCTTGGCCCGGAAGAAGCCGGTCGGGCGCAGGATCTCCTCGAGCTCGTCGCGGTCCGCGGCCGCGAACGCCGCGGCGTCCGGGTAGCGGGCGAAGAGCCCCGGCGTCACCCGGTTGACCGTGACGTCGGTGGTCTGCGCCGACAGGACGGTGGCGACGAGCAGCTCGAGCGGCGAGGTGAAGTCCAGCTCGCAGTGCGCGTCGGGGTGGGCGATCGCCAGCCCGCGATCGATGCGTCGGGCCCGCCGCACGAGGGCGAGTCGGCTCTCGTCCCCGGCGGCGCGGGCTGCCCTGCTCACCCACCCAGGGTAGGGCCCGGCCCGTCGGCGCCCGGCCGGAGGTGCTGGTCGGAACGGTTCCGCGACACGCCCGACGGGCCCCCGGTGCGTGACGCCGCAGGTCGGTGCGGGACGATGCGCACACCATGACCGCCTGGCTCGCCATCCTCATCCCTCTGCTGGTGATGGTCTTCGCGCTCGGCATGGAGCGCCTCGAGACCCGCCTGCGGTCGGGCACCGTGCGCGAGGACGAGGTCGAGGACTTCCTCGAGCGCGCCCGGCCCGACGAGGTCAAGGCACTGTTCCGCCAAGGCATCGGCGGCGCACTCCAGCTGTTCCGGCTGCGGAACCTCGGCAAGCGCGGGGGTCCACGGCGAACCAAGGAACGGGCCTGACGCTCACGCACGGCAGCGACGCTTCGGGATCTCGGGGGCTATGATGGTCCGATCGGGCGAATACCGGGTGCGAGCCCGGCGGATCGGCCCCGATGCGGTGAGTCCCGACGGCACCACGTGGCGCGATCACGGGTACGGACGTGACTATGCTGTTACGGCGAACGTGACTGGTGACACAGAGGTGCGGGCGCGGGCCGACGGTCCGGCGCCCGTGCGCAGGTGAACTGAGAGTGGGCGAGGAGCGCACGGTGGACGAGGTACTGGCGCGGGCCGGGATCTTCCAGGGGGTCGACCCCGCCGCGATCGAGGTGCTCACGGAGTCCCTCGAGCGCGTGGAGTTCCCTCGCGGGACGGTCATCTTCAACGAGGGTGAGCCCGGCGACCGGCTCTACATCGTGTCGACCGGCAAGGTGAAGATCGGCCGCCGTTCCCCGGACGGCCGCGAGAACCTGCTGTCGATCTTCGGCCCGTCCGACATGTTCGGCGAGCTCTCCATCTTCGACCCGGGTCCGCGCACCTCGACGGCCACGACCGTCACCGACGTGCGCGCCTACACGATGGACCGCAACGCGCTCCGCGAGTGGATCGCCCAGCGGCCCGAGATCGCCGAGCAGCTCCTGCGCGTCGTCGCCCGCCGGCTGCGCCGCACGAACAACCTGCTCGCCGACCTCATCTTCACCGACGTGCCCGGCCGCGTCGCCAAGGCGCTGCTGCAGCTCGCGCAGCGCTTCGGCTCGCAGGAGGCCGGCCTGCTGCGCGTCACGCACGACCTCACGCAGGAGGAGATCGCCCAGCTCGTCGGCGCCTCCCGCGAGACCGTCAACAAGGCGCTCGCCGACTTCGCCGCCCGCGGCTGGCTGCGCCTCGAGGGCAAGAGCGTCCTCATCCTCGAGCCCGACCGCCTGGCCCGCCGCGCTCGATAGCTCCAGGGTCCGCCGGCCACTACCGTCGGGGGCCATGACCCGGATGCTCGACCTGCGGGTCCGGGCATCGGACTCGCCGTACGTCGAGCGCGTGTGGCGCAGCGTCGCCGCGGGCGGCCCGATGGCCTCCGTCGCCGGCGCCCACCAGGAGATCGTCGTCTGGGGTGGGCCGGGGGCCGTGCGGGTCGAGGTCCGCGGACCGGAGACCCGCCCCTGCACCCTCGACGTCCCGCCCGGGCTCACCGCGGTGGGCATCGTCCTCGCGCACGGCACCTCGATGCCGCACCTCCCGGCGCCGACGCTGGTCGACGCCACCATCGCGTGCCCGAGCACCGGGCCCCGCCGGTTCGTGCTGCGCGGCGAGGAGTGGACCGCCCCGGCGTACGACGACGTCGAGATGCTGGTCGGGCGCCTGGTTCGCGGCGGAGTCCTCGTGCGGGACCCGCTCGTCGACGACGTCCTGGGCGGCGGCGCCCCGCGGGTCGGCGCGCGGTCGCGCGAGCGGCGGGTCCGCGCGGCGACGGGGTTGAACCGCCGCGTCATCCACGGCATCGAGCGCGCCCGCGCCGCCGCGGTCCTGCTGAGCGAGGGGCGGACCCCGCTCGACGTCGTCGGGCTGCTGGACTTCCACGACCACCCGCACCTGGCGCACGCGATGACCCGCTTCGTCGGCCGCAGCGCCTCGGGGCTGCGGGCGCGCGACGTCGACGTGTCGCTCGCGTACAAGGCCGACGCGCAGGGGCGCTCCTAGCGTGCTGCGCATGCCCACCTTCACCGCCCCCGACGGCGCCCACCTGTCCTACACCGACGTCGGGACCGGGCCGCCGGTCCTGCTGCTCCACGGCTGGTCGCTCGACGCCACCATGTGGGAGTACCAGGTCTCGGCGCTCGTCGAGGCGGGGTTCCGCTGCGTGACGCCCGACCGCCGCGGGCACGGCCGGTCCGAGGTGGCCGGCACCGGCTACGACATCGACACCCTCGCCGACGACGTCGCCGCGCTCGCCGAACACCTCGACCTGCGCGAGGTCACGCTGGTCGCGCACAGCATGGGCACCTGCGAGGCCGTCCGCTGGCTCGGCCGCGGCCCCGACCGGGTGGCCCGCGCGGTGCTCGTCGGCGCGATGACCCCCTACCTGGTCGGCGTCGTCGGGCCGGGGTTCGTCGACGCGCTGGTCGCCGACCTGCGCGCCGACCGCCCGGCGTGGTTCGCCGACGGAGCGCCCGCCTACTTCGCGACCACCGGCACCGGCGCCTGGGTCTCCCAGGCTCTGGTCGACGACGGGGTGCGCACGATCCTGCGCACGCCGCTCGAGGTGCAGATCGCGTGCCTGCGGACCTTCGCCGGCACCGACCTCAGCGACGACCTCGCCCGGGTCGCCGTGCCGGTCCTGGTGGTGCACGGGGACGCCGACGCGTCCGCGCCGTTCGAGATCACCGGCAAGCCGACCGCGGAGCTCCTCCCGAAGGCCCGCCTGCGCCTGTACCCCGGCGGCCCGCACGGGCTCTACGTCACCGCCAAGGACGCGGTCACCGCCGACCTCCTCGACTTCGTCGCGACCGGCGCCTGACGCGTGCGCCCCGACCCGGCCGCCCGCTTCGTCGCCGCCCTGCACGCGGCGCACGACCCGGCCGAGGTGGCCACGGTCCGCCGCCGGGTCGCCGCGGACGACGAGGTGATCGGCATGCGCATGCGCGACCTCTTCGCCGCCGCGAAGGCCGCCACGGGGATGCCGCTCGCCGACGTCGACGGCCTGCTCGACAGCCCCGTCTACGAGGTGCGGATGGGCGCGCTGTGCATCATGGACTTCCGCGCGAAGGACCGGCGGGTCACGCCCGACGAGCGCGCGGAGCTCTACCGGCTGTACCTGGATCGCCACGACCGGATCACCACGTGGGACATGGTCGACCGGGCGGCACCGTCGGTCGTCGGGGGCCGGCTGCTCGGGCGCGACCCGGCGCCGCTGGCCCGGCTGGCCGCCGCGCCCGAGCCGCTGCGCCGGCGCACCGCGATCACCGCGCCACTGTGGTTCGTGCGCCACGGCGGGCTCGCGGACGTCGAGCACGTCTTCCCGCTGGCCGCCGCGCTCGCCGGCGACCCCGACCCGTCGGTGAGCGCCGCCGTCGGCATCGCCCTCGAGCACGCCGGCGCCCGGCACCCGCAGGCCGCGGCGGCCTTCCTCGACGCCCACGGCGCGACCCTGCCGCGCCCCGTGCTGCGGGCGGCGATGAGCAAGCTCCCCGCCCCGTAGGACCGGTCAGCCGCCGGCGCGGCGCAGGTGCGCGAGCTGGGCGGCCACCGACTGGTCGGCCGCCGGCCAGAGCGACTGGTCGACGTCGGCGTAGACGATCTCGACGACCTCGCGCGGCGCCGGTTCCGGGCCGAGCTCGCGCAGCGCCGCGCGCACCTGGTCGAGGCGTTCCTCGCGGTGGCGCAGGTAGTACCGGGCGGTGTCCCCGGCGTCGGGCAGGTCGGGGCCGTGCCCGGGCAGCAGCGTCGTGCCGGGCGGGAGCTCGGCGAGGCGGCGCAGCGAGGCGAGGTAGTCGGTGAGGGCGCCGTCGTGGTCACCGAGCACGGTGGTGCCGCGCCCGAGCACCGTGTCGCCGGTGAGGACGCTGCCGTCGTCGTCGACCACGAGGCACAGGGAGTCGTCGGTGTGGCCCGGCGTCACGAGCACCCGCAGGTCGAGCCCGGCGACCGCGAGACGCTCCCCCGCGGCGAGCCCCTCGGCGCCCAGGCTCAGCGCCGGGTCCAGCGCCCGGACCGGCGCGCCCACGCGCTCGGCGAACGTGCGGGCGGCCTCGGTGTGGTCGAGGTGGCGGTGGGTCAGGACGACGAGCTCGACCGGCCCGCAGTCGGCGAGGCGGTCGAGGTGCGTCGGGTCCTCGGGGCCCGGGTCGACCACGACGCAGCCCGGCTGGCCGGGCGCGCGCAGGATCCAGGTGTTCGTGCCGTCGAGGGTCATCGGCGACGGGTTGTCGGCGAGGACCACCGACGCGGCCGCGGTGACCGGACGCAGCTGCTCGTAGGCCGGGTGCGCCGGCGCGTCGGGCCCGGGGACGACCCGCCCGCTCATCGCTGCGCCCCGATCGCGTGGGCGGGGACCGCGATCCCGACCCGCTCGCCGGCGGGCCGCAGGCTCGGGGTCACCGGCTCCGGGCGGCGCCCGGCCGCCGACGCCAGCAGCGTCGCGACGTCGGGCGCCGCGGCGAGCTCGGTCAGCACCGCCCACGTCGGCGGCATCAGCGCCCGGTCGGTGTCCTCCCACTCCCGCAGCGCGCGGGACGGCGCGCACCACCCGGCCCCGACCGCCTCGCTCGTCGCGCCGTCGGGCTCCTGGCCCTCCGGCACGGCGGCGACGAAGAACGCGGTGTCGTAGCGGCGCGGCATCGGTTCCGGCGTCAGCCAGCGCGCCCAGGGCCGCAGCCGGTCGGCGGCGAGGCGCCCGACGACGTCGCGCATCCCGATCTCCCGGGCCGCGAGGCGCTCACGGGTGCCGGGCGCCGGCGCGGCGACGTCCGCGAGCAGGACCCCGGTCTCCTCGTAGGTCTCGCGCGCCGCGCAGGCGAGCAGCGCCGCGGCGTCGGTGGGCGTGGTCCCCCAGCTCGCCGCGGCCTGCGCCGCCGCGTCCGCGTCGACGAGCCCGTCGGCGAGGGCGGTGCGGTCGCCGGCGTCGAGGCCGCCGCCGGGGAAGACCGACATGCCCGCCGCGAAGGCCATGCCGTCCGCGCGCTGGAGCAGGAAGACCTCGAGGCCGTCGGCGCCGTCGCGGGCGAGGATCACCGAGGTCGCCGCCCGCAGCTCGCCGGGCGGGCGCCCCTCGAGCTTCTCGAAGGCGGGGCGGTCCATCCCGAACCGCGGAGGCAGGTCGACGAGATCGGTGGTCACCCGCCGCACCCTAGGCGTGGGGCCGCCTGCTCGCCGGGGCCGCTCACGCCTCGTGCGGCGGGCCGTCCTCGTCGTCGTGGTCCCGCCGGTGCGGCAGGCCGTGACCGTTGACGGGGCCGTGCCCGTTGGTGCCGGCCCCGTTCGTCCCCGCGGCGCCGGGGGGCGGGCCCTGCCACGGCCCGGGGCGGCCCGGTCCCGGCGGCGGGCCCGTCGGGCGGGGCCGGGGCGCGGTGGCGTCCTCGGACCCGGGCGGGGCCGCGGGCGGGCGTCCGAGCAGGGGATCCGGGCTCTCGGGGGCGAGGCGCTCCCGGGAGGCCAGCTCCTCGTGCAGGCGCGCCAGGAGCTCGCGCTCGCGCTCGGAGAGCTGCACGTCGAACGAGTCGGGACCCGACGACGCGGGCGGCCGCGGGCCGGACGGCGCCTCGGGCTGCTCGACCGGGCGTGCCGGGGAGGGGGCCGCCTGCCCGGGCCACTCGACCGGGCCGGTGGCCGCGTCGCCGGCGCGGTCGTGGCCGTCGACCTCGGGCCCGTGCCGGTGGCCGTTGGTCGGCGCCGCCGGGGCCGGCAGGTCCGCCGGCAGCTCGATCTCGCCGGTCTCGTGGCGGCTGTGCCGGGCGCGCCGGACCTGGCCGTTCGCGGCGGCCGGGGTCTCCGGCGCGGGCACGTCGGGGCGCGGCCCGACCACGGGCATGTCGCCGGTGGCCGCGTCCGGGTCGACCGGCGCCGTCTCCCGCGCCGGGGCCGGGTCCGGCGCCGCGGTGAGCGGGTCGTCGTCGCCGGGCCCGAAGGTCGGGCCGACCGGGCCCTCGCTCCACGTCGAGATCGGGTGCTCGTCGGAGAGGATCTCGTCGGGCGGCGGCACGCGCCAGAGCGCCGCGATGCGCTCGGCGGTGACGTCGGGGTCGAGATCGACCGGTGCGGGCTCGGAGGTCTCAGGGGGCTCGGAGGGCTCGGAGGTCTCGGCGGGCTGGGGCGCTGCGGCGGCCGGGGGCGGGGTCACCGGCGACCGGGGCGGCTCGCTGTGGGCCGCCTCGACCTGCGGGGCCCGCTCCGGCGCCGGCGCGGCGCGCTCCAGCGGGTCGCGGCCCGCGGACGCGACGGTGCGGTACTCCTCGTCGGCGGGCTCGGCCGGTGCGTCCGGGGCGTCCGCCGGCTCCTCCGCCGCCGGTGCGACCGGCGCCGTGACGGGCGGGGTGACGGGCGGGGTGACGGTCGGCGCGGGGGTGGCCACACCGAACGGCGGGACCTCCTCGTCGCCGCGGCGCCACGTCGGCGCGGGGTCCGCCCGGCGGGGGCGCACGGGAGCCGCGGGCCCGGCCTCGAGCGGGCGGGCGGCCCGGACGGCGGCGCGGTGGTAGGCGGGGAGCTCGGCCCCGGCCGCGAACACCTCGACCGACACGGCCCCGTGCTCCCGGGCGGCGTGGGCCACGTGGTGGGCCACGTGCTCGCAGTCGTCGGCGGAGCGGGTCTCGACGAGGACGACCCGGTGGGGCACGGGCCCGGGCGCGGTGCCGGCCGGCGTGGTCCGCCAGCACTGGTGCACCCGCTGCACGCCGGGCAGGCGGGCGGCGGCCCGCGCGACGGCCTCGCCCGCCCCGCCCGCCGCGGCGGCGCCGGAGGGCGGGTCGGCGGTGAAGCGGTGCTCGTCGCGCCGGTCGGCCTCGGGGTCGCGGGGCAGGGCGTCGACCAGCTCGGGGTCGACCCGGGACGCGGCGAACCAGCGCCCCAGGACGGCGTGCTCGCGCGCGGTGACGCCCGCGCCGGCCGCCAGCAGGCAACCGCCGAGCAGCTCGGCCGCGGCCGCCTCGTCCTCCACGGCCACGAGCTCGCGCACCGAGGTCAGCGCGTCGTCGTCGATCCGCCCGGCCAGCGACAGCAGCACCTCGTGGCGCCCGCCCGGCTCGGACGGTCCGCCGCCCGGCCGGGGTTCGTGCCCAGCGCCGGCGCTCGGGGGGCCGGACGGCCGCCCGGGCGGGCCGGCGTGCGCGTCACGGACCTCGGCCTCGACCGGACCGGACGCGAGCCACGGCCCGAGGCCCTCGTCGGCGGGAGCGTCGCCGGGGGCCTCGGCGGGAGCGTCCTCCGGGGCCGGGTCCGGGCCGGCCGCGACGGGCTCGTCCGCGACGGGCTCGTCCTCGACCGGCCCCTCCTCGACCGGCTCGGCGGCGGCCGCCACGGGGACCGCCGGGATCGCCGGGACCTCGGCCGGCTCGTCCTGCGCCGCCGCCCGCTCCAGCGCCGCCAGGGCCTGCTCGGCGAGCAGCCGCTGCGACATCGGCGCCACGGGCACCTCCGCGGGGTCCTCGGCCCGGGGCTCGACGGGCGCGTCGGTGTCGTCGGTGGCCTCGACGGCGTCCCCGGCCGGCTCCGGCGTGACCGCCGCGGCGCGCTGGCGGCGACGCTCGGCCACCCGGCGCCAGGCGGCGAGCGCCACCGGGTCGCGGTCCGGGCGCTCGGCGCCGGCCTGATCGTCGCGGACCGACCACGGCGGGAGGTTCGCGAGATCGCCCCGGCCGCCGGCGAGGCCGTCGAGCTCACCGAGCCCGCCGATCTCCCCGAAGCCGCCGATGTCGCCGAAGCCGAACCGGCCGATGCGCGGCGGGTCCTCGGCGCGGCGGCGGGCGAGCTCGGGGGTGTCGAGCTCCGGGCGGTCCTCGCCGGTCATGTCCCGCTCAGCCATGGCCCACCAGCTCCCCGGCCTGCGCGCCGAGCCCGGCGCGGGTGGGCGAGGGCACGCGGCCCTCGGTGGAGCGCCACAGCACCTCGGACGCCGCGAGCGCCGCCCGGTGGTAGGGCGAGGCCGGGGCCGTCGGCCCGAGCACCTCGACGCACGGGTCGGCCTCGCCGCGGGCCCGCAGCGCGCGCTGCACGGCGCCGGCCAGGGCCGCGCGGTCGGCGGTGGCGTCGGCCGCCACCAGCACGATCCGCACCGGCCCGTGGGCCCCGGCGCGCCGGGCCCGGCGGATCGCGGTGACACCGGCGGTCACGGGGGCCAGCGCGCGCAGCACGAGGTCGGTGTCGTCCCAGCCGGGCCCGGCGGCGGGCTCGGTGAACGTCACCGCCGGCTCGGGCGCCGCGTCGACGTGCAGCACCGCGTCGACCAGCCGCGCCGGCCCGCCCCAGGCGAGCACCGCGGAGCGCAGGCGCGCCCGCTCGTCCTCGGTGACCCCGACCCGGTGCCGCAGGAGCGCCCGGGGCAGCGCCGTGCGCAGCGCGACGTGCGCACCGCAGGACAGCCAGTCGCGCAGGCGCCAGAGCAGGCGGTCCGGCAGTCGCCCGGCCATGGCCAGCAGGACGTCGTGACACGCCCGCTCGGCCTCGTCGGACGACGCGGTCCGGGATCCGGTCCCGGTCCTCGATTCCACGCTCTGCGCTCCGATCCGCCGCGGCGTTCCCGCCGGCCCGCCCGGTGCCGGGCGGGTCCTCTTCCAGCTCACGTGAGGTCGACGACGACCTCAACCTCGACCGGGGCGTTCAGCGGCAGCGCCGCGACTCCGATCGCCGAGCGGGCGTGCTCACCCGCCGAGCCGAAGACCGCGCCCAGGAGCTCCGAGGCACCGTTGACCACACCGGGCTGACCGCCGAACCCGGGGGCGGAGGCCACGAAGCCGACGACCTTGACCACCGACGCCACCGCCTCGAGCCCGACCAGCGCGTCGATCGCGGCGAGGGCGTTCAGCGTCGCGATGCGGGCGTAGGCGGCCGCGTCGTCGGGGTCGACCTCGGCGCCGACCAGCCCGGTGGCCGGGAGCTCGCCGCCGACCAGCGGCAGCTGGCCCGACGTCCACACCTGGCCGCCCGTGCGCTTCGCCGGCACGTAGACGCCCTTGGGCGTCGCGACCGGCGGGAGCTCGAGACCGAGCGCCGCCAGCCGCTCGCGCGGTCCGTCGCTCATCCCCGCGGCTTCTTCAGGTACGCCACGTGCTGCTCACCGGTGGGGCCGGGGAGCACGGTGACCAGCTCCCAGCCGTCCTCTCCCCACTGGTCGAGGATCTGCTTGGTCGCGTGGGTCAGCAACGGCACCGTCGCGTACTCCCACTTCACGGCGTCGGCACTCATGTCCGCGAGGGTAGAGAAGGCCCCCGACCCCGCTGTGACCCGGACCCCGTGCGCACCGCCCGCGGGGCCCGCCGACCGGGCCTAGGGTGGATGCCGTGACCGATCAGCGCTGGCCCGCCGCCCTCGCCGAGGCCCGGCTGCACGTGGTGAGCGGCAAGGGCGGCACGGGCAAGACGACACTGGCCGCGGCCCTGGCCCTGGCGCTCGCCGCGGGGGGCCGCCGCACCCTGCTCGTCGAGGTCGAGGGCCGGCAGGGCATCGCCCAGGTCTTCGACACCCCGCCCCTGCCGTACGCCGAGCAGCGGATCGCCGTCGCCCCCGACGGCGGCGAGGTCCGCGGGCTGTCGGTGGACGCCGAGGCGGCCCTGCTCGAGTACCTCGAGATGTTCTACAACCTCGGCCTCGCCGGGCGGACCCTGCGGCGGATGGGCGCGATCGAGTTCGCGACCACGCTCGCGCCGGGCCTGCGCGACGTCCTGCTCACCGGCAAGGTCAAGGAGTGCGTCGGGCGCACCGTCGGCGAGGACCGGCGCGGCGGCCGGCGCGTCCCGCTCTACGACGCGGTCGTCCTCGACGCCCCGCCGACCGGGCGCGTCGTGAAGTTCCTCGACGTCACCAAGGCGATGGGCTCGCTGGCGCGCACCGGGCCGATCCACTCTCAGAGCGAGGGCGTGGTCGAGCTGCTGCACTCCTCGCGCACCGCGGTGCACCTGGTGACCCAGCTGGAGGACCTGCCCGTGCAGGAGACCCTCGACACGGTCGAGGAGATCCGCGAGGCCGGGCTGCCGATGGGCGGGGTGCTGGTCAACCGCGTCCGCCCCTCGCGCCTGCCGGCCACCGCGCTCACCGGGGCCGCCACCGGCGCGGGCCTCGGCGCCGGGCTGCGCTCCGGGCTGGAGGCCGCGGGCCTGTTCCTCAAGGACGAGGAGGTGGACGGGCTGGTCAGCGAGACCGTCGAGCACGCCGAGCGGGTGCAGGTCGAGGCCGCCGTGCGGTCGGGACTGGACGCCGCCGGGCTGCCACAGCTCGAGCTGCCCGAGCTCACCGAGGGCGTCGACCTGGGCGGGATCTACGAGCTGGCCGAGCTGCTGCGCGAGCAGGGGGTGCGCTGATGACGGAGACGACACGCTCGGGGCGGCCCCGCCACCTCGACCTCGACAAGCTGCTCGGCGACCGCGCCACCAAGGTGCTCGTCTGCTGCGGCTCGGGCGGGGTCGGCAAGACGACCACCGCGGCCTCGCTGGCCCTGCGGGCCGCCGAGCAGGGCCGCCGCGTCGTGGTGCTGACCATCGACCCGGCGCGCCGGCTCGCGCAGTCGCTGGGGCTCGAGGAGCTCGACAACGAGCCGCGCACCGTGCCGGGCGCGCTGCCGCCGGGAGCGGGCGCCGGCGAGCTGCAGGCGATGATGCTGGACATGCGCCGGACCTTCGACGAGATGGTCTCCGGGCACACCACGCCCGACCGCGCGCAGGCGATCTTCGACAACCCCTTCTACCAGACCATCTCCACGTCGTTCTCCGGGACGCAGGAGTACATGGCGATGGAGAAGCTCGGGCAGCTCACCGCCACCGGCGAGTGGGACCTCGTGGTGGTCGACACCCCGCCGTCGCGCTCGGCGCTGGACTTCCTCGACGCCCCGCAGCGGCTCTCGTCGTTCCTCGACGGGCGCATGATCCGGCTGCTCTCGGCGCCCGCGCGCGCCGGCGGCAACGCCTTCCGCAAGATCGTCGGCTCGACGTTCAACCTGTTCGCCAAGGCCGTGTCGACGATCCTGGGCGGGCAGATGCTCGCCGACGCGTCGGCGTTCGTGCAGGCCTTCGACACGCTCTTCGGCGGCTTCCAGGAGCGCGCGAACAAGACCTACCAGCTGCTGCGCGCCCCGGGCACCCAGTTCGTCGTGGTGGCGGCGCCCGAGCCCGACGCCCTGCGCGAGGCCAGCTACTTCGTCGAGCGCCTGTCGGCCGAGAAGATGCCGCTCGCGGGCCTGGTGCTCAACCGCACCCACCCCGTGCACGCCACGCTCTCGGGCGCCCGGGCCCGGGAGGGCGCCGAGACGCTCGAGGCCTCGCGCGGGGACGAGCTCGCCGCCGCGGTGCTGCGCCTGCACGCCGACCGCGTCGAGACCGCGGAGCGCGAGCGCCGCGTGCTCGGCCGCTTCACCCGCGCGCACCCCACGGTGCCGATCGTCGACGTGCCCGCCATGGCCACCGACGTGCACGACCTCGAGGGTCTGCGCGAGATCGGCCGCCGGCTGGCGTCCTGACGTCAGCCGGCGTGCCGGCGGCCGCCCTCCGTGCCGCCCTCGGCGGCGTCCGGCGCCGGGCGGGACGCCCGGCGCTCGCGGGCCGCGGGCACGTGCGGGTTGGCGGGCGGGCTCGCGGCCGCGGCCCGGCGCGCCGACTCGAGCAGCGCCGCCCACGAGATGACGTCCGGGCGGCGCTTGAGCAGCGCGCGCCGCTCGCGCTCGGTCATGCCGCCCCACACCCCGAAGCGGATGCGGTTGTCCAGCGCGTGGGCCAGGCACTCGGTGCGCACCGGGCACGCCCGGCACACCTCGCGGGCGTCGCGCTGCTGCGCGCCCTGCACGAACAAGGTGTCCGGGTCCTCGTCACGGCAGCGCGCGGAGTGCCGCCAGTCGATCGAGGTCGCCCCGCCCGCCGGCATCGACTCACCTGTCACGTCGTGTCCCCACCCTCTGTTCCCCGTGCGGGCCCCTCGTCCGTGGACACACCTCCCCGCAGGTGGGTCCCCGTGCGCGCTCCGGATCGGTCCCCGGGCGCGGCCGGCCCGTCGTTGGGGTCTGACGCACTCTAGGAGCGCCCGGTTCCCCCCACAACGAAATCGGAAGGATCCGTGACGATCCGTGCGCGCGGGGCCACGGCACGCGCGCCGCACCGACAGGCCCCACACCACGCACCGCGTACCCTCGTCGCCGTGGCGAGGGGCGGACGGAACATCGGGGCGAAGGTCCGGCCGATCACGAAGCTCCTGGCGGTCTGCCTGGTGGCCGGCGTGATCGCGGCCGGCATGGCCTTCCCGTTCGTCGGCGGCGTGGGGCTGCTGTCGAACGACGCGAGCGACACCGTCAACGCGACGTCCTCGGACCTCGCGGCGGGCCAGCTGCCCGGTGTCACGACGGTCATGGACAACCAGGGCGCCCCGATCGCCTACCTCTACGAGCAGAACCGCACCCCGGTCTCGCTGCAGCAGATGTCGCCCGCGATGCGCGGCGCGATCGTCGCCATCGAGGACCGCCGGTTCTACGAGCACGACGGCGTCGACTGGACCGGCACGCTGCGCGCGCTGGTGACCAACCAGACCGCGGGCTCCACCCAGCAGGGCGCCTCGACGCTCACGCAGCAGTACATCAAGAACTACCAGCTCTACGTCACCGCGCAGACCGAGTCCGAGCGGCTGCAGGCCACCGAGCCGACCTACGCCCGCAAGCTGCGCGAGGTCCGCGTCGCCCTGCAGCTCGAGCGCGAGCTCGCCTCCGGTCGCACCAAGCGCGACGCCAAGGACGAGGTCCTCGAGCGCTACCTCAACATCGTCTTCCTGGGCAACAACTCCTACGGCGTCGCCGCCGCGGCGCGCACGTACTTCAACACCACGCCCGACCGCCTCACGATCCCGCAGTCGGCGATGCTCGCCGGGATGGTGCAGTCGACCACCCAGTTCGACCCGACCCGCCACCCGCAGGCCGCGACCGGCCGGCGCAACGAGGTCATCAACCAGATGCTGGGCCAGGGCATGATCACCCAGCAGCAGGCGCAGGAGGCCGTCGCCTCGCCGCTGGGGATCGTCGAGCCGCTGGCGACGCCGCCCAACGGGTGCATCGGCGCCGGCAACGCCGCGTTCTTCTGCAAGTACGTCGTCGACTACCTCGGCGAGTCGGGCATCTCGTCCGAGCAGATCAACCGGGGCGGCTACACCATCCGCACCACGCTCGACCGCAACGCCATGAACGTCATGCAGCAGGCGCTCAACGACGAGGTCCCCGCCCGCCAGCGCAACGTCGCCGACGTCATGGCCACGGTGCAGCCCGGCCGCGAGAAGCACCGCGTCGTCGCGATGGGCGCCAACCGCGTGTTCGGCGTCGACGGCGACGCCCAGGAGACCAGCTACGGGCTGCCCTGGGAGCCGGTGAACCTCGGCGCGGGCTCGACCTACAAGATCTTCACGGCGGCCGCCGCCCTGCAGGAGGGGCTCGGCATCAACTACCAGATGCCGATCCCGCCCGACGGCTACGCGTCGCCGATCTACCGCGACGGCAGCGGCCGGCCGTTCCCGGTGCGCAACGCCGAGGAGGGGCTCGCCCCGTTCCTGAGCATGACCGACGCGCTGGCGCAGTCGCCGAACACCGGGTTCGTCAAGCTCATGGAGACCACCGGCGTGCCCCCGGTCGTGGACATGGCGGTCAAGCTCGGCCTGCGCTCGCTCGCCGACCCCGGCCCGAACGGCGAGTCCATCGCCGACACCGCCCGCGAGCAGAACCAGGGCTCGTTCACCCTCGGCGTCACGCCGACCAGCACGCTCGAGCTCGCCAACGTCGGCGCCACGCTGGGCTCGAGCGGCATGTGGTGCCCGCCGAGCCCCATCGAGTCGATCACCGACACGAGCGGCGCGCCGGTGCCCGTCGCCGAGCAGCCCTGCGAGCAGGTGGTCGACCCGGCCCTGGCCGACACCCTGATGACCGGCCTGAGCAAGGACGACCAGCCCGGCGGCACCGCGGCCGCCGCGGCCGCCGCCAACGGCTGGAACCGGCCCCTCTCGGGCAAGACGGGGACCACGCAGAACAACCGCTCCGCGGCGTTCCTCGGCTTCAACACGCAGTACGCGGGCGCGGTCATCACGTTCGACGACTCCTCGTCCCCCCGCACGCTGTGCGACGGCGGCGGCGACAGCCCGCCGTTCCCCTGCGGCGACGGCAACCTCTTCGGCGGCACCACGCCGGCCCGAACCTGGTTCAAGGCCATGAACCCGCTGTTCGCGCCGCTGCCGGTGGCCCCGCTGCCCCCGACGAGCCCGCGCTACCTGCAGGGCGGCTCGAACGAGCAGGTCCCCGAGGTCGTCGGCGACCGGGCCGAGGAGGCCACCGAGGAGCTGCAGGACGCCGGGTTCCGGGTCGAGCAGCAGGTCGTCGGCAACCGCGCGCCCGCGGGCACGGTCGTCGGCCAGAACCCGCGCGGCTCGGTGCTGCCCGACCAGGTCGTCACCATCCAGGTCTCGAACGGGACGGTGCCGGCGGCGCCGTCGCCGCCGAGCGGGCCGCCGCTGGTCGGCGCCCTGAACGGAGGGGGCGGATGAGCGGGCTCCTGCGTCGCACCGCGGCGGTCGGGGCGGGCCTGAGCGCCGCCGGCGCGCTCGGGCTCGGCTACGCCGTCGGCGTCGAGCGGCAGTGGTTCACGCTGCGGCGGGCCCGGCTCGAGGTGCTCGACCCCGTCACGGCCGCCGGCCGCTCCCTGCGGGTCCTGCACCTCTCGGACCTGCACCTGCGGCCCGGCCAGCGTCTCGAGCAGCGGTTCGTCGAGGGTCTCGCGGCCCTCGAGCCGGACCTCGTGGTCGACACCGGCGACAACCTGTCCCACACCCGCGCCGTCCCCGCGGTGCTGCGCGCCCTCGGCGGGCTGCTCGACCGGCCCGGCCTCGTCGTCTGGGGCAGCAACGACTACCACGGCCCGAAGCCGAAGAACCCGAGCCACTACCTGTTCCGCCCGCAGCACCGCGTCCTCGGGCCCGAGCTGCCGTGGCGCGACCTGCGCGCGGCGATGCTCGAGCACGGCTGGCTGGACGCGACCCACGCCCGGCACACGCTGACGGTCAACGGCGTGCGGATCGCCGCCGCCGGCGTCGACGACCCGCACATCGGCCGCGACGACTACGACCGCATCGCCGGGCCCGCCGACGAGCCGTGCGACCTGCGGCTGGGCCTGACCCACTCCCCCGAGCCGCGGGTGCTCGACGCGTTCGCCGCCGACGGCTACGACCTCGTGCTCGCCGGGCACACCCACGGCGGGCAGCTGCGGCTGCCCGGCTACGGCGCGATCGTCACCAACTGCGGGCTCGACCGCTCGCGGGCGCGGGGCGCGTCGCGCTGGGGCGAGCACATGCGCCTGCACGTCTCGGCCGGTCTGGGCACCTCGCCGTACGCGCCCGCGCGGTTCTCGTGCCGCCCCGAGGCGACGCTGCTGGAGCTCGTGCCGCGCACGTCGGGGCCCGCGGCGGCGTCCGCGCCCGCGGCCGCACGCCAGGGGCATCCCCCGTCGGCCCGCTCGGGAGCGGACGGGTAGAGTCTCGACTGCGCGATCGCCTCCGGGGTGTGGCGCAGCTTGGTAGCGCGCCTCGTTCGGGACGAGGAGGCCGTGGGTTCGAATCCCGCCACCCCGACACCGCCGTCCAAGGCCCCCATCCACCGTGTGGATGGGGGCCTTCGTCGTTCCGGACCAGTGACGTTGCTTCCCTCGTCCGCACCAAACACTTGTCGGTCTCCGTCCGGTAACGACACGATGTCGCTCGACGATGGCCCATGTGCATCACCCTGTCGGGGGGCCGTTACACGATCGGGGACTCCATGGGACACGGACGGGCATCGGACACGCCCGCCGGACGGCACGCGGCACCGGCCGCACCCGCCGTGCCGGCGCCGCCGGCGACCGGACGGCACTCGCGCCACGCCGGCGCCGAGTCCGCGCCGGAGGCCGGCCCGCGGTCCGACCGTCGCCTGCGCGCGGTGCCCGACCTCCCCGAGGTGCGCGACGCCGAGCGCCGCCGCACCCCCCGCCTCGCCGACATCCTCGCCGCGACGCCCGCGGAGTCGGCACGGCCCGACGCCGGGCCCCGGTCCGGCGCGCGCCCCTGGCTCGACGTGCTCGACGCCCCCGACGGGGCGGCCGGCGTGCCCGCACCCCGCCGCGTCCCGGAGCCCCGCGCCCCCGGGACCCGCGGCCCGGAGTCCCGCGCACCGGGCGGGCCCGCGCGGCTCGGCGACCACCCCTCGCTCCCGAGCGTGCCGCCCGTCCCGCGCCCGCCGGCACCCGCCGGCCCCACCGGCGTCGTGACCCCGCCGGTCCAGCCCGCCACCGCCGCCACCCGCGCGACCCCCCGCCACGCCCCGGCGACCGCCGTGACGCGCACGCCGGCCGAGCACACGACCACCACCGGCACGAGCACCGGCAAGCCCGCGAAGCCCCCCGCCGCCCGCCGCTCGGACCCGTCGGAGATCGCCGCACGCGCGACGACGACGCTCATCAGCGCCTCGCCGGGCGGGCGCCGCCGGGCCGACCGCGCCGACCGTGCGGTCATCGCCCCGCCCGCACCGCCCCTCGAGAGCGCCTCGGGCCCCGCGACGCCGGTGTTCGCCGACGGCACGGGCCGCCGGGCCAAGCGCTGGCGCACCGCGGCGATCGCGGCCACGGCCGTCTGCGCGTCGTACGTCGGCGTGGTCGCCGTCGGCGCGATGGCGGGCCCGGTCGGGCCGACGGCCGCGCCGACCCTGCTGCCGTCGCCGACGCTCGCCCCGCCCGCGCCCGTCGCGCCCACCGTCGACGCCCGCAACATCGCCGAGGTCGAGCCGACCACCACCGCGCGCTCCACCCGGGCGACGACCACCAAGCGCGCCACGCCCCGCTCCACGACGGCACGCGTGCCGCGCACCACGCCGCGCCCGGTCGTGGTGGCGCCGGTGGTGCCCGCCGCGCCCCGGGTCCAGCAGCAGGCTCCGCCGGCCCAGCAGGACGACGAGGACGACCAGGGCGCGAACGGGCCCCAGACCGACGGGGCCGCGGGCAACGGCGCCACGGCGACCTGAGCCGCGCCCGGCGCCCGGCGGCCCGCCCGTCGCTGCGCGCCGTCCTGCTCGCCGCGCTGGTCGCCGTGCTCGTCACGGCACCGGTGGTCACCGGGGAGACGCCGACGCCGCAGCCCACGCTCACGGAGGTCACCGCCGGGAGCACCGCGGACGCCCCGCGGCGCCCCGGCGTCGCGGCGCCCGCGGGACCGCTGCCCGCCGTCGCGTTCGCCCCCTACGTCGACCTGACCACCCCGCCGCTGCCGGCCATGACCGACATGGCCGACGCCACCGGCCACGCCGACGTGGTGCTGGCGTTCGTCCTCGCCGGCGCCGACGGGTCGTGCGCGCCGACCTGGGGCGGCACGACGGCGCTGCGCGACCCCGCCGTCATGGCCCGCATCGCCGGGCTGAGGGCGCGCGGCGGCCGGATGACGGTCTCGTCGGGCGGTGCCCTCGGCGACTACCTCGAGAAGGCCTGCCCGGACGCCCCGTCCCTGGCGCGCGCGTACGCGACCGCGCTGGACGCCGTCGGCAGCGACCACCTCGACGTCGACGTCGAGACCGACCGCGGCCGCACGGTGTCCTCGCAGCGCATCGCCGAGGCCCTCGCCCTGCTCCAGCACCAGCGCGGGACGCGGGTCACGCTGACCGTGCAGATCGACGGCGTGTCCGAGGGGCTCAGCGAGGACGCCCGCGACCTCGTGCAGGCGGCCACCACCGCGGGGGTCGCGGCGCGGGTCAACCTCATGGTGATGAACTTCGAGTACCAGGGCGCGTGGGCCGACGCGATGATCGGCGCCGCGCGCTCGGCCGTCGGCCAGCTCGAGGCCATGTGGCCCGGGAGCGAGCCCGCCGACGTCCGCCGGCGCACCGGGATCACGTTCATGCTCGGGCGCAACGACATGGACATGACCACGACGCCCGACGACGCCCGCGCCGTCGTCGACGACGCGCGCGGCAACGGCTACGGCGGCGTCGGGTTCTGGGCGCTGGCCCGCGACAACGGCTCGTGCCCGGACACCGAGGACGAGGCCGACGACTGCAGCGGCATCGAGCAGGAGCCCTGGGCGTTCACGCGGATCGCCCAGGGCTTCACCGCTCCCGCCTGATCACCGCTCCGTGGTCAGCACCATCCGGAAGCGCGCGTCGCCCGTCATCATCCGGTCGTAGGCCTCGGGGGCCCGCTCGAGCGGCATCGTCTCGATCACCGGTCGGACGTCGGTGAGCCGCGCGAAGCGCAGGGTGTCCTCGGAGTCGATCGAGGTCCCCGACGCGTGGCCCGCGATGCTCGCGACCGGGCCGATGAGGCTCATGGCGTCGACCTGCAGCGGCGTCTCGGCGGCGCCGGCGACGAGCAGCTGCCCGCGGCGGTCGAGACCGGGGATCAGCCCGGAGATCGCCTCCCCGCTGGTGGCCGTGGCCAGCACGACCGCGCAGCCGCCCTTCTCGGCGAGCGCCCGGCCGGGGTCGACGGCCTCGCTGTCGACGTAGTCGTGCGCGCCGAGCTTGCGGGCGAGGTCCTCCTTGTCACGGCCGCGGGAGACGGCGACGACCTCGAAGCCCATCCGCGCCGCGAACTGGATGCCGAGGTGGCCCAGGCCGCCGACGCCCTGCACCGCGACCCGGTCGCCCGGACGGGCCGGGCTGGTGCGCAGCGCGTGGTAGGTCGTCACGCCCGCGCACATCAGCGGGGCGGCCTCCTCGGAGGAGAGCTCGTCGGGCACGTGGGCGAGCGCGTCGGCGGGCACCACGAGGTGGTCTGCGTAACCGCCGTCGAAGGTGACGCCGGGGATGCGCCCGTTCTCGCAGGTGATGAAGTCACCGCGGCGGCAGGGCTCGCAGTGGTGGCAGGCGCCGCCGAACCAGCCGACGCCGACGCGGTCGCCCGCATTCCAGTCGCCGAGCACGTCGGGGCCGATCTCGTCGACGCGCCCGACGACCTCGTGGCCGGGCACGATCGGGAACGGGGTCGCCGGCATGACGCCCTCCTTGGCGAACATGTCGCTGTGGCAGACCCCGCAGGCCTCCACGCGGACGCGGACCTCGCCGCGGCCGGGCGTCGGGACGTCCCGCTCGACGAGCTCGAGGTCTCCCCCGGCCCGGGCGATCTGGACGGCGCGCATGGTCGGCACGGTGCTGCTCCCTGAGGTTCGACGATCAACTACTCGCCGGTTGCGTACCCGCGCATGTCCGGGCGCACGCGGGGCATGCGCCGCCTCACCGGGGGTCGCCGCACCACCCCACCGGGTAGGGTCCGCGGGAGACCAGGAGCTGCGGCGACGGGCAGCTCGTCGTCGGGTACGCGACGTCGCGAGGGGCGGAGGTGCGGCGTTGAGCACGCTGGACGACACGGCCACGCTCCCGGATCCGGGGGACCGGCCGCTGGTCGTCCTCGTCGACGCCCCGTCGAGCGTCGAGCGCCGGCTGGTCGACCGCTGGCTCGCCGGCATCCGTCCGGGGATGCGGGGCGGCCGGGGCGTCGAGGTGCTCCCGGCCGAGGGCGAGCAGCTCGCCGGGCGCCTGACCCGCGGCGACAACCCGTTGCTCGTGCCGGTGCGCGTGGTGTGGTCGGCCGACCCGGAGCCCGACCGCACACTGCTGCGCCTCGCCGACGTCCTCACCCGCGGCTGGGCACTGCGGGCCCGCGCCCGCGCGGCGCGCCGGGGGCCCCAGCACCACCGCGTCGTCGTGGGCCGGCCCGCGACGGTCCACGAGCTCATGCGCCGCCACCGCCGTGAGCGCTCGGCCACCGACACGGCCGACTTCGTGCGGTTCGTGGCGCGCCAGGCCACGCTCGCGCTCGACCGCGCCGAGCGGGCGCTGACCGGCAACCGCTTCAAGGTCCCGCGCGAAGTCGCCGGCCAGATCGTCGGGTCGGCGCACTTCAGCCGCGAGATCCGGCGGCTGGCGGAGACCACCGGACGGCCCGAGGACGAGGTCGCCACCGAGGCCGCGGCCGACCTCGAGAGCATCGTCGCCTCCCTCGACCCCGCCGCCGTCGACCTGTTCTCCGGGGTCCTGCGCCCGATGCACGAGAAGGCCTGGACGGTGCACGCCGACACCGCGGGGCTCGAGCCGTTGCGCGAGCTGAACGCCGGGCACGCGCTGGTGTTCCTGCCCTCGCACCGCTCCTACACCGACCCGTTCGTGCTCGCCGACGTGCTGCGCAGCAACGACTTCCCGCGCAACCACGTCCTGGGCGGCGACAACCTGCGCATCCTGGGCCTCGAGGCGCTGGCCCGGCGCAGCGGCATCATCTTCATCCGCCGCAGCTTCGGCGGCGACCCGGTCTACAAGGCCGTCGTGCGCGAGTACTTCTCCTGGCTGTGCGCCAAGCGCTTCAACCTCGAGTGGTACATGGAGGGCGGGCGCACCCGCACCGGCAAGCTGCGCCCGCCGAAGTACGGGCTGCTCGCGGACGTGGCCAGCGCGGTGGAGCGCCGGCGCACCGAGGACGTCTACCTCGTCCCGGTGTCGATCATCCACGACCAGCTGCAGGAAGTGCACCAGATGGCCGCCGAGCAGACCGGCGCCCAGAAGACCCCGGAGGGCCTGCGCTGGCTCATGGGCTACGCCCGCGCGCAGCGTCGCCCCGTCGGCGGGGTGCACGTCAGCTTCGGCCAGCCGCTGTCGCTGCGCGCCGCGCTCACCGCGGCCAACGACCCCGCCCTCGACGCCCGCGCCGAGTCCGACCTCGACGCGGCCGTCGAGGACCAGCCCGCCCGCCGGCTCGCGCTGCAGAAGACCGCGTTCGAGGTGTTCGTCCGCATCAACAGGGTGACGCCGGTGACGCCGATCGCGCTCGCGGCCCTGGCGCTGCTGGGGGTGCGCGACCGCGCGCTGACGCTGTCGCAGGTGCGACGGGTCGTCGAGCCGGTCCTCGACTACGTCGACGCCCGCGGCCTGCCGCACACCGGCATCGCCTCGCTGCGCACCAACGGCGGCGTCGCCGAGGCCCTGCTGTCGCTGCGCCGCGAGAAGGTCGTCACCGCCTACACCGAGGGCTCCGAGCCGGTGTTCTCGGTCGAGAGCGGCCACCACATCGTCGCGGCCTTCTACCGGAACTCCGCGATCCACCACTTCGTCAACCGGGCGATCGTCGAGCTCGCGATCCTCGACGTCGGCGACCTGACCGGCCGCGACGCGCTCGCGCGGGGCTTCCAGGCCGCGCTCGACCTGCGTGACCTGCTGAAGTACGAGTTCTTCTTCCCCGACAAGGAGACCTTCCGCGCCGAGCTGATCGACGAGCTCACGCTCATCGACCCCGACTGGCGCTCCGACGACAACGACGTCGCCCGCACCCGCAAGCTGCTGCGCCAGAGCCGCTTCCTGTGCGCGCACCGGGTGCTGCGCTCGTTCGTCGACGCGCAGTGGGTGGTGGCCGAGCGGCTCGCGGAGCACGACCCCGACACCCCGGTCGACCAGGACCAGCTGCTGGAGCGCTGCGCCGCCGTCGGGCAGCAGCTGCTGTTGCAGGGCAAGCTGCACGGGCCGGAGTCGCTGTCGCGGGAGCTGTTCGCGTCGGCGCTGCGGCTGGCCTCCAACCGGGGGCTGCTCGCCCCGAACACCGCCCCCGCCGACGGGGGCCCCGACCTCGCGACCCGCCGCCGCGCGTTCGCCGCCGAGATCCGCGGCGTGGTGGAGCGGGTCGTGGCCATCGACGAGACCGACGCGACCAACCGACAGGAGTCCGCGGGTGTCCGACCCTGAAGGACGCGAAGCGGAGCGGAGCCGGACCATGGATGAAGCCACCGTGCAGGGCCTGATGGACGCGGTGGAGGCCGCGCCCGACGGCCCCGAGGTGGGCGCGTTCTTCGACTTCGACGGCACGGTGATCGCCGGTTACTCGGTCACCGCGTTCATGCGCCACCACGTCAGGCACCTCGACCTGCACCCCCGCACGACGCTCGAGACGCTGGCCAGCGGCTGGCAGGGCCTCCACGGCGAGGAGGACTTCCGCAAGTTCCTCGGCATCACGCTGCGGACCTGGGCGGGCCGCACGCCCGAGGAGCTCGAGAAGATCGGCAACCAGCTCTTCCGCGACGAGATCGGCCCGAGCGTCTACCCCGAGTCCTGGCGCCTGATCCGGGCGCACCTGGAGAAGGGCCACACGGTCGTGCTGGCCAGCTCGGCGACGCGCTTCCAGGTCGAGCCGGCCGCGAAGGCGCTCGGCGTCGACCACACGATCTACACCGCGGTCGAGGTCGGCGAGGACGGCACGCTCACCGGGCGCCCCGACGGCCGCTCCCCGTACGGCGAGGGCAAGGCCGCCGCAGTCAAGGAGTTCGCCGCCGCGCACGGCGTCGACCTCGACGCGAGCTTCGCCTACTCCAACGGGGGCGAGGACGTGCCGTTCCTGGCCACCGTCGCCCACCCGGCCGCGGTCAACCCGTCCGCCGGGCTGCGCCGCGCCGCCGCCGAGCGGGGCTGGCCGGCGCTGGACTTCACCGGGCGGCCGTGGACGACGCCCGTCGAGATCGCCCGCACCGCGGCGACCTTCGCGGGGATGATGGGCGGCTTCGCCACCGGCCTCGGGCTCGGGCTGCTGGGCGGCTCGCGGCGCGCCGGGCTGAACCTCGGCATCGGGCTCGGGGGCGACCTGTCGCTCATGGCCAGCGGGGTCTCGCTCGACGTGCACGGCGCCCGCCACATCTGGGAGGCCCAGCCGGCGGTCTTCCTGTTCAACCACCAGAGCCAGCTCGACGTGCTGGTGCTCGGCGGGCTGCTGCGCGGCAACTTCGCCCCGGTGGCGAAGAAGGAGCTCGCCAACGACCCGCTGTTCGGCGGGCTCATGCGCCTGCTCGAGACGGCGTTCATCGATCGCGCCGACAACGCCCAGGCTCGCAAGGCCCTCGAGCCTGCGGTGGAGCGCCTGCGCGCCGGGACCTCGATCGTCATCGCGCCCGAGGGCACCCGCTCGCCCACCCCGACGCCCGGCAAGTTCAAGAAGGGCGCGTTCCACCTGGCCATGCAGGCGGGCGTGCCGATCGTCCCGCTGGTGTTCCGCAACACCGGCGAGCTGATGAGCCGCAACGCGATGATCATCCACCCGGGTGTCGTGCAGGTGGCCGTGCTGCCGCCGATCGACGTGTCGGACTGGTCGCGCGAGGACCTCGACGAGCGCATCGAGGGCGTGCGCCAGCAGTACATCCACACGCTGGCGCACTGGCCGGGTGGCTCTGCCATGTGAGCACGATGAAGTGCTCCAGCACTTCATCGTGCTCACATGCCGTCAGGCACCGCGGAACACCGGCGCCCGCTTCTCCTCCCGCGCCCGCCGGCCCTCCTGGAGGTCCTCGCTCGCCCAGCACGCGTCGAAGCCCGCGGCGACCTCGTCGGGCACCGGCGCGTCCTCGAGCAGGCGGGCGACGGCGAGCTTGTTGTAGGCCAGCGTCAGCGGGGCGAGCGCCGCGATCTCGGTCGCCCAGGCCAGCGCGGTGTCGCGGTCGCCGACGCGGTCGACGAGCCCGGCCGCGCGGGCGGCGCCGTGGTCGAGGCGCTCGCAGGCGAGCAGCATCCGCCGGGCCGCGCCGCCGCCCGCGACGAGGGCGAGGCGGCGGATCGTCCAGGGGTCGACGGCGAGTCCGAGCGCGGCGGTCGGCAGCCCGAACACGCCGGGGGTGTCGACGACGCGCAGGTCGGCGGCGAGCGCGAGCTGGGTGCCGGCGCCGATCGCCGGGCCGTGCACCGCGGCGATCACCGGCACCGGGAGCTCCACGAGCCGGTGCAGCATGCCGTAGAGCGCGGCGAGGAAGTCGTCGTCGCCGACGGTGTCGAGGTCGGCGCCGGAGCAGAACGCGGTGCCCTCGGCGGTCAGCACGAGCGCCCGCGCCCCGTCGGCGACGGCGGCGTCGACGGCGGCGTGCAGGTCGCGGCAGTGCGCGGTGTCGAGGGCGTTGCGACGCTCGGTGCGGTCGAGACGGATCTCGTGGACCGCGGCCTCGTGGCGATGGGTGCCGATCACCCCGGGATCATCCCCGGGCGGACGTCCGCCGCGCGACCACTCCCCACAGCCCGCTGCCTGTGACGTCCGCCCCCGGGACCGTGCCGTCGGCCCGCCAGTCGGGCGCCGAGCCCCAGCCCGGCCCCACGAGGGCGAACCCGTCGAGCCACGGGGCCATGTCCTCGGGGTCGCGCAGCCGCGGCGCGTAGCTCCAGCCGCCGTGGTTCATCGTCGCCCAGGCGTGGAGGTCCGGGCGCGCCGCCGACGTCAGGTGCGAGACGGCCAGGCCGCTGCCGGGGGCGAGCGCCGCGGCGTAGGTGCGCACCGCCTCGACGGCCGCCGCGTCGTCGTGCACGTAGTGCAGGACGCCGACGGCGAGCACGCCGACCGGGCGGGCGAGGTCCAGGACGTCGCGGACCTCGGGCGCGGCGAGCACGGCGGCCGCGTCCCCGGCGTCGGCGTGCAGGACCGCCACGCCGTCCTCGCCGGCGAGCAGGCGACGCGCGTGGGCGACGGTGCGCCGGTCCCGGTCGACGTACGCGACGCGGGCACGGGGGTGCACGCGACGGGCCCGGGTGTGCACGTGGTCCACGGTGGGCAGGCCGGAGCCCAGCTCCAGGAACTGGTCGATGCCCTCGGCGCACCAGTGGTCGACGACGGCCGCGGAGAACCGCCGGTGGCCGCGGCACAGCGCGCCCATCCCCGGCAGGACCGCGTCGACCTCGACGGCGAACTCCCGGTCGACCTCGAGGTGCTCGCTGCCGCCGAGGTACATGTCGAACACGCGCGCCATGTTCGGCGGCGTCTCCTCGTCGTCCTCGCCGATCTCCTCGGCGGGATCCACATCGTTCACGGTCCCTCCCCCCGTGACCATCCTCGCCCACGACCCCTCCGCACCGCCGTTCCGGCACCCCGGAGGGCAGGATCCGGGCATGACCCCGACCTCGCCGCGCCGCTCGGACCCGGCCCCGGAGATCCCCGACGCCCTGTTCGCCGACCCCGCGGCCGAGGCGCGGTGGCGGGGCCGCTTCACCGCGGCGCGGGTGTCGGTGCCCGACTGGGCCCGCGACGCCCCGGACCGCAGCGTCTACTCGTCGAACGCCACGGGGACCTGGGAGATCTACGCCTGGGACCGCGGCAGCGACACCCACCGGCGCGTCACCGACCGCCCGCAGGGCACCCGCGGCGGCGCCGCGAGCACCGACGGCACCGCGATCTGGTGGTTCGACGACACCGACGGCGACGAGTTCGGGGTGTGGGTCTCCGAGCCCTTCGAGGGCGGCAGCGCGGCGCCGGCGATCGACGGGGCGGCGCCGGGCTATCCCGCGGGGCTCGAGCTCGGGCGGCGCACCGTCGCCGTCGGCTGGTCGACCGACGACGGGTCGACGCTCGCGGTGAGCGAGGACGGCGGGGCTGCGCGCGTCGTCTACACCCACACCGAGGACGCCGGGATCGGCGCGCTCTCACGGGACGAGACGCTGCTGGCGATCTCGCACGCCGAGCACGGCGACTCGCGCCACCCCGCGATCCGGGTGCTGCGTCTCGCCGACGGGGCGACCGTGGGCGAGCGCCACGACGGCGAAGGCAAGGGCCTCGACCCCCTCGAGTTCGCGCCGGTCGAGGGTGACCAGCGCCTGCTGGTCGCCCACGAGCGCCGCGGCCGCGACGAGCTGCTGATCTGGGACCTCGCCACCGACACCGAGACCGAGGTGGACATCGACCTGCCCGGCGACCTCACCGCCGGCTTCTACCCCGACGCCTCCGCCCTGCTCGTCGCCCACACCCGCGCGGGACGCACGACGCTGCACCGCCACGACTTCGCGACCGGCGAGCTCACCGACCTCCCCACCGCGGCCGGCTCGGTCGGCGGCGCGGACGTGCGCCCCGACGGCACCGTGGAGTACGGGTGGTCGTCGGCGGCGTACCCCTCGTCGGTCCGCGCGCTGCACCCCGACGGGACCGACACCGAGCTGCTCGCCCCGCCCGGCGACCGGCCCGCGCCGTCGGTGGCGCTCGAGGACGCCTGGGTCGACGGGCCGGCCGGGGCGGTGCACGCCCTGTGGACCCGCCCGGAGGGCACCACGGGCCCGGTCCCGACCGTCTTCATGATCCACGGCGGGCCCCAGGCGGCGGACGAGGACCGCTGGTCGCCGGTGCGCGCGGTGTGGGTCGACGCCGGCTTCGCGGTGGTGCACGTGAACTACCGCGGCTCGTCGGGCTACGGGTCGGCGTGGCGCGACGCGATCGAGGGGCGCCCCGGCACCACGGAGCTCGAGGACATCGCGGCCGTGCACGACTGGGCCGTGTCCACGGGGCTCGCCGACCCCGCCGCCTGCGTGCTCGAGGGCTGGTCGTGGGGCGGGTACCTGACGCTGCTGGGCCTGGGCCGCCAGCCCGAGCGCTGGGCGGTCGGGTGCGCGGGCGTGCCCGTCGCCGACTACCTCGCGGCGTACTCCGACGAGATGGAGCCGCTGCGCGCGTTCGACCGCTCGCTGTTCGGGGGCTCGCCGGACGAGGTGCCCGAGCGCTACCGGGAGGCGTCGCCGCTGACCTGGGTCGACGCGGTCCGCGCGCCGGTGCTCGTGCTGGCGGGCGAGAACGACCCGCGCTGCCCCATCCGCCAGATCGACAACTACCTCGACGCGCTCGCCGAGCGCGAGGTGCCGTACGCGATGGTGCGCTACGACGCGGGGCACGGCTCGCTGGTCGTCGCCGAGACCCTCGCGCACACGGTCGCCGAGATCGCCTTCGCCCGCGAGGCCCTCGGCCTGCCCGTGCCGGCCTGAGCGCGCGCCTGGATCCGAGCGAAGGGCACCTTCGCTCGGATAGGCGGGCGAGGGTCACCCTTCGCCGGAACGGTGGCGCGCGGCCCCGGACGAGCGAAGGGCCCCTTCGGTCGATCTACTCGGCCGAAGGGGCCCTTCGCTCAGATCAGGTGACCCCGCACGTGGCTCAGGCCGTCTTGGCCTGCCACATCCAGTGGGCCTCCTCGAGCTTGGCCGTGTGGGCGATGAGCAGGTCCTGGGTGACCGGGTCCGGCTCGTCGGTGGCCGCGATGCGCTCGCGCATGCGCGCGATGAGCGTCGCCAGGGTCGCGACGACGGCCTGGTTGACGTCCTCGACCTTGCGCCACCCCTCGTCGGTGGTGGGCAGGCCGCTGCTCTTGGCGACGGTCTCGGCGCGCCCGTCGGGCGAGACGCCCAGGGCGGCGGCGCGCTCGGCGACCTCGTCGGCGTAGGTGCGCGCGAGGTCGACGAGCTCGTCGAGGTGCAGGTGCGCCTCGCGGAAGTTGGTGCCGACGACGTTCCAGTGCCACTGCTTGGCGGTCAGCGACAGGTCGACGTAGTCGACGAGCGAGTCCTGGAGCACCGTGCCGACGGTCTGCTGGGCGTCGTCGGAGAGCGGGCTGGTGATGGGTGTGGTGGTGGCCATGCCGTACAGCTCCTTCGCTACCGTTGTTTGGAACGGTTCCAATCTAGGATGCCCCTCGATCGGCCCGATCACCACCACGCGGCCCGTCTCGTGGTGTGAGACGGGCCGCGTGAGGTGAGGCTGGGCTGGGCGTCAGCTCTGGCTGAGCACCTTCTCCTGCTTGCCCGTGAGCTCACGGACGCGGTCCTCGACGCGCTGGCCCATGCCCTCGTCGATCGACTTCCAGTAGTCGAACGCGCGGGCGAGCACGTCGTCGCCGACGTTCTTGGCGAGGTGGCCCGAGACGTTCTCGACGAAGCGGTCGCGCTGGGCGTCGTCCCAGACCTCGAGCATCATCGTGCGGGCCTGGACCTCGTCGGTGTCCTCGGCGTGCGGCACGTAGGCCGCGCGCTGGATCTGGCCGTCGGAGTACCAGGTCGGCGGCTGGATCGTCTCGGTGGTCTGCGCGCCGCCCTTGGTGTTGGGCGCGTAGACCGGGTCCTTGACGTTCTGCACGCGCATCGCGCCGGCGACCGTGTAGGAGTGGGCCTCGGTGCCCTGCGGCGCGTTGACCGGGATCTGCTTGTAGTTGACCCCGAGGCGGGCGCGGTGCGCGTCCGCGTAGGAGAACCCGCGGGCCAGCAGCATCTTGTCCGGCGACAGCGCCAGCCCCGGGGGCTGGTTGTTCGGCTCGAACGCGACCTGCTCGATCTCCGTGTGGTAGTCCTCCGGGTTCCGGTTCAGCGTCAGCTTCCCGACCTCCTGCAGGGGGTAGTCGCTGTGCGGCCACACCTTGGTCAGGTCGAACGGGTTGAACCGGTAGGTCTTGGCGTCCTCGAACGGCATGATCTGCACGTGGAGGGTCCAGCTCGGGAACTCCCCGCGCTCGATGGCCTCGTAGAGGTCGCGCTGGTGGTAGTCGGCGTCCTCACCGGCGAGGCGGCCCGCCTCCTCCTCGGTCAGGCACTCGACGCCCTGGTCCGACTTGAAGTGGTACTTGACCCAGAACTCCTCGCCGGCGGCGTTGATCCACATGTAGGTGTGACTCGAGTAGCCGTTCATGTGGCGCCAGTCCTTGGGGATGCCCCGGTCGCCCATGAGCCACGTGACCTGGTGCTTCGACTCCGGCGACAGCGTCCAGAAGTCCCACTGCATGTCGTGGTCGCGCAGGCCGTTGCGGGCCAGGCGCTTCTGCGACCGGATGAAGTTCTGGAACTTCATGGGGTCGCGGATGAAGAAGACCGGCGTGTTGTTGCCGACCATGTCCCAGTTGCCCTCGCGGGTCCACAGCTTCAGGGCGAAGCCGCGGGGGTCGCGCCAGGTGTCGGGGCTGCCGCGCTCGCCGGCGACGGTCGAGAACCGGATGATGCCCTCGGTGACCTCGCCGGGCTGGAACACGGCGGCCTTGGTGTAGGCGGTGACGTCCTGCGTGACCTCGAACTTCGCGAACGCGCCGCTGCCCTTGGCGTGCGGCTGGCGCTCGGGGATCCGCTCCCGGTTGAAGTTCGCCATCTGCTCGATCAGGTAGTGGTCCTGGAGGACCAGGGGCCCGTCGGTCCCGACCGTGGCGGAGAACTCGTGGCTCGGCGCCGGGATCCCGGCGTCATCGGTGGCGTAGGAGGGGTTCGTAGTGGTCACGTTCGCCTCTCAGCGTGGTGGTTGGCTCTCGTGCAGCACCGCGACGGCACCGCGGACAGCTCGACGGGAATGGGTACCCGCTCCGGCCGCGACACACGTCGGGCACGTCCCCCAGAAGACGACCTCGGCCTCGTCGACGACGAAGCCCCCGGTGTCGGAGGGGGTCAGGCACGGCCGCTGGTCGACGATGCAGTCGACGTCGGCCGTCGCGCCGCAGGACCGGCAGACCACGTGGTGGTGGTTGTCGCCGGTCCGCGTCTCGTACAGCGCCGCCGAGCCGGCCGGCTCGATCCGGCGCACCAGGCCGGCGTCCACGCACGCGGCGAGGACGTCGTAGACGGCCTGGGTGCTCACCGACCCGAGCCGGGCGCGCACCGACGACGCCACGGCCTCGGCCGTGGAGTGCGGGTACTCGCCCAGGACCCCGAGCACCGCCTGGCGCGGCGCGGTGACCCGCAGGCCGGCGGCGCGCAGGCGGGCCCGCGGGTCGGCGACGTGGTGGCGCGGATCCGGGGCCGGTCCGGCCTCGGGGACGGCCGCGGGGCTGTCCGCGTCGTCCCGGGAACCGGTCGGTGGCGTCATATCGACCCACGTTGCCACCGAGATTGGAACGGGTCAAGAAAAGCGCGGGTGGGTCACGTCAGCGCCGGACGAGCTCCTCGGCGATCTCGTAGGTGTTCAGCGCCGCGCCCTTGCGCAGGTTGTCGCCGCACACGAAGAAGTCGAGGGTGTTCGGGAAGTCCAGCGCCTGGCGGACGCGGCCCACGTACGTCGGGTCCTCGCCGACGACGTCGGCGGGCGTCGGGAAGCGCTTGGCCTCCGGCTCGTCGACCAGCACGATCGACGGCTGGGCCGCGAACACCTGGTGGGCCGTGGCCACGTCGACCTCGCTGTCGAAGGTCGCGTGGACCGACAGCGAGTGGGTGGTGACCACCGGGACGCGCACGCAGGTCGCCGACACCTTGAGGTCGGGCAGCCCGAGGATCTTGCGCGACTCGTTGCGGACCTTGAGCTCCTCGGAGGTCCAGCCGCCGTCACGGATGGAGCCGGCGAACGGCACCACGTTGAGCGCGAGCGGGGCGTTGAACGGCGACTCGGGCGGCAGACCAGCCGAGGCGATGGCCTCCGCGACGTCCCCGCGCCGGTGGCCGACGCCCTTGCCGGCGACGGCGGCGATCTCCTGCTGCAGGCGGTCGATGCCCTCCTGGCCCGCACCGGACGCCGCCTGGTAGCTCGCGACCACGAGCTCGCGCAGCCCGAACGCGCGGTGCAGGGCACCGAGGGCCGCCATCATCGACAGCGTCGTGCAGTTCGGGTTGGACACGATGCCCTTGGGGCGCTCGTGGGCCTGGTCGGCGTTGACCTCGGGCACCACCAGCGGCACCTCGGGGTCCATCCGGAAGGCGCCGGAGTTGTCGACCGCGATCGCGCCCTTGCTCACCGCGACCGGCGCCCACTGCGCGCTCACCGCGTCGGGGACGTCGAACATCGCGATGTCGACGCCGTCGAACGCCTCCGGCGAGAGCGCGACGACCTCGATGTCCTCGCCGCGCACCCGCAGGCGCTTGCCGGCGGACCGCGGCGAGGCGATGAGCCGGATCTCGCTCCACGGCACGCTCTCGCGCGCGTCGATGATGTCGATCATGACGGAGCCGACCGCACCGGTGGCTCCGACGATGGCGAGTGTGGTCATCCCTAGCGTCCTGTTCCTGCGTGCACCACGGCCTCCTCGTCGCCCCCGAGGTCGAAGGCGGAGTGGAGCGCCCGGACGGCATCGTCGAGCTGGGTGTCGCGGATCAGCGCGGAGATGCGGATCTCCGAGGTGTTCATCATCTCGATGTTCACCCCCGCGACGGCGAGGCATTCGCAGAAGGTGGCGGTGACGCCCGGGTGGCTGCGCATGCCCGCGCCGACCAGCGTCACCTTGCCGACGTGCTCGTCGTAGAGGACGTCCTCGAAGCCGACCTCGCCCTGCATCGCGCTCAGCGCCTCGACGGCCCGGGGACCGTCCTTGACCGGCAGCGTGAAGGTCACGTCGGTCTTGCCCGTCTGCAGGTGCGAGATGTTCTGCAGCACCATGTCGATGTTGACCTCGACGTCTGCGATCGCGCGGAAGATGCGCGCCGCGTACCCGGGCTGGTCGGGCACCCCGACCACGGTCACCTTCGCCTCGGACCGGTCGTGAGCGACGCCGGTGAGGACCGCCTGTTCCACGCTGAGCTCCTCGATGGACCCGACGATCGTCGTGCCGGGCTTGTCGTTGTACGACGAACGCACCCGCAGCGGCACGTTCTCGCGACGCGCGTACTCGACGGCGCGCAGGTGCAGCACCTTCGCCCCGCACGCGGCCATCTCGAGCATCTCCTCGTAGGTGATGGTCTCGAGCAGCTTCGCGTCCGGGACGATGCGCGGGTCGGCCGAGTAGACGCCGTCGACGTCGGTGTAGATCTCGCAGACGTCGGCCTTCATGGCGGCGGCCATGGCCACCGCCGTGGTGTCCGAGCCGCCGCGGCCGAGAGTCGTGATCTCCTTCGAGTCCACGCTGACGCCCTGGAACCCCGCGACGAGCGCGATGTGGTCCTCGGCGAGGGCGGCGTGGATGCGGCCGGGCGTGACGTCGACGATGCGCGCGTCGCCGTGCTTGCCGGTGGTGATCATGCCGGCCTGCGACCCGGTGAACGAGCGCGCCCGCCCGCCCTGGGCGTTGATCGCCATGGCGAGCAGGGCGTTGGAGATGCGCTCACCGGACGTCAGGAGCATGTCCAGCTCGCGGGGCGGCGGGCTGGGGTGCACGGCGAGCGCGAGGTCGGTCAGCTCGTCGGTGGTGTCGCCCATGGCGGAGGCGACGACCACGACGTCGTGCCCGTCCTTGCCGGTGCGCACGATCCGCTCGGCCACCCGGCGGATCCGCTCCGCGTCCTGGACGGACGAGCCGCCGTACTTCTGGACGACGAGTGCCACCGCGACGGACCTCCACGAACTGGTCGGTGAATCGCACCGACCCTATCCGAGGCGGGACTCGTCACGGGGTGGGAGCAACCCCACTCCGGCGGGGTGGCGTCCCTACGGCGCGAGGGCGTTGAGCAGCTTCGACACGACGATCCCGATGACGATCCACACGACGGCCGCGAGGCCGAAGTTGAGGATGATCCGCAGCGACTCGCTGGCCGGGATGAACAGGTCGCCGATGCCGAGCGTGAGGTTGTTCGCGAGATCGCTGAAGAAGATCGTGATCCCGTTGGCGGGGTTGGCGCCGGCCACGGCGAGGATCACGTGGATCACCAGGATCGCCGCGAAGAGCACGGTCAGGATGCGGATCACCGAGGCGGCAACCGTCAGGACCTTACGGGTGAGCGCGCGCAGGTCCTCTCCGGTGTGCGAACGCCGCTGTTCGGAGGTCTCCGTGCTCGCATCCTGCGCCATGCGGGTCATGATGGCACGCAAGGTGACTCGTCGGTAGCCAGGGTTGCGACCTGTGTCACGAGCGGTTCGTCGTGGCTGATCAGCGGCATGATCAGCAGGTCGGCGGGCCCTCGGACGGGCGCCCGGGGTACCGGGCCGGCGCCGCCCGGGTCTACCGTGGTCCCCGATGTCTCGCGCGCACGCAGTCCCCGGACTGCTCCTTCGCCGCCGCGGCGGGGTCTGAACAGACCGGCCCCTCGCCGCGGGTGATGCGCGCTGCCGGTCGCCATCCCTCGCAGTGCTGCAGGCAGGAGCGCGACATCCCATGAGCATCACCCCGGGCTCGCCCGTCAACGACGAGCCCATCTCCGACATCCGGTCGACCGTCGTCCACCCCGACGGCGAGATCCCCGCCGACCAGGCGACGTGGAACACCCAGCGGCCGAGCCGGATGCCGGTGCACCGCTACAAGCCGTTCGCCGACGTGGTCGAGAAGATCTCGCTGCCGGACCGCACGTGGCCGGAGAAGGTCATCGACAAGGCGCCGCTGTGGGGTGCGGTCGACCTGCGCGACGGCAACCAGGCGCTGATCGACCCGATGTCCCCGGCCCGCAAGCGCCGCATGTTCGACCTGCTCGTCCGCATGGGCTACAAGGAGATCGAGGTCGGCTTCCCCGCCGCCTCGCAGACCGACTTCGACTTCGTCCGCGAGATCATCGAGCAGGGCGCCGTCCCCGCCGACGTCCGCATCCAGGTGCTGACGCAGGCGCGCCCCGAGCTGATCACCCGCACGTTCGAGTCGCTCGAGGGCGCCCACTCCGCGGTGGTGCACCTCTACAACTCGACCTCGATCCTGCAGCGGCGCGTGGTCTTCCGCTCCGACCGCGCCGGCATCACGAAGATCGCCGTGGACGGTGCCCGCCTGGTGCGCGAGGAGTCCGAGAAGCGCCCGGACACCGACTGGCGCTTCCAGTACTCGCCGGAGTCCTACACCGGCACCGAGCTCTCCTACGCCAAGGAGATCGTCGACGCGGTCGGCGACGTCTGGGAGCCCACCCCGGAGCGCCCGATGATCGTCAACCTGCCGGCCACGGTGGAGATGGCGACGCCCAACGTCTACGCCGACTCCATCGAGTGGATGCACCGGAACCTGGCCCGGCGCGACTCGATCATCCTGTCGCTGCACCCGCACAACGACCGGGGCACCGGCGTCGCCGCCGCCGAGCTCGGCGTCCAGGCCGGCGCCGACCGCGTCGAGGGCTGCCTGTTCGGCAACGGCGAGCGCACCGGCAACGTCTGCCTGGTGACCCTCGGCATGAACCTGTTCAGCCAGGGCATCGACCCGCAGATCGACTTCTCGGACATCGACGAGGTCCGCCGCACCGTCGAGTTCTGCAACCAGCTGCCCGTCGGCGAGCGCCACCCCTGGGGCGGCGACCTGGTGTTCACCGCGTTCTCCGGCTCGCACCAGGACGCGATCAACAAGGGCCTGCAGGCGATGGCCGTCGACGCCGACGCCGCCGGGCACGCCGTCGACGACCACCCGTGGGAGGTCCCGTACCTGCCCATCGACCCGAAGGACGTCGGCCGCACGTACGAGGCCGTCATCCGCGTGAACTCGCAGTCGGGCAAGGGCGGCGTCGCCTACCTGATGAAGACCGAGCACCAGCTCGACCTGCCCCGCCGCCTGCAGATCGAGTTCTCGCGGCGCGTCCAGGAGGTCACCGACTCCGAGGGCGGCGAGGTCTCCGCCAAGGAGATGTACGACATCTTCACCGAGGAGTACCTGCAGCGCCGCGTCCCGCTCGAGCTGGTCAGCTCGCGCGTCCAGACCCACGACGACGGCAAGGCCGAGCTCAGCGCGACGCTGAAGGTCGAGGGCGACCTGCACGAGGTCACCGGCGTCGGCAACGGCCCGATCGCCGCGTTCGTCGACGCGCTCGCGTCGGTGGGCTACGACGTGCGGGTCCTCGACTACGCCGAGCACGCCATGTCCGCCGGCGACGACGCCCGCGCGGCCGCTTACGTGGAGGCCGCGGTGGGCGACGTCGAGGTCTGGGGCATCGGGATCGACGGCTCGATCCTCACGGCGTCGCTCAAGGCCGTCGTGTCGGCGGTCAACCGCGCGATGCGCTGAGCACGATCGTCGGTCTCGCCGCGTCGACCCGTGTCCCGGGGACACGGGTTCGCGGGTGCTCACGCCGGACCGGTGGCGGATCCCCTATCGGGCGGGGGACCCGCCACCGGGGGCCGCGACCACGAGGGGCGCGACCGGCTTCAGCGGGGCAGGTCGAACTCGCCGGCCTTGACGCCGGCGACGAACGCCGCCCACTCCGCGGGCGTGAACCGCAGCGCCGCGGACGACTTGGTGTCGACGACGCGCACCGCGTCGCCCTCGATCGCGACGCCGACACAGGCACCGTCCGAGCAGAAGCTGCTGGTGCGCACGGACGGGTCGGCGGACGGTGGCGAGGCGGTCACGACGCGCATCTTGGCGCGCGGCCTCCCGCGGCGCGGCAGCGACCCCACGATCAGGCGTCGCCGATGCGCCGAAGGGCGCGCTTCATCAGGGGAACGGACTGGTCCTCGGGCAACGAGGCCTCGACCAGCGCCGCCATCCGCGTGTCGTGCACCGCGATGTCGTCGCGACCGGCGAGGAACTCGCCGGCGATCGGGCGCTCGACGTAGACCAGGCCGTGCTCGATGCCCGCGGAGAACTGCAGCTTCGAGAACGACTCCCGGCTCGCCGGCACCAGACCCGCGCTGAACGGGAGCACGCGGATGTCGACGTGCTCGGCCTCGGCGATCCGGATGAGGTGCTCGACCTGGCCGGCCAGCACGTCGGCGCTGTCGACGACGCGGTAGAGCGTCGACTCGTCGAGCACGCAGCGGAACGTCAGCCCGTGGTCCTCCTTGAGCGCGTCCTGCCGCCGTATCCGCACCTCGACGAGGCGCTCGATCTGCGTCGGACCGAGGGTCCGCCCCCAGAAGGACCGCAGCGCACCCCGGGCGTAGTCGCGGGTCTGCAGGAGCCCGTGGACGATGTGCGCCTCGTAGGCGTCGATCCGCGCCGCGTCCCACTCGTACTCGACGTACAACGCCATGTCCGGAGCGAGGACGTCCGCGTAGTCGGACCACCACGTCCTGGCCCGGCCGGTCCGCGCCCACTCGAGGAGACGCTCGCGCTCCTCGCCGTCGGGCACGCGGTAGACGTCGAGCATGTCCCGCACGTCGCGCCAGCGCGGGACACCCTTGCCGTTCTCGAGACGGCTGATCTTGGACGGCGAGCAGTCCAGGCTGCGGGCGACGTCCTCGAGCTTGTAGTTCAGGCCCTCGCGGAGACGCTTGAGCTCGCCGCCGAGGCGACGTCGGGTCACCACGGGGCCGGGCGACCAGGTCATCCGTTCGCCTCCTGGGTCGGGCGGACGCGCGCCGGCTCCCCCCAGCCGGTCTCGGTGTGCACACGGTAGACCCCGGTCGGCCATGTCGTCACGCAATCGTTGCGTGCAATTGCAGAACACACTTGTGTCGTGCAGTGACACAGGGCACTCTCATGTCACGGCCGGAACGCCGGAGCCGTGGCCCGCACAACGGACCGCACGACTCGACGGGAGGCACTGATCATGACGGCAACGAGGGGCGGTCGACGATGACCGCCATGACGATCATCATCGCGGTGGTCGTCTTCTGGACCCTGTTCGTGGTGGGTGTGCTCGTGGGCATCTCGATGCACCGCGAGGCGACGCGACGTCGCAGTGCCCGCCTCCACCGCGCCGAGATGGCGCTCGACAAGGACCTGATCGTCGCCGGCCGCACGCCCGCGCGCGGCCGGGACTTCCGGATCTGACCAGCTAGAAGGCGCGGCGACCCGCGAGGGCGCGGCCGAGCGTGAGCTCGTCGGCGAACTCGAGGTCGCCGCCCATGGGCAGGCCGGACGCCAGCTTGGTGACGGTCAGGCCCGGGAAGTCGCGCAGCAGGCGCACGAGGTAGGTGGCCGTGGCCTCGCCCTCGGTGTTGGGGTCCATGGCCAGGATGACCTCGGTGATCTCCGGCTCGTCACCGACACCACCGATGCGGGTGAGCAGCTCGCGGACCCGCAGCTGGTCGGGCCCGATGCCCGAGAGCGGATCGAGCGCCCCGCCCAGGACGTGGTAGCGGCCGCGGAACTCGCGGGTGCGCTCCACGGCCATGACGTCCTTGGGCTCCTCGACGACGCACACGAGCGCGGCGTCGCGGCGGGCGTCGCTGCAGATGCGGCACCGGGTCTGCTCGGAGACGTTGCCGCAGACCTCGCAGAACACCACGCCGACCTTGACCTTCTGCAGGGCCTCCTGCAGCCGGGTCACGTCCGCCTCCTCGGTGGCGAGGAGGTGGAACGCGATGCGCTGGGCGCTCTTCGGCCCGATGCCGGGCAGGCGGCCCAGCTCGTCGATGAGGTCCTGGACCGGCCCCTCGAACACCGGGAACTACTGCCCGGGCAGGCCCAGCCCGCCGCCCATGTCCCCGAGCCCGCCGGCGAGCGGGCCCATCTTCTCCGCCTGCAGGTCGGCCGCCGCCTGGGCCGCGTCGGCGAGCGCGCCGACGACGAGGTCCTGCAGCGTCTCGACGTCGTCGGGGTCGACGACCTTCGGGTCGATCTTCACCGAACGGATCTCGCCGGCGGCGGTCTGCGTGACGGTGACCAGGCCGTTGCCCGCCTGGCCGGTGACCTCGGCCTCGGCCAGCTCCGCCTGGGCGGACATCAGCTGCTCCTGCATCGCCTGCGCCTGCTGCAGCAGCGCGCCCATGTCCATGCCTTCAGGGTTCTGACCGGGTTGCACGTCACCAGCGTAACCACGCCGCCGCACTCGCCGCCGCACCCCGCGACCAGGCAGGCTCCACGGCGATGACCACCGCGCGCGACACCCTGCTGCACCGCCTCCTCGACGCGACCACCTGGCGCGCCTTCGACGTCGACGCCGAGGGGCGGATCCTCGCCGGCCACGACGCCTCCGGGTCCGTCCAGCTCGTCGAGCTGCGGCCCGACGGGGCGCGGGTCCCGCTGACCGCCCTGCCCGGCGCGGTCGCGGGGCGCTATCTCCCGGGCCGGCGCAGCGTCGTCGTCTCCCACGACGCCGGCGGCAACGAGCGCGCGCAGCTCTCGCTGCTCGACCCCGACGCGGTCAGCGAGCCCGTCGGCGAGGACGGCCTGACGCCGCTCGTGCACGACCCCGAGCACATCCACGGTCTCGTCGAGGTCCTCGAGGGCGGCCGCGTCGTCTACGCGACCAACCGCCGCAACGGCGTCGACTTCGACCTCGTCGTCCGCGACGTCGACGCCGGGACCGAGCGCGTCCTCTACGACGGCGGCGGCATGGTCGGCAACGCGGCGATCGCCCCCGACGGTTCCCGGGCGCTCATGACCCGCCCCGGCGTCCCGGCGCTGAGCTCGCAGGTCCTGCTGCTCGCCGGCGACACGGTCACCGAGCTCACCGACGCCGCCGAGCACGCCCGCCACCTCGCGCCCGAGTGGCTGCCCGCCGGGGACGCGGCGGTGATCACCACCGACGCGGGCCGCGACCACCTCGGCGTCGCGCGCCTCGACGTCGCCACCGGGGCGCTGACCTGGCTGGTCACCGACGACGCCCACGACGTGTCCGCCCGCCTGTCGCCCGACGGCCGCCTGCTGCTCGTCGTCACCGACGACGACGGCGCGAGCCGCCTCGCGGTGCACGACGTCGACGGGACGTTCCTGCGCGCGGTCGCGCTGCCGCCCGAGCTGCGCGGCGGGGTCGCGGACTTCCTCACCGCGCCGCGCTGGTCGCCGGACTCCACCGGCCTGACGATCACCTGGACCGACCCCGCGACACCGGCCGACGTCCTCATCGTCGACGCCGGGCGCGGGCGCGCCGCCGTCGCGGCCTCGTCGCGCGAGCCGCTGGCGGACCTCGAGCTCGTCGACCCCACCAGCCACGGCGTGCCCACGCCCGACGGCGAGACCGTGCCCTGCTTCGTCTACAGCCCGCGCGAGCCGTCCGGGTCGAGCGTGACGATCGTGCACGGCGGGCCGGAGGGGCAGTCGGTGCGCTCGTTCTCGGCGATCGTGCAGGCGCTCGTCGGCGACGGCCACACGGTGCTCGTGCCGAACGTCCGCGGCTCGGTGGGCTACGGGAAGCGCTGGTACTCCCTCGACGACGTCGAGCGCCGGCTGGACTCGGTGGCCGACCTCGCCGCCCTGCACGCCTTCCTGCCCCGCCTCGGTCTCGACCCCGCGCGCGCCGCGCTGTGGGGCGGGTCGTACGGCGGCTACATGGTGCTGGCCGGCGTCGCGTTCCAGCCCGAGCTGTGGGCCGCGGGCGTCGACATCGTCGGCATCTCCTCGCTCGTCACGTTCCTCGAGAACACCTCGCCCTACCGCCGCGCCCACCGCGAGCGGGAGTACGGCTCGCTCGAGCGCGACCGCGACTTCCTCGAGCGCGCGTCGCCGCTGAACCGCATCGGCGACGTGCGGGCGCCGCTGTTCGTCATCCACGGCGCCAACGACCCGCGCGTGCCGCTCTCCGAGGCCGAGCAGGTCGCCGCGGCGGTGCGCGCGAACGGCGTCGAGGTCGAGATGGCGGTCTACGACGACGAGGGGCACGGGCTGGCGAAGCGGGTCAACCGGCTCGACGCCTACCCGCGGGCGGTCGCGTTCCTGGGACGGGTGCTCGCGGGCTGACGCGCGCCGGGGCGACCCGCCATCCGTTCCATCACCGCTGCTCACCGCGCGTTCATCCCCCGACCCGACGGCTGGGCTGGGGTGTCGGGGTGTCTCGACGACCCCGCGTCCTGGTCCTGTCCGCCGCGATCGGCCAGGGCCACGACGGCGCCGCCCGCGAGCTCGTGCGACGGCTCGACCGCCGCGGCGCGGACGCGCACGTCCTCGACTGGACCGGCCTGGTCCCCGCCTGGGGCCGGCGGACGCTGCGCGACCTCTACGCGCCCTCGGTGCACCACGCCCCCGCGCTGTTCGAGCGCATCTTCACCGACCTCGAGCACCCCCGGCGGCCGGCCAGCCTCGTCACCCGGCGCCTGGTCACGCTCGCCGAGCAGCCCGTCCTCGCGGCGGCGCGCGACGTCGACGCGGTCGTCGCGACCTACCCGCTCGCCGGCCAGACCCTGGGTGCGCTGCGCGCCGGCGGGCGCCTGCGCGTCCCGGCGCTGACGTTCCTCACCGACCCCGCCGCGCACCGCCTCTGGTGCCACCCCGGGCTCGACGAGCACCTCACGGTCACCGACGCCACGGCCGCGGACGGCGCGCGCTACGGCGTCGCGCTGCGCAGCGTCGGGCCGCTGTGCGCGCCGCGGTTCTCGCGCCCGATGCCGGTGGCGACCCGGGGGCGGGTGCGCCGGGAGCTCGGCGTGCCCGGGGACGCCCCGACGGCGCTGCTGGTCTCGGGGTCGCTGGGCATGGGCGAGGTCGAGGAGGCCGTCGACGCGCTGGGGCGGCACCCGCGGGCGTGGTCGGTGGTCGCGTGCGGGCGCAACGCCCGGCTGCGGGCCCGCCTCGCCGCCCGGGAGCGCGTGGTGGCGCTCGGCTGGCGCGACGACGTGCCCGAGCTCATGGCGGCCGCCGACGTGCTCGTGCACAACGCGGGCGGGCTGTCGTTCACCGAGGCCCTGGTCGCCGGGCTCCCCGCCGTCACCTACCGCCCCATCCCCGGGCACGGGCGCGCCAACGCCGCCGTGCTCGACGACGCCGGGATCGCGCCCTGGCTGCGCGGCCCCGACGAGCTCGTCGCCGCGATCGACCGCGCCGGCGCGCGCCCGCGGCGCCGGCGCCCGCCGCGGCCGTGGTGGACCGAGGAGCGTGACGCCTCGGCCGTCGTCGCCCGCCACGCCGGCGTGCTCCCCGGGCCGGCGCTCTCCGCGGCGGGGTAGCCGTGCTCGCCGAGCTGCTCGCCGTCTCCTCGGCCGCCGCGGCCGGCGCGGCGGTGGTCGCCCAGCAGCGGGCCGCCCACGAGCTCGGCGGCGCGGCGGACCGGCGGCTCCTGCGCCGGCCCTGGTGGCTCGCGGGGACGGCCGCCTCGGTCGTCGCGAGCGCGCTGCAGGCCGTGGCCCTGGCCGGGGGCGCGGTGGTCGTCGTGCAGGCGCTGCTCGCGACCGCGGTCGCGTGGACGACGGTCGGCGAGTCCCTCCTCGCCCGCCGCCCGCCCGGACGCGCGGCGCTGGCCGGCGCCGGGCTGGCGATGCTCGGCCCGCTGCTGGTGGTGGTGCTGCTCGGGCCCGTCACCACCGGGGGCACGGTCGAGCTCGCGAGCACCCCGGTCCTGCTCGGCCTGGTGGGTGTCGGGGCGGTCGCGGTCGCCGGGCTGGTGTGGGCGCGGCGGCCCGGCCCGGCGGGTGCGCTCGGCCTCGCGCTGGCCTACGGGGCGGGCTACGGGCTCGCCGCGTCCCTGCTCGCCGTGCTCGCCCGCGATCCCGGGGCCGTGCTGGCCGACCCGCAGCACGCCCTGGCCGCGGCGCTGCTGCTGGTGGTCGGCCCCGCGGCGTTCGTCGCGAGCCAGCGGGCGCTCGCCCGTGCCCGCCGCGCGGGCCCGGTGGTGACGGTCGTCCTGCTCGCCGACCCGCTCGTCGCGACGGTCCTCGGCGCCGCCTGGTTCGGCGAGCGCCTCGCCCTCGACCCCCCGGTCACCACCGGGATCGTGCTGGCCGCGGGCCTCGCCGTCGTCGGGGTGCGGCTGCTCGACCCGGCGCCCGCGGACGCCGCGGCGCGGACCTAGCGGCCGTCGACCCGGCGGGCCCCGAGCTGCGAGGTCAGCAGCTCCATCGCCGCCTCCTCGGGGTCGACGCGCACCCCGCCGCCGGCGCCACCCGGGTCGGCGGCGGCCTCGTTGTACATGTCCTCCTCGGTGACCTCGCCGTCCTCGGGCGGCGGCTCCGGCGGCGGGGGGACGTCCGACGGCCCGGGCGCGGGACGGCTCGGCCGGCGGATCTCGCGGGGCCCCGACTCGCGGGCCTGCTCGCGCGGCGCCTCCGCCGGCCGGTCCGGCGCCGGCGGCTCCTGGCGCGGGCGCTCCGGGCGGCGCGGGGGGTCGGGACGCTGCCGGGGCGGAGGCTCCGGGCGCCCGCCACCGGAGCCCTCGCCCCCGGTGCCGTGGACCGCCTCCACCCGCCACTGCCCCGACAGCACCGCCCCGAGCGCCGCGGCGACGTGGTCGGCCCGGTTGGGCTGGGAGAGCTGGCGCGCCAGCGGCGGCGTCGGCATGCCGAGCGTGACCGTGGTGCCCTCGACCGCCGTCACCGTCGCGTTCTGCAGCAGCGCGTGGGTGGGCTTGTTGCGCTCGCGGACCTGGTTCATGACCTCCGGCCACACCCGCCGCAGCCCCGCCGCGTCCACGGCTCCGGCGGCCGCGGGCTGCGGGGCCGCCGGCCGGGGCGCCTCCTGCCGCGGCGCCTCCTGCCGCGGGGCCTCCTGCTGCGGGGGGCGGGCCGGCGGCTCGGGACGGGCCGTGGCGCGCTGCGGCTCGCGCGGCGCCTCGCGCGGCACGTCGCGGGGCGGGTCGTCGCTGCTCGCGACGGTGGCCGTCGGGCGGTCGGTGGGCGGGGCGACGGTGGCGTCGAGCTCGCCGGCCCGCGGCGTCGTCCGGACCGGCGGCGCCTCGTCGGCTTCGTCACTGCGCTGCGACGGGCGGGTGAAGCGCGCCGGCTCGTCGACACCCTCGGCCCCGGGGCCGGCCGGTGCGCCGCCGGCACCCAGCGCCAGCCGCCGCTCGACGCCCTCGAGGCGCTGCACCATGGCCGCGTCCTCGGACGACGCCGCGGGCAGCAGCATGCGCGCGCAGACCAGCTCGAGCAGCAGGCGCGGCGCGGTGGCCCCGCGCATCTCGGTGAGCGCGGTGTGCACGAGCTCCGCGTGCCGCGCGAGCGCCGCCGGGCCGAGGCGCTGGGCCTGGTCGACCATGCGCTCCAGCTCGTCGGCGGGCACGTCGACCAGACCGCGCTCCCCCGCGTCGGGGACGGCCTGCACGAGGATGAGGTCGCGCAGGCGCTGCAGCAGGTCGGCCGCGAAGCGCCGCGGGTCGTGCCCGGCCTCGACGAGGCGGTCGACGGCGCCGAACACCGCCGGCCCGTCCTGGGCCCCCAGCGCGTCGACGACGTCGTCGAGGATCGCCACGTCGGTGACGCCGAGCAGACCGACGGCGTGCGCGTAGGTGACGCCCGCGTCGTCGGCGCCCGCGAGGAGCTGGTCGAGCACCGAGAGCGAGTCGCGCGCCGAGCCCCCGCCGGCGCGGACGACCAGCGGGTAGACGGCCGGCTCGACCGTCACGCCCTCCTCGGTGCAGATGCGCTCGAGCAGCCCGCGCAGCGTGCTCGGCGGCAGCAGGCGGAACGGGTAGTGGTGGGTGCGCGAGCGGATGGTGGTGAGCACCTTGTCCGGCTCGGTGGTGGCGAAGATGAAGATGAGGTGCTCGGGCGGCTCCTCGACCACCTTGAGCAGCGCGTTGAACGCCGCCGTGGTGACCATGTGCGCCTCGTCGATGATGAAGACGCGGTAGCGGGAGCTGACCGGGGCGTAGGCCGCCTTGTCGCGCAGGTCGCGCGCCTCGTCGACGGTGCCGTGGCTCGCCGCGTCCATCTCGGTGACGTCGAGGGAGCCGGGGCCGTTGGGCGCGAGGGCGACGCACGAGTCGCAGACACCGCAGGGGTCGGGCGTCGGGCCCTGCACGCAGTTGAGCGAGCGGGCGAGGATGCGCGCGCTGGACGTCTTGCCGCAGCCGCGGGGCCCGGAGAAGAGGTAGGCGTGGTTGATCCGCCCGGCCAGCAGGGCCGTGCGCAGCGGATCGGTGACGTGCTCCTGCCCGACGACCTCGGCGAACGTCGACGGCCGATACCTGCGGTACAGCGCCAGAGCCACGGCCCGAGGCTACGCGGAGGGTCCGACGTCGAGAGACGGGACCAGAGATGAAAGGGGACCCCGCGCACCCGCCAGAGCCCGCTGACCCTTGCTGCCTTCCGGCCCTGGGGGAGTTCACAGGATGGACGCCGCGCGGGGTCCGTGCGCCAGTGTAACGAAGGGCCCGCGCGGCGCCGAGCGCCCCGCCCCGACCGCCGACCGGCCCCGCGGGGCGCTGTATCGTCTCCCGCGGAGGATTGGCCGAGCGGCCTAAGGCGCACGATTGGAAATCGTGTTGGGCTCACACCCTCACGGGTTCGAATCCCGTATCCTCCGCACCCGCTGAACAGCCCGCACTGGTCAGCACCGACGCCGGCCGGACCCGCGAGGGCCCGGCCGGCGTCGGTCTGTGCGGGCCACTCAGGCCGACGACCCGGTCCTGCGCTTCGCGCCCGGGCTCCGGCGTCGCGGCGACCCGTTCGTGCTCTTCGAGGCCCGCGCCCCGTTCGAGCCCTTCGAACCGGCGGGGCGGGCGTCGAGGGCGGGCTCCGCCGGGGTCTCGGTGTCGGTCACGGTGTCGATCACCCCGGCCTCCTCGCCCTCCTCGGCCCCGCCGGCCGGGACGGGCTCGTCGGTCTCCCCGAGCTCGGCCTCGACGTCGGCGACGTCCACGAGCTCGTCAGGACGGTCGTCGCCGTTCCCGGAGTCGGCGTTCCCGGAGTCGGTGTCGAGGTCGTCGACGACCTCCAGCTCCTCGCCGTCGAGGACGTCGGCGATCTCCTCGTCACCCGCGTCGACCTCACCGCCGACCGGCTCGACAGCGGCGCCCTCCACACCGACGCCCTCGCCACCGACGCCGATCCCGATGTCCTCGCCGTCGGCGCCGACGCCGACGTCCTCGGCACCGGTGTCCGCGAGGCCGACGTCCTCGAGGCCGATGTCCTCGACCGCCGTGTCGCCCACGGCGGCGTCCGTCAGCGCCGCACTCGCGACCACGCCGCCCCCGAGGTCGGTGTCGGGGATGCGCGGGACGTCGCCCTGGTCGCCCCCGGACCGCTCGACCTCGGACCGCTCGACCTCGGCGGAGGGGGCGGGCTCGCGCCGCGCCTGCACCGTCGCGGACAGGCGCTCGGCGCCCACGGCGGCCTTCTCGCCGGCCCGCTCGCCCACGTCGAGCACCGGCGCGGCCGACCGGATCAGGGCGACGACGAGGCGGCGCTGGGAGTCCAGCACCTCGCCGTAGATGCGGAACACGTCGTCGCACCAGGCCGCGATCGCGTCGGAGATCATCGGCGGGGTCCCGCCGTGGAGATCGGAGGCCATGTCGCCCTCCCGTCGTCGTGCTCGTGCCGCCCCGCAGGGTTCGAGACGGCGGAACGCCGGGTGGTGCCCGCGGGATCCGCCCGACACGCGGGACGCGCCGGAATCGGCGCGGAGTCAGGCCGATCGGCGCAGCGGGCCCCACCGCCCGCCCCGCGCCCTGGGCGCCACCCGCCGGGACGCGCGTGTTGCGGCACCGCCCCGGGCCCGATCACGCTGCGCCGCGATGACACCGTGTCGTCCGTGCGCGGATGCCTCATCAGCCTGCTCGTCCTCGTCGCGATCGTGGTCGGGGTCGACTTCGGCGCGCGGTGGGTCGCCGAGGACCGCGTCGGCGCGGCGCTGCAGGACGCCCTGTCGCTGCCCGCGCAGCCGGACGTCGACGTGCGCGGCTTCCCGTTCCTCACCCAGGCCCTGTCCGGGCAGTACGACGACGTCGGGCTCTCCGCGCCGGGCATCCAGTACGGCGATCTGCGCGACATCACGCTGACGGCCGACCTGTCCGGGGTGTCGGTGCCGACCGCGAACCTGATCAACGGCCAGGTCCGCGAGATCCCGGCGGACCAGGTCGTCGCCTCGGCGCGGGTGAACCCGACCGACCTCGCGCGGATCCTCGACGTCGGCGACCTGACCATCGAGCCGGTCACCGAGGCCGACCTCGACCAGCTGCGCTCCGACGCCGCCGCCGACGACTCGGGAGCGTCGGGCAGCAGCAGCGCCCTCGCCGACATCGACCCCGCGTCGGCGGTCCGGCTGACCTCGACGAGGACGATCGCCGGCCAGCCCGTGCAGGTCTCGGTGATCGCGACCTTCCGGCTCTCCGGCGGCCGGATCACGCTGCAGGCCCGCGACATCCGCGCGGAGGGCGGGGCGGGCGCCGCCGGGCAGGTGGCGGCGGCGGCCCTGCGCCGCCAGCTCTCCGGCTTCTCGACGAGCGTCGACCCCGGCCAGCTCCCGTTCGAGATCACCGCGACCGAGCTGCGGGCGGAGAACGGCGAGCTCGTGGTGTCCGGGACCGCGCAGGACGTCGACCTCTTGGCCCGCCCGGGGTCCTGACCGGGCGCGCTGACACAGTGAGCCCCATGCCAGACATCCGCTGGGGCATCGCCGGGCCCGGCCGCATCGCCGAGAAGGTCGCCGAGGACCTCGCCCTGGTCGAGGGCGCCGTCCTCGCGGCGGTGGGCTCGCGCTCCGAGGAGCGGGCCCGCGCCTTCGCGGAGACCCACGGCGCGCCGAACGCCCGCGCCCACGGCAGCTACCGGGCGCTGGTCGACGACCCCGAGGTCGACGTCGTCTACATCGCGACGCCGCACCCGCAGCACGCGGAGCTGGCGGTGGCGTGCCTCGAGGCCGGCAAGGGGGTCCTGGTCGAGAAGGCGTTCACCGCGACGCTCGCCGGGGCCTGGCGGGTGGTCGACACCGCCCGCACCCGCGGGGTGTTCGCGATGGAGGCGATGTGGACCCGCTTCCAGCCCGCCGTCGTGCGGCTGCGCGAGCTCATCGCGCAGGGCGAGATCGGCGAGCCGCGCTCGGTGCAGGCCGACCTCGGCACGGTGCGCGACGTCGACCCCACCGACCGTCTCTTCGCCCCCGAGCTCGGCGGTGGCGCGCTGCTCGACCTCGGGGTGTACCCCGTGTCGTTCGCGCAGATGGTGCTCGGCGCCCCGGACCGCGTCACGGCCGTCGCGTCCCGCGAGACCACCGGCGTCGACGCCGACGGCGCGATGCTGCTGGCGTTCCAGGACGGGCGCTACGCGACGCTGCAGACCTCGTTCCACAGCCCCTCGCCGGGCCAGGCCCGGGTGTTCGGGACGACGGGCTGGATCGACGTGCTCCCCCGGTTCCACCACCCGAGCACGATCGTCCTGCACCACGCCTCCGACGACCCCGGCGAGACCATCGAGCTGCCGGCCACGGGCGCGGGCTACTTCCACGAGCTGGTCGAGGTCACCGAGTGCCTGCGCGCCGGCCGGGCGGAGAGCACCGTGATGCCGCTCGACGACACCCTCGCCGTACAGGGCGTCCTGGCCGAGGCCGCCGATCAGCTCGGCCTCGTCTTCCGGGAGGACGACACCGCGGTGTGACCCTGCGCCGTACCCTGCCCCCTACCCTGCACGCGGACGGCAGGAGGTGCCATGGCCGATCGTGAGCAGGAGACAGCCCGGGGCACGTCCCCACACAGTGGCCTGCGCCGCGCCACCACCGAACGGGCGATCCTCGACTGCCTCGCCGCCGAGGACGGCCCCCTGACGCGCGCCGAGCTGTCGCGGCGCACGGCCATCTCGCCCCCGGCGATCAGCGAGGCGGTGCGCCGCCTGGAGGCCGACGCGGTCCTCGTCGCCGTCGGCCCCCGCTCCGGCGTGCCGGGGGCCGTCGCGACCCTCTACGACCTCGCCCCGGGCGCCGGCGTCGTGGTCGCCGTCGAGATCAACCGCAGCGTCGTGCGCACGGCCGTCGGCGACCTCGCCGGGCGCAGCCTCGAGCGCGCCGACCACGACCCGCCCGACGACGGCCGCGTCGCCCCGCGCCTGCAGGAGGTCCTCGCCGCGCTCGGCGAGCGCTGGCGCGCCGACGGCCGGCCGGTGCGGGCCGTGGCGGTGTCGATCGCCAACCCCGTCGACCCGGCGACGGGCCGGGTGATCGAGCTCCACGAGTCGGCGTTCCCCGCCGGGGTCGTCGGCGTCGAGGACGTGCACGGCATCGACCCCGCGATGGTCGTGCTGGACAACGACGTGAACTTCGCGGCGCTCGCCGAGCGCGACCACGGCGCCGCGGTCGGGGCGACGACGTTCGCGTACCTCTACGTCGGCGAGCGCCACAGTGTCGGGCTCGGGCTGGTGCTCGACGGCGTGCTGGTCCGCGGGGCGCGGGGGCTCGCCGGCGAGATCGGCTACCTCCCGCTCGGCGAGGGCACCGGGCGCTTCCGGTTCGGGGAGGCGGTCGCCGCGCAGGCCCTCACCGCCGGCGGCGAGCCCGACGACGCGGCGCTGGAGCGCGCCGGGCGCACGCTGGGCGAGGCGGCGGTGGCGGTGTGCGCCTGCGTCGACCCCGCGCTGCTGGTCCTGGGCGGCCCGGTGGGCCTCCTCCCCGGGCTGCGACCCCACGTCGAGGCCACGGTCACCGAGCTGGCGCCGCGCCCCGTGCCCGTCGTGGCCGGCGCGCTGGGCGAGAGCGCGCCGCTGTGGGGCGCGCTGGCCGAGGCGCGGCGCCGGGCCTGGGACCGGCTGGTCTCAGGACGGGGATAGCCAGCGCGCCGCGTCCTCGACGAGTGCGCGCTGGTCCGCGTGGTCGTCGCGCGCCGCCGACGCCGCGTCGCGGTGGGTGTCGAGCAGGACGTGGGTGGCGCCGAGCTCGCGCAGCTCGTCGAGGTCGGCCCGGATCTGGTCGGGGCGGCCCTCGCCGGTGAGGCGGTCGTCGTCGGTGCGGCGCTCGGTGGTGGGGTGCAGGACGACCCGCGGGGCGAGCGCGGGCACGGGCCGCCCGGCCTCGTCGGCCGCCGCGCGCAGCGCCGGCAGCCCGGTCGCGCGCAGCCACCCGGCCGGCGCGCGCAGCGGGTGCCAGGCGTCGCCGAAACGGACGGCCCGCCGCCGCGCCGCCGCCCCGTTGCCGCCGACCCACAGCGGCGGGTGGGGCCGGCGCCGCGGGCGGGGCCGGGTGTCGACGTCGCGGAACGCCACGTGCCGCCCGGTGAAGCTCACGACGTCGTCGGCCCACAGCGCGAGCAGCGCGCGCAGGTATTCGTCGGTGATCTCGCCGCGGCGCGCGGGGTCGACGCCGAGCGCGGCGAACTCCTCGCGCGCCCACCCCACCCCCACGCCGACGACGAGGCGGCCGTCGCTGAGCTGGTCGAGCCCGGCGAGGCTGCGCGCGGTCAGCAGCGGGTCGCGGTGGGGCACGACGAGCACCGTCGTCCCGAGCTCGACGCGGCGGGTCACGCCGGCGAGATAGCCCAGCAGCGTCAGCGGCTCCCAGAACGGGCCGGGGTAGGCCGCGGTGACGTCCGGGGTGGCCGCGACGTGGTCGCCGACCATGAGGAAGTCGAACCCCGCGTCCTCGACCACGGCGGCCCAGGCACGCAGCGAGTCCGCGGTCGCGGCGGGGCCGAAGTTGGGGACGGTGACGCCGACCTTCATGCGCAGGGCACCCCGGCGTCCCAGGCCATGGCCACCGTCTCCCCCGAGCGTCGCGCACGCTCCGCGGCCCAGACGATGCGGTGGCTGGTCAGCGCCTCCTCGAGCCCGGTCAGGTTGGCGCCGGGCTCGTCGTCGGCGACCGCGCGCAGGAAGACGCGGACGAGCTCCTCGTCGCCCTCCTGGTGCGGCGCCCGCCCGTCGCCGGCGGCGACCGTCTCGACGGCCCGGTCGGGGTGCGCGCGGAAGTCGTAGAAGCGCAGGACGCCCCCGTCGACCTCGACCGCGCCGTGGGTGCCGAACACGCGCGTCTGACGCGGGGCCTGCTCGGAGAACGCGGTGACGGTGTGGGTCGCGGTGATGCCGCTGTCGAACTCGAACGCGACGACCTGGTGGTCGACGACGTCGTTGTCGCAGCCGTACACGCAGCGGCCGTACGGGCCGTCGCGCAGGGCCGCGTCGAGGGCCTCGGGGGTCGGCACGTCGGTGACCGCGCCGAGCAGCTGGTGCTCCCAGTCGGGGTCGCCGAGGCACGAGCGGTAGATCCGCGGCGCGGAGTAGGGGCAGGTCGGCTCGACGGCGCAGTCGAGGCACCGGTCCGCGGCGCCCTCGGGCCGGCGCTCGGGGCGGAAGTGGCTCAGCCGCCCGAACGACGCGAGCCGCGACGGGCGGTCGCCGACGAGGTGGGTCAGCAGGTCGATGTCGTGGCTGCACTTGGCGAGCAGCAGCGACGACGCGAGGTCCTCGCGGCGCCACGACCCGCGCACGTAGGAGTGGGCGAAGTGCCAGGTGCCGACGGGCTCGAGGTGCTGGACCGACACGAGGTCGCCGATCCGCCCGGCGCGCAGGGCGGCCACCAGCGCGCGGGTCGAGGGCGCGTACCGGAGCGGGTGGGAGATCGTGAACTGCACCCCGGTGCGGCGCACGGCCTCGGCGACACGCAGGGCCGCGGGCTCGTCGGGCGCGATCGGCTTCTCGCACAGCAGGTGCACCCCGCGCTCGGCGAACGCGACGGCGGGGTCGGCGTGGTCGTGGTCCTGGGTCGCGATGACGACGACGTCGACGTGGTCGGCCGCGTGCTCGGCGAGCTCGGCCCAGTGCGCGAACCGCGCGGCGGCGGGCACGTCGTGGGTGGCGGCCAGCGGCTCGCGGCGCTCGCGCACCGGCTCGGCGATCGCGGTGACGCGGCCCCCGGCGCGCTGCACGTTGCGGGCGTGCAGGCGGCCGCGGCCACCCGCGCCGACGATCCCGACACGGACCGGACCTCTCCCGAGGCTCACCCGCGCTCCTCCCGCCGTCGGTCCCGATCCCTGGTCCCTCCGGCCCCCCATCCTGCCTCCGACGGGGGACACGGCGCGCCGGTGACCGCGCCCACCCGGCCGCTCATCCGTGCGAGCGACACCACGTTTAGGCGTCCCGATAGCGACCCGTTACGTTCCCGTGACCGACTTCGTTACTCCTTCAAGCTCCCCACCACTGCGGCGAACGGCCTCTCCGGACTCGCCCGAAGGGACCCTCATGCCGGCCAAGCACCGCACTGCCCCACGGCCCCCACGCCGTCCGGTCGCGAACAAGACGACCCCCGACGGGGCCCCGAGCGGCATGCAGCGCCGTCGCTTCCTCGGCTACCTGATCGCCGCCCCGACCCTGGCCGTCGGCGTCAAGCTGACCGCAGACAACGTGCTGGAGGCGCAGGCCCTGCCCTCGCCGACCCCCGAGGTGTCGGAGGTCTACGACCTGTCCGACCTCCTGCTCGACTCCACCCGCCCCACGGCGAACCTCATCACGATCGTCGTGAACGAGGACGGCACCGTCTCGTTCAGCATCCCGCGGGCCGAGAGCGGCCAGGGCATCACCACGACGGCGGCGATGCTCATCGCCGAGGAGATGGGCATCGACGTCTCCGACGTCACCGTGACCCTGGCCGACGCGCGCCCGGAGCTGCTGTTCAACCAGCAGACGCAGGGCTCGGCCTCGGTCATCTCCATCTACACGCCGGTCCGGGTGGCGGCGGCGCTGGCCCGCGGGCAGCTGGTCGAGGCGGCCGCGACGATCCTCGGCGACGAGGCCGAGAACCTCCGCACCACCGGCGGGCGGGTCCTCTCCACCGCCGGCTCGAGCGTCCCGTTCGCCGAGCTGGCCGCCGCCGCGGCGAACTCGGTGACCCGCGAGGCGATCACCGAGCTCAAGCCGGTCGACGAGTTCGAGGTCATCGGCACCCCGCAGCGCCGCGACGACGTGCTCGCCGCGGTCACCGGGCGCAAGAAGTACACGATGGACCTCGACGTCCCCGAGGCCCTGCCGACCATGATCGCCCGGCCGCCGACGATCAAGGGGACCGTCGAGTCGGTCAACAACCTCGCGCAGGTCAAGGGCATGCCCGGGGTCACCGACGTCGTGGAGATCTCCACCGACGCCGAGCCCGGGCGGGGGACGACGTCCTCGGCGGTGGCGGTGCGGGCGCGGACCTTCGGCCAGTGCATCGACGCGGTCAACGCGCTGGACATCACCTGGGGCGGCGGCAACGTCGACGACGAGTCGGACGCGACGATCCTGGAGCAGCTGCGCGCGGCCGACGCGCCGGCGAACCTGCCCTCGCCGGGGCCGCTCGACGAGGCCGGCGGGGTGCTCCCCCTCGTGACCGAGCCCGCGACCGCCGCCCTCGACGGCGTGGGCGCCGTCGAGACGATCGACCAGGAGTTCGTCTTCTACTGGCGCAGCAACGCCGCGATGGAGCCGAACGTCGCCATCGCCGACGTCCGCGACGGCGAGGCGGAGATCTGGACCCCCAGCCAGATCCCGATCGTGACCCAGTCGCAGATCGCCCAGGTGCTCGGGATGACCCCGGGCCAGGTGACCGTCCACGTCCCCCGGGGCGGCGGGGCCTTCGGGCGTCGTCTCTTCAGCGACGTCGCGCTCGACGCGGCGCGGGTGTCGCAGGAGATCGGCAAGCCGGTGCGGCTCATGTGGCACCGGGCCGACGAGTGCCGGGCCGGTCGCGTCCACCCGATGTGCATCTCGCGGGTGCGGGCCTCCTACGCCGGCAGCGAGGTCGTCAGCTTCGAGCACCGCCACACCAGCGTCGCCACCGACTACACCGAGTCCTTCGGCGACATGATCACCTCGCAGGCCGCGAAGCTGCCGTTCGCCAACGAGCTCACGCTCTCGCAGACGGTCTTCCTGCTCACCGCCAGCGTCCCGTACGACCTCGGCGCGGTCGCGCTCGGCTACAACGAGATCTTCGACTTCGACCGGTTCGCCACCGGCAGCGTCCGCAACCTCAACAACCAGGACTTCCGGCCGGCCCAGGAGCTCATGGTCGACCAGCTCGCCCTGAAGATGGGCGAGGACCCCCTGGACTTCCGGTTGGACCGCGTCGAGGACGAGCGCGCCAAGGCCTGCCTGGAGACGGTCCGCGACGAGGGCGACTGGGGCCGCGACCTGCCCGAGGGCGTCGCCCAGGGCGTCGTCGTGCACAACGAGTACAAGGGCTCGGTCGCGGTGCTCGTCGAGGTGGACACGCGGGCCGCGACCGCGGAGCGCGAGATCGCCGGCGCCACCACCGGCCCGCGGGTCACCAGGGTGACCGTCGCCGTGGACGTCGGCCTGCCCATCAACCCGCTCGGCCTCAAGGCGCAGATGGAGGGCGGGGTGATGACGGGCATCTCGCACGTCTTCACCGGCAGCCTGCACCTGCGCGACGGCAACTTCCTCGAGGGCAGCTGGGACGACTACCGCTACACGCGGCACTGGAACGCCCCGCCGGAGATCGACGTGATCGTCATGCCGCCCAGCGGCGACCGTCCCGGCGGCGCCGGCGAGCTCGCCGTGGGTGCGGCGACGGCCGCCGTGGCCTGCGCCTACGGGCGGGCCACCGGCGAGATGCCCACCAGCTTCCCGATCGGCCACACCAAGGACGTGCCGTTCGAGGTCAAGTCATTCGTCCCCCCGCTCCCCCCGTCGCCCGTGGACGGCCTGACCGCGTACCCCACGCCGTCCGCCGCCGGCCCGGCGTTCAACCCCGCCAGCTGAGGAGCCCCGCATGCCTCCCCACACCTTCAAGGTCAACGGCCGCCCGGTCACCGTCGAGGTCGAGGACGATGTGCGCCTGCTCTGGGTGCTGCGCGACCTGCTGAAGATCAACGGCCCGAAGTACGGCTGCGGCATCAACGTCTGCAAGGCCTGCACGAGCCACATCAACGGCCGCGCCTTCAACCCCTGCTCGGTGCCGGTGGGCCAGATCAAGCCCACCGACGAGATCACGACCATCGAGGGCCTGCCCGACACCGTCGGCGCCGACCTGCACCCGATGCAGGAGGCGTGGATCGACCGGGACGTGCCCCAGTGCGGCTACTGCCAGCCCGGCCAGATCATGGCCGCGGTCGACCTGGTCAAGAAGGTCCAGGCCGAGGGCGGATCGGTCACCGACGACGACATCGACGAGATCCGCAACATGTGCGCCTGCGGCACCTACGCCCGCATCCGCGAGGCCATCAAGCAGGGCGCCGAGAACATGTGAGCTCCCCGCCCGCTCCCCCCACCACCGTTCGTCGGAAGGACCCGTCATGACCGGAGCGCTCAGCCCGTCCCACTGGTTGATCATCCTCGTCGTCCTGCTGCTGCTGTTCGGCGCCAAGCGCCTGCCCGACGCCGCCCGCGGCATCGGGCGCTCGCTGCGCATCTTCAAGGCCGAGACCTCGGCGCTGACCGAGGACGACAAGGCAGAGAAGACCGCGGCCAAGGAGCTCCCGCAGGACACCGCGGTCGCGCCCGTCGAGGCCGTCCCGACCCGGACCTCGAACGGCACGACGGTCTGACCCCGTGCCCACGCTGACGCACCGCCTCACCCGGTGGTGGCCCGGCCGGCGCCGGGACCCCGAGGCGACGATGTCGTTCCTCGACCACCTCCTCGAGCTGCGCCGCCGCCTGGCCTGGGCGCTGGTGGCCGTCGCCCTCGGCACGGTGGCCGGGTTCGTCTGGTACGAGAACGCCCTCCCGGGCGTGCCGAGCCTCGGCTCGCTGCTCATCGAGCCCTACTGCTCGCTGCCGCCGGCGGCGCGCGCGGGACTGAACGGCACCGACTGCCGCCTGCTGGCGACCGGGCCGTTCGACCAGTTCCTGCTGCGGGTCAAGGTGGCGGCGACGGCCGGGGTGGTGCTGTCCGCCCCGGCCTGGCTGGGCCAGCTGTGGGCGTTCGTCACCCCGGGGCTGCGGCGCCACGAGCGGCGCGGCGCGGTGCTGTTCATCAGCACGGCGTCGGTGCTGTTCGCCGGCGGCGCGGTGCTCGCGTACCTGGTGGTGGCCCAGGCCCTGAGCTTCCTGCTCATGATCGGCAACTCGGTGCAGACGACGGCGCTGCGCGGCGACGAGTACTACTCGCTCGTCCTGTCGCTGATGATCGTGTTCGGCGTCGGGTTCCTGACGCCGCTCGTCGTGGTCATGCTCAACCGGGTCGGGGTCGTCTCGTACGCCAAGCTCGCGAGCTGGCGGCGGGTCATCATCTTCGGCGCGTTCCTCTTCGCCGGCATCGCGACGCCGGGCGGTGACCCGATCTCGATGGCGGTCCTGGCGGTGGCGCTCTGCGTGCTGCTCGAACTGGCCATCCAGGTCTGCCGCCTGCACGACCGCCGCCGTGCGCGCCGGGACCCCGGCTGGGAGCACCTCGACGACGACAGCGCCTCGCCCCTCCCCGATCCCGACCCCGACCCCGACCCGCTCTCGAAGGGGAGGTGACCCGTGTTCGGTCTGGGCATGGGTGAGCTCGTCCTGCTCGCCCTCGTCGGTTTCTTCGTCATCGGTCCCGAGCGCCTTCCCGGCGCCATCCGCTCGCTCGCCCGCGCCGCCACGCAGGTGAAGGGCTACGCGGCGTCCGTGCGCGAGCAGGTCGACACCGCGGCCGACCTCGCCGAGGTCCGCCGCCAGCTCGACGAGCTGCGCGAGCCGCTCGCGGAGATCCGCTCGGCGGACCCGCGCCGGGCGGTGCGGGAGGCCTTCCGCGAGGTCCCGCAGCCGGCGCCCCGCACGCGCACCCGCTCCTGAGGCTCACGATCGGGGGCGCCACAGCGCGCCCTCGATCGCCTCGGGGCTGCCGGTCGGCGCGGCGCGCAGCGACCGGATCGCGTCGAGGTGCTCGGCCATCGCCAGCGCCGAGAGCGCGGCGTCGAAGGCGTCCTCGGTCGCCACGACGTCGTCGCGCAGCGTCGCGGGGATGCGCGGGTCGCCGGCGACGTCCTCGCGGCGCGCGGCCGGCGAGCGCTTCACCACCGGCCCCGTGTGCACCCGCGGGTAGATCTCGATCAGCGTCGCCGGGCCGGCGTCGTCGAACGGCCACACCGCGAACCCGGCCGTCCGGAGGCGGGCCAGGTGGGGCATCCCGCGCAGGGAGCCCGTGCCCACCGCGCCCGCCCCGCCGATCTGGAACGTCGAGGTCGGTGTGAGCCCGTCGGCGCGCGCGGCCTCCTCGGTGACGCGGAACCCCGGGCGCGCCGGGTCGGGCGGGGGCCGGGGCGTCGCCCCGCGCCCCCAGAACGGCGGCCGGCACTCGCGCAGCCAGCGCTCGCCCTCGCGGGCCACCAGCGCCCACAGCGCCGCGACGTCGGCGCACCCCTGCTCCCGCGCGAACCAGGCCGGCAGCGCGAACGAGAAGTCGAGGCCGGCGACGACCGGCCCGGAGGCGGCACGCTCCCGCAGGAGGTCGGCGACCCCCTCGCGATCGAGACCGGCCCGGACCGCGAGCAGCCGGCCCGGGCGGGCGGTGGCCACGCGGATGCGCCGACGGGCGGCCCGCGCATCGCCCGACCAGTCGATCGCGACGGCCTCCACGCCCTCCGGCCTCCGTCCTCGCTCCGTGCCGTTCGTCCGGTTCCGACGACCGTTCGACGCGCGCTGCCCACCGCTCGCCCCGCTCAACCGACCGCCACGCTTTCCGGTGGCCCTTCGTCGCACCGATTGCCGGGGTCGGGGCGGCGGGGTTGAGTCCTCGCCGACCGTTCAGCGCAGCTGCAGATGCGACGAACGGTCTCCTTGGTTCGTACCTTCGCGAGGAGACCACCCATGTTCCGACGCTCTGCCTCGGTCGTCGCGCTCTGCGGCGCCGGGCTGCTCGCCGCCGCACCGTTCGCGGCGGCCGACCCCGTCGTCGTCGATGATGACGATTCGGGGGTGAACCTGCTCAACGACCTGACCGTCCTGCCCGTGCAGGCCTGCGGCGTGGAGGCGAGCATCCCGATCCTGTCCGACATCCTCTCCCCGTCCGACACGGCGGCCCCGGACGCCACCTGCAGCGTCGTGGACGAGGGCGACGGCGCCGACGACTGACGCGGCCCCGGGGCGCAGGTGGACCGGACGGCCCCGGGCCGTCCGGCCTGCCCGCGCTCGCGCGCTCAGCCCACCAGGACCCGGCTGGGCTCCGCCTCCGAGGCGGTGATCGCCGGGAGCCGCAGGCGCACCGCCGTGCCGACCCCGGGGCGGGTGTCGACGTGGACGTCGCACTGCGAGCCGAACGTGGCGTGCATCCGGCGTGACACCTCGGCGATGCCGCCGTGGCGGCGGTCGACCTGCGACGCGGTGCGCGTCGCCTCCGGCCCCATGCCAGCGCCGTCGTCGGACACCGTGATCACGCAGTCGGACCCCGAGCCGGACGCGAAGACGCTGACCGAGCCGCCACCGGGAACCGGCTCGATGCCGTGACGCACCGCGTTCTCCACCAGCGGTGCCACGACGAACGGCGGCACGAGCACGTGGCGCACCTCGGGGGCCACCGCGACCTCCGCGCGCAGCCGCTGCCCGAAGCGCGCCTGCTCGAGGGTGAGGTAGCGCTCGGCGTTGTGGAGCTCGTCGCCGACCGTGGTGAGCTCGCCGCCCGAGCGGAACGAGTAGCGGGTGAAGTCGGCGAACTCGGTGAGCAGCTCGCGCGCCCGGCCCGGATCGGTGCGCACGTAGGACGCGATCGCGGTGAGCGTGTTGTGCACGAAGTGCGCCGAGAACCGCGAGCGCAGCGCCGACTCGACGTCCTCGGCGGACGGCACGGCGACCACGTCAGCGGGGGTGGCCGGGGCGCGGCGGGCCGGCACCTCGGCGGTCTCCAGGTCGTCCAGCTCCAGGTCGGTGTCGACCACGGGCGCGGAGAGCACCGGCGCGGCGACCGTGGCGGGGTGGGCCGAGCGCAGGCCCTGCCAGACGGGCCGCTCCAGCAGCCCGGTGGCGGTCCAGCGGCGGTGCTCGACCTGCCCGACGAGGCGGGGCGCGAGCCAGTGCACGGCGCCGCCCTCGTCGTCGGGCAGCGGGGTCGCGAACGGGCTGACCTCGCGCTCGAGCGGCGCGAGGAACCCCTCGAGCTCGCGTCGCGCGGCCGCGGTGACACCGGTGACGACGCGGCCCGAGTAGCTCAGCCCCGCCTCGCCGGGCACCCCGACGAGCAGCGCGCCGACCGCGCCGGGCCGGTCGCGGGCGGGGGTCCAGCCGCCGATGACGACGTCCTGGGTGCGCCGCACCGGCGCCTCGATCCAGCTGCGCGAGCGCCGGCCCACCTGATAGGTCGACTCGAGGCGTTTCGCCACCACACCGTCGAGCCCGTAGCGCCGCGCGGTGCTCACGACCGCGTCGGCGTCGACACCGGTGAAGGACGGCGGGATCACGACACGGCTCCCGGAGAGATCGAGTTCGGCGAGCAGCTCGCGGCGCTGGCGGTAGGGCAGCCGGCGGGTCGAGGCGCCGGCCACCTCGAGCACGTCGAAGACGTAGAAGGACACGGGGACCCGGGCCTGCAGGACCTCCGAGGGGTGCGCCACGCGGGCACGGCGGCGCAGCTTGCCCGCGCTCGGGCGTCCGACCCCGTCCAGGGCCACCACGACCCCGTCGAGCACGAGCCCCTCGGTGCTCGTCCACGGCGCCGACACCCCGAGCTCGGGGAAGTGGGACGTGACGTCGCGGCCCGCCTCGGTGACGAGGGTCAGCCCGTCGGCACCGGTGCGGGCGAGGCAGCGCAGCCCGTCCCAGACGAACTCGAACGCCCAGCCCGCGCCGCGCGGGATGTCGCCGGCGCTCGCGAGCATGGGACGGCCGGGCGAGGCCTCACCGGCGGTCGTGCCGACGGCGGCGCCCGTGAGCCCGAGGGTCGCCACGTCCGTCATCGGCGCCTCCTCCCCGGCCCGTCGCGCTGCCCGCCGACGAGGTGATCGGCGGCGCGTCCCACGGTAGACGCGCGGTGCGACGGTGACACCGTCGTCGCCGACGCGGCGCGCGCGGACTGCGACCGGGGAGCACCGAGCAGCGACGAACGGTGGAACGGGGTGTGGCGTGCGGGCGAGGACCCGTCAGGTGGCCACCAGCCCGATCGCGACGACCGTCGACGGCCGCGCGGGAACCGGCCCCGTCGGCTCGATCGACACGGCCCAGCCGCGCGGTCCGGGGCCGTCCGGCGTGGTGGGGCCGTCCGCTGCGGCGAGCGGGCGTGTCACCCCGTCGTCCGGGTCCACCACCGCCACCGCCCGCGGCGCGTTGCCGGGCAGGCCGGTCGCCCAGACCACGTAGTCGCGCGCGTTCCCCGTGGCCGGGAGGTCGAGCGCGACCAGACGGACCGGCGCGCCCGGGTCGCCCGGGTCGACGAGCACCGCGGACGGCGTGCCGGTCTCCGAGCGCAGGATCGTGCTGCGGGCGCCGGGATCGCGGGAGCGGGCGTCGTCGACCACGCGGTCGGCCTGGTCGGCGAGCGCGGTCACCGGGTTGTCCGAGGGCGTCGACTGCGTGGGCAGGACCCCCTGCGCGACGATCAGCCCGATCCCCAGGACGACCGCGGCGACCAGCCCGCCGACGGCGGTCAGGAAGCGACGCCGGCGGGGCGGCGGGGCCTCGACCGGGGCGGGCGCCGGGGGTGCCGAGGGTGCCGAGGGGGCCGCCACCGGCCGCGCGCGGCGTCCCGGCTCCGCGCGGGCCGCGTCGAGGATGCGGGCCCGCAGGTCGGTGGGCGGCTCGACCGGCGGCACCGCGCGGCCGAGCGCGGCCACGACGTCCATGGCCTCGTCGTGGGCCCGCCGGCAGATCGCGCAGTGCGGCAGGTGGGCCTCGAGCGCGCGGTCCTCGTCGGGCTCGAGGGCGGAGAAGGCGTGTCCGACGGCGTCGTCACGCAGGTCGCAACCGCTCACGCGAAGTCCCCGAGGGCGTCGGCGGCCGAGGAGCCCAGCACCGGACCGAGCAGCACCCGCAGGCGCGCGACACCGGCGAACATGCGGGACTTGACGGTGCCGATGGGCACGCCGGTGAGGCTCGCGACCTCGCGCTGCGAGTAGCCGCCGTAGTAGGCGAGCCCGAGGGCCGTGCGCTGCTCGGTCGGCAGCCGGTGCAGCGCCGCGCGCACCTGCTCGCCGATCACCGAGCCGAGCGCCTGGCGCGCCGCCGACGGGCCGGCGGCCGGCACGCCCTCGTCGGGCTCGCCGGTGGTCGGGTGGTGGCGGCGCCGGGTGGCCTCGCGGCGCACGGCGTCGACGGCCTTGTGGTGCACGAGGGTCATGAGCCAGCTCGCGACCGTGCCGCGCCCGGGGTCGAAGCGGCCCGGGTCACGCCACAGCGCGAGGAAGACCTCCTGGACGACGTCCTCCGCGAGGCCCTCGTCGCCGCAGATCCGGCGCGCGAGCGAGTACGCGGGACGCCCGTAGCGCTGGTACAGCTCGTCGAGCGCCGCCTTCTCGCGCCCGCCGAGCCGCCGGACCAGCGCGGCGTCGGCCGCCGCCGCACCGCCGTCGGCCCGCGCACCGCTCTCCGGCGTGGTGATCGCCTCCGGCCGCATCTCCGCACGGACGGGCGCCACGGGCACCGTCACGGGTAGGGCCACCTCGACCACCACGGCCACCTCCTCGTCGACTTCCTGGGCACCGTTCGCCCAGGGGTCGCCGACGGTTCGGCCGTTCGGAGTGTCCGTGGCCGGGATGGTCCGGCGTCACACGGTCCCGGACCCCGGGGAGGTCGTCGCCAGCTCGGCGCGGAGATCGTCCCGTGCCTGCTCCAGGGCCCACAGCCGCCGGCCCCGCGCCGGGACGCGCTCGTCGGCGAGCAGGAACGCGATCTCGCCCTCCACCGCCGCGGGGCGATCGCGCACGGCGGCCCGGGCCACCACCCGTTCCGCCTCCCGCGCGACCTCCCGGGCCGCGGCGCCGATCCCCAGCGCCCGTCGGGCCTGCTCGCACCACCGTCGAAGTCCCATGGCTCGGCACTAAACCGGTTCAAACGGGTAGGGCGCAAGAGGAGTGGCGATGTCGATCGAGCTGTGGTTGAACCGGTTCACTTCCCGTCGTCTCCCGGTCCGGCGACGAGGTCGGGGAGAATCGCGCCGTGGAGACCGACGGGCGCCGGGGCGGGCGGGTCACGCTCGCGACCGTCGCCGACGCGCTCGGCGTCTCCCGGGCGACGGTCTCCAACGCCTACAACCACCCGGAGCGGCTGAGCGCCGCCCTGCGCGACCGGGTGCTCGGCACCGCCCGCGAGCTCGGGTACGCCGGGCCCCACCCGCTGGCCGCGACCCTCTCGCGGGGCCGGGTCAACGCGCTGGGCCTCGTCTACGACGACCCCATGTCCTTCGCGTTCTCCGACCCGGCCGCGGTCTTGTTCCTCCAGGGCGTCAGCGAGGTCTGCGAGCACGAGGACCTCGCGCTCGTGCTCATCAGCGGCGGGCCGGCGGGAGCGGTCGCGCGCGTGGCCCTCGTCGACGCCGTCATCTGCTACTGCGACGTGCCGATCGAGGGCGCGCTCGCCGCGATCGTCGACCGGGGACTGCCCTTCGTCGTCGTGGACGGCCCCCGCCTCCCGAACGCCGGGCACGTCGGCATCGACGACCGCCGCGGCGCCGCGTCGGCCGCCCGCCACCTGCTCGACCTCGGCCACACCCGGCTCGGCGTCGTCGCGATGCCGCTGGTCGAGGACGGGTGGGAGGGCACCGCCGGGCGGGAGCGCCAGGACCGGGCCCGCTACCGCGCCTCCCGCGAGCGGCTCATCGGCTACCGCGAGGCGGTCGAGGGCGCGGGGATCGACTGGTCCGCGGTGGCGGTCGAGGAGCGCGTCCCCTACGGCCGCGACGCGGGCCGGCGCGCGGCGGCGGCCCTGCTCGCCCGCGAGCCACGCCCCACCGCCCTGCTCGCGATGAGCGACGAGCTCGCCCTGGGCGCGCTGGCGGCGGCCGCCGACGCCGGGCTCGCGGTGCCCGGGGACCTCTCGGTCGTCGGGTTCGACGACGTCCCGGCCGCCGCCGACGCGCACCCCGCCCTGACCACCGTCCGCCAGCCCCACCGCGAGAAGGGGCGCCGCGCCGCGGAGCTGCTCCTGCGGCCGGCCGCGACGGCCGACGAGCACCGGCTGCCGGTCGAGCTCGTCGTGCGCGCCTCCACCGGACCCCCGCCCTCGCGGTGAGCGACCCCTCCGAACGGGCAGCCCGCGGACCGTCCGCGCAGACACCGTGGAGGCCGTCACGCGCGGATAGGCTGCGATGAAGCACGTCACGCGCGGAAGGGTTCTCATGGCTGGTCAGTGGTTCGAGTCCGTCGCCGAAGCTCAGCGGCGCGCCCGCAAGAACCTCCCGAAGTCGGTGTACGGCGCCTTGGTGGCCGGCAGCGAGGCCGGGGCGACGCTCGAGGACAACATCAACGCCTTCCGCGAGCTGCAGTTCCTGCCGCACGTGTGCGACCTGCCGTTCGAGAAGGACCTGTCCACCACGGTGATGGGCCAGGAGATCTCGCTGCCGGTGATCATCTCGCCGACCGGCGTGCAGGCCGTCAACCCGGAGGGTGAGGTCGCCGTCGCCCGCGCGGCCAAGAACGCCGGCACCGCGATGGGCCTGTCCTCGTTCGCCAGCCGCGCGATCGAGGACGTCGTCGAGGCCAACCCGACGACGTTCTTCCAGATGTACTGGGTGGGCGACCGCGAGACCCTCGCCGCCCGCGCGGAGCGCGCGAAGAAGGCCGGCGCCAAGGGTCTGATCGTCACCCTGGACTGGTCGTTCTCCCACGGCCGCGACTGGGGCAGCCCGGCCATCCCGGAGAAGATGGACTGGAAGACGATCCTCAAGTACATCCCCGAGGGCGCCACCCGTCCGAAGTGGGGGCTCCAGTTCCTGCGCTCGGGCAAGATCCCCGACCTGACGGTGCCGAACATCCCCACCGGCGGCGAGGACGCCCCGACGTTCTTCGGCGCCTACGGGCAGTGGATGTTCACCCCGCCCCCCACCTGGGCCGACGTCGCCTGGCTGCGGGAGCAGTGGGGCAGCGAGCTGCCGTTCTGTGTCAAGGGCATCACCCGCATCGACGACGCCAAGCGCGCCGTCGACGCCGGCGCCACCGCGATCCAGGTGTCCAACCACGGCGGCAACAACCTCGACTCCACCCCGGCGCCGATCCGCGTGCTGCCCGGGATCGTCGACGCCGTCGGCCGCGACGTCGAGGTCATCCTCGACGGTGGCATCCGCCGCGGCAGCGACGTCGTCAAGGCCCTCGCGCTCGGCGCCCGCGCCGTCGCCATCGGGCGCGCCTACCTGTGGGGCCTCGCCGCCGCGGGGCAGCCGGGCGTCGAGAACGTGCTGGAGATCCTGCGCGGCGGCATCGGCTCGGGGCTCATGGGCCTGGGCAAGAAGTCGGTGCACGACCTCGTCCCCGAGGACCTGATCATCCCGCCGAACTTCACCCGCCAGGCCGTCCACTAGGACCACGGACGACGAAGGCCCCCTCCCGGAATCCGGGAGGGGGCCTTCGTGGTCTTTCGGGAGTCCGGGGGCGGACCCCCGGTGCGCGGTAGCGGTGGGATTCGAACCCACGGTGGGCAGAACCCACACGCGCTTTCGAGGCGCGCTCCTTTGGCCGCTCGGACACGCTACCGCCGACAAGGCTACGGGACGCCCTCCCGACGATCACGACCGGGCCAGAAGTCGAGCATCAGCGCAGCGCACTCGGCCTCCCGCACGCCGGCGACCACCTCGGGGCGGTGGTTGAGCCGTCGGTCGCGCACGACGTCCCACAGGGAGCCGACGGCCCCGGTGCGCGGCTCCCAGGCCCCGAAGACGATCGTGTCCACCCGGGCGAGGACGGCCGCGCCGGCGCACATGGTGCAGGGCTCGAGGGTGACGACGAGGGTGCAGCCGCCCAGGCGCCATCCGTCGCCGTGGTGCCGCGCGGCCTCGCGCAGCGCCAGGATCTCGGCGTGCGCGGTGGGGTCGCCGGCGGCCTCGCGGGCGTTGGCGGCGGTGGCGAGCAGGCGGCCGTCGGCGTCGACCACCACCGCGCCCACGGGCACGTCGTCACCGGAGGTCCGGGCGACCTCGAGCGCCCGGCCCATCCAGCCCTCGTGATCAGGGCGCAGCGGTCTCCACGACCTTCGCCAGCTCGTCGGCGAACCCGCAGCGGCGGGCGATCGCGGTGAGCTGCTCGTCCGGGTAGAGATCGATCTCCTCGACCAGGACCGCGAGCTCGTCCTCGGGCACACCGAGGTCGGCGAGCATGCCGAGATCGCCCTCGGGCCACGGGTCGTCGTCGGCCTCGTCCTCGTCGGGCACCTCGAGGCGCAGCAGGTCGAGCACGTCGGCGGCGACGTCGTAGTCGAGCGCGGCGACCGCGTCGGAGAGCAGCAGCGCCACCCCGCCGGGCGTCGGGCGCACCAGGACGAAGAACTCGTCGTCGACGTCGAGCAGCCCGAGCACCGCCCCGGTGGAGCGCAGGCTCCGCAAGGCGCTGATGGCGGCGTCGAGGTCGGCCAGGCTGTCGCGCTCCATGGCGACCGCGCGCCAGCGTCCTTCCTCGCGCGTGACGGCCACCGCCCACCCGTCGAGGGGAGCGACGGTGCCCGTGCCGCCGCGTGTCGCGGTGGAGCCTCCAGGGCCCTGGCCTGCCATGGCTCTACGGTAGGGGCGGGTGTGTCCACGTGGAAGTCCGGCGAGGTCACGGGCGCCGGACGGTCGTCGGTGCACTGCCCGCGGGCGTCCGGGGGACCGCGCACGGGTGAACGGACGGCATCGCGCGACGCCGCGACCTCACGCAGGGGGTGCCAGGATCGGACGGGTGAGTGCTCCGGAGCGACGAGCGGGTGGTCGTCGCGCGGCCCACCGGGCGCCCGAACGGGCACTGCTGGCCGAGGCCCGGGCCCTGCAGCCGCGCACGCTCGCGCTGCGCCGCGTCCTGCACCGCAACCCCGAGACCGGGCTGACGCTGCCGGTGACGCAGGCGGCGGTCCTGTCCGCGCTGCGCGAGCTCCCGCTCGAGATCGACACCGGCCGTGACTGCAGCTCCGTCACCGCCGTGCTGCGGGGTGCGCACCCGGGGCCGACGGTGCTGGTGCGCGCCGACATGGACGCGCTGCCGATGGACGAGGAGTCCGGGGTCCCGTTCGCCTCCGAGGTCGACGGCGCGATGCACGCGTGCGGGCACGACCTGCACACCGCGATGCTCGCGTCGGCCGCCCGCCTGCTCACGGGCCGGCGCGAGCGCCTCGCCGGCACCGCGGTGTTCATGTTCCAGCCCGGCGAGGAGAGCGCGCACGGCGCCCGCACCATGATCGACGAGGGCCTGCTGTCCGCCGACGGCCCGGGCGGCGTGCCCGGGTCGGCGATGGCCCTGCACGTCACCTCGCGCCTGGCCGCCGGCACGCTGCAGACGCGCCCCGACTCGATCATGGCGTCGTCGGACGACCTGCACGTGCGGGTGACCGGCCGCGGCGGCCACGCCTCGGCCCCGCACGACGCGCTCGACCCCGTTCCCGCGGCGGCCGCGATGGTGGGCGCGCTGCACACGATGGTCACGCGGCGGATCAGCGCGTTCGACCCCGCCGTGCTCACCATCTCGCACATCAGCGCCGGCACGACCACCAACGTCATCCCCGAGACCGCCCTGCTCGAGGGCACGGTGCGCACGCTGTCGGAGGAGACCCGCGGGCGCGTGCTCGACGAGATCGGGCAGGTGTGCGCGGGCGTCGCGGCGGCCTACGGCTGCTCGTGCGACGTGCACATCGAGGCCGGCTACCCGGTCACGGTCAACGACCCCGACGTCGCCGACCGCGTCGCCGACGTCGGCCGCTCGGTGCTCGGATCGCGGTTCGTCGAGCCGATGCCCGACCCGATCATGGGCTCGGAGGACTTCTCCTACGTCCTCGGACGCGTCCCCGGCGCGCTCGCCTTCCTCGGCGCCTGCCCGCCCGACGTCGACCCCGCCGAGGCGCCGCCCAACCACTCGAACCGCGTGGTGTTCGACGAGGACGCGATGGTCGCCGGGGTCGCCCTGTACTCGGGGTACGTCATGGACGCCCTGCGTCCGCGCTGATCAGGGGTCGCGCCCCCGTTCGGGCGCATCGTCCTCACTCTCCCGGGTCGTCCTACCCTCGCCGACGTGGAATCCGCAGGTGCCACCCTCGCCGCCGCCCAGCAGCGCCCGGTGTGCGTCATCGGGCTCGGCCTCATCGGCGGGTCGCTGCTGCGCGCCGCCACCGACGCCGGGCGTCACGCCTGGGGCGCGTCCGCCTCGACGACGACCGCCGAGAAGGCCGCGGCCGACGGCTACGACATCGCCGCCTCGGTCGACGAGGCGCTCGCCCGGGCCGCCGAGCAGGACGCCCTCGTCGTGCTGGCCGTGCCGCTGACGGCCCTCGACGACGTGCTCGCCGCCGTGGCCCGCGAGGCCCCCGGCTGTCGCCTCACCGACGTCACGAGCGTCAAGGTGCCCGTCGCCGAGGCGGTGGCCCGCCGGGCGCCGGCGACCCGCTTCGTCGGCGGCCACCCGATGACCGGCACGGAGTTCTCCGGCTGGGACGCGGGCTCGCTGCAGCTGTTCCACGAGAAGGTGTGGGTGGTCGCCACCGAGGACGACGCCGACCTCGAGGTGTGGGTCGACGTCGCCGCGCTCGCGCTGGCGTGCGGCGCGGTCGTCGTCCCGGCCGCCGCCGACGAGCACGACCTCGCCGTCGCCCGCATCTCCCACCTGCCGCACCTGTTCGCCGCGGTGCTCGCCGCGGTCGGCGCCGACGGGGGCGAGCTCGCCCTCGCCCTGGCCGCCGGCTCGTTCACCGACGGCACCCGGGTCGCGGCCACCCGCCCCGAGCTCACCGCCGCGATGACCGAGGGCAACCGCTCGGCCCTCCTGTCGTCGCTGGACGACGCGCTCGGCCGGCTCGGCGCCGCGCGCGGGTCGCTGGCCTCCACCGGCGGGCTGCTGGCGACGCTCTCCGCGGGCCACGACGCGCGCGCCGCCCTCGACGGGGCGCGCACCGCCCGCCGCGAGGTGCGGATCGACCTGGACGGCACCCCCGGCGAGTTCCTCGAGGGCATGCGCGAGCTCGGCCGCACGGGCGGGCGCGTGATCGGCTGGACCTCGGAGGCCCTCGACGCCGCCGAGGAGGCGGGCGGGGCGCTCGACTGACCCGGGTGCGAGCGATGCGGCCTTGCTGGCGTGTAGCGCCAGGATCGCCACAGGCTCGCCGGCGGGACACGCCGGTGCGCTCCCGCGCGGTGCGCCGGAACCGGGCGGCGAGGTCGGCGTCGAGCGCGCGGTGCCGGAAGCGGGCGCCGGCGGTCGGCCGGTCTTCTTGAACCGTCCTCCCGGACCCCGGGCCGACGAAGAGAACCGGACCTCGCGATCCTGCGCCTCGACGTCACCGCGACCCTCACCGTATTGCTGGCCGTGCTGCTGCTGTGCTGCTGGCGGGCTCGTGGCGCCTGAGGGCCCCGACGGTCTTACAGATCTCGCCTCGGGTGTCGGACCCGTGCCGTATCATCGAACACATGTTCGAAGGATTCGTGGACGAGAGTGCTCCGGCCGCCCTGGCCGGGGTGGTCCCGGGTCCCGAGCTGGCCGAGCACCTGATCGCCGCCGAGCTCCTGGCGCCGTGCCCGGATCCGGGCGACCACTCCGCGGCCGGCGAGGACGCCTGGCAGGCGGCGAACAGCGACGGGCTCGACCGGGTCGCCGGGTGGGCGCGCATGACGGCCTGGGCCCAGGCGCAGGAGATGATGACCGTCGAGGGCCTGGTGTCGCGGGCGGTCGAGCGTGCCGAGCGGCGCCCGGCGGGGACAGCGCTCGACGAGCACGTCGGCGGGGTCGGCGCCGAGGTCGAGTCGGTGGTGACCGAGCTGGCCCTGACCTGGCAGGTCGCCCAGCGCACCGCGACCCGGCGCGTCGACGAGGCGGTCAGCCTGGTGAGCGGCCTGCCGTTGATGATCGAGGCCATGCTCGACGGGCGCCTCGGGCTCGCCCACGTCCGTGCGGTCGGCGCGGTCCTGCTCGACCTCGAGCCCGACCTGCGCGAGCGCATCTGCCGCGACCTGCTCGAGGGCACCGCCGCCGGCCGCCAGATCGCCCGCACCCCCGCGCAGCTCGCCGGCACCGCCCGCCGGGCCGCGGTCCGCCTCGACCCCACGAGCGCGCGCCGACGCGAGCGCGCCGCGGCCCGCGAGCGCGGGGTGCACCTGGGCGCCGAGGACCACGGGATGGCCACGGTGACGGCGTACCTGCCCGCCGCCGAGGCCCTGCTGCTCTACCGCACGATCGACGCCCACTCCCGCCGTGTGGCACCGACCGCCGCGGGGGACGACGAGGGCGATCGCTCCCCCGACGCCCGGCGCGCCGACGCCCTGTCCGACCTCGTCGCCCTCGGTGCCGTCGCGGCCGCGGGCGGGCTGCCGGAGGAGCCGGACGACGACGCGGACGAGGCCGGCACGGAGGCGTGCACCTGTCCGCCGCCGTGCGGCCCGCGACCGGGCACAGACCTCGACCCCGACCCGCGACCGGACCCGGAGCCGGAGCCGGAGCCCGAGAGCGAGCCGAGGCAGAACGGTGAGCCCGGCCGTGTCCCTGTCCCCGCACCGCGGAGCTCCGGCGACGGCGGTGTTCCCGGCACCCCCGCGCCACCCCCACGCCGCCGCACCCTGGTCCGGCGGCCTCGCACCGTGCAGGTCCGGGTCGTGGTCTCCGCCGACACGCTCCTCGGGCTCGACGAGCGTCCCGCCGAGCTCGTCGGCTACGGACCGATCACCGCTGCCGCGGCACGGGCCCTGGCCGCCGACGGCGACGCGACCTGGCGCCGCATCCTCACCGACCCCGCCTCCGGCGCCGTCCTCGACGTCGGACACCGCCGGTACCGACCCCCGGCGGCGATGGCCGAACACGTCCTCAACCGCGATCTCACCTGCACCTTCCCGGGCTGTCGCGTGCCCGCGCAGGCCTGCGACCTCGACCACGTGGTGCCGTTCGACCCGCTCGACCCCGACGGGCGCACCGCCGCCGACAACCTCGGCCCCGACTGCCGACATCACCACCGCATCAAGCACCGACCGGGCTGGGCGGTCGCGCGCGGTCCCGACGGCTCGCTGCTGTGGACCACGCCGTCGGGGCGCCGCTACCGCACTGTCCGCCCCGTCCTGACGCCGATCGCCACCGGACCGCCGACGTCCCCACCTCGGGGACCCGACCTCGGGGCGCTGGTCGGGCCCGGACCGGGCGTCGACCCGACGGCCCTCGACGTCCGGCCCGCGACCCGCACCGTGCTGATCCCACGAGGCAGCGATGACTCGCCGATCTGACGGCCGGCGGCGCCGCGCCGCGAGCTCAGAACAGCGTGTCGTGCTGGGGCGTGCGCTCGCGGCGGGCGTGGCGGGGCCGTCGGGAGGGCGGCGGGGTGACCGGGCCGGCCGGGGACACGGGAGCCGTCGGGGGCACGTCGACGCCGTCGGACCCCTCGAACCCCTCAGGCCCCCGGGGTCGCGACGGCCTCGCAGCGAGCGCGGGGTCGACGCGGATCCAGTCGCCGCCGGAGTCGCCCGGGCGGTAGGGCGTCCCGCGGCGCTTGGCGATCACCCCGGACAGGTGCTGGGCGATCACGCCCGCGAGCAGGGCCGGGCCGTCGTCGTAGGCCGGCGAGATCTGGATGCGCGTCGACTGCGAGAGGTCCAGCCGCGAGAGCACGGCCCGCCGCTCCTCGAGGGGCCGCGGGTCGAGCGGCACCCCGTAGAGCCGCACGACGTCGTAGACCATGAACACCGCCGGCCGCTCGCGGGCCATGGCGCGGGCCCGGCCGGCGTCGGAGGTGTGCAGGCGCTCCCCGAGCGCCTCGCCCGAGGGGCTGCCGCCGTCGAGCATCACGGCCTCGCCGTCGAGCAGGCCGTCGGCGACGGCGTCGACGAGGCCGGCGAACTCGGGGAAGCGGGCGGTGACGTCCTCGCCGTCGGCGGTGCGCAGGGTCAGCTCGCCCTGGTCGACGTCGGCGAGCAGGCGGACCCCCGCCCAGTCGACCTCGTAGCTCCAGCCGCCGTCGACCGGGAGGTCGCCGGGGACGGGGAGCATCGGACGCACCCGGCCATCGTGCCTCCGCCCACCGACAATGCCGCGGACCGGGGTCGGCGCGTCCCTGACTGGGACGAATGGGGCCGGTGGGGCATGCTGGTCCCGACGCACGGTGAGCGCCGACCCACCGCGCCGACCGACCTGCCCGCCGAGAGGGGCCCATGATGCGCGCGATCTGGAACGGCGCGGTGTCGTTCGGGCTCGTGAACGTGCCGGTGCGGCTGTACGCCGCGACCACGAACCACGACATCCGTTTCCACCAGGTGCACGAGCGCGACGGCGGCCGCATCCGCCAGAAGCGCACGTGCTCGGTCTGCGGCGAGGAGGTGCAGTACTCCGAGATCGCCAAGGGCTACGAGACCGACGACGGCCAGCTGATCATGCTGGACGACGACGACCTGGCGACGCTGCCCGTCGCGTCCGGGCACGAGATCGACGTGGTGCAGTTCGTGCCGTCCGACCAGATCGACGCCCTGCTGCTCGACAAGAGCTACTACCTCGAGCCGGAGAGCAAGGCGGTCAAGCCCTACGCGCTGCTGCGCGAGGCCCTGCGCGAGACCGACCGCATGGCCGTGGTCAAGGTGGCGCTGCGGCAGCGCGAGACGCTGGCCCTGCTGCGAGTGCGCGACGAGGCGATCGTGCTGCAGACGATGCTGTGGCCCGACGAGGTGCGCGAGCCGGAGTTCGAGACGCTGCGCACCGAGGTCGACCTGCGTCCGCAGGAGATGCAGATGGCGTCGTCGCTGGTGGAGAGCCTCTCGGGCGAGTTCGACTCCGACCAGTTCGAGGACGACTACCGCCAGGCCATGGTCGACCTGATCGAGTACAAGCGCGAGCACGGCGGCGGGCGCCCGACCCCCGAGGCCGCCCCCGCCGACGAGGGCGACGACATGACCGACCTGCTCACCGCCCTGCGGCGCAGCGTCGAGGCGGCCGGCGGGAAGGCCCCGGCCGAGGAGCCGGCGGCCGCGAGCTCCGAGGCGACGGCCGACGCCGACGCCCAGACCGACGAGGCACCCGCCGAGGAGAAGCCGAAGCGCGCCCGCTCGCGCACGAAGAAGACCTCGGAGGCGACCGAGGAGGCCGAGCAGGCCACCGAGGAAGCACCCAAGAAGTCGACGCGGTCGAAGAGCTCGTCCAAGAAGAAGTCCGAGGACGACGACGAGGCCACGACCACCAAGGGGCGGCGCAGCAAGAGCGCGTGACTCAGCCGGCGAGCGCCTCCTGGTCGGGGACGTCATAGCCCTGGTCCTCGATCACGTCGACGAGGGCGCGCACGGTGACGGCGTCGTCGTGGTCCACGCGCACGCTGCGGGCGTCGACGTCGACCTCGACGGCGGACACGCCCTCGAGCGGCCCGACCGCGCCCTCGATCGCCGCCTTGCAGTGCCCGCAGTGGATCTCGGGGACGGACAGGGTGGTGCTGGTCATCGCGCGGCCTCCGTTTCGTCGCGACGGGGCCGGGGGAGCCCCTCGCGTCCGCAGTCACCGTCCCGCAGAGGGAGCGGCTGCATACCCCCCGAGGGTACCCATGACGTGAGGGAGCGCTGCACGAGATGGCCGACACCGGCACGCCGCTGCAGGGGAAGACGATCATGTTCCTCTGCGCGAAGGAGGGCACCGAGCAGGTCGAGCTCACCGAGCCGTGGCAGGCGGTCGAGCAGGCCGGGGGCACCCCGGTCCTGGTCTCCGAGACGCCCGGCTCCATCCAGGCCTTCAACCACCTCGACAAGGGCGACCGCTTCGACGTCGACGCGGTCATCACCCAGGTCAAGATCGAGAACTACGACGCCCTCGTGCTCCCGGGCGGGGTCGCGAACCCCGACCTGCTGCGCACCATCCCGGACGTCGTCCAGGTGGTCGGGCAGTTCTTCGCGAACCGCAAGCCGGTCGCCGCGATCTGCCACGCGCCGTGGACGCTCATCGAGGCCGACGTCGTCCGCGGGCGCCGCATGACCTCGTTCCCGAGCCTCGCGACCGACCTGCGCAACGCCGGCGCGGAGTGGGTCGACGAGGAGGTCGTCGTCGACCAGGGGCTCGTCACCAGCCGCAACCCCGACGACCTGCCGGCCTTCTGCCGCACGCTCGTCGAGGAGTTCGCGAACGCGCCGACCCCGGCCCACGCGCTGTCGGCCGACCAGGCCTGAGCCCGCCGCGGACGCCGACCGGCCCCTGACCGACCCACTGCGCCGGTCGGCGTCATCGCGCGGGCCCCACGGGAGCAGCGCCATACTCCCGCCCCATGCGCAGACGCACCGCCCGCACCGCGGCCGCCCTCGGCCTGATCGCGGGCCTGGCCCTCGCCGCGTGCAGCAACGAGCCCCCGGCCGCCGCGCCGGCCCCGGCCGCTCCGGCCGCTCCCCCCACGACCACCACCGGCTTCCTCCCGCCCGGTGTCCCCACCGAGGGCACCCGCCCGCCCACGGACCAGCTGCCCCTGGCCGCGGAGCCGCAGGGCGCCCCCGAGCCGTCCGCGACCCCGCCGGGGCGCCAGGTCCAGGTCGGGTCCGCCCCCGAGGGCGTGGTGGTCGACCCGGTGACGCGGACGGTGGCCGTCACCAAGCGCAACCCCAACGAGCTCGTCCTCCTCGACGCCGACACCGGCGCGATCCGCACCCGCACGCCGCTGCCGGGCTTCGTGCGCCACCTGCAGCTCGCGGGCCCCGGCGGCCCCGTGCTGGCGCCCGTCGAGAGCGCCAACGCCGTCGTGCGCGTCGCGCTGCCCGGCGGGCAGGCCGACCCGCCGCTGGTGGTCGGGACGGTGCCGCACGACGTCACCCAGGCCCCGAACGGCACGGTCATCGCCGCCGACGAGCTCGGCGGGACGGTCTCGGCGGTGCGCGGCGACCGGGTCGTCAAGGTCTTCACCGACGCGGTGCAGCCCGCGGGCGTGGCCCCGGTCGGCGACACCGTCGGCATGATCGACGTCCGCAAGAACACGCTCACCACCTACGACGTCGCCGGCCTGCGCATCGTCGGCGAGGTCCCGGCGGGCGCCGGCCCGACCCACCTCGTCGCCGACCGCCACGGCCGCATGATCGCGACCGACACCCGCGGCGACGCCGTGATCGTCTTCGAGCCGACGAGCGGGCCGGACGGCGGGCCCCGCGAGGTCGCCCGCATCGCCCAGCCCGGCGGCCCGTACGGCATCACCTACGACCCCGTGCGCGACCGCGTCTGGGTCGCGTCCTCGGGCACCAACGAGGTCGTCGGCTACGACATGACCGCGTCACAGCCGCGCGAGGTCGCGCGGGTCGCCACCGTGCAGAACCCGTACACCCTCGGCGTCGACCCGCAGACGGGCCGGCTCTACGTCGCCGGCGTCTCCACCGGAGCCGTGCAGTTCGTCGACCCGTAGCGCGGATCAGCCGCCGGTGAGCAGGCTCGGCGGGATCTCCTCGTCCTCGCGGATCGCGTCGAAGTACTGCGCGGACTTCTGTCGGTTCCACACGACGCCACCCGACACGCTCGAGGACAGGTCGACCGGCACCGTCGACGTCACCCCGCTGCCGCCCGAGAGCGAGCGCATCGCGAAGCCGAGGCTCGCGAGGTTCCAGACGTGGGTGCTGTCGTCGACCGTCAGCGTGGCGATCGCGGAGTTCGCGAACGGCACGACGCGGAACGGGTTGAGCAGCACCGTCGGGCTGGACGCCTCCGAGATCAGCGCCGAGAGGAACTTGCGCTGGTTCTGGATGCGCTGGAGGTCGGCGTTGGGGAACGCGCGGGTCCGGACGAAGCCCAGCGCGCTCGGGCCGTCCAGGTCCTGGCAGCCGGCCGGCAGGTCGATGCCCGCCTTGGGGTCGTCGATCGCCTCGTCGAGACACATGTTGACCCCGCCGATGGCGTCGACCATGCCGGCGAAGCCCTCGAAGCCGATCTCCGCGTAGTGGTCGATCTCGATGTCGGCGTTCTGCTCGATGGTCTGCACGAGCAGCTTCGGCCCGCCGATCCCGTACGCGGAGTTCAGGCGGCCGCGGCCGTGACCCGGGATGGCCAGGATCGAGTCGCGCGGCAGGCTCGTCAGCGACGTCTGGCCGCCGAAGCCGCCGACGTGCACGAGCATCATCGTGTCGGTGCGGCTGCCGTCGACCTCACCGGTGGACAACTGCTGGGCGGCGGTGTCGTCCAGGCCGGCGCGGCTGTCCGAACCGATGATCAGCCAGTTGGTGCCGGAGCTCGCCGAGCCCTCGTACTCGGGCAGCGCGTCGATCCGCGTCATCTGCGTGTCGAGGTAGATCCCGAAGCTGACGAGCAGCAGGAGCAGCACCGCGAGGACGGCGCCGATGCGCTTCGGCCAGCTCCAGCGGGCGAACGGGCCGCCCCGACCACCACGGCCACCACCGCCGCCCCCGGTGCGCGACCACGCCGGACGCTCGGGCAGGCGCTCGCGCCACGACGGGCGCTCCTGCTCGCGCGCCGCGCGGGCGACGTCGGGGTCGAAGCCGACCTGCGGGTCGCGGTTCCAGTCGGGCCCGCCGACGCGGGTGGGCTGCTGGCGCGGGCCGCCGCGCGGCGGGCCGCCCGGGGCGCCGGCGCCACCGCCGGCACCGACGCTGCCGCCACCGCCACCACGCCCGCGCCCACCACCCCGGGAGCCGCGCCCCGGCATCTGGAACCCGCCGGGCCGCGGGGGCTGCCCCTGCGGAGGTCCGGGAGGCGGGGAGCCGGGACGGCCGGGCGGGGGTCCGCCAGGACCCGCAGGGGGTCGTCCCCGGCCGGGGGGTCCGCCGGGTCGGTTCATCCGTGTCACCTCGCGCCTCGCGTCGACGGGGCGTCGGGGGACGCCCGGCCGGCTCTCGGATACCGACCGCGGGCCGTCGTGATCGATGAGGATACGCAGGCCACGGGCCCGCCGAGCGCCCCCCGCTCGTGCGGGCGCCACCGGCCGCCGTCCGCGGGGCCGCGAGGGAGCGTCACACGTCCGGAGCAGCGCCTCCCGGACGCGCGGCCGTCAGGCCGGGCGCGCGGTGCGGTCGATGACCGCGAGGATCAGCTCGGTGACGGTCGGGGTGAGCTCGGCGAGCCGGTCGCCGCGCCCGTCCTCGACGGCGTCGAGGACCAGCTCGTTGATGCCGCCCACGAGCGCGACGGCCGTCGGGTGCGGCAGCCCGCGCACGCCGGCGAGCTCGGGGACGGCGGCGGGGCCCTCCTCGCCGGAGGCCCAGCGGGCGGCGCCGAGGGCGATGAGGACGGAGAGCTGCTCGGCGAAGCGGTTGAGCACCTCGCGCCGCACCCGCCGGCCCTGCGGCCCGAGGGCGCTGATCTCGGTGAGCAGCGTGCGGGTCAGCCCCGGCTGCTCGGCCAGCGCCGCCAGGTAGGCCGACGTGCCCGCCGTCACCTCGTCGGCGAGCGAGGGCGGCTCCGCGTCCGGCGCGGCCTCGACGACCGGGGCCACGGCCTCCGCGATCCGGGCGAGCGGCTGCTCGGCGGCGGCGACGTAGGCGGCGAGGAAGCAGTCCTCGCGATCGGAGAAGTGCTGGTAGAAGGTCCGCTTGGACACGCGCGCGGCGGCGACGACGTCGGCCACGGTGACCGCCGCGTAGCCGCGCTCGGCGACTAGCGCGATCATCGCCTGCACGAGGCGGTCGCGGTGCGCGGAGCCGGCGGTACCCGCGGGATCGGCGGCGGCGGGAACGGACACTGGACAACGGTACCACCGCGTACCACACTGGCCCCCACTTCGGTACGCTTGCGTACCAAGCGCCGTGTCCGAGCACGGACGACGACGTCCACCAGGAGGGACCGCGATGAGCACGCCGACCCGAGCCCCCGAGACGGCCGCGGGCGCCACCCCGCCGGCCGCCGCCGGCGGCGACGTCCCGCACCTCGCCGTGGCGATCGTCGGCAACGGCTTCTCCGGCCTGGGCACGGCGATCCGGCTGCGCCAGGCGGGCGAGGACAACTTCCTGATCTTCGAGCGCCACGAGGACGTGGGTGGCACCTGGCGCGACAACTCCTACCCCGGCTGCGCCTGCGACGTGCCCAGCCACCTCTACTCGTTCTCGTTCGCGCCCAACCCGGACTGGAGCCGCTCCTTCTCGGCCCAGCCGGAGATCCACGCCTACCTGCAGCGCGTGTCGGCCGAGTACGACATCGACCGGTTCACCCGCAACCGGCACGAGGTGCTCGACGCGTCCTGGGACGACGAGGCGCAGCACTGGGTGGTGACGACGAGCCAGGGCACCTGGACCGCCGACGCGCTCGTGCTGGGCTCCGGGGCGCTGTCGGACCCGTCGTTCCCCGACGTGCCGGGGCTCGACTCCTTCGACGGGCCGGTGTTCCACTCGGCGACCTGGCGCCACGACCTCGACCTGCGCGGACGGAAGGTCGCCGTCATCGGCACCGGGGCGTCGGCGATCCAGTTCGTGCCGGAGATCGCGCCGGTGGTGGGCGAACTGAGGGTCTTCCAGCGCACCCCGCCGTGGATCATGCCGCGCGGCGACCGGGCCATCACGAGCCTCGAGAAGCGACTGTTCCGCTGGTTCCCGCCGGCCCAGCGCCTCGTGCGCGAGGCGATCTACTGGGCGCGGGAGACGTTCGTGTTCGGGTTCAAGGACCCGCGGCGGATGGCCAGGGCCGCGAAGATCGCCGAGGCGCACATGCGCCGGCAGGTCACCGACCCGGAGCTGCGCGAGAAGATCACGCCGAGCTACTCGATGGGCTGCAAGCGCATCCTGCTGTCCAACGACTACCTGCCCGCGCTCGACCGCGACAACGTCGAGGTGGTCACCGAGAAGATCGTCGAGATCCGGCCGCACGCCGTCGTCACCGCGGACGGCACGGAGCACGAGGTCGACACGATCATCGCCGGCACCGGCTTCGCGATCGGCGACCTGCCGATCAGCCACCGCATCCACGGGCGCGACGGCCGCACCCTGGCCGACCACTGGGCCGGCTCGCCGTACGCCCACAACGGCACGATGATCGCGGGCTTCCCCAACGCGTTCACCCTGCTCGGGCCGAACACCGGACTGGGCCACAACTCGGTCGTGTTCATGATCGAGTCGCAGATCGCGCTCGTCCTCGACACCCTGCGCCACCAGCGCACCCACGGCGTCGGGGCCGTCGAGCCGACCCGCGCGGCGCAGGACGCGTTCGTGGCCGAGATGCAGCGCCGGACCGAGGGCACCGTGTGGGTCGATGGCGGGTGCTCGAGCTGGTACCTCGACAAGCACGGCCAGAACTCGGCGCTGTGGCCGACCTTCACGATGCCGTTCCGCCGGCGCCTGCGGCGCTTCCGGCCGGAGGAGCACACGCTCACGCCGCTCGCCTCCACCCGCACGTCCTGACGACGACACCCCCGAGGAGATCCACATGGCCGCCGACCTGGCCGGCAGCTTGAAGGACAAGGTCCTGTTCATCACCGGCGCCGCCCGCGGCATCGGCGAGGAGACCGCGCGGCGCGCCGCCGCGCTCGGCGCCCACGTCGCCGCGGTCGGCATGGAGCCCGAGCGCCTGGAGAAGCTCGTCGCCGAGCTCGGCCCGGGGCACTGCTGGGCCGAGTGCGACGTCACCGACCAGGAGTCGCTCGACGCCGCGGTCGCGACGACGGTGCGCGAGCTCGGCGGGATCGACGTGGTGATCGCCAACGCCGGCATCGCCAACCACGGCACCGTGGCCACGAGCCCGGCCGACGTCATCGCCCGCGTCATGGAGGTCAACCTCATCGGCGTCTCGCGGACGGTGTCGGCGACGGTCGCCGAGGTCGAGAAGCGGCAGGGCTACATGCTGCTGGTGTCCTCGCTGGCCGCGTTCACCGCGCTGCCGGGCATGGCCGCCTACTGCGGCGCCAAGGCGGGCGTCGAGAACTACGGCAACGCGCTGCGCTTCGAGCTCGCCCACCGGGGCGTCGGCGTCGGCACCGCGCACATGGGCTGGATCGACACCGACCTCGTGCGCGACGTCAAGGCGGACTCGTCGACGTTCGAGGACACGCTGAAGAGGCTCCCCTACCCCCTCGGCGCGCTGACCTCGGTCGAGGACTGCGCGGACGCCTTCCTCGAGGGCATCGTCAGGCGCAAGCGCCGGATCTTCGTGCCGAAGGCGGTCGCGCTCGTCGCCGCGGCCCGCCCGATCACGTTCTCGCGGATCGGGGACCTGCCGGTGCTCGCGCAGGCCAAGCAGATGGTGCCCCGCCTGGAGGAGCAGTTCCGGAAGACCGGACGCGCCTTCGGTGCGACGAGCGCGGGGATGGGGAAGCCTCGCGGCTGAACCCACGGGAGACGGAGCCTGCGGAGCTCGACCATCGTCACGGCAGGACCCCTGACTCGCGGGTACGTTCGTCACTGAACCATCACTCAGTGAACCCGGAAGGGGTCCTGTCCCGTGACCGATGTCGCCCCCGCGCCGCTGTTCTCCGACGACTACTGGCGCGACCCCTTCGCCGCGCTGGGCGAGCTGCGCGAGCGGGGTCCGGTCCACGAGGTCGACCTGCCCGAGGGCGGCCGCACGTGGCTGGTCACGCGCTACGCCGACGCCCGGTCGGTGATGGCGGACCCGCGCTTCGTCAAGGACTTCCGCAACACGCTGCCGGAGGACCAGAGGGCGTCGATCCCCGGCATCCCCTCGCCGGGCGGCGAGATGATGCTGCTCAACGACCCGCCGGTGCACACCCGCCTGCGCAAGCTCGTGGTCAAGGCGTTCACCGTGCGCCGGGTCGCCGCGCTGCGCCCGCGCATCGAGGAGATGGCGGCCTCGCTGCTGACCGGCCTGCCCGGGGACACGCCCGTCGACCTCGTCGAGGCCTACGCGGTGCCGCTGCCGACCGCCGTCATCTGCGAGCTGCTCGGGGTCCCGGTGGACGACCAGGACGCGTTCGGTGCCTGGTCGCGCACCCTCATCGACGACTCCGGCGAGGCCGCCACCCAGCAGGCCAACGCGAGCCTCGCGGCGTACCTGGGCGAGCTCGTGGAGCGCAAGCGCGCGGAGCCCGACGAGGCGCTGATCTCGGCGCTCATCGAGGTCTCCGAGGAGGGCGAGCAGCTCTCCACCACCGAGATCGTCGCCATGGCGATGCTGCTGCTCATCGCCGGGCACGAGACGACGGCGACGCTGATCACCTCCGCCGTCGAGCGGATGCTGCGCGACCCCGCGCTGCGCGACCGGCTCGCCGCCGCCGACTCCGACGAGCTGCGCGCGGCGATCGAGGAGTTCCTGCGCTGGGGCACGCCGATCGCCCAGGCCCCGCTGCGCTTCGCCGCCGAGGACGTCGACTTCGACGGGGTCGTCGTGCCCCGCGGGGCGATGCTGATGGTGTCGCTGGCGGCGGCCAACCACGACCCGGCGCGGTTCGAGAACCCCGACGAGTACGAGGAGCTGCGCGACACCACCGGGCACCTCGCCTTCGGGCACGGCCTGCACTTCTGCCTGGGGGCGTCGCTGGCGCGCCTCGAGGCCGAGGTGGCCCTGCGCACCCTGCTCGACCGCTTCCCGGGCTTCGCGCCCGCCGTGGACCTGCCGGTCGAGCGGCGCCGCAGCGTGCTGGTCAACGCGTGGGCGCGGCTGCCGGTGCTGCTGGGCGCGGAAGCCGACCGGGGGAACGCGCCGACCCGGTGACGCTGTGACACCCTGCGGCGGGTGTCCGGCATGACCGCCCCCGACGCCCGGTGGACCCTGGCGATCGACCACGGGACCACCACGACGGTGGGCGCGTGGGCCGACGTCGACCCGCGGGACGGGTGGGTGCGCGTCGGCCCGGTCGGCGTCGACGGCTTCCCGACGATGCCCTCGGCGGTGCTCTCGCGCCCCGACGGCGCCGTCCTGGCCGGGCGCCCGGCCCTCGAGGCCGGCGCGCTCGACCCGGCGGCGGCGCTGCTGCGCACCCGCCCGCACCTGGCGGCGAGCACCGGCGGGCCGCCCGAGCTGCTGACGCAGTACCCCCGCCCGACCACCGCGGTCGACGTCGCGACGGCGCTCGTCGCCACGGTGGTGCGGGCGGAGGCGGCCCGCCGCGGCACGCTGCCGTCCTCGATCGTGCTGCTGCACCCGGCGGCGTGGTCGTCGGCGGCGTGCGAGGCGCTGCGGTCCGCGGGGCGCGCGGCGCTGTCGGCGATCCCCTACACCTCGCCCGACCAGCTCCAGCTGCTCGACTCCCCGCGCGCCGCGGCCCACCGCCTCGGCGGGCAGGGGCGCCTGCTCGTCGTCGACCTCGGCGGCGCCGCGACCGAGCTCGCCGTGGTCGACCGCGGCGGCGACGGCACCGGCTCGGTGGCCGCGGTGCGGACGGTCAACGTGGGCGGGGAGGTGCTCGACGACGCCCTCGCGCAGCTGGTGCTCGACCGCGCCCCGCAGCCCTTCGCCGCACGTGTGCGCTTCGGCGGCGACCTCGAGGCCTACCGCGCCTGGTTCCGCCTGCGCACGAGCGTGCGCGAGGGCAAGGAGACGCTTGCGTCCCGCGGCGCGGTGGCCGTGACGCTGCCCCCGCTCCCGCCCGAGAGCCCGGGCCCCGGGGTCGTCCAGCTCACCCACGCCGACCTCGGCGCCATGCTCGCCCCGGGGCTGGAGGAGATCGCCCAGGGCATCGCCGCGATCGTCGACACGCTCACCGGGCCCCGCCCGGCCATGCTGGTGCGCGGCGGGCTCGCCGAGATGCCGCGCGTGCGGGAGTGGATCGCCGAGCGCACCGGGTTCGGCCTGGCGCACGGCGGGGACCCGGGCGCGGTCTCGGCGTTCGGCCCCGCCTCCGGGGCGGCGGCGTGGGCCGCCGAGAGCCTGGGACTGGGACGGCGCTGAGGGGGACGCTCCGTGGAGGGTGACGCCGTCCACCGCTGCGCCGCCCGGCTCGACACCCTGTCCGGCACCACCGTCGTCCGCGGCGACTTCCGGACCCCGTCGCTGGCCACCGCCGACCTCGCCGGCCGGACCCTCGTGGAGACCCGCGCGCACGGCAAGCACCTGCTCACCCGGTTCTCCGACGGCTGGACGCTGCACAGCCACCTGCGGATGACCGGCTCCTGGAGCGTCGTGCGCAAGCGCCGCGCCGACGGGCGCCCCGCGCTGCCCCGCGGCGTGCGGGCGGCGCTGACCCTCGACTCCGGCGTCGCGCTCGTCGGCGTCGACGTCCCGGTGCTCGAGCTGCTGCGCACCCGCGACGAGCACCGGGTCGTCGGTCACCTCGGCCCCGACGTCCTCGCCGGCGCGCCGACCGCGACCCAGGACCACTTCGACGAGCAGGACGCGCTGGCCCGCCTGCGCCGCGACCCGGCGCGCCCGATCGTGGAGGCCCTGCTCGACCAGCGCGGCGTCGCCGGGCTCGGCAACCTGTGGGCGGTCGAGGTGTGCTTCCTGCGCGGACTGTGGCCGTGGACCCCGGTCGGCGACGTGGACCTCGAGCCCCTGCTCGCGCTGGCCCGGCGGATGATTCGCCACAGCCTCGAGCACGGCACCGGCATGACGACCACGGGCGTGCGCCGCCGCGGCGAGAACCACTGGGTCACCGGCCGCTCGAACCGGCCCTGCCGGCGCTGCGGGACGCTCGTGCGCTTCCGGCCAGCGGCCGGCTCGGGTGCCCCCTACCGGCGCGAGGTGTGGTGGTGCCCCTCGTGCCAGCCGGCGCCCGCCGGATGAGTGATCATGGGGTGGTGCGGCTGGCGACATTCAACCTCCTGCACGGTCGCTCCCCCGCCGACGGCGTGGTCTGTCCCGACCGTCTCCGCGACGCCGTCGCCGGCCTCGACGCCGACGTCCTGGCCCTCCAGGAGGTCGACCACTCCCAGCCCCGCTCCGGGCTCGTCGACCAGACCGCGCTCGTCGCCGACGCCGCCGGTGCGCGCGACGCCCTGTTCGTCCCCGCGCTGGTCGGCACCCCCGGGCAGCGGTGGCGGGCGGCGGGCCCCGACGAGTCCCCGGACGGGGAGCCGACCTACGGCATCGGTCTCGTGAGCCGGTACCCGGTCGCCCGCTGGCTGCGCCTCCCGCTCGGGACGTCCCGGGCCACGCTGCCGCTGCTGGTCGACGCGCGGCGCCCCGCGCTGGTGCGCGACGAGCCGCGCGTCGCCCTGGCGGCCGTGCTCGAGGCGCCCGCGCCGGTGGGCACGGTCGTCGCGACCCACCTCGCGTTCACGCCGGGCGTCAACGTCCTGCAGCTCGTGCGCCTGGCGCGGGCCGTCGAGCACCTGCCCGGCCCGGTGGTCATCCTCGGCGACCTCAACATGCCGGGGCCGGTGCCGGGCGCGGTGCTGCGGGGCTTCCGGTCCCTCGCGCGCGCGGCGACCTTCCCCACCGAACGGCCCCGCGTGCAGTTCGACCACGTGCTCGCCGGCGCCGGCGCGCCGACCGTGCACGACGCGCGGGCGGTGCCGACGGCGGTGTCGGACCACCGCGCGCTGGTGGTGGAGCTCAGCTGAGGCCGGCGACCTCCCCGATCACGATCACCGCCGGCGGGCGCACCCCGGCCTCGGCGATCGCGTGCGGCAGCTTCGCGAGCGTCGCGCGCGTCGTGACCTCCCCGGGCAGCCCGCCCTCCTGGACGGCCAGCGCCGGGGTCTGCGGGTCGCGGCCCGCGGCGACGAGCGCCTCGGTGATCGCGCCGATGTTCTCGACGGCCATGAGCAGCACGACCGTGCCGTGCAGGCGTCCCAGGGCGTCCCAGTCGACGAGCGACTGGGCGTGCCCGGGCGGGAGGTGTCCGGAGACCACGGTGAACTCGTGGGTCACGCCGCGGTGGGTGACGGGCACGCCGACCAGCGCGGGGACCGCGATAGCGCTGGTGATGCCCGGGACGACCTCGACCTCGACGCCGGCCGCGACGCAGGCCTGGATCTCCTCGAGCCCGCGGCCGAAGACGAACGGGTCGCCGCCCTTGAGCCGCACCACGCGCCGCCCGGCGAGCGCCTCGGACACGAGCACCTCGTTGATGGTGTCCTGGCTCATGTAGCGCCCGCGGGGCAGCTTCGAGGCGTCGATGATCGTGACGTCGGGCGGCAGCTCGTCGAGCAGCGGCTGCGGGGCGAGCCGGTCGGTGACGACGACGTCGGCCTGCGCCAGCGCCTGGCGCCCGCGCACGGTGATCAGCCCGGGGTCGCCGGGACCGCCGCCGACGAGCACGACACCCGGGCGCACGGCGCGGTGGCGGCGGTCGAGCAGGGTGCCGCTGCGCAGGGCCTCCACCGCGCCGTCGCGCACACCGGTCGCCCGCCGCGGGTCGCCGCCGCCGTGCACCGCGACGGTGATGTCGTCGTAGCGCCCGACCGCCGGGGTCACCGCGGTGCCGGCGTCGGCGATGTCGGCGCGCACGCAGAACACGCGCAGGCGCTCGGCCTCCGCGGCCACGGCGGCGTTGACCTGCGCGTCGTCGGTGGCCGCCACCGCGTACCAGGCCTCGGCGAGGTCGCCGTCGGCGTAGGGGCGGGCGTGCCAGGTGATCTCGCGGGAGTCGGCGAGGGCCGAGAGCGCGGTGGTCAGCGTGGGGCTGACGACGACGGTGTCCGCGCCGACCTCGTGCAGGCCGGCGACGCGGCGCTGGGCCACGGAGCCGCCGCCGACCACGACGACCCGCCGGCCCCGCAGGTGCAGGCCGACCGGGTACACGCGGGCCGGGCTCTCGCCGTCGTTCACTCGAGCTCCTTCTCCGTCACTCCCGCCGCGTCGAACGTCGCGACGTCGGCCAGCGCGCGGGCCGCCGCGGTCACCACCGGCACCGCCAGCAGGGCACCGGTGCCCTCACCGACCCGCAGCCCCAGGTCCAGCGTCGGCGCCAGCCCGAGGTGCTCGAGGGCCAGGGTATGGGCCGGTTCGACGGAACGGTGCCCCGCGATCCACGCGTGTGACGCGGTCGGGGCCAGCGCCGCCGCCGCGAGCGCCGCCGCGCCGGACACGACGCCGTCGAGCACCACCGGCGTGCGCAGGGCCGCGGCGCCCAGCAGGAAGCCGGCGAGGCCCGCGTGCTCCAGGCCGCCGACGGCGGCGAGCGTCCCGAGCGGGTCGGCGGGATCGGGGCGGTGGAGGGCGAGCGCCTCGGCGACGACGGCGACCTTGCGCGCGTGGGTGGCGTCGTCGATCCCGGTGCCGCGGCCGGTGACGGTCTCGGCGCCCGCTCCCGTGAACGCGGCGACGAGGGCGGCGGACGGCGTCGTGTTGGCGATGCCCATGTCGCCGGTGACGAGCAGCCTGTTGCCGGCGGTGACCAGGTCGCGGGCGGCCTCGATGCCGGCACGTAGCGCGGCGCGCGCCTCGTCGCGGGTCATCGCGGGCTCGACGGTCATGTCGCGGGTGCCGGCGCGGACCTTGCGCGGGAGCAGCCCGGGCGCCGCCTCGAGCTCGACGGCCACCCCGACGTCGACGACCTGGACCTCGGCGCCGACCGTCGCGGCGAAGGCGTTCACCGCGGCGCCGCCGGCCAGGAAGGTGGCGACCATCTGCGCGGTCACCTCCTGCGGCCACGGCGTCACCCCGCGGGCGTGCACGCCGTGGTCGCCGGCGAACACGGCGACGACCGCGGGCTCGGGCAGGGGCGGCGGGCACGCGCCGGCGAGACCGGCGAGCCGGACCCCGATCTCGGCGACCCCGCCCAGCGCGCCGGGCGGCACGGTCATGCGCGTCAGGTGCTCGCGCGCGGCGGCCTCGCCGGGTGCTGTGTCCAGATCGGCGAGCGCGGCGAGCGTCTCGTCCAGCGGATCCATGCGGTGGTGTCCCCAGATCTCCTCGTGCACGGCCCACGCCAGGGGTCGGCGGTGGGCCCATCCGGCGGTGGCGAGCTCGGGCTCGGCGGCGAACTCCGCGACGTGCCCGACGCACAGGTAGGCGACGACCTCGAGGTGCTGCGGCATCCCGACGCGCCGCCCGAGCAGCGCGGCGAGCTCCCGCTCGCGGAAGAAGCTGACCCAGCCCACGCCGAGCTCCTCGGCGCGGGCGGCGAGCCACAGGTTCTGCACGGCGCCGGCCACCGAGTGCGCGGCCATCCGCGGCTGCGTGTGCCGCCCCAGGACGTGCCGACCGCCGCGAGTGGGGTCGCAGGTGACGACGATGCCCAGCGGCGCCTCGCGGATGGCCTCGACGCGCAGGCCGGCGAACCTCCGGGCTCTCGCCGCCGGGAGGCTGGCCGCGAACTCCTGCCGCTGGTGTTCCGCGAGTTGCGCCAGCTCGTCGCGGAGCTCCGGCGAGCGCACCAGCAGGAAGTCCCAGGGCTGCGAGAACCCGACGCTGGGCGCGGCGTGGGCGGCCTCGAGGACGCGGTGCAGGCGCTCGTCGTCGACGGGGGTGTCGACGAAGCCGGTGCGCACGTCGCGGCGGGCGCGCAGGACGCGGTGCAGGGCGTCCCGGTCGCCGTCCCGGAGGGTCACAGGATCTCCGCCAGCGCCGTCACGAGCCGGTCGGTGGTCGCGCGGTCCCGCACCGCGATCCGGACGTGCTCGGCGTCGAGGCCCGGGAAGGTGTCGCCGCGGCGGACCGCCAGGCCGCGGTCGCGGAGCCGCTCGCGGACGTCGGAGCGGGTGCGCACGAGCACGAAGCTCGCGGCCGGGGTGCCGCGGACCTCGACGCCGTCGATCCGCCGCAGCGCCGCCACCAGGTGATCGCGGTCGGCCGCCATCGCGCGCGCGGCCTCGTCGGCCTCGGCGCGGGCGGCGGGGGTGCTGCAGACCTCGAGCGCGACGAGCGCCGGCGTCGACACCGACCACTTCGGGGCGGCGCCGCGCAGGCCCTCGGCGAGCCCGGCGGGGGCGAGCGCGTAGCCGACGCGCAGGCCGGCGAGGCCCCAGGTCTTGGTCAGGCTGCGCAGCACGACGAGGCCCGGCAGGTCGCGGCGCCCGGCCAGCGAGTCGGGCTCGCCGGGCGCGGTGTCGATGAACGCCTCGTCGACGACGAGCGTGCGCCCGGGGCGGGCGAGGCGCGCGAGGACGTCCGCGGGGTGGCGCACCGACGTGGGGTTGGTGGGGTTGCCGACGACGACGAGGTCGGCGTCGTCCGGCACGACCTCGGGGTCGAGGCGGAGGTCGCCGTCCAGGAGCACGCGGTCGACCGCGTGCCCGGCGGCCCGCAGCGCGGCCTCCGGCTCGGTGAACTGGGGGTGCACGACCACGGCGTGCCGCGGGCGCAGGGCCCGCGCGAGCAGCACGAACGCCTCGGCGCCGCCCGCGGTGGGCACCACCTCGTCGCCCGGCCGGTCGTGGCGCGCGGCCAGCGCGGCGACCGCCCGGCGCGGGTCCGGATAGGCGGCGACGTCGTCGAGGCTCGCGGCGAGGCGCTCGCGCAGCCAGGACGGCGGCGTGCCCGCGCGGACGTTGACCGCCAGGTCGACCAGCCCGGGGCCGACCTCCGCGTCGCCGTGGTGGTGGAGGTCGTGCTGGAGGGTCACCGTCGCGTGCGCGCAGCCCGCAGGAGGACCGTCTCGGCCTCGGGGACGGACGCGGCGAGCACCGAGGTCACCGCCGACGGCACGGCGCCCTCCCGCCAGCCGGCGCCGCGCATGCGCTCGACGAGCTCGCGGGCGAGGGCGTCGACGCGCTCGGCGGCCTCGTCGTGGTCGCGGACCGGCCCCTCGCCCAGCAGGTCGAGCGGGACGTGGCCGGCGCCGGCGAGCACGCGGCGCAGGTCGGCGAGGAGGCGGTCCTCGCGACGCCTCCTCCGGGTGACCACCGGGTGCGGACGTGCATGGGGACTCGCGGGAGCGTGCATCTCGTCGCCGGCCTTCCTCGGGTTCCTCGCCCGATGTCTGCTGCCACTCGACGGCCGGAGTCTCCTGGCTCCCGGATCGCTGCTCGCCCCGGCCTTCCCGCCGGTGTGTCCGGCAGTGGCCTCGCGTGGGGTCTGCTCCCCGGTGACAGTGGCGGGACCGCGCCGGATTCGCACCGGCTTCCTCCGCGTCCGTCGACCGCGGCCAGTTCACCGCGCCCGGAGTCGGCGCGTCAACGCACCCGGGCACTTCGAGCGCGTGGCGTTGCGGACACTGGGCGTCAGCGACGCCACGCCGCTGACACGAGCGCTGCGCCGTTCAGCGCAGCAGGCCCTGGCGGAAGCCGCGGGCGACGGCGTCGGCGCGGTCGCCCGCGCCGAGCTTGCGGAACAGGCGCCGGGCGTGGGTCTTCACCGTGTCCTCGGCGAGGACGAGCTCGGCGGCGATCTCGGCGTTGGACAGGCCCTCGGTCATGCCGAGCAGCACGTCCATCTCGCGGTCGGAGAGCTCGGTCGTGGCCGGGCGGGCGCCGGGCAGCACCGACGGGTCGGCGAGCTCGCCCGCGCGCAGGAACCCGCGGGCCCCGAGGCGCAGGGCGTGGGTGGCGCGCTCGTCCTCGGCGATCCCGGCGGGGTCGGGCGCGGGCCGGTCACCGAGCGGGTCCATGGCGCCGGCGGGGGACTCCCCCACGACGAGCACCGGGGTCTCCGGGGTGTGGCGGCGCACCTGGCGGACCGCCTCCATCCAGGCGCTGCCCTCGTCGGCGCCGACGAGGACGACGTCGGGACGCCCCTCGACGGTGGCGCCCAGGCGCGTGACGAGGTCGGGGACGTTGTCGACGCACGGGAGGTCGTCGAACACCGACGAGAGATGGCCGACGAGGCGTTCCCTCGCGGGCGTGGCTCCGGCGAACACCAGGCACGATCCCATTCACGCGCTCCTCACCCCGATGAGTGTGCACACACTCGCACACGGTGAACGCCGATCGGGTGACCCCCTCCTCGGACGTGTGGCGCAGCGAGGTCCCGCAGCGCGCCGGGGTGAGCGATCCCGCGACGCTCCAGGATCTCCAGCAGCACCGGGCCCACCGCGCGGGCGCCGCCGTCGACGACCGACAGGGCGAGCGCGGCGCCGTCGGGCAGCACGGCGAGCAGGACGCCCTCGGCGCCGATCTTGGACAGCGCCCCGGGCAGCAGGGTCATCACCGCCGTGTCGAGCCGGTCGGTGCCCGCCACGAGGTCCGGGTGGGCGCGCATCGCGGCGGCGACGCGGCGCTCGGCGGCACCAGCGGCGCCGCCCTCGGCACCGGCCAGGGCCCGTCCCAGGCGCGCGACGGCGACGAGGTCGGTGGCGAACGCGGGCGCGCCGCAGCCGTCGACGGTGACGTCGTGGACCGGGCCCGCGAGCCGTACGAGGGTGGCGCGCACGTGGCGCTGCAACGGGTGGGCCGGGTCGAGGTAGCCCTCGACCGGCCAGCCCTGGGCCCGGCAGGCCGCGAGCATCGCCGCGTGCTTGCCCGAGCAGTTCATGGCGAGGCGCTCGGGCGCGCGCGTGCCCCACGCGCGGTCGGCGGCGAGGCCGAGCGGGCGCCCGGGCGGGCACCCCAGCGCGTCCGGACCGAGGCCGAGGCGGGCGAGCAGGCCGGCGGCGACCGCGAGGTGGCCGGGCTCGCCGGAGTGCGAGCCGGTGGCCAGCGCGAGCTCGCGGTCGTCGAGGTCGGCGCCCAGCTCGACGCACGCGACGGCCTGCGCGGGCTTGAGCGCCGAGCGCGCGAGCATCGGCGCGTCCACCGGTCCCGCCCGCAGCTCCTCCGCGCCGCCCGGCCCGAGCACCACCAGCGTCACGCGGTGCGCGGACTCCACGAGGTCGCCGCGGGTCACCTCGACGGTCCAGTGCGGGGTCACACCAGCCGTTCCGCGAGCGTGCGCGCGTGGCCCGCCCGTTCCTCGACGTACTCGACGCGGGGGTCCGCCAGCTCACCGGCGTCCGCGATGTTGGTGCCCACCAGCATCGCCGCGGACTCGGCGGCCGCGGCGGCGAGGAAGGCGGCGGTCACCGCGTCGCCGGTGAGCGCATCGGGGCCCTCCTCGGCGAGCAGGGCGGCGAGCTCGGCGACCCGGACGGCGATCGTGACGACGTCCGCGGGCACCTGGACGATCGCCTCCGCCGCGGCCGGGACCGCCCCTCGGCCAGAGGAACGATCCAGCCGGCGCGCCTCGAGGAACCCGGCGAAGGCCTCGACGTCGTCGTCGGCGAGGCGCAGGGCCTTGGCGCGCAGGCGGTCGAGCTCCTCGACGGCCTCCCGGTCGGCGGCACCCTTGGCGACCTTGGTGGCCAGGCCCGCGGCGAGCGAGACCGTCACCGCGGCCGTCGACCCGGCGGCCGGCCCGGGCCCCTTGCCGGCGAGGACCTCCCCGAACCGCGCGAGCCCGAGCTCCCCGAGCGGCCGGCTCACGTCGCCTCCCCATGTGAGCACTTTCCGGGCCCATGGGCCCGGAAAGTGCTCACACAGGACGTCAGAAGAGCCCCACGATCGTGCCGTCGGGCTTGACGTCGATGTGGTGGGCGGCCGGGTTCTTGCCCAGGCCCGGCATCGTCCGCATGTCGCCGCAGATCGGGTAGATGAAGCCGGCGCCGACCGACGCGCGGACCTCGCGCACCGGCATCCGCCAGCCCGTCGGGGCGCCGAGGAGCTTCGGGTCCGACGAGATCGACAGGTGTGTCTTGGCCACGCACACCGGCAGGTTCCCGAATCCGTTGCGCTCGTAGAGGTCGATCGAGGTGTTCGCCGCCGGGGCGTAGTCGACGCCGTCGGCGCCGTACACCTTCGTCGCGATGGTCTCGATCTTCTCGCGCAGCGGGGCGTCGTCCGGGTAGAGCAGCTGGAACTGGCTCGGCTCGTTCGCGGCCTCCGCGACGGCCTCGGCGACCTCCGCGGCGCCCCGCCCGCCGTCGGCGAAGTGCGTCGACACCGCGGCCCGCGCGCCCATCGACTCGGCGATCTCGCGGATCGCCTGGTGCTCGCTGGGGTGGTCGGTCGGGAACGCGTTGATGCAGACGACCGGCGACACCCCGTGGATGCGCATGTTCTCGATCTGCTTGCGCAGGTTGGCCGCGCCGGCGTGCACCTCCTCGGGGTTCTCCTCGAGCAGCGCCGGCGGCAGGTCCTTGCCCGCCACGATCTTGTGGTTGCCGGAGTGGACCTTGAGGGCGCGCACCGTGGCGACGACCACCGCGGCGTCCGGCGACATGCCCGAGGTCCGGCACTTGATGTTGAAGAAGCGCTCGGCGCCCATGTCGGCACCGAAGCCCGCCTCGGTGACGAGGAAGTCGCCGGAGTGGATGCCGATACGGTCGGCGACGATCGACGAGTTGCCCGTCGCGATGTTGCCGAACGGCCCCGCGTGCACCAGGACCGGCGTGTTCTCCAGCGTCTGCATGAGGTTCGGCTTGAGCGCGTCGCGCATCAGCGCGGCCATCGACCCGGCGGCGTGGATGTCCTCGGCGGTCACCGCGTCCCCGTCGGGGGTGTAGCCGACGACGATGCGCCCGAGGCGCTGTCGCAGCTCGCCGAGGTCGTTGGACAGCGCGAGCACGGCCATCACCTCGGAGGCGGAGGTGATGTCGAAGCCGGCCTCGCGCGGGACGCCGTCCATGCGGCCGCCGAGCCCGGTGACGACGTTGCGCAGGGCGCGGTCGTTGACGTCGAGCACGCGCCGCCAGGTGACGCGGTACGGGTCGAGGCCCGCCGCGTTGCCCTGGTAGAGGTGGTTGTCCAGCACCGCAGAGAGCAGGTTGTGGGCACTCGTGACGGCGTGGAAGTCGCCGGTGAGGTGGAGGTTGAACTTCTCCATCGGCACGACCTGCGAGTAGCCGCCGCCGGCCGCCCCGCCCTTGATGCCGAACGTCGGACCCATGCTCGGCTGGCGGATGGCGACCACGCCGCGCTTGCCGATGTGCGAGAAGGCCTGGCCCAGCCCGACCGTCGTGGTGGTCTTGCCCTCCCCCAGCGGGGTCGGGGTGACCGCGGTGACCACGACGTACTTCGCGCGCGGCCGGTCCTTCATCGCCTCGATGGCCTCGAGCTCGATCTTGGCGACGTCGGTGCCGTGGCGTTCGAGGAACTCGGTCGGCAGGTCCATCTGCCGAGCGATGTCGTCCATGGGCTTCAGCGTCGCCGCCTGCGCGATGTCGAGGTCCGACGGGATGCTCACGCGAGTCCTCCAGTTCTCGGGCCTGCCACCCCGGCTCCGGCACCGCCGCCGGGGGACTCCTGACCGGGCACGTTGGCAGAGCGGGGGCGATCTGTCAGCCCGAGGTGTGACGGTCCGCTCCCGGATCCGCCACGATGGGCGGGTGACGGGGGGCGTGGTGCGGCGGGCGCTGCTCGTCGTCGTGCTCCTGATCACCACCGGCCTGGTCGCCACGCCCGCCGCCGTCGCCGCGCCCGCCTGTCCCCCGGTCGCCCTCTTCGCGGTCCCCGGCACCGGCGAGACCTCCGAGGCCGCCGACCCCGCCGCGTCCGTCGGGCTCCTCGCCGGGCTCACCGACCCGCTCGCGCGGCGGTGGGGGGACGGGCTCGCCGTGCGCTACGTCCCCTACCCCGCGACGGTGGACCGGCCCTTCTACTTCACCAGCGAGGGGCGCGGCGCCGAGCGCCTGGCGCGCGACGCCGGGGACGTGGCCGCGCGCTGCCCCGACACGACGATCATGCTGATCGGCTACAGCCAGGGCGGTGACGTGGTCTCCGACGTCGTCCACCGCGCCGCCAACGGGACGATCGGCCTGCCCGCCGAGCGGATCGCCGGCGCCATCATGCTGGGCAGCCCGCGACGCGACCCGCAGGCGCCGAACCTCGTCGACACCCCGGGCCGCGGCGTGCTCGGCCCCCGCCCGACGCGCGAGCTCGCCGTCTACGACGGGCGGGTCTACGAGGTGTGCGCACCCGGCGACCCGATCTGTGCCACCGAGAACCTGGACATCCGCGTGTTCCGCGAGGGCTGGGCGTCCGGGGCGCACCGCAGCTACCCCGAGGTGCGCGTCGGGCCGACCGGAGCGCGGCTGTTCCCGGTGCTGGAGCGCGCCGTCGACACGGTCGTGGCACGGGCCACGATGACGCCGTTCGCGGCCGCGGGCAGCTGAGCGCACTCGTACGGTCCACGCCGTGGGTGAACTGCTCAGCCGGATCCTCCCCGTCTTCGCGGTCATCGCGGTCGGGGCGGTGGCGGGGCGCTTCGAGCGCTTCGGCGAGCGCACCGCGGCCGTGCTGAACGACCTCGTCTACTGGATCGCCCTGCCCGCCCTGATCTTCGTGTCGGTGGCCGGGGCTGACCTCTCCGCCGGCGTCCCGGCCTCGGCCCTGCTCGCCGCGGCGGCCGTCGTGGTCGTCGCCTACGCGCTGGGCTGGTCGGCGGCGCGGGTGGTGCGCCGTCCGCCGCGCGAGGCCCACGCCGTCGGGCTGGTCGCGGGCTGGGGCAACGTCGGCTACCTCGGCATCCCGCTGACGGTGGCCGTGCTCGGGCCCGCGACGGCGTTCGCGGCGTCGCTGACCTCGACGCTGCACACCGCGCTCGCGATCTCGGTGTTCCTCGTCGCGGTGACGCTCGACGGCCGCGGGCGCGGCGAGGAGGGCGCGGTGGCCCTGCCCGCGCTGCTGGCCCGCCGCGTGCTCGGCAACCCGGTGGTCGTCGGCATCGTCGCCGGGGTGGTCGTCGCGCTGCTCGGCGTGCGGCTGCCGTCGCCGGTGGCGACGACGATCGAGATGCTCGGCGACCTCGCCGCGCCGGGCGGGCTCTTCGCGCTCGGCATCCTGCTGCGCGGTGCGGTCGGCTCGCTGCGGGAGTCCCGGGCGCAGTGGGTGCCGATCGGCGCGGCGGTGGTCATCAAGCTGCTGGTGATGCCGGCGCTCGCGCTGGGCGCCGTGGTGCTGTTCGCCGTCCCGGCGCCGTGGGGCGCGGTGCTGGTGCTGATGGCGGCGCTGCCCGACGCGGCGACGGTCTTCGTGCTCACCGCCCAGTACCGGGCCTGGTACCGCGAGAGCACCGCGGTGGTCGTGATCACCACGGTGCTCTCGCTGGTCACGCTGCCGCTCGTCGTGCTGGTGCTGCCGTGAGGTCAGCCGTCGCGGAAGACGCTGCGGCGCTGCTCGTGGGTGCGGGCGTGCCCCATGCGGGCGACGCGCGCACGCTGGTCGTCGGTGGCGGTGCCCGACGCGACCGCGCGCTCGGCCTCCGCCATGGCGCGGTCGGCCGCGGCCTCCTGGCGGTCGGCCGGGGTCGGTGCGACCCAGCCCCGGTGGCCGTCCTCGGGCTCCTGGTGGCGGCGTCCGCCGTTCCCGATCATCGTGGTGACCTCCGATCGTCTACGGACGAGTCACGGCCTGGGTTACCGGGTCCTGTCGTGCCCAATCGGTCGCGCGCGTCACGTGTGGGGGGTCCTCGGTGAGCGAGGTCGCGGGGGTCGTGCTGGCCGGGGGCCGGTCGCGGCGGATGGGCCGGGACAAGGCGGCCCTGGAGCTGGGTGGGAGCTCGTTGCTCGCGCACGTCCTCACGGTGCTGGCGACCGCCGTCGACGGCCCGCTCGTCGTGGTCGGCGCCGCCGACGCGCCCCGCGACCTGCCCGCCGGGCTCGACCCCGCGGTGCGGGCGCGCACCACCGTGGTCCACGACACCGTCGCCGACCGGGGGCCGCTGCAGGGGCTGGCCACAGGGCTCGGTGCTGCGGCGCAGGCCGCGACGGCGTTCGTCGCCGCCGTCGACCTGCCCCACCTGCACGAGGACCTCGTCCGCGCCGTGCTCGCCCACCGGGTGGCGCCCGTCGAGGTCGCGCTCCCGGTGCTCGACGGGCACCGCCAGCACCTGCTCGCCGCCTACGCCACCGCCCTCGCCCCGCGCGCCGCCGACCTCCTCGACCGCGGCGAGCGCAGCGTCGGCGCGCTGATCGCCGCGAGCCGGGTCCGCGAGCTCGACGCCGCGGCGCTGCTCGCCGACCCCCGGCTCGCCGCCCGGGACCCGGAGCTGCTCGGCGCGCGGGGCGTCAACACGCCCGAGGAGTGGGACCGCGCGCGGCGGCAGGCGCCCGGCGGGCCGACCTAGGCTCGGGTCATGGCCGACCTCAGCGACCCCGACGTCCTCGCCTTCCTCTCCCACGGCACCCGCACCGGCAAGATCGGGTGGACCGCGCAGGACGGCCGCCCGCTGGTCGCCCCGATCTGGTTCCTCGTCGAGGACGGCACGATCGTCTTCAACACCGGCGCGGACACCGCCAAGGGGCGCGCCTTCGCCCGCGACCCGCGCGTCGTGCTCTGCGTCGACCTCGAGGAGCCGCCGTTCGCGTTCGTCCAGGTCCAGGGCTCGGTGACGCTCTCGGAGGACCCCGACGAGCTGCGGCGCACCGCCACCGCGCTCGGGGCGCGGTACATGGGTGCCGACCGGGCCGAGGAGTTCGGCGCCCGCAACGGCGTCCCGGGCGAGCTCGTCGTGCGCCTGCACCCGGCCAAGGTGATCGCCACGCTGGACATGACCGCGTGACGCCCCCGCTCGCCCGCGCGCTCGACCTCGCGCCCCACCCCGAGGGCGGCTGGTTCCGCCGCACCTGGACCGCGGGACCCACGCTCCACCCCGCCGGTTACCCCGGTCCGCGCGCGAGCGCCACGGCCATCCACTACGTCCTCGCGCCCGGCGAGCAGTCGCGCTGGCACCGCGTCCGCTCCGACGAGCTGTGGTGCTGGCACCGGGGCCCGGCGCTGTCGCTCTGGCTGGGCGGCGGGGGCGACGCACCCGACGACGAGGGGTCCCGCGAGATCGTGCTCGGCGACCGCGTCGAGGACGGCCAGGCGGCGACGGCGCTCGTGCCCGGCGGGGTGTGGCAGCGCGCCGCACCGGCGCCCGGCGCGAGCACCGAGGTGCTGGTGACCTGCGTCGTCAGCCCCGGCTTCGACGACGCCGACTTCGCGCTGGCCCAGGACTCGGAGGGCTAGTTCTCCGGCGGGTCCGCGCCCGCCGGGGCATCCGCGTTCTCGCCGCCCTCGGGCGCCGCCGCGGCCGCGTCACCGGGCTGGTCGGCGCCGCCCGGCGGCGCCTCCTCGCCCTCCGGCGCGGGCACCTCCGCCGGCGGGGCGGTCGTGGTCGGCGCCGCGGACGACGACGGCGCGGACGTGCTCGACGGCGACGGCGACGAGGACTCGGTGGACCGGGCGGTGTCACCGGGATCGGTGCCCGCGACCGGGGTGAACGCGCCGAACGTCTGCTTCGGCGTGTCGTCCAGCGCCTCGTCCATGAACGTCTTCCAGATCTCGCTGGGCAGCCCGTGGCCGTAGACCGGGCGCCCGTCGGAGGTCCGGATCGGGGTGTTGTCGTCGGTCCCGACCCACACGACCGTCGACGCCGACGGCGTGTAGCCGGCGAACCAGGCGTCGTTGTTCTCGCTGTCGACGTGCGACTGGACGGTGCCGGTCTTGCCCGCCGACTGCCGCCCGCCCTGCAGCGACACCCCGTCGTACTCGGGCACGTCGCGCATCGCCTCGGTGACGTTGCGCGCCACCCGCGGGTCGATGCGCTGCTCGCCCTGCGCGGTGGCGTCGTCGTAGAGGACCTCGCCGCTCGCCGTCGTCACCCGCGCCACCAGGTGCGGGCGGTGGTACATGCCCTCGTTGGAGAAGGTCGCGTACGCCGAGGCGAGGTCGACCGCGGTGGTCTCCTGGTTGCCCAGCGAGATGCCGCTGTTCGGGTCGTTCATCGGCTGCGAGATCCCGGCCTGCCGGGCGGCCGCGGCTACGGCCTGCGGTCCGACCCGGTTGCCGAGCGCGGTGAACACGACGTTGTTCGACAGCGTCATCGCGCGCTTGAGGCTGCAGTTGGCGCAGTCGGCGCCGTCGACGTTGCGGACGGTGCGCCCGGGGATGGCCCGCCCGTCGAACTCGGTGGAGATGCCGATCGGCGGGTCCTGCTGCAGCGCGGCCAGCAGCACGAACGGCTTGAACGTCGAGCCCGCCTGCTTCTCGACGCGCGCGTAGTCCAGTCCCGCACCGTTGTCGCCGCCGTAGTAGGCGAGGATGCCGCCGGTGCGCGGGTCGATCGACACCGCCGAGGTCCGCAGGTTCTGCGGCTGGTCGCGCATCTGTCGGCGCACGGCCTCGACGGCCTCGCGCTGGGCCTCCGGCCGGATGGTCGTCTGGATCTGCAGCCCCTGGGTGACGAGCGCGTCCTGGTCGATGCCGAGGCTGCGCAGCTCGTCGCGGACCGCGCTGTAGATGTGGCCGCGGTCGTCGTCGGGCACGCCGCCGGTGACGCGGCGCGGGGGCACGGTCGCCGGGAACTGCGCGGCCGCCCGCTCCGGGGCGGCCAGCCAGTTCTGCGCGACCATCCCGTCCATGACGTAGTTCCAGCGGCGCAGGGCGTCGTCGGGGTTCTGGGCGGGGTCCCACTTCGACGGCGCCTGGATGACGCCGGCGAGCAGCGCGCCCTCGGCCGGCGTCAGCGTCTCGACGGGGCGGCCGAAGTAGGCCTGGGACGCGGCCTGGATGCCGTAGGCGCCGCGGCCGAAGTAGATGCTGTTGAGGTAGTCGGTGAGGATCTCGTCCTTCGAGCGCTCCTGCGAGATCTTCAAGGAGATGATGAGCTCCTTGTACTTGCGCATCAGCGAGTACTCGTCGCCCACCATCGCGTTCTTGACGTACTGCTGCGTGACCGTCGAACCGCCGCCGGTGCCGCCGGTGAGGTTCTTCCAGACGGCGCGGCCGAAGCCGACGACGTCGAAGCCGCTGTTGGAGTAGAAGGAGCGGTCCTCGGCGGAGAGCACCGCGAACCGCACCGGCGGCGGGACCTGCTCGAGGCCGACCTTCTGCCGGTTGCCCTGCTCGCCGGGCGCGATGCGCGCGAGCACCGTGCCGTCGGAGAAGGACACGGTGTTGAGCTGGCTCTCGACGGCGTCGTCCGCGTTGGGCACGGGGATGAACAGGAAGCCGACCACCATCGCCAGCACCGGCGCCGCGACCATCGCGCCGACGGCGGCGTAGGCGGTGCGGCGCAGGCGCCGCCAGCGCAGGGCGGCGGGCGCCAGTGACTCGGGGTGCGGCCCGTCGAGGTAGAGGACGACCCGCGCGCGCACCCGGCGACCGAACGCGACGACCTTCTCGCCGTGGGGCAGGCGGACCACGCGGGCGGCCACGACGCCGAGGACCACCGCGATCGCGGCGGCGATGCGCCCGCGCGGCACGCGGGGGGCGTCGGCGTCCCGGCCGTCCTTCGTGCGGCCCGGCGACCGGTGCGCGGTGGTGCGGGTGCTGGTGGTGCGGGTGCTGGTGGTGCGGGTGCTGGTGGTGCGGGTGCTCGCGCTGCGCGACCGGCTGGTGGTCGTGCGGGAGCGGGTCGTGCCGGCGCCCCGGCGGGCGGTCGAGCGCGCGGCGCCGGTGCGGGTGGCGCCGTCCTCGCGGTCCTCCGCGGGGGTCTCGTCCGCGGCGACCTCGTCCGCGGCGTCGTCGCGGTCCTCGTCGCGGTCGTCGTCGCGCTTCGGCAGCGGCCCGGAGCTGTGACCCCGGGGCGACGGTGCGTCGATGGCGGGCATCGCGGCGGTGCCGGTGGGGCTGCGCCGCGCGGCGGGGCTCTCGGGGGCGCTGCCCGGGCGGGGGGCGGCCGCCGTGGTGGAGGTCGTCGGCGCCGCGGTCGGGCGGCCGGGGACGGCGCTGGTGGCGGGGCCGGCCGGGGGGCGGCCGGCGGGCGCCGGAGCACCGGGGGCCGGAGCATTCGGGGCCGGAGCTGCCGGGGCGGCACCGCGCGGCGGACCGGCCGGAGCACCGCGGGGCGGCGCCGGGGCGGGGCCGGCGGGCGCGGCCCCGCGCGG